>CANOTP010000016.1 GCA_947570135.1 uncultured Candidatus Melainabacteria bacterium | reverse complement strand
TCCAATCATCTTCATCATATCACCTCGTATTTTATACATCATTTTATTTAAAATGATGTGTTTTACGGAATTAAGTGAATACAAGGGTTTTAACCTGATTGAAGTGATTTTTTTAATAAAAATATAGCTCAAAATTACTTATTTCAAGCCAATAATCACATTTTAAATATTTTGGTGTAATTTCTTCTACCGATTATTTTATCGGTTCATGTATTATACTTCTTTAACTCTTTTTAGGGGATTTTTACATTTTGATACATAATATATCCTCACAGATATATTATATCATTGTTTTTATAATTTTGCAATTATTTAGAATTAATTCTTGTATTAAAATAATATAAAGAGATAGCATTATTATCTTTATGTTGTATAATTTGAAAAGATATTATTAAAATGAGATTAGGAAATTATGCAACAGGTTTTAGAAAAAAAACAAATTAAAAGTATAGATTTTAACTGTGATTTGGCTCAGAGTTACGGTATTTACAAAAACAGTACGGAATCAAGATTACTTAATTATGTAAGTTCTGTCAATATTGCATGCGGGTTTCATGCAGGCGATCCGTTAACAATTAAAGAAGCCTTATTAAGCGCTAAAGAACAAAATGTTGTAGTTGGAGCACACATCGGATTTGATGATATACAAGGGTTCGGATACCGTCCAATGGAACTTTCACCTGATGAATTGGAAGCACTTGTAATGTATCAGGTCGGCGCGATTATGACTTTTGCAAAAGCATATAATATGGAAATTGAACACGTAAGACCGCATGGCGCAATGTATCGTCAAGCTGCGGAAGATTTTGAGTTTTCAAGAACTATTGCTAAAGGTATTAAAAAATGTTCTCAGTGGCTTGTATACTACGGAGCTACGGGCGAAAACCTTGAAAGTGTTGCGGATGAAGAAAATATCCAAATTGCACGTGAAGTTCATCTTGAAAAAATTTATGATGAAAACGGAAACATTGTTTTCTCTGCTAAAGACTTAGAAAACACACAAATTTCAATCCAAAGATTAAAAGACTTGATGAATAATTCGCAAGTTACAAACAATGTTGGCGGAAAAACAATTGTAAGAGCGGATTCAATTCACTTTTCAAATAAACTTCCGAACGCTAAAGAATTGATTATTCAGGCAAGAGAAATCACAGAACCTTTGCCGTTTAATTACAAAAACGCCCAAAAATCAGGCTGGGTTGATTAGTTTTTCAATAAAAAGGGATAAGTATGATTAAGAAGATAAAAATACCGAAACAAGCAGGCTGGTTAATACCCGGATTACAGGTAAAAAGGTGGTTTGCGCTGATTTTTGCAGGTGCTGTTTTAATGACTGTCGGCATATTGATTTTGTTTGACCTTCAACCAATTTGGAATACTATGCAATTTATCAGTAAAATTGCTACAAAAATATCAACAGAATGGCTTGCATTCGGGGTTGTAATGATTGGTGCTGCTTTATTTTTCAAAGGCTGGCAAAAAACAAACTTATCTATCTTAGATATGGATGATGACAGGAATAACGACGTTCTGTTAGAAAACCTATATAGAAGAAGAAAACTTAACCGCGGCCCGCGAATCGTAGCTGTAGGCGGCGGAACAGGCTTATCAATGCTTTTAAGCGGGGTTAAAAATATAACAAATAACTTAACTGCAATCGTTTCCGTTGGGGATGATGGCGGAAGCTCAGGCAGATTAAGAGAAACCATGGGGATATTACCTCCGGGGGATATAAGACACTGTATTACTGCTTTAGCTGATGATGAAGATTTGGTTAACAAGTTATTTAAATATCGTTTTGACAACGGTGAAGGCTTAGAAGGTCATAGTTTCGGAAACTTATTTTTAACCGCACTTTGTGAAATCACAGGCAGCATGGTGACAGCAGTCAAAGAATCATCAAACGTATTATCAATCAGGGGAAGGGTTTTACCTGCAACACTTGATGATATGAAGCTAGCGGCAGAAATGGAAGACGGCAGGATTATTCACGGAGAATCCACAATTCCTGAAGCTAACGGAAAAATTAAACGATTATTCACAGAACCCGCTAATTGTAAAGCTTTACCTGAGGTTATTCAGGCGATAAGAAACGCGGAACTTATAATTTTAGGGCCCGGAAGTCTTTATACAAGCGTTATTCCTAACCTTTTAATAAAAGAAATAGCTCAAGAAATTGCAAAATCTAAAGCTAAAAAAATTTATGTCTGCAACATAATGACCCAACCGGGAGAAACCGATAATTACAAAGTTTCAGACCACTTAAAGGCATTGATTCAGCATGCGGGCTCAAATAAGATTGTCGATGCGGTGCTTGTAAATGATTATTTACCTGATAAACTTGCCGATAAATACCAAAAATCAAATTCTTATCCTGTAAGAGTAGATGCCGCAGAAGTTAAGAAAATGGGTATTAAAATATTTGGCAAAAAGCTTATCGAAGACAGCAAAGAAGGGCTTGTAAGACACAGCTCAAACAGGGTTGCCCGTGCTCTATATTACTGGTTCCGCAAACAAGGAAGAAAATAATGGCTAAAGTTACCGTAAGAACATTGCAAAAATTAAAAACTTCAGGTGAAAAAATCTCAGCTCTAACAGCTTATGATTACTCAACCGCAAAATACATTGATCAAGCGGGAATTGATATTATCTTAATCGGTGACAGCTTGGGAATGGTAGCTTTAGGCTATGAAGATACAACAAAAGTTGAAGTCGAAGAAATGGCAGTATTTACAAAAGCAGTCGCCCGCGGAACACAAAGGGCAATGGTAATTACGGACATGCCGTTTATGAGCTACACAATCGATATCCCGTCAGCTCTTACAAATATAGGTAATATGGTCAAATACGGCGCAAACGCCGTTAAAATCGAAGGCTGTAACGATTATATTTTAGAACTTATTACCCGTACTGTTCAAGCAGGAATCCCCGTTTTAGGTCACATCGGTTTTACTCCGCAATCTCAAAACGTTATCGGCGGACACATAATTCAGGGTAAAACAACAGATGATACAATGCATCTTTTGCAACAGGCTAAATTATTGCAACTCGCAGGCGCTTTTGCAGTTGTACTTGAAATGGTTCCGGAAGAAAGCGCTAAATATATTACAGAAAATTTAGAAATTTCTACAATTTCTTGTGGTGCAGGCAGATACTGTGACGGACAAATTCTTGTTTGTGATGATATATTTGGAAAATACTCTGAGTTTAAGCCAAAATTTGCCCGCAGATACGGCGATATGAAATCATTAATCCTTGATTGCGCAACTAAATACAATAACGACGTTAAATCAGGTAACTACCCGAATGATGAGGAAGTTTTTAAACTTTCAGAAGAAGAAAATGAACTTTTAAATTCTAAAATTTTAGCATCAAAATAAGAACATTAAGAAATGTAAAGCAACTAAAAAAGCCTATAAAATAGGCTTTTTTAACATGCAAAAATTTCAAACAGATCTTTTTAAGCAATTTTCGAAAACAAAAAAACTTTATAGAAGCATAAGGATATTTCACAAAGAGAAAAGTAGAACACGAGAAAAGGCAGCACAAACCTTTAAAAACAAAATGTGCAAAATGTAAACACGGGAAAGAAAGTTTGAAAGGGGAAATTAAAATGACAAACGTGGGAAAAGTACAAGGAACAACTGTAGCTTATTTAGGTAACGGAAAACAAGAAGTTAAGTTCGTACCGCAAGGGCAAAAAGCAACTTTTAATTTTGGTTCTAACAAAGTACAGGCAGATAATGTATACAAAACAATGGGTTTAAACTTATCATCAGCAAAAGCAGCTGAACCGCAAGGTGAAGAAGATGACCCAAAAGTCGAAGATTCAGATAATAAAAAAGCTGATGATAAAGCAGCAGCTAAAGATGGCGGGACAAACGTAACCGTTGGTAATGACAACAAAGGACCTATCGTAATTATAATAGGTAATGATAATGATGTTAGGGTAGGCGCAACAGAAGCCCCTGATAAAGTTGAAAAACCTGAGGCGCCGGAAGATCCTGAAAAACCTGGTGAGGCAGAAGATCCTGAAAATCCTGGTGAAGCAGAAAATCCTGCAGTAGAAGATCCGAATAAAACAATTATCGACACATTAAAAGAAGTTATCAAAAAATTATTGGATTTAATCAATTATACACCTGTTGAGGCAGAAGAAGTTAAAGAAGCCGAAGAAACTGACGAAGCAGATAATGCAAATGAAGGTGAAAAACCTGAAGCTCCAAAAGCTGAAAATCCAAATAAAAAAGCTATTGATACATTAAAAGAAGTTATCACAATGTTGCTTGACTTAATTCAATACCAAGAAACAAAAAAGGCTGACGAAGCTAAAGAAGATAAAAAAGAAGAAGAAAAACCTGAAGCTGCAGAAGAATAAGCAAGCCTCAAGGATATAAAAAGACCCGACAGTTTAAAACTATCGGGTCTTTTACGATATATTTAACAAAACGTAACAAACAAGCAATTATTCAAACTAAAAATACTTTATATATGCATAGGGGATATTAAAGATATATTTTAGGGGAAAATAATCACACATAATAAAAGTGCACAAATGCACGGGAGAATTTGAAAGGGGATATTAAGATGACAGATGTGGGAATGACAAAAATTACCATTAAAAAAGGTCAAGGTTTAACACACGCATTGAGGGATTTAGTAAAAAGTCAAAAAATGAAAATGTCAGACGATTCTATTTCAGCGGCTGAATGGAACAAAACCATTGACAAACTGACAGAACTACAAGAAAAACGAAAAGCAGCCGGTAAAGATTCAATTTTTACCGGCGGAACAGACAGAGCAGACTTTAGAGGAAGTTTTGTTGTTCATCCAAATCAGGAAATCAACTTTACAGAAGAGGAAATGAAAGAACTTTATGAGGCAATGGGCGTATCATTTGCAAAAGCAGAAGAAACTGAGGTAGAAACAGAACCGACAGTGGCAACAGAACAAACTGATGAGACTGAGCCTACGGCAGCAACTGAGCCGACTGAACCTGCAGCAAAACCTGCCAAAGGCAACACCGATATCAGAGTCGGAGATAACAACGGAGGACCGATTGTAATTATTGACGGAGACGGAAATAAAGTTACAATAAACAAACCACCAAAAGCAGATGCGGCTACCGAACCAACAGCAGCAACTGAACCGACGACGGCAACCGAACCGACAGCAGCAACTGAACCAACCGCTACAACCGAACCGACAGCGGCAACTGAACCGACCGCTACAACTGAACCGACAGCGGCAACTGAACC
>CANOTP010000015.1 GCA_947570135.1 uncultured Candidatus Melainabacteria bacterium | reverse complement strand
CCCCCCCCGAAATTCTAACTATAGTCTGATTTTTCATACTTTTTTCTCCTCTTCATCACTTTGTAAAATTTTATCAGTTTCTTCTACTTTTGTCAAGTTTATGCTAAACTAAACTTATGATTGGAAGATATTCACGAGAAGAAATGTCAAAAATTTGGGATTTAAACTCCAAATTTGACTATTATTTACAGGTAGAACTTGCAGTATGCGACGCTTACGCTCAACTTGGCACCATCCCAGCTGATGCGGCAAAACAGATAAGACAGGATGCAAAGTTTTCTATTGAACGAATAGATGAGATAGAAAAAGAAGTAAGACACGATGTTATCGCGTTCTTAACCTGTGTTAACGAAAGCTTGGGCGATTTAGGCAGATATGTCCATATCGGAATGACAAGTTCTGATGTAATTGATACGGCTTTCGCGCTTCAAATAAAAGACAGCGGCGAAATTATTCTTGAAGATTTGAATAAAACAATCAGCACCTTGAAAAAACTTGCAGATAAACACAAAAACACAATCTGTATCGGACGTTCTCACGGGATTCACGCAGAAGTTATGACCTTTGGCGTAAAACTTTGCTCCTGGATTGATATCTTAGAACGCCAGAAAGATAATTTCACTCACGCACTGGAACAAATCCGTGTCGGACAAATCTCGGGACCTGTGGGGACATACAGCAATATCTCGCCTGAAATCGAAGAAATTACCTGCAAAAATTTAGGATTAAAACCTGCAAGAGTTTCAACACAAATTATCGCAAGAGATTACCACGCATACTTAATACAGTCTTTAGCACTGATTGCAAGCGTAATCGAACAATTTGCAACAGAAATAAGACACCTTCAAAGAACGGAAGTTCTTGAGCTTGAAGAAGGATTCGGCAAAGGGCAAAAAGGCTCATCAGCTATGCCGCATAAAAAAAACCCTGTTTTAAGCGAAAACCTTTGCGGGCTTGCACGTGTTGTTCGTGCAAACTCAATTGCCGCATTAGAAAACATTCCGCTGTGGCACGAAAGAGATATTTCGCACTCGTCAACTGAACGCATAATCTTCCCTGACAGCTTAATTTTGGTAGATTTTATGTTAAGCCGATTTAATTCTGTTATGGAAAATATTGTCGTTCACGAAGATAATATGTTAAAAAACACCGACAAATTCGGCGGAATAGTTTTTTCTCAAAAGGTTCTTTTATCTTTGACAGCAAAAGGTTTATCAAGAGAAGACGCATACCGAATCGTCCAAAGAAACGCGCTTGATGCATTCCAAAATAACGGCGATTTTCGTGCTAATTTATTAAACGATAGTGACGTGACAAGCCTTTTATCACCTGATGAAATTGAAAAAATCTTTGATAAACAAGCGTTTTTACAAAATATTGAAACAATTTATTCAAGAGTTTTAGGCTAGAAAATCTGCCAAAATTACGTTACTTACAAGAACTCCGTTTGGCGTAAGTTTATAACCCTGCGGTGTTTTTTCAAGTAATCGCAAATTCTCATACTTATCTAAAATTTGCCCGTATTTACCCCCGAAATCTATTCCGAATTTTTGATTAATTTGAGAAATATTTATCCCAGACATTATTCTAAAACCTAAGAAAATTTCTTCTTCCAGTCTTTCTTGCTCGGTTAAAAGTTTTGATTCTTTTTTCTCAAACGGGTTTTGTAAATATTGTTCAAGTGTTTCAAAATTAGCATACCTAACCCCGTTTTTATATCCGTGAGCGCCAACCCCGAACCCGTAATATTCATCATTTTTCCAGTATGCAAGATTGTGTTTTGAATTACGTCCCGCGCAAGAAAAATTACTTACCTCATAATGTTCAAAGCCAAGCCCTGTCAAAAACTCAACCGCTCCCAAATACATATCTGCCTGAATGTCATCATCAGGAAGGTTTTCTGGCATATTATTATAAAAATAAGATCCTTCCTCGATTTTTAAGCCGTAAAGCGAGATATGCTGCACCCCAAGGTTAACCCCGCGCCGTAAGTCTTCCAAAAACATATCAGGTGTTTGATTTGGCAGACCGTAAATAAAATCAAGACTGATATTTTTAAACCCTGCTTTTTTAGCATTATCAACAGCCTCAATTACCTGAGTACTGTTGTGCCTGCGATTTATCATTTTCAGTATTTCATCGTTAAATGTCTGGCATCCGAAACTCAAACGATTAATCCCCAAATCATAAAGTCCGCGCAAATAATCATACTGCGCATCATCAGGGTTTAATTCAGCCGTAATTTCTGTTGAATCATTTATTTTAAAGCGCCTGAGCAAATTCTCAAACTCGCTGACTTCTAACAGTGACGGTGTTCCCCCGCCAAAATAGAGAGTATTTAAAACCTCGTCGTCGTAAAAATGATTAATTTCTTTAGCAAGAGTTTTTAAGTAATCTTTTTTTAATCCAAGTTTACTAAAGGATATAAACGAGCAATAGGCGCATTTTGACTTGCAAAACGGTATATGAATATAAGCACTTTTTACCATAGCAAAATTATATAATAAAAACGGACTTAATAATGTTCTTCATCAAAAATTTTAAACCCTTCAGGACAATTTTTCTCAATATTATGAAACAATTCAGACATCGTCCACCCGAAAGCTTCCGCTATTTTTTTGAGCGTAACAAGCTGAGCTTCGTTTTCTCCACGCTCGATTCGGGTTAGGGTAGATTTTGGAATGTCGTTTTCATAAGCAAAAAGTACCGTACTTTTATTGGCTTTCTCAACCCGTAATTTTCTTATCGCCTCTCCCACAAGCCTGCAATAAAGCCGTTCTTTATCGTTCATCAAAAAATCCTTCAAACTAATGACCCATATATGGGATTTTAATGTAATATAGAAGTTAATACGGCTCATATTCGGGTCGTATTGTAAAAAAGGAGGTTATATGAAAAAACTTGGTTCTACATTGGCAGAAAGTGCTGCGCACGTAACTTCGCCACCAATTGCAGCAAGAGGCTTTACGTTAGCGGAAACATTAATCACCCTCGGAATTATTGGGATTATTGCCGCGATAACAATACCGTCACTTATTACAAAGTATCGCAGAACTGTTGCTTCTACAAAATTAAAAAAATTCTATTCAACTATCAATCAAGCAATAAGACAATCAATTGCAGAAAATGATGATATTGTATACATGGATTTATCTGATGTAAATTCCAATCTAAACGGAGATAAAATATTAACTTGGTACAAAGAAAACTTAATTAAGTACATGACAGGTGTTAATATTGATAAATATCCGAATTCTGACAGATATGTTAAATGTTATTTTAATGACGGAACAGGATTTATTTCATATTTACAAGCAGGTGACGGTTTGGAACCACGCTTATGGTTTTTTTATTGTTTAGATGCATCATCGCCTTCTTGTAAACCGGAAAGTTATGATGGAAATAACACTTTTCTATTTAGGTATTTTCCCAATAAAAAAATTGTAGATACAGGTGGTTCAGGTTCAAAAATATTTACGGGCTGTCTTAATAAAAACCCACACCTTAGACATGTATGCTCAGAGTGGATTAAACAAAACGGCTGGGAAATACCACATAATTATCCTTGGATAAAATAATTTTCTTTATGATATGATATACCTATGGATATCGTATCAATCAGCAATAATACATTAGAATTTGACAAAATTAAAGAAGAACTGTCAGGATTTGCCAAGTTTGAGCAAAGCAGAAAACTTTGTTTGCGTTTAAATGCACAAAATAATATTGAAAAAATCCAACGTCAGCTTACATTAACGCGTGAGGCAAAATTTATCTTAGACCACGCAAAAGACACCCCGACAGAATACATAGCTGATATCCAAAAACTAAAAAATAACTGTGCAATATCATACCTTATGGAAGAAGAATTAAACGATATTGCAAAAACAATGAAATCATCAAGACTTTTGAAACGATTTATCACAGATAACTCTCAGGATGATTTTATAATAAAAGTTTTAGCATCCAAACTTGTATCCGATAAAGAACTTGAAGACCGTATTTTTGATACGTTTGATGAAAGTCTGCGAATAAGACAAAACGCCACACCCGAATTAAAGGGATTATACTCATCACTCAAAGATACCGAACAAAACATTCGCGACCAGATTCAATCACTGTTAAATAATCCGAATTTTTCTAAATATCTTCAAGATAACATCTACACTCAGCGAGATGAGCGAATAGTTTTTCAGGTTATGGCATCAAACAAAACAAAAGTCCCCGGGATTGTGCATGATGTATCATCATCAGCCAAAACTTTTTACATAGAACCCGCGCAACTTGTGCCTCTAAATAACAAAGTTCGCGAGGTTAAATCAAAAATCCACGCGGAATGTATAAAAATTCTTGTCGAACTAACCAATCTTGTTAAAGAACACATGGCAGAGCTTGAAATATGCGAAAAAATCATGTCAGAAATTGATTTTCATTTTGCAAAAGCTCGTTATGCGGTGAAACTTCACGCAACAGAACCTGAATTAACGCAAGAAAAATACATTTATTTTGAAAACATGAAACACCCGCTGCTTTTAAAAATATCGCAAGATGTTGTTTCAAATAACTTTGAAATCGGACATGGTTACAAATCCGTAATCATAACAGGTTCAAACACAGGCGGAAAAACCGTAACCCTGAAAACTATCGGATTATTTATAATTATGGCAAAATCAGGAATGTTTCTGCCTTGCACACACGCTAAACTTTATCCGTTTAAGAAGGTTTTCGCTGACATCGGTGATTCTCAAAGCATCCTGCAAAGTTTGTCTACTTTTTCATCCCACATGACAAATATTATTGAAATCCTTAAAGAATCAGATGATGAAACTTTTGTCCTGTTAGATGAAATCTGCGCAGGCACAGACCCTGTAGAAGGTGCGGTTCTGGCGCAAGGGATATTGGAAAAACTTGCACAAAAACAGGTTACCAGTGTAATCACAACCCATTACGGAGAATTAAAAGCACTTGAATACACAAACAGCTTTTTCAAAAACGCTTCGGTTGAGTTTAACACCGAAACTCTCAAACCGACATATAAACTCCTAATCGGTATCCCGGGGTTAAGTAACGCGATTTCTATCGCCTCAAACCTCGGGCTTGATAAAGATATCGTAGACAAGGTTAAAACAACGCTTGTTACCCAGAAAGACCCGACGGTTGCGGTCGTCGAAAAGCTTCAGGAAACACACCAGGAACTTTCTAAAAACCTTGAACAAGCCCAAGAACTCAAAGAATCGTCGCTTGAAATTAAAAAAGAGTACGAAGAAAACCTTAATAAGGTTAAAAAAGATAAAACAAAAACACTTAAAAACATAAAAAACAAGTTTGACGCAGAAATAATGGAAGCACGCGGAGAAATCAAAGAGATTTTAGATGAACTTCGCAAGGAAAAATCAGAAAAGATTGCCCGCCGTGCATACTCTCGCCTTGCAAAGCTTGAAGAAGGTTTCCGCGACGAAGTTGACAAGTTCTCCGATAAACAGCAGTATCTTGAAATCGATTGGGACAAAGTAGTTGTGGGTGATGTTGTAATGCTTAAAAACATGCACCAAAAAGTAACCGTACTAACACTTCCAGATAAAAACAAGCGCGTATTTGTCGATATGGGCAGCATGAAAATGAAGGTTAAAAAAGATGAGCTTGCAGTATTAGATGATAACTACAAAGCACCGAAAAAAGTTCAAATCCCCGGAACTTCGTTTAAAAAATTCGAACTTCGCAGAATGGCGATGTCGCAAACTCTTGACCTTCGCGGGTATCGTGTGGAAGACGCGCTTGACGAGGTTGAAAGCTATCTTGATCAGGCAAGTCTTGCTAATCTAACACCTGTTTACATAATCCATGGTCATGGAACAGGAGCTCTAAAACAAGCAGTAAGAGATTTTCTAAAAACTTCCCCATACGTTGCAAAATTTCGCCCGGGAGAAGACACCGAAGGTGGCGATGGCGTGAGTGTTGTTGATATAAATTAATTACTTAACATTTTTTATAACCCACTTAAAATAATCTGATTGAGTTTTAGCCTTATGCGCACAAGCTATACCGTTAAATCCGTCATTTGAAGTCAGACTGCAATATTTTTCAAAATCGTTATAAGCTGTTTCAATATCACCCATAGTTCTGAGTTCTCCGTTTATAAATTCAAACGTAAATAAATCATACCCTAGACGATTAGGAGGAGTGGTTGAACCGTTAATATCAACAAATATCCAAACACGATTTACCCCGTTGGGGTTTTCTATCCCAAGCCATGTTCCGTCAGGCAGAACCAGCTGCCCATCATCAAACAAAGCCCAGTCAATATATCGTTTACCATTAAGACTTTTATACCGTTTTTGAGGATAAATTGATTGCCCCAAACACGGATACTCATTTTTTGTATTAGTATAAACCCCGCATTCGTGAACGCCTTTTAAATAAACCTTAAAAGCGTTATAAAACGAACCCATTTTCCCCTGATAAGAACTTATATCAGTCGAAACATCATCGGCGTCCATTTGCCTGAACACCTGTTGAACAGTAGAATAGGATTTCAAAAACTGAGAACGCATTCTGGCAGCTTTGTGAGCTGTCATCAACCCGGGGATAGTAAGTGCTGCAACTACTCCGATAATACCAAGGGTTATTAATACTTCTGCTAAAGTAAAACCTGATTTTATGTCATTCTGACGTACGTCAGAATCTATCAATGTTGATTCTTCCCGTAAGGGGTTTTTATTAACATTGACAGACTCCGTGTCGGGGCACGGAGTGACTTTACTTGTAAAATTATTCCGAAAGGAGCTTAAAAAGTTACCCCCCCC
>CANOTP010000014.1 GCA_947570135.1 uncultured Candidatus Melainabacteria bacterium | reverse complement strand
CAAGAACTACCATTCTGTCATTTTTTCCTTTGATACCCATTGTTTTATTTCCTTTTTGTTTTTATTAACTTGTTTTCTATTTAAAATAGAATGTGCTGTACACATTCTATCTATTTCGGCTTATACCATGATTTTATATCAAACAAAATAAATTGCAAACGAATTGTAAACAAATACTACAAGGGTAAAAACAAAAACAGAGTCGGTTGTTTTTCCGACTCTGTTTCTTGTAATGAAAAAATTTATCTTAACGGAGTTTGTGTTGGGTATCTGCCAACGGAATCAGCTCTTAACTGCTCCATATAGATTTGTCCGTTTTTAACAACTTGTTGAAGTTGAGTAAGGTTACCTTCAAGACTTGTCAGAACTTGTTCTGCGTATAACTCTGCACCTTCTCTGATTTTCATTGCTTCATCAGTTGCTTGAAGTCTTATTTTATCTGCATCTTGAAGTGCGATATGTTTAATTTTTTCGCAATCTTCAACGACTTCGTTTTTAATCCTGATACCTTCGCGTTCAATAGCTTTAATCTGGTCAGATTCAGAAAGCTTTCTGTCAGCTTCTGCCTGCGCTTTTTGAATTATGTCGGCAGCTTCTGCTTGAGCTTTATTTTGAAGTTTTTCTCTATCTTTTATAAACACTCTTGCTTCTTGAACTTCTGTCGGAAGCGCCATATATATTCTGTCAATTAATGTTTCGATTTCCTTTTTATTTACTACAGTGTATTTTAGAACAGAATAACCTTCATCTAAGGCTATTTCTAACATCTTTAGTAAATCATACACTCCATTTTGCGGCATGTCTAATATCCCTTATCCCTTTCACATTTGTAATACTAATATTCTACATAAGCAAAAATTAATTGTCAAATAATATATATACATGAGTATTACATATGTTAACATGTATTAAGTTATTTACTTAAGTTTTCTGCTTTGGTGATTTCGATAGGAAGATTATTTTGCAGTTGTTCTAAAAGTTTTTCAAGCTCACGAATATTCAGTATAACGGTTTGAGCAAACGGAAATCCTTCATCTAAGGTGTTTTCAATATTTTGAAGTGTTTCGTAGGTGGTGTTATTTTGAGGTGTATAGTCATATTGTCGTGCTCGAAGAAATTCACGGGCTTTTTGTACATCATGAGGCAAAGTGGCATAAATTTGGTCAATAAGTTTTTCGACTCCGCGTTTGTTAATGGCTTTGTAGCCTTTAAATATTGGTAACGAATAGCTGTTTTGGAGATTTTCTTCAAGATTTTTTATAAGTTCGCGGGTGTGAAATCGCATTATTTACGCTCCTTGGTAAGATATTCAAATACGGCAGGCGGTACGAATTTGGAAATATCGCCGTTGTTTTTTAGGATTTCTTTTATTGTGCTTGATGAGATGAAGTTGTATTTCGGTTTAGTGGTCAGGAATACGGTTTTAACTTTATCACATAATGCACTGTTGGTTTGAGAAAGTTGCATTTCGTATTCAAAATCGGATACGGCGCGAAGTCCGCGGATGAGAATTTCGGCACCGTGTTTTTGTGCGTAATTGATTGTAAGCCCTTCAAATGAGTCAACTTCAACGTTATCAAGGTTTTTTATGCTTGCTTTGATAAGTTCAACGCGTTTTTTGACAGGTAAAAATCCTTTTTTTTCTCCGTTGTGAGCAACAGCGATGATTACCTTGTCAAAAATTTCGGATGCGTTTTGCAAGATGTCTAAATGTCCTTTTGTAACGGGATCAAAGCTTCCCGGATATATTGCTATTTTCATTCTGTCCTCTTTTCAGCTTGATTATAATTTATTTTGATTTTTTTTTCAACAGGTTTATTGTAGTGGCAAGCATTTTAAGGATTATTGTAAAGTTATGTAACAACATAAGTCGACTCGCGCAATTTTTGATATAAAAAATACTTTATTAGTATATAAGAACGATATATAAATTATTTTATATATAAATTACTACCTTCTACTTTCTACCTACTAATCTTTACACGAGGAATTGTAAAAGATTCCAAGGAAGCTT
This sequence comes from uncultured Candidatus Melainabacteria bacterium, assembly GCA_947570135.1. Taxonomy (GTDB): domain Bacteria; phylum Cyanobacteriota; class Vampirovibrionia; order Gastranaerophilales; family Gastranaerophilaceae; genus Zag111. The sequence goes on along the minus strand of CANOTP010000014.1, from coordinate 9,351 downwards.
CTATTACAGAAGCTTTTTTTTTGTGTTAGTATTTTGGTAGAAATAATGAATTAAGTTGGGATTTATGTATATGCCAGTATCGTCTGTTAATGCTGTTAACTTTGTGCAAAAAATAAATGATTCAAAGAGTAAATTTAACTCTGTAAGGTATACCGGATATGGTGCGTTGGGTTTTGGGATTGCAAGTGGAGTTGTAGCCAGCGGTTTTAAAAAAGTTAAGGTTCATAAATATTTAGCATATATTTCAGCAGGGTTAGCCTTAGTTCATACGGCTTTGATTGAGTTTCGTCATCATAATAAAAGCAAAAAATAAATTTGATGATGATATTATATGTCTGTTCAAAATAAGTGTACTAGAATTGATGTGACTCTTTACATTTCTCCCTGTTCTTGTTAAAATCCTGCTAGCTTATAGTTAGAAAGAAGGGACATAGAATGACTAATAGAGTTTTGTTATGTATTATGGACGGTTGGGGAATCTCAACAGGTTCTGAAAAATATGACGCAACTAAGCTTGCACATCCTGTTAATGTGCCAAGATTGGAAAAAGAAGAAAAATTTATCAAAATTAAGGCTGACGGCGAAAATGTAGGTTTGCCCGAAGGTCAAATGGGTAATTCCGAAGTCGGTCACTTGAATTTGGGTGCAGGCAGAATTGTTTACCAAGATTTATCTAAAATCAATAATGCGATAAAAGACGGTTCATTTTTTACAAACGAAAGATTTTTAAATGCAATCGAACACGCTAAGAAAAATAATTCCGCATTACATATTTACGGACTTGTATCTACAGGCGGCGTGCATTCATCTTTGGAGCATGTCTTAGCGCTTACTAAAATGGCTGCTGATAACGGTTTAACAAAGGTTTATGTACACGCGTTTTTAGATGGCCGTGATACTCCGCCTTCAAGTGCTTGTGAATACTTGCAAATTGTTGAAGACGAATTGAAAAAATATAATCTTCCTCCTGTTGCAACAGTTATCGGACGTTATTATATTATGGACAGAGATAACCGTTGGGATAGAGTTGAAAAAGGCTACAACGCTTTATTACTTGGTGAAGGTGAACACGCTGCTACTGCGCTTGAAGGAGTTAAAGCTTCTTATGCAAAAGGTGAAACAGATGAATTTGTTCTTCCTACAGTTATTGGTAGTGAAGAATTTGTAAATGAAAGTAGAATTCACGACAATGATTCAATAATTTTCTTTAACTATCGTCCCGATAGAGCAAGAGAGATTACAAAAGCTATCAATTTTGCTGATTTTGACGGGTTTGAACGTAAGAAAGTTCTTAAAAATATTTTGTACACTACAATGACAAGTTATGAAGCAACTTTCACGTTCCCTGTTGCTTTCCCGAAAGAAAGAATGGTTAATATTTTGGGTGATGTTTTGGAAGCTAACGGTATTAACCAATTTAGAACCGCCGAAACTGAAAAATATGCTCACGTTACATTCTTCTTTAACGGTGGAATTGACGAACCTCAGCCTCATGAAACCAGAGTTTTAGTTGCATCACCAAAGGTTGCAACTTACGATTTGCAGCCTGAAATGAGTGCTTCAGAGGTTTGCGAGAATGTATTAAAAGCAATTAATAATCCTGAATATCAATTTATTCTGGTAAACTTTGCTAATCCTGATATGGTTGGGCATACAGGTGTTATTGAAGCTGCGACAAAGGCTTGTAAAGTTGTTGATGAATGTGTCGGAAAAATTGCCGATTCTTGCAAAAAACACGGTATTGTAATGCTTTTAACCGCAGACCACGGAAACTCTGAAACAATGGTTGATGAGTCTACAGGAAAACCGCAAACAGCACACACAACCAACGAAGTTCCGTTTGTATTAATTAATGCACCGCAAGGTACACAATTAAGAGAAACAGGTGCGTTGTGTGATGTTGCACCGACTGTGCTGCAATTGTTCGGTATCGAACAGCCAAAAGAAATGACAGGTAAGTCATTGATTAAATAGATTATTAAATTGTCACTCCGGGCTACGACCCGGAGTCTGTCAATTTAATTGGTATTGATAGCCCCTGAATCACCGAGTAGGAACAGAAAATCACGTTTCGTAAACTCAACTAATTTTCTAGTCAGTTCAGGGTGACATTATAAATGTAAGGAAAAGTATGAATAACAGAATAGAAGATTTAGATATTGATTTTTCGTTTAAAAAAAATAACGTTGATGAATTGTTTTACAACTTGAGTGAGAATCCTGAAAACTTTAAAAATAAGGATTTTCGCTACACTTTAAGCATGATTTATCAGATTATTGAAGATGAGTTTGCGGGAATTTTCCTAAGCCCGAATGCTCCGACCCGTAATACTAATTTCTATTTAATTAATAAAGGTTCAACCGTTAAGGGTCCGAATCTGTCGTTTTTTGTTACTCCGACCAATAATTTTCAATACTATTTAAAATCAAAAGGTTCATTATTCCGTTTTAAATCAGAGGTTTTGGGTGATAAAGTCGGATATCACATGGCTTGGGATTTGGTTATGGATTATTTTGGAGGGTTCGGAAATGTCGTTGACCTTTCTGATTTGACTCCGACATTTATTTATTTGAACAAGCTGACTTACTTTGTTATGAAGTTGATTGAAAAACTTTATTTCATCCCGACGGTTAAACGTTACGGACAAATGTTTCGTATAGTTTACGAACCGATTATTAATAATCAAAAAATGGCAAGAATTATCAACCAGTTCGAAGAATGTATGCCTGAGGATTTGTTTATTGAGGGTGAAAAACCGAAAAACTTTGTTTATGAATTTATTTATACGTATTTAAATTACGTGATTTATAAGTTCTTGGGTATTAAAATGTACAGATTCAAGGATGTTAAATCGGGTACTTATTTATTAAAGGATTTGGAACAGCGTGCGGTGTTAAAAGGTAAGGATTACGCCGAAAGCTTTGCTCAGTGGTTCGATGAACTATACTTGGGTAAATACGATGTTATTCCGTTCTTCAAGATAGAAAAACAGGAAGATGAAATTTTCAGGTTAAAAGTTTATATCAAAGACAGAAAAAATAACGAAAGTGTATTAATAGATAATCTTTACACGGATGAGGAAGTTTTCGGGGCTAAGGCTTCTGATATTTCAAGGATTGTTGAAAAGCAACTTAATTACGCACTTCGTTATATGCCTGAATTAGAACAGGTATTTGAAGACGAAGACAAATTGTATCTTGATTTGAATCTAAACGAAGTTTATAAGATTATCACTCAAACCGCATATTATCTTCAAAAAGCTCAAATCGAAGTTATTCTGCCTGATGAACTTAATAATATCGTTATTCCGAGAGCTTCTATTAATGCGAAAGTGAAAGCGTCAAGAACGGAAGATCTTGCTGATTTAATTAATAATAATACTCCGTCTTCTAAAATTTCACTTGACGATATTTTAGAGTTTACATATGAAATCTCTATAGGAAATGAAAAAATTTCTTTGGAAGAATACAAAAAACTGCTTGAAAATAACAATGGTTTAATCAAATACAAAAATAAATATGTTCTGATTGACCAGGAAGAAAGTAAAAAGATATTTGAACAGATTGCAAAATCTAACCTTAAATCAATGTCAAGAATGGAACTTATCCATGCGTCATTATCAGGTCAATTAGACCAGTATGATTTTGACTATGATGCTGCGTTTGCAAGAGTTCTGGCTGATTTTACAAAACCTGTTGATATGACTGTACCAAAAGATTTGAAAGGTGAATTAAGACCTTATCAGGAAATTGGTTTGAAATGGTTATGGACAAATGTTTCAAAAGGTTTTGGTGCTTGTATGGCTGATGATATGGGGTTAGGTAAAACTATTCAGGTTATCAGTTTAATCCTTAAAATGAAAGAAGAAGGAAAGCTTAAAAAGCCTGTTCTTGTAATTTGTCCGACAACTCTTATGGGCAACTGGATGAAAGAATTACAGTTGTTTGCACCAAATATTGATGCCGTTATCTATCACGGAGCAGATAGACAACTTGATGTAAATCATGATGTAATTCTTACAACTTACGCGATTATGAGAATTGATGTTGAAGAGTTGAAAAAACACTCTTGGAGTACGATTATCGTTGATGAAGCTCAAAACATCAAAAATCCTGATACAGCGCAAACTCTTGCAATTAAGATGTTAAAATCAGATGTTAAGATTGCCATGACAGGTACTCCTGTAGAAAACAGATTAACTGAACTTTGGAGTATTTTTGACTTTATCAATAAGGGTTATCTTGGCTCTTTGCGTGAGTTCCAAAAAAGTTATGCAATTCCTATTGAGCGTTTTAAAGAACACACAAGGGCAAATAAACTCAGAATGTCTATTTCACCGTTTGTTCTAAGACGTTTGAAAACAGATAAGCATGTAATTTCAGACTTACCTGAAAAAATGGTACTAAACGAATACTGTTACCTATCTAAGCCTCAGGCTCTGTTGTATGAAAAAACGCTTAATGAAATGATGACCAAAATCAGCGGATTTACCGGGGTTAACAGACGCGGAAATATCTTCAAACTTATCACCGCGCTTAAACAAATCTGTAACCATCCTTACCAGTTCCTTAAATCAGGTGAAATGGGCAGAGAACTTTCAGGAAAAATGGAAAAATGTATCGATCTTGTTCAAAGTATCCTTGATAACGATGAAAAAACTCTAATTTTCACGCAGTACAAGGAAATGGGCGATATCTTATGCAAGGTAATCTCGCAAGAATGTAACACCGAGCCTCTGTTCTTCCACGGTAGTTTAACTGTTGCGCAAAGGGAAGACTTAATTGAACGCTTCCAGACAGACAAAGACTGCAAAGTTATGATATTGTCACTGAAAGCGGGCGGAACGGGTCTTAACCTTACAAGCGCGACAAATGTAATTCACTACGACCTGTGGTGGAACCCTGCGGTTGAAGACCAGGCTACAGACAGAACTTACCGTATCGGACAGGATAAAAACGTAATGGTTCACAGAATGATTACTTTAGGTACTTTTGAAGAAAAAATTGATGAAATGCTTAAGTCTAAAAAAGAACTTGCCGACCTTGCCGTATACGAAGGTGAAAAGATTATTACAGAATTGTCAGACGAAGAAATCTACGAAATATTTACATTATCGGCGTAGAAATGAATATAAGATTTTTACATATCAATTAGTGTAAAATTTTCATCAAGTTCATCTTCTAAGATTTTTGCAAATTCTGAGAATTTTATTCCCAAGGCTTCTGATAAATGCCATGCATTTATTAACTTGATACTATATATGCCTCGTTCTATTTGAAATCAAAAAATATCTTAGGATGGACATTTAAAGCTTTGGCAATTTCTAATAAAGTTATGGTAGGAATATTAGTTTCTCCTTTTTCAATCATACCGACATAGTTTCGGCTTTTTCCTACTAATTCTGCAAGTTTTTCTTGTGACAGCTTTTTAGATTTTCTAATATCTTTAATGTTTTTGCCAAGCTTATGTAAGTACGTTTGAATCATAAAATCATTCTCAACTTTAATTATGATATTTTCAGCCAATTGTCACTTGTCAAAATGTTTAATATATAAAAGGAGGCAAAATGCACGAATTATCCAAAGCAATAGATTTAGGTGTTATTAAGCCAAGTGATATTAATATTCCTGATTAAATTACAGTGTAATCAGTCCTAATTTTGCGGCAATAATTACTGCTTCATAACGGTTTCTGGCGCCAAGCTTGTGGATAGCGTTTGCGATGTGTGCTTTTACCGTATGATCGGAGATAAACAAAATATCTGCAATTTCTTTATTCGTCAGCATATTTTTTGCTTTTTCTACTACTTCAAGTTCTCTTTTTGTTAGATTAATCTTTGATTTATTGTTCATTACCCTTCCTAACTTTTTGTGAAATATATTAGCAAAAAATAGGTCCTGATAATAGTTAGCCGTACGGGTTATTTTTTGTAAATAATTAACTTTTCATTAAGATTTCTTTATTAATATATGTTTATGTTAAACTTTAAGTAATGTTAAACTTGGAGAGGAATATTAATAAATGATAAAAATGTTATTAAAGCTTTTGGGGGATCCTAACGAGAAAAAAGTTAAATCAATGATGGGGATTGTTGAGCATATTAATGCTTTGGAGCCTGAGTTTGCGAAGTTAACTGATGAACAGTTGAGGGCAAAAACTGATGAGTTTAAAGAAATTCTTGCAAAACGTCCTACATCAAAGAATTATAAGGAAGATTTAAAGTTAGAAAAAGAAGCTTTAGATAAAATTTTACCTGAAGCGTTTGCAACCGTAAGAGAGGCGGGAAAACGTGTTTTGAATATGCGCCATTTTGATGTTCAGTTGATTGGCGGATATTTCTTGCATAACGGCCATATTGCGGAAATGAGAACAGGTGAAGGTAAAACTCTTGTCGCAACATTGCCTGCGTATTTGAATGCTTTGACAGGAAAAGGCGTTCACGTTGTTACGGTAAACGATTACCTAGCAAAACGTGACAGCGAGTGGATGGGTAAAATTTATAAATTTTTAGGCTTAACCGTCGGAGTTGTACTCTCTAACGGTGAAGGTGCAAGGGATTTCGAGGTTAAACGTGATGCCTACAGATGCGATATTACTTACGGAACAAATAACGAATTCGGTTTTGACTATTTGAGAGATAATATGGCAGGTAGTATGGAAATGCTTGTACAGCGCCCGTTTAATTATGCAATTATCGACGAAGTTGACAGTATTTTGATTGACGAAGCCAGAACACCATTAATTATAAGCGGCCGGTTGGCTCAATCGGAAGACACTTATCGCATGATGGCAAAAATTGCTCCGCAACTGGAAAAAGAAGTTGATTATACTGTTGATGAGAAAAATAAGAACGTAATTCTAACCGAAGAAGGTATTGATAAAGCCCAGGAACTTATCGGGGTTAAGGATTTATTTGATATTCAAACCCAGTATGCACATCATCTTTTGCAGGCTTTGAAAGCAAAAGAACTTTTTGTTAAGGATACCGATTATGTTGTTCGTAACGGCGAAGTAATGATAGTGGACGAGTTTACGGGCAGATTAATGGAAGGCAGACGTTGGTCCGACGGGTTGCATCAGGCGGTTGAAGCAAAAGAAGGTGTAGAAATTCAGGATGAAACGCAGACTCTTGCAAGTATAACTTATCAAAATCTGTTTAGATTGTATCCGAAATTATCAGGCATGACAGGTACTGCTATGACTGAAGAAGCCGAGTTTGGTAAGATTTATAACCTTGAAGTAACTGCAATCCCGACAAACAAACCTGATATCAGAGAAAATTATCCTGATGTTATTTATAAATCGGAAGTCCAAAAATATTTGGCTGTAGTTGATGATATTGTTTATCAACATAAATTAGGTCGCCCTGTTTTGGTGGGTACAATCAGTATTGAAAAATCCGAATATGTATCAAATCTTTTAAGGCAGCGCGGAATAAGACACCATGTCTTGAATGCAAAACATCACGAAAAAGAAGCTTATATCATTGCACAAGCAGGGCGTTTGGGTGCCGTAACCATTGCAACGAACATGGCAGGCCGCGGAACAGATATTTTACTGGGTGGTAACGCAGAGTACCTTGCAAAAGCTAATCTTGAAGAACAGGGAATTGATGAAACACATCCTGAGTACGAACGACTTAAGGATGAAGCTTTGGAACAGGCAAGAAAAACGACAGAATACGAGCATGCCAAAGTTGTTGAAGCTGGCGGTTTGCATGTAATCGGTACGGAACGTCATGAATCCCGTCGTATTGATAACCAATTAAGAGGTCGTGCAGCACGTCAGGGAGACCCGGGTTCAACAAGATTTTTCTTGTCATTGGAAGATAACCTTATGAGAATATTCGGCGGTGAAAAGATTACTCAGCTTATGACAGCATTGAATGTTCCTGAAAACATGGCAATTGATCATCCGCTTATTACAAAACGAATTGAATCTGCTCAGAAAAAAGTCGAAACTTTCCACTTTGACATGAGAAAATCAGTACTTGAATACGATGATGTCATGAATATTCAGCGTGAAAAGTTTTACCGTCAAAGACGCAGAGTTATCACAGGTGAAGGATTACAAGAAGATATCTGCTACATGATGGAACGTGAAGTAGACCGCTTAATGAGAAGTTATATTTCACCTGAACAAAAAGTTGAAGAGTACGTGTATGATGATTTGCAAGCCATGATTCGTGAACTTCATTCAACGGTTCCTCAGCTGTCATCATTTGAAGTCTCTGATATTCAGAACATGCGCTTTGAACCTATGTATAACAAGATTAAAGATTTTGTAATTGATGCATATAAAAGTCATGAGGCAGATATTATTAATTTCTATAATCAGGTTGTGCAGGATTACGGTGCGGGATATGAATTACAAGAAGCGTTCAGCTCAAATAATATCGTAAGACAGCTTGAGAAAGACGTATTATTAAAAGTTGTGGATAACAAATGGATTGACCACCTTCACAATATCGACATGCTCCGTGACGGAATCGGTTTGAGAGCATACGGTCAGAAAGATCCATTAATAGAATATAAAAAAGAAGCTTATGACTTATTTAATAAAATGATGTATGAAATTCAAAGCGAAACCGTAAAACATTTGTTCAGAACGCGGTTTGGGGTTCAGGTTGTAAACCATGCTCCTGAAAATCCTGAAATTGAAGAATAATATAAATAATAGAAAAGAGCTTTCGGGCTCTTTTTTAGTCATCTAATGAAATATAACCGAGTTTCAAGCCTTTTATAACAGCTTCTAAACTGTCATGAACTCCAAGTTTTTTAAAAAGGGAATCTTTATGGGCATGGACTGTATGGTGAGATATGTGTAGTTTTTCACCTATTTTCTCATTTGTCATGGAATATTTTAGCAAATTAAGTACATCAATTTCTCTATTTGTAGGTTTGTTATTTTTAGTCATGTCAGTTAATTCCTTATTAAACAAAAATATAATAACAAGGACTAGGTTACGAAGCTATTGACTGTACAGTCTATTTTTATTTTCCTAAAACCTTTGTCTGGTAAGGGTTTTTAAAAATATTAGAAAAATTTCAAAAAATTTTAAAAAAAGTGCTTGCATTTAAAAATTTTTTGTTTTAAGATAATAGACGTGCACAGGGCACAGATGAATTTTGAAAACCGAATATGAATAGCAAAAAAGATTTTTAAAATTTATTTCAAAAACTACTTGACAATAAAAATTGAAGTAGTAAGATAAAGGAGCCGCAAGCGAGCGGTTTGATAAATACCCCGATAGCTAACGCAAGAGAATTTGTGAGGCGTTGGTGGTGAAAATATCAGAACATTGAAAACAGAATAGCTGAAACTAGAAAAGTTGTGACAAACAACGAAACT
>CANOTP010000013.1 GCA_947570135.1 uncultured Candidatus Melainabacteria bacterium | reverse complement strand
AGTTTCGTTGTTTGTCACAACTTTTCTAGTTTCAGCTATTCTGTTTTCAATGTTCGACTAATTTATTTCCTCCAACGATTTTAACCAATGTTACTATCTATCAGAGTCGGGAATTATACCCTTGTTAAACTACTTACTATTTATATTCTTTCGTAGATAACTTTCTTAATCCTTTAATAAAACTTTCGTTTTTAGATAAAATTCTAAGTATCTGGTTTTAATTAAAGTGCTTTGGGCTATCACTCTTTCGTGCGCCCTGCACAAGAAATATATTAACTCTAAAAAAAAATAATTTCAAGTGTTTTATTTTATTTTGTTAATATTTCGTTACAATAAATTTTCAAACTCTTTTTTTTTAGGCTTCTTGCATATGGATTTCCCAACGCAGTGTTGACATTGAGGTCTCTTCATTTATATTTTCGATACAACGTTTTCCTAAAATCCTAAATCGTTCTCCGGGGCGGTATACAACTTCCTGATTAAATCCTGTATTATAAGCTCGGGAAGTTTCTGACTTCGGATGTATTATAAATTTTACGTTCAAGTTCGGTATATGATCTCCATAATCAACTTCTGCACATAATTTATGTGTTGAACAGCATTGGTAAGTAGGAACGGTATAAATATCTCCAAGCTTAGGAATTTTGACAAATTCTTCAGGTTTTAATATAGACATCCAACGATATACAGGCTCAACTTCAAACGGATTATCATAATCTTTTTCGTATACAGGAGTTGAAAATGCACTTCTTGTTTTTACAGGACATAATGCACTATAACGGTCGCCAAGCTCCATTACTGCGCATTGAAGCTTGTCATCAAAAAATTTAAACCCGCCAAGATGAGCATTCCGCCAGGCATTATGTATTTGTTTGTCGGAAGATGCAGGCGTCAATATAGGAATTATTGTCGGGGAGCCTGAATTAATATCGGATCTTCTTGATTCCATTAACTCTTTAACGGCTTTTATTTTCTGAGCAGATGTTAACTTTGGTTTCGGTATAACTTCATCTGGAAAATATTTGAGATTTGATTTAATTACTTCTGAACCGTTTTCATTCAAAGTTTCATTATATATATTTATAATTCTTTTAAGAAAAGAGGTTGCAGATTCTTTTGGTTTTAATCTTGTGGATTCCGCCAGCTCACAGATCCCCGAAAACATATCAGTATAAAGTGTTTCCATAGAACAAACCTGATTCAAAAGTTTTTTATTTTCGGGTACTTTTATATCAAGACCTTCCGATACAATTTCATCCAGCAAGTCTAAAATATCTTGTTTTGATATTTTTACATTATTCCTTTCCAGAGTTTCTAATTCGCTAATCAAATTTTGTACTATACTTTTGGTTGACGGCATGTAAAGCAGAGATTTGTCTGCATACATTTTATTATTTATACTTTTTGAAAGCTCTTCCATAATTGTTTCTGAAGAAAATTTGAACTTTGAATCAACACGGGAGGTGATTTTTTGTAAATATGTTAATAAATCCTCATTTCCTTTCTGGGTTGATTTAATTTCTTCAAGCACCTGCCCCATGTAATTTTTTCTGTTTATTAAAACATGAGCCAAATTTTTATCAAAAACCAAACTTAAAACAGCTTCATCAGAAATATTACAAACTTTTTCAAACGATTTGATTAAATCACTCTGAGTCATTGATTCGTAAGTAATTTGTGTGGTAAAGTTTTTACCGTTAAGAAACGTAAAAATTTCATCGGGCTTATCTCCAAATTCAGGTTTTAACTCACCCATTGCACGGTAGCGTAAGGCACCTCCATTATCGAGCTTACAGAGTCTGCCCTTATTTATAAAAGTATTACCGTATTCCAAAGCATCCCAATTTCCAAGCCATACATCAGGTGCAAATCCTTCATGTAAAGATTTAGCAGACACAACATCTTTTAAATTCGGGATATATCGACTTGCTAAGCCTTTTATTTTACCGTTTATCAAAATCGGGGTAACATCAGGAGTATCAATTCCTGCAAGATTATAAAGTTTAGAAGCTAAGATTTCTGATTCGACATGATCTTCTTTTGTCAAATCCTGCGCATACTTTATATAAAATAACTCGCCTGATTGTTCGCTTTTTGCCCAAAATGCATCTTGAGAACCCATTTGTGAATCAGTAAATTTTAACCAATCGGAAGTGTCTTCACCAATCGAAATTCTTACAGGCTCAATAGAAGATTCTGCTCGAAGACGAGTTTCAAACTTTAGGCACGGATTTACACTGACTAAATCCTGTCTGCTTGGAATATACCTCAAGCTGTCAGGATCAATATGTTTTGGACGCAAATGCATAGGCGAAGTACTCATTAGTTCTTGAGCACATTTTCCGAAATTATGTACTATTATTTTTCCGACCTTATCTATATTCATAAACAGAACTTCACCTGTTTACATATAAAGTCATGATGTAAAAAAATTTGATTATATCCCTTTGGATTTCTTCACATTTTGTTACATAACCTAAAAGTGCTATATAAAACTATTTGAACGCATATAAGTAAAGCCGTTTGTACATAATTTTTTATTTGGCGTACAAACTATTCCGTCTTCAACATATAAAGGATTACTTCCGTTTGTTCTCATAATATGTTTTCCAACAGAGCAAACTTTCATATTTTTAGTACATAATACTCCTGCAGCAGGAGAAATCTGTCCCGGCTCTTCTTTTTTCGCTGCAAATGCACTTGTTGTTGTTAATAATCCCAAAAATAAAATAACTGCAAAAAACTTTTTCATATTTTTCTCCTTTTCATACTACTATAACGATTCAAATCCAAATTTGTTCAAAAAACAAAAAAAAGACAGACTCGAAAGTCTGCCTTTTTTATTTTTAATATTCTACTATTTAATATTTGAGAATGTCCAAGCATCAAATGTAGGAGCTTCTGTGATTTTCATTTCCTGTTTTTCTTCACCTGAACAATCTCCATCATGTGCAATTGGTTTATATAATCTGTTGTAGTATTCAATAACCATTCTGTCTGAATTGAAGTAACCTTCAGATGTTCTAATAGCTTGACGCATTAATCTCGCCCATTCCATTTTGTTTTCGTAATATGTCGGAATGATTTGTTCTTCAATAATATTCATCAAGCACTTATGATCTTTCCAGTGTCTTTCTTCCCAAGACATTTCATCATCAATTTCAGGATATTCGATTGCATAACCGTTAATTCCACTGAACGTACCTTCTACAGTCCAACCGTCAAAAATTGATAAGTGTAGTGTACCATTCATATTAGCCGACATACCTGAAGTACCTGAAGCTTCAAACGGTCTTAGCGGAGTATTTAACCAAATATCAGAACCGCGTTTTAACATACCTGATAACTGAAGTTCATAACCCGGAAGAACTACTACGTTTTTCAATGAGTGAGAACGATTTAAAAGTTTGTTAAACATTTCTCTGCCCATAACATCATCAGGGTGGAACTTACCTGCAAAAATGATTTGAACTTTATTTTCATCTAATAATTTGCCAATTCTATCTTTGTCCATAAGAATTAACCAAGCACGTTTGTAATCTGCAAATCTTCTTGCCCAAGTAATTGTTAAAACATCAGGATCAAATCTTTTACCTGCTACGTTAGCAATATATTTGAACAGTTCTGCTTTCATTTCGCGTTTAACATCAAGCAAGCCTTGAGGATTGTTTTTAACCGCTGCAATTCTTTCATCTTGCCAGTATTCAAGATTAACAGCGTTGGTAATCGCGCGGATAGGACATCTGCCTTCTACCCATTCCCACATTTTGTTTGCAACAAGTCCGTGCAACTGAGATACCGCGTTTGCAATTCTTGACATTCTTAAGGCCGCAACCGTTAATGAGAAGTTTTCTCCGCCTAAGTTAACTGCAGTTTCACGAGAAGCTCCTGCGAAGAATCCGCCTTCAAGTAAAGTATCAACCCAGTGGACTTCGTTACCTGCCGCAACAGGAGTATGTGTTGTAAATACGGTACGGCGTTTTACCTCGTTCAAATCTCCGTTATACTGTCTTAATAATTCAAATGCTGCAGGAAGGGCATGACCTTCGTTCATGTGGATAACATCAAACGCGTATCCTGCTTGTTGAAGGATTCTTACACCTGCAACACCAAGAACTGTTTCCTGTGCAATTCTTATTTTTTCATTACCGTCATATAATTTATGTGAAATACTTCTTGCCCAATCACTGTTACCTTCTATATCTGTTGTTAACAGGTAAACAGGACAAGTTCCGAATAATTCCGGACGAACTAAGTACGCTTTTACTTTTACTCTTTCTCCGAAAATATCTACTTCTGTTTGAACATCTGTCTCTGTTAAGAAATCATAATATTTTCTGATATATGCAACTTCAACATTGCCTGAATGATCAATTCTTTGGTCGTAATAACCGTATGACCATAACATCGTAACACCTACCATAGGCATTTGCAGATAACCTGCTGATAGCATGTGTGAACCTGCAAGAAATCCTAAGCCACCCGAATAAGTGCTTAAAGATTGATCCATAGCTATTTCCATTGAAAAATACGCTACATTTGGTAATGCCATAACTAACCTCTCTTCTCTTATAATTTTTATTTACTAAATTTTTCATGTACACATACTTGTGCTTTTACATTTTAACATATAATTTTATAATTGACAACAGATAAAAATTTTACTTTGATAATTTTTCTAAAAATTTTCTCAAAGCAATTTTAACATGAGCATAATTCAGCCCGCCTTGCATGTAAGCTACATAAGGCGCTCTCATCGGTCCGTCTGCAGAAAGTTCTATTGTAGAACCTTCGATAAATGTCCCGCCTGCCATAATTACTTGGTCTTCGTACCCCGGGATATACTCGGGAATTGGTGTTACATAACCGTTAACGGGTGAAAGCGACTGAATTGTTCTGCAAAACTCTTCCAAAGGTTCAGGCGTGCCAAACGTGATATTTTGAATAATATCAGTTCGTTTTTCATTGTATTTCGGAGAAGAATCATAACCGATTTCCTCAAAAATTTTAGCCGCCAGTACCGCCCCTTTAACAGCATCACAAACAACAGACGGCGCCATAAATAAACCCTGAAACATTAACCTGTGCTGATTAAACATCGCACCACCTTCAGAACCGATTCCCGGTGCGGTTAAACGAATCGCCGAACGCTCTACATAAAGCTCTTTTCCTGCAATATATCCGCCCGCTTCAACAATCCCGCCACCCGCGTTTTTAATTAGAGAACCTGCCATTAAATCAGCACCGACTTCCAACGGTTCCTTTTTATCTACAAATTCGCCGTAACAATTGTCAACAAAACAAATACATTCAGGATTTTTTGATTTTACAACTTTACAGATTTTTTCAATTGTCTCAATTGTTAAAGATTTTCGGGTAGAATACCCTTTAGATCGCTGAATTAAAACCATTGTCACTGTCTCATCAACCATTTGTTCCAATTTTTCAAAATCTATATCCGTATCATTAATTAAAGGAACTTCGTCATACAAAACACCGTTTCCGATAAGTGAAGCACGTTTTGTTTCCTCATCTCCCATTGTTCCGATAACTTCCTGCATCGTATCATAAGGGGTTCCCGCGACTGATAACAATTTATCGCCGTATTTCAAGTTTCCAAACAACGCGCAGGCGAGTGTATGCGTACCTGATGCGAAATGAATACGAACAAGCGCTTTTTCAGCCTTAAAGACTTGCGCAAAAACTTTATCCAAAACTTCTCGCCCCAAGTCATCATGCCCGTAGCCTGATACCGTATAAAAATGCTCTGGCGCAACTTTATTATCTATAAATGCATCTAGAACCTTTTCCTGATTATAATCTCTTATCTCTTCCAGTTCCTCAAACTGAGGTCTTAAAGAATTTTCAGCTTGTTTTATTATATTTTTCATATCCCTTTCCTTATCTTTGACTTAATAATATTACAAGCAGGTGTAAACTACAAGGGAATGGCAAAAATTAAATATAATATTAAAATCCTTATATGAAAAAAGATCTGTGGATATTATTTATATTACTTTCAATACTTCCCGTATCAGCTAATCAATACGGACTGCATACCCCTGACAGCAATTATACAAAAAACTTTAATACTGATGAAAACGAACGAATTCTTTTTATAATGGATTTTTCAAACAGCATGTCAGAACCTCTTGAAGGCTCTACTAAACTTAACCTGATGCTCAAAACAATGAAAGAAATACTGCCAAAAATTAACCCGAATACCTGGGTGGGATTAAGAATTTACGGACACAGAATGGGGTTTACACCAATGGAAGCCTGTCGCGCCTCAACTCTTGTCAGCCCGATACTAAAAAACAATACTCCTTACATCGAACAATCACTTGTTAAAGCAAAACCGCGCGGAATGACACCGATTACGTATTCCCTAAAACAGGCTATAAAATATGATTTTATGGGGTTTAACGGTAAAAAACATATTATTCTTTTAACTGACGGCGGCGAAAACTGCGACGAAAGTCCGTGCACTTTTGTTATGAATCTTATAAGAGTTCGCCGTGATATATCAATTGATGTAATCGCTTTTAACATAAAAGATACAGACGATTTGGAACAACTTGAATGCACAGCTCTAGTTACAAGCGGAAAATTTTATAACGCACAAACAGCAGCGGAACTTCTAAACGGGTTCAACAACAGTATAGAAAGCGCAAAAAACGTTGAAGCAAAAATAGTTTTACCACAATAAAAAAGGTCAGAAAATAAATCCTGACCTTTAATTTATTTATTATTTAGATAACCCTGCTGCTTTATACAGTTCATTAGCCTGAGCTTGGGTAATCTGTCCTCTTTGTAATAAAGTGTTAATTGCCTCTTTACTTGCCGTTTTTGATTTTGAAATACCATTACCTGATTTATTTAAATCTGTAATCATAGACTTTAATTTATTGTATGTTGCTGCTGAAACAGGTTTTTCGAAAATGTAGTCTGTAAAATTTGAACTCATTTCATCTCCTGTAGTAGCCCAAGATCCGACTACGCTTTCAGGTTTTAAAAGTTTTTGATAATAAATTTCTCTTTGTTGTTCATTTAGTTTTAAATACATCTTTTTCATTGAATCTGCATTTGGTTCAGAATAAAATTTACCGCCGCCAACATGAATCCTGTCAACTTTTCTTAAAAATTTATCTATAGTTGCTGAAGATAAATCATCAATATTTGTTGTAATGACATTGCTCATTGCTTCAGACTCATAAGCTTTAGCATCTAATGCTCGTGATATTACATTATTCATCAAATTAGGAGTGATAGGCTTTCCGTCAAATTCCTTTGCTAAAGACTTAAAAAACGATTTTTGACTATCTGTGTAATCATGTTCCAACCCTGCAGGACATAAAACACCTGCCAAACCACCTGTAGAAAAATTGTTTTTATAGCTATGAGAATCATAATCCCAAGTTCCATATTCCTTATATCTGTCAGGTAAAGTTGTTGCTTTATCTTTGGCAGGATTAATTTCAGGTCTTACGACACCTTGTACCTTTGTTGGAGTTGATACAGCAGGCTTTTTAGCCTTAGCAGATGCTGCGCCCATGGACATTGCTACATTAACTGCACCACGAGCTGAGGTAGTTTTTTGTGGCTCGAAACTGCTTGTCAGCTTATCCAAACCCGTTTTTAACCAATTCTTTGCTGTTCCCAAAACAGATTCTTCAGTTTTTTGCTGCGGTTTTGTCAAATTATTTGTTTGAACTCTTACAGAAGCTTTTTTAAGGTTTTTAATTTTCGGTTTCTTACTTGACAAAACGCCAACCTTAAAATTTAAAGTAGCTTCCGAATTTTGTTTGTTATGTTTAACATGAACCTGAGCTCCAACACCTGCACCAAAATACTTTGCTTTCTCAACCTTATATCCTGCAGGTAATTCACTTGAGACATCTCCTGTTAAAGTTCCATTCTTAGCCATTTGAGAAGCTGATAAAATATCTTTTTTACTCAAACCGGCTTGTCCGTCATTATTTGCAAAAGCCTCAAACACCGTATTTTGATAAGCAGTCATATTGATAGCGGATGCCTTCTGCCAAGATTTCGCCTAATCTTTAGAAAAAAGTAAAGTTCCATCTTCACCAACAGCATAAATACCACCATTATTTTCAAAAGATGTTCCTTTTTCCATCTTTAAAGTCTTCGTTTTCCCCGCAACATTTACATTAACATTCACAAAACTTGAACACATTATCAATACTCCTTTTCCCTTATATATCCCTTATATATAGATAAAGTATACTTGAAATAAAATATTGCGTTAACACATAAAACAATTTAACAAAACTTAACAATCCTAAAATTTAATTAACTCAAATTGCTCAACATCAAGTGCTTTTGCAATGAGTCTTATACGTGGAATATAATGCTAACCAGGTTCAATTAATGAACGGCACATCAATCGCATTTCCCGCTAGGTTCCCAATAATTTGTAACGGTTACACTGGGAACAACTCAAGATTTCAAAATTCTTGCAGGAATATCTTTGTTGATATTAATGGTCCCCAAAAACCTAACACTTACGGAATAAACTATTTTAGCTTCACAATAGCTCCGACAGAAATTATACCTATGGGAGCAGTAGACGAATCTTATTGGTTTACAGACCGCTCTTAAAACATTTTACAGGAGACTCTTTTGATGGATACCTATATAAAATAAGCTGTAAAGCTTGAGCAATCTATAAAAAGAACATGGATTACAAGAAATGTCAAATTCGCTGGAGAAGCAATTACCTAGAATGCCAATAAACATTAATCAACCGAGAAGATTTCACGAATATCATCCATAGTAAGCGATTTTGTAATATTTCTGTCAACCGAAATTACACTGTCAACAAGGTTACGCTTGATTGTTTTAAGTTTTTGGATCTTTTCTTCAACAGTATTTTTCGTAATAAGTCTGTATACAAAAACTTTCTTCGTCTGTCCGATACGATAAGCTCGGTCTGTAGCCTGATCTTCAACTGCAGGGTTCCACCACGGGTCATAATGGATTACATAATCCGCTCCTGTCAAGTTCAAACCTGTTCCGCCCGCTTTCAAACTGATTAAGAAAATCGGAATTGTAGGATCGTTATTAAATCTTTCAACAGCGCCCTGACGATCTTTTGTCTTACCTGTCAAGTATTCATATTTAATACCCGATTTATCAAGCCATGCTTTTACTATATCAAGCATATCTACAAATTGGCTGAACAGTAAAATTCTGTGTTTTTCGGAAATAATTTCTTCAAGCATTCCTTTAAGTTTTTCAAACTTACCTGATGAAATAACGTTTTTAATGTTATTCTTATCATAAAGTCTCGGGTGACAGCAGATTTGACGCATACGAAGAAGGGCCGAGAATATTGACAATCTGCTTTTTTCAAGACCGTTTTGCTCAATAGATTTAAATAATTCTTCTTTTGTACTGTCAAGAACTTGCAGGTAGAAATCTCTTTGCTCATCAGTAAGTTCACAGTATGCGATATTTTCAACCTTGTCAGGCAAATCTTTTGCAACATCTCGTTTCATACGACGTAAGATAAACGGATAAATCTGTAATTTTAAACGTTTTTCAACAATCTTATCCTGACGTTCCATAATAGGATTGACATAACGGGAGTTAAAATCTGCCATACTGAACAAGAATCCCGGCATTAAGAAATCAAATACTGACCATAATTCTTCAAGTTTATTTTCAATCGGAGTACCTGACAGCGCAAGCTTATGCTGTGAATTTAACTGTTTTACGGCTTGTGCGGTTTGAGAAGTTGCGTTTTTAATATTTTGGGATTCATCCAAAATTACATATCTAAAATTAATGTCTTTTAATTTTGCAATATCACGTCTTAAAAGCGCATAACTTGTAATAACAACATCATACTCAGGGATTTTCTTAAAGAACTGTTTACGCTCACCGCCTTGAAGTTTCAAACAAGACAAAGTCGGCGAAAACTTCTGAATTTCTGATTCCCAGTTAAACACAACGGTAGTCGGTGCAATTACAAGAGTCGGCATCGGACCGTCTTTCTCTTTAGCTTTTTGAAGAACCGTTAAAGCCTGTAAGGTTTTACCTAAGCCCATATCATCGGCAAGAATCCCGTTAAGCCCGTATTTATACATAAACCACAGCCAACCGAAACCTTTCATCTGATATTCACGAAACTCAGCATTGATTCCTGTCGGAAGAGTTAAATCTTCTGAAGTTGAGAATGTTGACATCTGTTCCCAGAAAGTCTTAAATCTATCGCTTAAAATCAACTCGACATTAAGGTTTTTAAGTTCATTAATCAAACCTGCTCGGTAAGTTTTTACGGTAAATCGATTGTCAGGGTTTCTGTAAACATCAAACGAGTTAAATGAACGCATCATAGAGTAAATATTTTGAGCAGGATACTCTACAAAACCTAAACTTCTTATACGGGCATATTTTTCACCGCTTTGGATAGTATCGTAAATCTCGTCAAAATCAATAATTTCTTCCCCTGCCTGACCGTAAATACTTATATCAAAACTGTCGGGCTGTTCATCAGAAAAGTCGATTTTGGCACAAAGCTTGAACGGATTTTCCATAATCTTGAAAAACGACATATCGTCTTTTTCTTCAAATCTCCAACCGTCGCCTGCCTGTTTCAAATAGTAATTATAAAAATCAATCGCTGTTTCTTTTTCTAAAGCAAGGTTATTTGTTTGCATCGGAACAAATTTACAAGCCAAAAGCATTGCGTAAGCTTCCTGCTCGTGTTTCAAATTACGTTTTACCCAGTAGATAATATCGTCATCAGTCTTTTTAACCGTAATATACTGAACTTTTTCAGTTGTTGTTTTGGAAAACGGTACTCTAACCCCGTCATATTCAAAATCTAAAGATGCCTTTAGCGACTGGTCATAATCAATTCCCATAGTAACAACATTAACAGGCGGACGCTGTTCTAGCATAAGTTTTGAAATCTTCTCATCAACTACAACATCCATAACTTCTTGAAGTTTAGGTAAATCTTCATAAATAAACTTTCCGCCTTCTGAATCTTTCAACTCGGTAAATGAAGACTTGATAATATTTTGTGGAACATTTTGCATTGCTACATTTGTCGGGAATATTATATTTTTGTATCTTCCCCACTTCAAATGTCTTGAAAAATATCTTACTTCTTCAAACGGATAAACATCGTCTTTATCAGGACGTTTCCATTCTAAAGACAACAACAGGGTTCCCGCAACATTTGAGGTATTAACATATAAAACAAGCTTCCACTCTTCATCCGTGAATTTCAAGCGTTCTTTTGTTTTTTCATCCAAAACCTCATCAGCTTTAGACAACAGTGAGAACATCGGACCGAATTTTGATATCGGAATATCGTACCAACCTGCTTTTTTATCCTGTCTTGAAATTTTTAATAACTGTTGGAATATTAACAATTCAACTTTCTGTGAATTGTTTAACTCGAAATTCTTATCCTGCTTTTGAGCCTCAATAACGGCTTTTAATATAGGTTCAATCTGACGGACAATTTTGCCTGTTTCTCTGGAACGAACAAGAACAGAGAAGAAATTAGCTTTACGTTTAGGGTTAAAATGAAAAATATAGCTTCCCTCAGGTTCCTCTGTTAACGCGGTATTTTCATCAGGAAAATCAAAACTCATACCGAACTTTGTTTCAAGCCAGTCTTCATAAGCATGCTCATCTATAGCTTTTAACGCCACGGCAACCGAATGTTTACACCATTCTTCCTTTAACGGGCAATTACAGCGGGCTTCAACCTTATTTTTCTTAAAAATTAAGTCGGTATTATAATGCGCTTGAAAGTTACCTTTTACCTTCCCCATATAGAAATTTTTCTCAGGGTAATTATCAAACACCATATCTTTAGTATGAAGTTCGTAACCTCTGCGCCAACTGCCTGCGCTTGCGTGCTCTTTTATAAACTTGTAATTAAATTCTGTTGTACTCATCCCAGCGAGTATATCTCTTTCTTTCTAAGGGATAATTCCTGATATAGACAAAAGTTACATCTATAAACCCTTAACTACACCAAAATTATACATGATAAAATTAAAAAAGGCAAGGGGGAGGGGTAAATATTTTTCATCTTACCTAGGCGAGGATATTGAATTATTGCTCCACTCAGAAAAACACTTATTTCGCTGCGCTGTCATTCGTATTTGTCCTCATTACTTCGTGCTTGTCACTCCGAGACACGGCGCACTACGAAAAATCTGCAGACTTGGATTATTGACTGCACTTTGCACGTCAAAATACTCGCCTCGCATAAAACGCCACCGCTCACCTTTACAACAAAAGTTCAACGCTTATGTTGACTCAGGTTCGTCTCTCGCTTCGCTCATTTCAAATTATTCGGGTTGTCGAAAAGATCAACACTTTTTTCCACCTCACGGGTTCGCTGCGCTACACCCTACCGAAAATTTATCTCTGCTCGGCGACAAAGAAAAACGACTTAT
>CANOTP010000012.1 GCA_947570135.1 uncultured Candidatus Melainabacteria bacterium | reverse complement strand
TCGTCTTGCCGACGCGTGCTCATCTCTCGCTACCGCTCGCGGCTCTGCTCATCATTCTTCCCGCCTCGCATTAAACGCCGCCGTTCTCACTTGCGTCAAGACTCAACGTCTTGCCGACGCGTGCTCATCTCTCGCTACCGCTCGCGGCTCTGCTCGGCGGGCAAAAAAAAACTCTTTCTGAAGAAAGAGTTTTGGAATCTTTTTCAATTCCTCGTGTAGAAGGTTAGTGTGTAGTAGGTAGTGTATAATTTATGTCTCGTGTTTATTTTCGATTTATTGTTTGCTTATCGCTTACATATTAATAAAGTATTTTTAGAGTATATAATTGCTATATCAGAGTCTTCTTGTTACAAAAGTTAACATTATTCGAAAACTTTTCCTGTTATGATTGGATATACAACAAGGAGTACCCCATGGATATAAATAATAAAATTACCCCAAAAGTTAACCCGTCATTTTACGGAATTCAAAAAATGTGCAAATTAGGCGCTTTTTCCAATCGCGGTCTATCTTCTGCTAAAGCGGCAGAAGACGCATTCAAAAGATCCGAATTACTACAAAGATATTGTAGCGAAAACGATGTACAAGTAATATTCAACTCTGATTGTTTAAAAAACTGTTTAAAAAATCTTTGGTACGCGACAATGGAAATCCATAAGATTTTTCCAAAAGAAGAACCGAAAGGAATTTTAGGAAAAATCGTAAATTTATTTAAGAAAAAACCTCGGGAAGCTATTGTTATTCAAACCTATGGAGATACTGGTGTTCAAGCAAGAAATAAACTTGCCGAATTTATCGGCGGAATAAAAACAGAAAAAAATTTAAATACCTACCTGAGTTTTAAATCATATCACCCCGTTGAAATGCAAAAATGCCGATACTGCGGTTGGAATAAACAATAATTAAAAGTTACAAAATTTAATAAGCATTAAAGATTAACAACGAATTGACCGTAACTAATTTCAAGATTATATTTTAAGTAATGTTGCAGACCAACGTACGCACTCTGATTTGAATGCAACAACATACTTAACAGGAGGAATGGGAAAACAAATAGCCCCTACTGCAACAAATTACGAAAGACAACTGACAGATATACTTGAGTCATTTACGAAAGGTCAAGATATGGGTACGGCTACCTGGGGTGTACATGCCAGATCAATCGTGGATTATAACCCTACGACAAAAATGATAACTTATCATGACCAGTATTACGGAGGAGTCGATTTGGAAATTTCACTTGATGAATTTAAAAAACTATCACCGCAAATCAGTGTAATTAAAGCCCCTCAATCAACAGCCGTATCAAGCCCGACAGTCAGTTCCCCAGCTCGGACATCATCTCCACCAGAACCGAAAAAACGCTATTCTATAGGGGCTGAAACACCCCAAACAACAGCTCTACAAGATGTACAGCCTAAAGTTACAAGATCATCTCTTAAAGCGCCTCCCGGATTTTACCCGTGTAAAACAAAAGTAAATGGTATGCGTACAATTATTAATCCGTCCACCAATGTAAAAATGGTTGAAACGAACGGAAAATGGCAAATGGTTCTCTAAGTTGAGATCTTTCTATTAGATGATATAATTATTTCAAAAGGTAAAAATGATTCAAAAAAATAACTATGATATTCAATATTTAGAATATAAAATTAAACAGACTCAGGAAAATAATGAACCTTTTGATGGTTATGTATTGCGCGAAATAGAATGGTTACAACAACAACTTGAATTATTTCTTAATAAAATGAAAACTCAAAATCGCCAAAATGACTTTGACATAGCAGAAATTGAAATCCGTCAATATGCGGCAATGAAACAGCTTGCCCAAAAGATTAATCATCCTTGTGACGAGTTTGACGACAAAATAAAACAGGTTCAAATTAGGATTTTTGGTGAAGAAGGTCAAAAACAATTATTTGAATAAATTTTAACTTTTTCTTAATTATTCGAGTGGCTATTCTACTTGATTAGTTTTTTTGTTGGTGATAACATCAGCATGTTATAGTAGATAAATGTTACACATTAAGAAGGAGTAAAATCTTATGTCAAAAGTAAAAGTAGCAATTAACGGTTTTGGTAGAATCGGCCGTAACACATTGAGAGCAGCAGTCAGAGAAGGTATCTTCGAAGAATTGGATTATGTTGCAATTAACGACCCGGGTTTAAAACCTGAAGACGCAGCTAGAATCTTCAAATATGACTCAGTTATGGGCAGATTCTGCGGCGAAGTTGAAGCTTACGAAGAAGGTATCATCGTAAACGGTCACAAAATTAAATTCTTTGCAGAAAAAGATCCTGCAAATCTTCCTTGGAAAGATTTAGGTGTTGAAGTTGTAGTTGAATCTACAGGCTTCTTCACTGATGCTGAAAAAGCTAAAGCTCACATCGCTGCAGGTGCTAAAAAAGTTATCATCTCAGCTCCAGCTACAAACGAAGATAAAACTATCGTTTTAGGCGTTAACGAAAACGAATACGATCCTGAAAAACACAACGTTATTTCAATGGCATCTTGTACAACTAACTGCTTGGCTCCTGTAGCTAAAGTTATTGACGAAAAATTCGGTATCGTTAAAGGTTTAATGACAACTGTTCACTCTTACACAGGTGACCAAAGAATCTTAGACGCCGGACACAAAGACCCTCGTCGTGCAAGAGCAGGTGCATTGAACATCGTTCCTACAAAAACAGGTGCTGCTAAAGCTGTAGCTCTTGTTTTACCTCAATTAAAAGGTAAATTGGACGGTTTCGCTATGCGTGTTCCAACCCCTGACGTTTCTTTAGTTGACGTTGTATTTGAAGTTGCTAAAGACGTTACAGTTGAAGAAGTTAACGCTGCATTAAAAGAAGGCGCTGATGGACACGTTCTTTGCTACACAGAAGAACCGTTAGTATCTTCTGATTATGTTGGAACTTCTCAATCTTCAACAGTTGACGCTCTATTAACTCGTGTAATGGGCGGAAACCAAGTTAAAATCATTTCTTGGTACGATAACGAAATGGGTTATTCAACAAGACTTGCTGAAACTTTAAAAATGGTTGCTTCTAAATTATAATTTAGTAATTTAGTAAAACATTTTAAAACCTCCTTCAATATTTGAAGGAGGTTTTAATTTTTTTGTGTTACTATGGAAATATAAATTTTATAAGGTAGAAAGAAGGATTGGAAATATGACTCAACAAATGGAAAAAACACAAGAATCAAACTCTTCAAAAAATCAAATTCGTCAGGTTAGAATCCAAAAGATGAATAATTTACGAGAAAGAGGTTTAAACCCTTATCCGTACGGATACGATAAAGATATTATGGCACAAGACTTGCAGGATAAATATAAAGATCTTGAAATCGGAGCAGAAACAGAAGATTATTACCATGTTGCTGGACGTGTAATGGCTAACCGCAACAGCGGAATGTTTATTGACTTGGTTGACGCATCAGGTAAAATCCAAATCTTTTCTCATAAAGAAAACTTATCCACTGAGGATATTCAAACTCTAAAAACAATTGACATTGGTGATATCGTAGGATTTTACGGAACAGTCAGAAGAACTCCGCGTGGAGAATTAACCATTAAATCAACAGCATTACAAATCCTATCAAAATCTTTACTTCCGTTACCTGAAAAATTCCACGGACTGACAGATGTTGAAACAAAATATCGTCAAAGATACGTTGATATGATTGTTAATGAAGATGTTAAAAAGACTTTCCAACAAAGAAGTTTAATCATCCAAAAAGTTCGCGAATACTTAATTAATAAAGGCTTTATGGAAGTTGAAACTCCAATGCTTCACCCGCAGGCAGGCGGAGCTAACGCAAGACCGTTTATCACACACCATAACACATTAGATATGGACATGTTTTTAAGAATAGCTCCCGAGCTTTACTTAAAACGTCTTATGGTCGGCGGCGTAAGCGAAAAGATTTTTGAAATCAACAGAAGTTTCAGAAACGAAGGTATCGATACCCGTCACAACCCTGAATTTACAATGATGGAATTATATCAGGCTTATGTTGATTATAATGATATGATGGAATTAACAGAAAACCTTGTAGCTTTTGTTGCTCAAGAAGTTTTAGGAACAACAAAAATTCAATACGGAGAAAACGAAATCGATTTAACTCCGCCTTGGGACAGAAAAACAATGCTTGGAGCTGTTGAAGAAGCAACAGGAATTGATTTTAACACAATCGAAACAGTTGAAGAAGCAAGAGAAAAAGCAAAATCAGTCAACGTTGATGCTGATGATTGTGATAATTGGGGACAGGTTATAGAAAGAGTATTCGAAGAAAAAATCGAACCTTCTTTAATTCAACCGATTCATATCTATGATTACCCGAGAGACATATCACCACTTGCAAAAGTGCATAGAGATAATCCTCGACTTACAGAACGTTTTGAAACACGTGTTAACGGCTGGGAAATCAGTAATGCATTTTCAGAACTTACAGATCCTATTGACCAAAGAGCAAGATTTGAAGCTCAAATGGAAGCAAAAGTTGCAGGAGATGAAGAAGCCATGCCGATTGACGAAGATTATATCTGTGCTCTTGAACATGGTGTTCCTCCAATGGGTGGATTAGGCTTAGGTATTGACAGATTGATTATGTTATTGACTAACTCACCGTCAATTCGTGACGTTATCGCATTCCCGACATTGAAAAAAAGAGACTAATTTAATTATAAATATCAAACGCCCCGATATAATAAGATATCGGGGCGTTTGTAAAAAAAAGAGCCTCTAACGAGGCCCGTTGGAATTAAGAATAGCTGGAAGTATGAAAAAGATTAATTATATTAAACACTTATCGTAAAATTTAATCCATTCACCATACGGGCAATATCTTAAGCTATAAGGATTATTAATAATTATTCAAAATCAGCTTTTTGTGTTATTGTAAAATTATTAGAGTTTAAATAGGGATAATATAATGAAAAAAAGATATATTTTTATGGCAATTGTAGCAATTATGGTAATATTCTTTTTTGTCGGATTACTGTTTGATTCAAGTAAAACCACCGAAGCATACACATCAGCTTACCCGCGAATCGGTCAAAAAATTTGGACATTCAACATGAATAAGCATGAGTGGCGAAATTACAACAAAAACGATGATGATTTATCAAAAGAAGATATTATTTTGCAGGTTCAAGGCTTTGAAGGTAACGGCGGATACACAACCTACAGACTAATAACAGGGAACATGCAGGTTCCGAAAGAAGATGTTTGGGTCGGAGAAGGAAGTCAGGAATTTTTAAAAGACAAAGCTTTATACTCATATTTCCCGAAAAATTTTGAATATTACGAAGTTGTCTTTAACGGTGTAAAATTTGTCTCGCGCAAACTGGTAACAGAAGAAGTTGTAAAACTTTTTGACGGATATAAAATCATTAAAGTATCTGAACTTCAAAATGGGACATTGCCGTTAAAATATTCAAAAAAAGAAGATAAATATATTATATTAAACGATGTTGGAGAAGATTTTTACAAGTATTATATTGTGCCAAACGACAGTAAAAAACTGGAAATTGAAGAGTTCTCAAACAAATTCAGAATATATGACAGCGTTGATATAAAGATTCAAAGACTCGAAGGCTGTTCAAAAGCTTACCCTTGTTATGAAATCAGCGTGAAATAAACTTTGACATAAGGTAGCTGATAATATTTTTATTATCGGTTCTTGCAGTTAAAAGTCCTGTTTCAAAAGTTTTCTTATACTTACCGCTTAGTGCAAGGCGTCTTGTTTTATCAGGATGTAGGATCAGATAGTGAAAAGAACCGATTCTCAGCAAAAATTTTCTCATACCATACACAAGTTCGTTTTCATCATTTATTCCCCTGTTTTTCATAAACTGAGAAAACACGGAAGCTTTCTTTTTATTAATATTATTTACATATATTGCAAAATCGAGATTAATTTTAGTCCACAACAAATAATCTAAAGTTGACCAAATATCACCTTCAGCAATAGATTTATAAATTGCATTCATACCTGACAAAACTACAGCAGAATGCCCCATAATTCCGATTTTATTACGTGTTCTGGGATAAAGACCTTCCTTCGGATTTGAAAACCTCTTCTCAAACGTGTTTACGCAAGATGTAATATACTCTTTTCTTGCTTTAGGTATATTTGAACGGAATAAAAATCTTGAAATTTTCATACAAAATATAAAACACAAGAAAGATATATTTGCTATTTTATTAAAATTTATGATATTGTTAGTTTAGGTAAGTTATGATATCAATATTGACAAATCCGATAATAATAGCTGTAATATTGCTTTGCGTACTTTGTTTATGCAGAGTAAACGTTTTACTTGCATTAATAATTTCATCTGTGGCTGGTGGTCTTTTGGGACACATAAAACTGTCTGAAGTTATGAATATCTTCATAAACGGCATGGGCGGGAATTCTGAAACAGCCCTCAGTTATATTTTACTTGGAGCATTTGCGGCATCAATGACACATACAGGATTAGCTCCTGTTTTAGCTAAAAAAATTGCAAACGTTATTCAGTCAAAAAAATACTTACTTATTTTTATTTTAACAGGGATTGCAATACTTTCTCAAAACCTTATCCCCGTCCATATCGCGTTTATTCCGATATTAATACCGCCATTACTTGTTATTATGAATAAACTGCAAATTGACAGACGGGCAGTTGCTTGCGCATTATCGTTTGGCCTAAAAGCTCCGTATATTGTTATACCTGCGGGATTCGGATTAATTTTCCAGGGATTACTAGCCGAAAACCTTGTTCAAAACGGAGTTGAAGTCGTTAAAAACGATATCTGGAAATCAACTTGGGTACTCGGGTTTGCAATGTTAATCGGATTTTTGGTTGCAATATTTATAACATACAAAAAACCTCGTACTTATTTAAACCTTGAAGTAAAACAGTCACAAGAAAAAGAGGACTTAAGATTAACTAAAAATCACTATATAACACTTGCTGCTGCAGTTTTAACCCTAGCGGTACAATTATGGACAAATTCATTACCGCTTGGCGCCTTGGTCGGTTTAGCCGTAATTTTCGGACTTAAGGCAATTGATCATGATAAAATGGACAAATTAATAAACGAAGGCGTCGGATTAATGGGGTATGTCGCATTTGTAATGCTTGTTGCTGCAGGATTTGCAAGTGTAATGAAAGCAACAGGCTCAATTGACGCTTTAGTAAACTCAATTACACCTTATATGATGTCAAGCAAACTTATTGCAACAGCACTTATGCTTTTTGTCGGTTTGTTTATCACAATGGGAATAGGAACATCTTTTGGTACAATCCCGATTTTAGCGGTATTATACGTTCCTATATGTATGAAATTAGGATTCAGTATTCCGTCAATTATAATTGTAATTGCCGCCGCAGCAGCTCTGGGTGATGCGGGATCACCCGCATCTGACACAACACTGGGACCAACTGCGGGACTTGATGCTGACGGACAGCATAACCATATTTGGGATACCTGCGTTCCGACATTCTTACATTACAATATTCCGCTAATCCTTGCAGCTTTAGTTTCGGTTATAATATTCAAATAAGATAACCACCAAGACGCTTATATAAATCCATAACGTTATCCGGAAGCTTATTACCACTTACAAGTTCCGCAAAGACTTCAGCCACAAATTCAGAAGGAGAGGTTGCTGCATAATCAGATACGGCATAAGCTGTACCAAAATCTTTTTTATTTCCATTCCAGGCTTGTAATCGATCCCAAAAATCAACCTTGCCGGTAGCTGATTCAGATATAGACCGTACTTTATCATTCAAATGTCCTAACTCATGATAAATAGTACGGAATGGAGATTGAGGCTGATGGGTCAACTTAAAACCTGATTCTTTTTGTAAAATTTTTGATACCATAGGAAGCATTTGAAAAGATTGCTCTAATCCTTTTTCACTGAGATCTATAAATAAATTATCTGTTAATTTAAACTTAGTATAGTTTTCTCCGGTTAATAAACCTTTATCTATAAGTTTTTGTTGTAAGTCTTTATTCGCTAATATTTTCTTAATTATATAAGTCGAATTTCTACTTGATTCTGCATTAACAAATTTCAAATTATTTAGTAATTCTAACTTATCATTCAGAGAATTTACATCACCATCTTTAAATCTTTGAATACATTTTTGTAATTCTTTAACTGATTTTTCATCAAATAAATCAAACTTCCGTGATGTAATACTTATATATTCAGTTATTAGATCATCTAAATTTTGAATAAACTTTTTATTAACTCCAAGCTTACGACCATAGGATACAGCATATGCACTGGATGAAGAATCTTCTGCGACATATTCAACAGTTTTTGGTAATTTTGCTTTGCCATGCATCTTATTATTGACATTAACTAAAGCCTCATTTATCCAATTAATTACATCAAGGTCTTTTTCTGTAAAATCTTTATATTTTTTTACACCAAGATGAGTCTTACCGAATTCTATAGCTTCTTCAACCGATGAAGCTTTGATAAAATCTATATGCTCAGCAAGTTTGACAGCATTTGAGAATTTTCCTCGCAAAAGCAATATAGCAATAGCTCCTAATGTTCCTAACGAAGCCAATAAAATATTTCTTTTTGTCTTTGATGAAAGATTTTTAGCAGGAACATGCTCAAATGAATCCTTACAACTACTCATATTAGATTTTACATTATATAAAGTTTGAGAATATTTTTGCGCTAGGATTTTAGCAGATGGTTGTTGTATTGAAAGATCTGTCATAAACTACCTAATATTTATTCCTACATAATTATAAAAAACAATTCTACAAAAAAATTGCTAAGAGCAAAATTTGAAAAAATAAAACTTTACAAAAAACATATAGAAAAACAATATTACATTTATTTAATAATTGATTTTTTTAAAATTGCTTATGTGTTATCGTAATACTATGGCTGATTTAGAACAAAAATACGTACCGCTCCATTTGCACACGGAATACTCACTGCTTGACGGAGCTATAAGAATAGGGGATTTATTAAACTTTTGTAAGGAGAACAACTTTCCTGCCGTTGCGGTAACAGACCACGGCGTAATGTACGGGGATATGGAGTTATACGAACTTGCAAGAGACGCAGGCGTTAAACCTATTATGGGCTGCGAGTTTTATGTTCATGACGGTGACATCTCAGAACACGATAAAAACAATAACCCTTGTTATCACTTGGTTTTACTTGCAAAAAACAATCAAGGGTACCAAAACATAATAAAACTCACCTCAATTGCGTGGTGCCAGGGACGTTATGTAAAACCTCGTATCAACTGGGAACTCATTGAAAAGTATCACGAAGGTTTAATCTGCTGTTCTGCCTGTTTAGGGGGCGAAGTCTTACAGCGATTATTAAAAAACGATTACGAAGGCGCAAAAGCTATCGCTCAAAAATACAAAGATTTATTTGGCGAAGACTATTATATCGAGCTTCAAGATCACGGAATGGAAGAACAAAAACGCACAAACCCTGATTTGATAAAATTAGCGAAAGAACTTGATATTGAAATGGTTATTACAAACGACTCGCACTATCTTCGTTTGGAAGACGCCGATATGCACGACACATTATTGTGTATGCAAACAAACAGTGATAAAGATGACCCGAATCGTTTTCACTTCCCGAACAATGAGTTTTATGTCAAAACACCTTCTCAGTTAAGAGATTCATTCAAGTGGATGGACAGCGAGATGTTTGACAGATGTATAAAAAACACTGTCGATATCGCCGAAAAATGCCACGTAATGCTTGAACTCGGTAAAAGTCCGCTTCCTGATTACGAAGTTCCGTCAGGATACACAATTGATACATATTTAGAATATGTTGTTCATATTGGACTAAAAAAGCGTTACGGTGAAGTATCTCAATCAATACAGGACCGTGTAAAATACGAATTAGGCGTAATCCAGCAAATGGGATTTTCGGCATATTTCCTTATCACTTGGGACTTTATACATTATGCGAAAACTCACGGAATCCCCGTAGGCCCGGGACGTGGTTCCGCCGCAGGATCGGTTGTTGCTTACGCGCTTGAAATTACAGACCTTGACCCGATTGAGCACAAACTCTTGTTCGAAAGATTCTTAAACCCTGAGCGTTTTACCATGCCCGATATCGATATCGACTTCTGTATCGAACGACGCGGTGAAGTTATTGATTACGTAACAAAAAAATACGGTGAAGATAAAGTTTGTCAGATTATTACATTCGGTACTTACGCAGCTAAAGCAGCATTTAAAGGTGTTGCGCGTATTATGAAAGTTCCGTTTTCGGAAGCAAACCGTCTTGCAGGGTTAATTGAACCTGCAATCGAACTTGCAATGAGTATCAACGATAAAGCTAAAACTCTAAAAAAAGCAATGGAATACGACGGGTCAGAGTTAAAAGCTTTATACGACAAAGACGAACAAATTATGATTGACCCGACAGAAGGTAAAACTGTCGGTATGAAAAAGCTTATTGACCTTGCTGTCGGTATTGAAGGTTTAAAAAACAACACGGGCACCCACGCGGCAGGTGTAATCATTGCACCGAAACCGCTTGATGAAATCCTACCTGTTCAGCCTTCAAAAGACGGAATTATCCAAACGGGTTATCCGCCTCATGCGGTAACAGAAGTCTTAAGCTTACTTAAAATGGACTTTCTGGGACTTCGAAACTTAACAACTATTTATAAAACGGTTGATATGATTAAACGCCGTCAGGGAATTGAACTTGCAATTAATGACATTCCGCTTGATGATAAGCCGACTTATGATATGTTAATGACTGGCGACACAGACGGTGTATTCCAGCTTGAATCTCAAGGGATGAAAAACCTTGTAAAAAGATTAAGACCTGACGTATTTGAAGATTTAGGCGCTTTGGTTGCACTTTTCCGACCGGGTCCGTTAGACTCGGGAATGGTTGACGATTTCGTCGAACGTAAACACGGTCGTCAGGCAATTTCTTACGCTCACCCGCTGTTAGAACCTGTATTAAAAGATACTTACGGTACAATTGTTTACCAGGAGCAAATCATGCAGGTTTTCCAGGTTCTGGCTGACTATTCACTTGGTCAAGCGGACATGGTTCGCCGTATGATGGGTAAGAAAAAAGTCGATGAAATGGAAAAACAAAAAGGTAAGTTCATCGAAGCATCAGCAAAACACGGTATGTCATCCGAAGACGCGATTGCTTTGTTTAACCAAATCCTTAGTTTCGCATCATACTGTTTCAATAGATCTCACTCGGCAGCATATGCGTTTGTTGCATATCAAACAGCGTACTTAAAATGCCACTACCCTGTGGAATACTTATCTGCACTTTTATCAAGTGTTGCGGGAGATGCAGAAAAAACCCAGCTTTATATTGAAGAAGCGCTTAAAAAAGGGATAAAAGTTCTTCCTCCCGATATTAACCACTCTCTTGCAACCTTCACCCCCGACGGTGATAACATAAGATTCGGACTTGCGTCAATCAAGCAGGTAGGCGAAGGCGTTATTGAAGACATTATAAAAGAACGTGAAAAAAACGGCGATTTTAAGTCAATTTACGATTACATTAAACGGGTTGATGTTAAATGTACAAATAAACGAACACTTGAAGGACTTATTAAAGCAGGAGCATTCGCAGGTATTGAAAAAAGCCGCAAACAGTTAATGGATAACCTTGAATATATCACTGCTACCGCGTCAAAAGAAGCAAAAGCAAAAGAATCAGGACAAGGAAGCTTATTTGATATGTTAGGTGACACCGCAGCAATTGATAGTGCAAAATTTACACTCTCAGGCTCTGATGAAGAATATGATGCAAGACAAATTCAACTTTTTGAAAAAGAATTTTTGGGATTCTACGTAACCAGTCACCCGCTGTCTACAATCAGAGATAAATTACCGTTTTTAATGACACATAAAATATCTCAAGTTCCTGAGGTTCCAAACGAAAAAGTTGTTACTATCTGCGGGCTTGTAACCGGGACAAAACAAATTCCGACAAAAAACGACCCGACAAAATATGTCAGATTTGTCACAATTGAAGACTTAACAGGAAGAATTGATACACTTGCTTTTAACTCTAAAATTGCAGAGTATAATGACTTTCTGCAAAACGAGCAAAGAATAATCGTTTCAGGTAAAGTCAGCCGACGCGGAGAGGACGACCCACCGATAATCTTAATTGATACGGTTAAGCCCGTTGATAATTCTAATATTTTCACAATAGAGATTAAAAACGAAATGAAATATGAAGAATTATTCTTACTAAAACAAATGCTTTGCCAATACTCAGGCTCAGACCCTGTAATGTTAAAACTGCCTGATTTGACAGGTGAAGTAAAAATTCTGGCTTCATCAATGTTTTGGGTTAACTCATCAAACGATTTGGTTAATTCGCTTCATAAAGGATTCGGTGACAAAGTCGGAATTTCAATAAAATCAATGGATACAGATTTAAAAGACGGTGAATAAAACACCGTCTTTTTTCTAATCAAGATTAATATTCTTTGTTAAAAATCCCGAAACATCCAATGCCTGATTTTTTACTCCCGCATTTTCCAAGACTTGTGATAATATTTTCATATTATCTTGTATTGTTTTAGTATCTCCAAGAGCGATTTCTGTTCCGTCAATACGGTGAATAGCGGAACCTGCTGCGCTATCTGTAACCTCAAGTACCTTAGGAATTAAACGAATATTTTCAGGTTTAGCATCAGATCTTAGAAACCCCGTGATAAATTTCAAGAAGTTTCTTTCCTTCGGAAAGTCTAATAATATCTATACCTTTTGCTTTTGCTTCCTTCTTTAAATTAACTCCATACACCTTAGCGGTCTCAAGTAACTCTTCAACAGCAGCCTCTGAACGTCCTTCATAAACATCCGCATAAGCTTCTATTGATTCTAAAAGTTCTTTTGATGTATTTGTTCTCGGTTCTCTAACAACATGTCCCATTGGTACAATCCCACCTCCAAATCTGTTTGGAAGTCTTTCTGCCTGTTTTAAGGTTACAGGTGATGAAGAGCTCAATTTTGCTATTGATTTTGATATAAATGACATGGGGTAAATCCTTTCGTTATTTTGAAGTGTCATTTATACAAAACCAAAACGAAAAATAATTTGTCATATAAAAAACCTCTTACTTAATTGTAAGAGGTTTTTAGGTTAAAAGCTATGCGATATATCTTTGAACCCGACTGTCATGCATCTTTCTGACTCGACCTGCCCATACTCCGCCTTCGCAGTAATGTCTTCCGATTTGATCTAAATTGTTAAAATCAACTGATGCAACATCTGAATATCTTGTATATCCTGCAAGATTTTTTATAGCAGCTTCCAATCCTTTTTCAGGAGTTGAGAAATATCCGAAACCTTTAGGATTAACTCCCACATCACCTGCTTTTCTGTAGCCCATAAAGTTGTTATGACGAGCAAGATTACTTGTTCCCCAGCCTGATTCAAGACCGATAATTGATGCTACTAATGCAGGATCAACACCGTATTTGTTACAAAGCTGATTAACAACATCTTCTTTTCCTGCCAGGTTGCCCTTGAATAATCCCGGTTTTAAAGCTCCGCCTTCGGCAACCGAATATTCTTTTGATGTTTTTAAAGCTTTTTTCTCAGTTATTTTTGTATCAATCTCTTTCACTGCTTCCTGGGCTTTTGCAACCTCAGCTTTAGCTGCTTCAAGTTCTTTTGCCTTAATTTCTTCATACTTTTGTTTTGCATTATTAAACGCTTCAAGTTTAGCTTTTGTAATTTCGTTACAATGTTCTTTAACTTGTTCGTCAAGTTTTTGTTTTTCTTCTTCCAAAGCTTGTTTTTCTTTTTCAAGTTCAGCTTTTTCGGTATTTAATTCTTCAAGTTCTTTTTTAAGAGTTTCAACTTGTTTTTCTTGTCTTGAAATTTCTTCTTTTTTAGAGGCTATAGCTTTTTCTAACTCAGATTTTTTTGCAGTAATTTGAGCATCTTTTTCTTTATCTTCATCTTTTCCTGATAGAGCAGGTAATGCAGATAATGAAGCTTCCAGAGTTTTTAACTCGCCTGTTAAAGAAGTCATAGCGCTTTCTGCTGTCGCAATTTCATTTTCTTTATCGGTTATAGCTTTTGCATTTTTTTTAAGATTTTCTTCATTTTTTGCAATATTTTCATTGTTTTTAAGAATCTGTGGAGCAAATTCTTTTGCACTTTCATCTTCTGTTAATGCTTTTTCATACTCAGTTTGAGCTTTATCAAGTTCTTCTTTTGCTGCTTTAATATTAGCATTTTCGCCGTTATAAACTGCATTTAAGGCGTTTTGTTTTTCTTTTAAAGTATTTTCGCGTGTTGTTTTTTCTGCCTGTAACTCTTCTAATGAAGTTGAATCTACAGAGTTAAATTCTGAAACTACGTTATCATAATTATCATAATTTCCTGAAGGTGCAGACGAGTAATCAGCAGGAGCTGCCCCGCCGACAGAATCTGCATATCCTGAATCTCCCATATCCGCATAATCTTCAGCCGCAGCTTCTTCACCCATTTGTTCGGAATCAGCTAATTCTTTTGCCAGAAGTTCATCTAAATCAACATTGTTTTCTTTTAAAACAGCTTCGAAATCTTCTAAAGATAAATCTTCGACATTTCCATCTTTTGCAACTAATTCTTTAACAAGTTCTTTTGCTTCATCTTTAGAAATTTCACCATTATTATCTTTATCTGCCAGTTCTTTTACCTTATCAATAGACATAAAAACTTTCAAAATAAACTCTAACGGACTGAATTTTTGCGGGTTTTCAGCATCAACTTCAGCTGTCAATTTGTCATAATCAATTTTATTGACATCTTCTTGTGAAGCTTTGTCAAAAATTGAAACTCCGTTAACTTTTACCACATTGTCAGCATTATTGTTATTAAATACGGATTGTGCAAACGGATTAGCATTAGGCTGGTACTTAATCAAATTCTGAGCAATATTCTGACCCTGATTAGTTTCAAATGCTTTGTTTAAATACTCGTAATAATTCATCGATAATCCCCAATCTCTTAATATATATCCCCTATATACATATTAAGTATTTCATTTATAAATAATTGCTAAAAATGAACAAAAATATTAAGAAATATTAAAAATAAAAATAATTAAAAAAAATGCTTGAAATATTTTTTTTAGCATGTATGATTAAGAAGTAACGAACGCAAGATAAGCGGGGGTAATTCAGTGGTAGAATGCCTCCTTGCCAAGGAGGATGTCGCGAGTTCGAGCCTCGTCTCCCGCTCCATAAAGAAGAAGGTTTTAGGACCTTCTTTTTTATTGCTTAATTTTCTATGGATAATGGGTGGGTAATTTGTTTTTCAAAACTTAAGCACAAGATAGTGAAACTAAAAGACCGCCAAATATAATCGGTAAAGACATATTTGTTTTGAATATGAATAATTTAAAAGAAGTAATACCGGGAGGACATGGTAATTTTTATTCAACATCTGATTATGCCTGTGATAAAAAAGCTCGTTACGGAGGTTCTGCTTGTTCTTCTATATACCTTAAAGGTCGGTGATAATGACTCCTTCAAGCTTTAGAAGTTTTATTTTTATATCAATACCTCCCGCATAACCTGTTAAGTTACCATTAGAACCTATTACTCTATGGCAGGGAATTATAATTGAAATCGGATTATGACCAACAGCACCACCGACAGCTTGCGCTGACATTTTCTTACCTTGTTCTGCTGAAATAATCTGAGCAATCTCTCCGTAAGTCATAACTTTTCCGTAAGGAATATCGCAAAGAATTTCCCATATTCTTTGCCTGAAAGCGCTTCCTTTCGGCGATAGAGATAACTCGGAGATTTTAGGGCATTTACCTTGAAAATATTTATCAAGCCAAAGTTTTGTTTTTTGAAATGCTTTAAGTTCTTCTTTTAATATAACATCGGAAATTATCGTTGACTTGAAATACTTTTGACCTTCTATCCAAAGCCCCGAGAGCTGTTCATTTTCATTACAGACAATCAACAATTTTCCTATCGGTGAATCATAAGTTGTTTGATAATACATGTTAAAATCCTGAATTTTATTTTAATTCTATGTTATTATAAAAATAATGAATCGATATAATATTAGTAAAACTCTTGTATTTTTTGTTCTCTTTACGGTAATGTTCCTTTTTGCATTAGCAGAATCTCATT
Organism: uncultured Candidatus Melainabacteria bacterium; assembly: GCA_947570135.1. Classification (GTDB taxonomy): domain Bacteria; phylum Cyanobacteriota; class Vampirovibrionia; order Gastranaerophilales; family Gastranaerophilaceae; genus Zag111. The sequence goes on along the minus strand of CANOTP010000012.1, from coordinate 14,280 downwards.
TTATGCAAAAAACGGTTAACGGCCAGCGGTTTGAAAACTTTACGATTATTGATTCAAGGTTTTTGCCGCAAGTTTTATCAAACTATATGAGAAGAAATTACGTAAAATACCAATATTATAAATTACCAAACTACATAACGGATTTGTTCAAATATAACAAGGATTTTTACCCAATATACCATTCAGGGTTAAAACACACGGTAATTGTTTTTACATCAGTTAATGACAACTTTGTTCTTGGCACATTTTTTAATAAAATCTCAGAACAAATAAAAAATCACCCTGATAAATTTAATTATATTAACCATGACTCTGATAAGAAAGTCAAATATCCTCATCAAGCTTATAATTATGCATACAAAGACTTAAAAGATTACTGTAAACAATTTTGTATAATTGACCCTGAACGAAATACTTTATTTACCTTTTCAAGAATCACAAATTCTGAAATCGAAGCCCTTGATATTGTTTTCCAAGAGTTTGGATATATTGCCAAATAGTATTGATTAATGTAAACAACTTATTAAAAGCTCTATAGATTAGAACTTGTTTATTTTATACTGAGATAAAGTTAAACGGAGGGTTTTATGAAGCAGTTTTTGAAGGTTACGGGATATCTATTACTTACATTAATTGTATTGGTTTATCTTGGATTTTTACTGATTTTACCACGTGTAGTAAACTTGAATAACTACAAAGCAGAACTGCAAAAACGTGTAAAAGATAATACAAATCTTACACTTGACTTTGACAGTGTTAAGTTGATTACAACACCTCTTTTAGAAACAGGAATTAAAACCGAAAATATCTCAATAAAACTTCCCGATGGATCTGTTTTGTTTAACGCAGAATCCTTCAAGGGTAAAGTTTTTTTACCTTCACTTCTCGGTTTAACTCTCAGAGTCACTTGCGCGGATATAGAATCCCCTAAACTTAACCTTGAAGTACCTGACGGTGAAAAGTTAAAAGTCGTAAGGGTTTATGAGGATTTAGTCAATAAACAAAGAAAAGAACAACTACTTCCTAAACCTACCCTAACAGAAAAAGAAGAAAAACCTCTGATTGACCCTTCAAGAATAAAAATCGTCATACCCGCAGTTAAACTTACCAACTATAATGCTTTGATTAACGATACAAAAGTAGGACATTCACTGACATTAAAAGGCGAACAGCTAAAACTGGGGTATTTCAACGGAAAAGTTGTAAAAATCAAAACAGATGCACAGCTTTTAAGCGACAATAACACAAATATTACGGCAAACATTGATATAAACACGTTCCTTCCAACCATAACACCAAAAGAAAAAGAGATTGACCACGAAGCTGTTTTCGCACTTCCTTTTATTAACCCAGTATCCGTTTATCGTGATTACAACCTGAAATCAAACATCAATACAAAATTAAAAATAAGACAACATAATAATAAAATTTGGGCAAAAGGCTTTTTAAATATTGATAACACGACATTGACACTATCTGGAACAGAACTGCCCGAATCTTATTTGAACGTAAAAGCAAAAGGCTACCGCACCAATATTGATACAAATTTATATGTAACAAGTGATGAATACTTACATCTCTTGGGCGGAATAAATTACGGAAAACACCCCTCTGTTGACATTTCGGTAAACTCACCAAAAGTACACTTTAACAACTTATTAAATATATTAAGAGCATACCTGGATACTGTTAATATCAAAAACGACATCTCCAATATGAGTGCTGAAGGGTATTTCTTGTCTAATTTTAAACTTAAAACGAACTTCAAAGATATCCGCTCCAACGGTAAATTTGTAATAAGAAACGGCAATATTAACCACAAAAATATCGGACTTGTTTTTAATGATATCAATGCGAACCTGCTGTTTGACAATAATATCTTTAAAGTCAATGATACTCACCTTTTAATAAACGATAAAAAACTCGACGTGTCAGGTAAAATCGATCCTAACACAAATACCTCAGATATTAACATAACTACTGACAAAATTCCGTTAAAAGGCTTATATTTAGCATTTATGCCAAAAGAAATAAAAAACGCTTATGATTTAAAATCAGGAAACTTAACAATAAATGCAAAAATAACGGGAGAAATTAAAGAAGCGGCAACCTTATTAAAATTAAAACTTGAAGATTTTATACTATCAGATTATGCAGGTAATTTTACGCTTGCAAACAAAACCGCGCGCTTCGGCTTTGCAAACTCTCAAGGAGTAATCCGCGGAAGATTCAAAAACGACGGATTTGAGTTAAATCTGCCCAAATTAAACAGCACAATAACAGATGAAACAGTTATTGCTGATATTAATAGAAAAGATGTGAATTTTATTGACTCTGAAATCTTGTTTAACCAAAAATCTTCCATAGTATTTAACGGAGAAATCAAAGATTATCTTTATAATCCGCATACAAGAATTAATGTCAGCGGAGGACTGGCAGACACAGACTTAAAAACACTTATCGGAGAACAAATCTCGTCCTATATTGATTCAACAGGCATAATCCCTATAAAAGCAAAATTTGACTCTAAAGGCGATAGAACCGATTTCACAGTACAAGTTAAAGCAACTCCGCTATCATACATCTCACCTATTTTAATATACGATTTTGCAGGAAAACAAGCATTAATTCAATTTAAAGCCCGTAAAGAAGGTGATGAGATTAAAATTAAAAAATCAGGCTTGTACTTAAGAAAACATGACGCACCTTTCCATGACAGATTATCTTTAAATGTACTTAACGCAAGAGAAGTAATCTCAGTCAGAGCTATAATTTCAAACCTCAGCACAAAACCGTTTATTAATTTATTTAAAGTTCGTATTCCAAGAGATTTGGAAGGCTCGATTTGCAAACTACAAAACTCTGCATTCACCTTTGGCGGAGGACTTTTTGCATTCGGTAAAGTAACTTCACCAAGTATTAAAGGGAATTTTTACATAAGAGATCTTACAATGCCTGAATTATTCACAAATATAAGAGATATTGATATAGGAATTTCAAGTAAAGACCTGAAAATAGGAATAAAAGACGTTAATGCAAACGGCTCTGATTTTAATATTGACATTCTGTCTAGTCTGAAAAATCTGGCTGAATCAAAAATTTCAACAGTAAGGGTAAATTCAAGGTTAATTAATCTTGATAAACTGACAGAAATCACGGAAGCAATGACAGAAATCCTTCCGCAGCAGCCGGCACAAGCCACAAATGCTGATATTCCGATTGAAGTATTGGACGGTTCAATTAACTTAAACAGAATAAAAACAGGAGATATGATAGTAAGAAACACAACCTCAAAAATCTCCTTAGCTAAAAACACTTTATATCTTGATAACTTAAAAACACATCCTATTGGCGGTTACGTTGAGGGGAAAGCTGCCGTAAACATTGTTACTTATGAACTTATGGCAAAAGTTCAAGGGCGCGGATTTGATATGGAAAAAGTTCTCCTTGTGACAATGCAGATGAAAGATATGCTATCAGGTGATATGAGGTTTATTGCGGATATTAAATTAAAAGGTTTAGAACTTGAAGAACAGTTAAAAACACTTAAAGGATATGTTGATTTTGACATAAAAGACGGACAATTAGGCCCGTTCGGGAAGTTTGAAAACTTCCTTATGGCTGAAAACTTAAGAGAAAATGCGTTTTTCTCATCAACCATAGGTTCAATAATCAAAAACATCGTAACAATCGACACCTCGCATTTTAACAACATGTTCGGTCATTTGACATTTAATGACGGATTTGCTCAAATTTCACCGATAAAAACCCAGGGAGATGTTATGTCTATGTATATTGCGGGAAAAATCGGACTGGTTGATAACAGTGCGGATATGAAAACCCGCGGGAAACTGGCATCAACATTTTCTGACAGCTTAGGACCTTTGGCAAATATTAACCCTGTAAATTTAGTTAAAAATACCCCGGGATTAAATATAGTTGCGGCAAAAACGTTTTCAATATTTTGCGAGCAGGTTTCAACGGAAGAAATGGAAGCGCTGCCGTCATTAGCAGAAAACAAATCGGATGATTCCGCAACAAAATTCCAAATTGTACTGCGCGGTGATACAAGAAAGCCGTTAAAAATGATAAAATCGTTCAAATGGCTTGCGCTTGACTCAGAAATTGAAAGCGCACAAAACTTTGTAGATACAATGCCGATACCGCAGACAGGAGAAGAAAACCTTTCTGTTGAAGAAATTATTCAAATCAGGAATCTGCAAAAAACTCAAACCAGACCTGCTGAAACGGTTGATAAAAAACAATCTAAATCATTATTTAAAAAGATATTCAGAAAATAACAATGAAAAAACGAAATGTGTATATAATCTCAGGAATAACGCTGACGACAGTTCTTGCCACTGTCTACGCATTTTTACTTTTTTGGCTGCCTGCAATACTAAATTCGGATAAAATGGTCTTAAAATACGAAAAGTTTTTAAGCGAAAAGCTTAATTCACCTGTAATAATTGAAGGTCTGAGTTTTAGAACAAATCCTAATTTATCTTTTGAAGTTCAGGCGGATAAAATTACAAGCAAATCACTGCTTAACGCACAAAGCCTGCACCTCACAACAAAACCATTATCAATTAAACCTCGAACCATTGATGCGCAAAGCCTGTATCTTGATATTTATGAGATAAAAAAACTTTTTAACAATGATAAAAAAGAGAAAAAATCGTTCAATTTAAAATTCTTCCCGATAACAAACATCAAAAAAGCTTACCTAAAACTTGATTCCAAAGGAAAAACATTTATTGAATTCAACAACATAGAATCTCATAAAGAAGGATTCAAGATAGTTTGTAAATTTATTGGTAAAGTTCAATCACCATACACTTCAGAACCTGTCACTGCAGGTAAATCAGGTAGAATACATTATCTGAATAAGTTATATTTTGAGGATTTATCGGTTGATTTTGCAAAATCTACACTGATTTTAGATGGAGCAATCGACAACTTAACATTCAAAGGCAAAGAATTGCCTGCAAAAGAACTTGAAGCAGCTTTTTTGTATTTTTATAAACTTAAACACCCTAATAAAAAGAATTTTATAGAAAATTTCACAAATTTCAAAGGCACACTTGACGCTGATTTAAAATATTCAAAAAAAGGACTTAAAGGAAAATGTATCGCGCATAATCTTGGGGCTGATTTTTCGAAATTCAAAATCCCCGTACTGTTACCGCACGTTAAGTTTAATTTCGAAAACCGCACAATATATGCCAAAGCAAACGGTACTTTTGGAGGTGAAGATGTTTATACGGATGTTTTTATCGAAGGGCTTTTTACAAAATTAATACATACAATCGGAAATGTTCATTCAAAACGACTTACAAACAGTTTCTCAAGTAAATATTTTAAGCCCGTACAAATTATCGGTTCAGCCGATGCGAAAGTCAAATATGAAGTTCAAAAAAGCGTTGACATTGATTATATTCTGACAGTACCAAAAGGAAGCGACCTTGTTACCCGTTTAGGAAACCTTGATAACACGGATAAAATAAGACAAATAATTGCTCATACACATAAAGAAGGCAATAATTTATATCTTAAAGATTATAACTACAGTTTTTTAGAAAACAATACAAAAACAAGACTTTTATACGGTGAAGGATTATTTATTAATCATAAAGGTCATTTTAAACCGCATTATTTAACCCTAAAAACCGAAGATACACTTCCTGTCGCACTTATCGGTTCACTTGTAAACGATTTTATTTACGATGGAACTTTCCATGCGGATTTAAAATATGACTTTGTTAATAAGCTTTTATCAGGCTATCTGAAGCTTAATAATACTTACCACGAAGACTTTTTATTCCTAAAATCTGCAATAATTAGCGCTAAAGAGAAAGAACTTACAATAAACACAATCGGAACCTTCTTTGATTCTCCGATAAGTCTTTCACTTCTTGCCGATAACAGTTTCTTAAACGGGTTATTTGTCAAAAATATTGATATCCACCTGAATAAATATTATGTAAGACGCAACGGTTTGAGTAATTTAAAACCAAAATCCGTCAAACACCACAAACACAAAGATTATAACATTACCGTCGAAAAAGGCAAAATAAGAGTTGATGAGATTTTGAACCCCAAATTTTATCTGCATGATGTTGAGATTAACGGGAATCTTAAAAACGATATTGTAGACTTTACAATCCCGCAAACTGAGTATTCAAAGGGTATTTTAAGTGCGGAGGGTAAATACGATATTAAAAAACACAACTCAAATATTTATTTTTCAGCCTTCGAAATTGATTCAAACGAAGTTGCAACGAAAATGTTTAACCTGCCCGATTATTTTACGGGACTTGCTTCAGCATCACTTCACCTTATCACAACAAACAAACTTTCTGATATAAAAGCATACGCAACATTTGCAATAGAAGACGGTATGATGCCGAAACTCGGTTCGCGCGAAATTATCCTGAATAAATCAAACAAACGCAAAAATCCGCTGTATTACATCAAAAAACCGATAAAATTCACCCTGTCAAAAATTACAAACATAGATTTTACAAATAAACAAAACCTTTCTACAGATTTATGCGGATGTTTTGAACTTGATAACAACGAAATCCATAATACAAAAATTTACTCACAAAGCGAATATCTTTCTACATTTATAAAAGGAAACTATAACATTGACACAGAAATCGGCGATTTGACAATGTGGGGTAAACACAACAAAATCGCAGAAAAGAAAATTAAAATCCTAAAACTTCCGCTCTCACTTCTTTACAAGATATTTTTCAAAGTCGAACGTTCAAAAAATAAGTATCTTGATGAAATAGAACAGATTCCACCAATAAACGCAAAACCCGAAGAAACCGGAATATTTAGAGTTAACATCAAAGGAAACCTCAACTCCAACAAATTAGACGTAACCTTAAAAGATATCAGATAAAATTATAATTCTTTCAATAAAAGAACAGGCTTTGGAATATAATCAAGTTTATTATCCAAAGTTTCAGCAGCGCCTGAATTTATCAAATCTTCCTGCGCCAAATCATCTTTTCCGAGCATTTGATAAATTTGAGCTCGCTCCAAATATAATCTGTCTTTCAATAAAAATACACTGTCACTGTCGGCTTTTGTTAATAATTCATTATACAAAGCAAGTGCCTCTTCGTAACGGTTTACATTATACAAAAACTGAGCCATATCCCACAAAAAAGAATCTCTTTCATAATCGCCGTCAGCGTTTTTTATTTCAGTATCAAAATCCTTAATCGCGCCTTCATAATCTTTTAAGAAATACTTGATATAAATTTTATTATCAAAATTCATTGTGTTAAAATAGTCAGTACCGAGATGATAAGCGGTATCATAATCTTTTATGGCAGCCTCATAATCTCCGAGTTGGAAACGAGCATAACCTCTTAAGGAATACCAATCAGGCAATATTGGAAAAACCATAGAACCTAAAGTTGTTATCCTTATCGTTTTTTTATATTGTCCTTGAGATAATGCATTATTAGCCTTTTTGACAGGAGATTCCAAAGATATAAAAAGGAATACGGATACCAATAATACCCCGACTTTTATTAGCTCTGTTTTAAATATCTTATAATAACGAGCATTTATATCATTATTTTTAACAAATCTTACCCGTTCAAACTTCCCAAAAACTTTTTCTAATCTTTTTTCAAAAATCTTTGTACTAAGAAAAGTTATGCCAAGATAGACAAGTATGATAGTAGAAATTACGGCTATAATACTCAAATTCAGATTACTATTCAAGAGTAAAGCATAATTAGGAAAAATTATTTTATACAATATAGTAACAAAAAACAAAAATATTAAAACCGTAGATATTCTTTTATGTAAACGAATAATACCCCAAATATTATCAAGTTCGGATTCTGAAAACATTTTTTCAAATTGATAGCCTAAAGAAGTATTATTAATAGACTTAATAACAGTGCCATTACATTCAGTATACCGATAAAAATCCATTGGAGAATTTTTATATAACATTTTCAAAATATTAAGTTTCAACATTAAATATATTTTTCCTTGTAGATTATCTTATCATAAAATCATCATATTGAAATAACTATCTGACTACTTTATAAAAGTTAAGATTTTTGCTTTAATCTCCTCAAGAGAGGAGTCTTTATAATTGATTCCTGATGATGTTATAGGTTGTTTATAGTCATATTTGTTGATTGAACGAGAATCAACAATTACAGAAGGCGGCAGGATAGACCATTTATATAAAGCCGTCGACATTCTGCGGTAGAATTTATCAAGCCATTGAATCTTTTGTTTCCGCGAAATCGTATCTTTTTTTTCATATAAAAACTCTGATTCCAACATGTCATAATAATGTTCTTTTTTATTTTCGATTCGCCAGATTATCTCATCAAGAAATTCGTAAGGCATCAGGGCATCTTCTGCAATAAGAGGCTTACCTGTTTTAGGGTCAATCGCAAGTTCAGCCCCGGGTTTTTTGAGAATAACAGCTTCAGGTATTGCGTCTTTCACATGCCTGTTGTTATTAAGCCAGCGCGCCAGTGCGAATAATTTTGTCTTCGGAACATCCGCGATAGGCGCAAACCCTCCAGACATATCGCCGTTTATGGTCGCGTAACCCATATAAAGCTCTGATTTATCGGATGTTGCAATAGGAAGACAACTTGCAAACTCGTTACTTATTCCCCACAAAAACATCGCACGTGAACGAGCCTGAATATTATCTTGAGTAAAGGATTCTTTATATCGGCAGTTCCACTTACTTTCAACGGTTTTAAACAGTTTTTGTAAACTGTTGTTTGTTGTTTCAACCATATCTTTTATAGAGGCTTCTGTAAAGTTTATACCAAGATTTTCGGCAAGTTCAGCCGCATCAGATTTACTTTCCTGACTGGTAATTTTAGACGGCATACTAACACCAAAAACGTTATCCGCGCCTATTGCATCGGCAAGTAAAACCGCACAAACCGTTGAATCTAAGCCCCCTGACAGACCTAAAACAGCACGTTTAAACCCCGTTTTATTAAAGTAATCTCTTATACCTTGAATAATAGTCTTATAAGTTCGCTCTAAATCAGGTTCATATTCAAGCGTATAGACTTTAGCCTCAGTTAAGGTTTGTTCCAACCCTTTGGTGAGCGGATAGACCTTACCTAAACCCTTATGCGGGTTAACTATTAAAAACTGTTCGGTAAAAGATTTTGCTCTGGCTAAAAGCTTTCCGTCTTTATCAAACACCCTGCTTGAACCGTCAAATGAACTGTTATCAATCGCTCCTACCTGGTTTACATATACAATCGGAGTTGAATATTTTTTTGAAATAAAAGAAAGCATATTATGTTTTAGCTGTTCTTTTTTAGCTCGAGTAGGTGACGCTGAACAGTTTATAAATACATTAGGATTCTCTTTAGCTAATTCATCAATCGGGTCAAGCGAATAAAGCGTCGTATCATTGAAAAATTCTTTATTATTCCAGCAATCTTCGCATATTGAAATACCGTAAGTTTTAGAATTGATAAGATTAATTTTACTGCCGTCAACCGCTTTATCCGCATCAAAATTACCCAGAGTTTCCCCGGGCTGCGAACCGACAACCGGCGAAGGTTCTATATATCTGTAATCATTAAACTCGGAATATGTCGGAAGTAATGATTTACGTACAATTCCTTTGATGCTGCCCTCAGATAAAACAGCAACCGAATTATAATACTTTTTGCCTGTTAATTGATTATACCGTCTTGGTTCTACAAATCCGACAATTGCGGTAGTAGAAGTCGTAATTTTAGCAATTTCTTTAAGCCACTTGACGTTTTCCTCAACAATTATAGGATGTCTGTCAATTGTATCTTCAATCGGATACCCCATAAGTACAAGCTCGGGGAATACAACCAAATCCAGCCCTATATTTTGAGCATGAGTAATATATTTTACAACCTTTGAGGCGTTATACTCGATATCACCTGCTTTAGGGTTAATTTGTGCAAGCCCGATTGAACCATCTTTATAAGGGATTAAAAGTCTTTTCAACTCTTCTACTGTTTCTTGTGAGGACTCTCCGTTATCATAAAGCTCGGAAAGTTTGTATATTTTTTCTATATCCTGATTCATCTTATTTCCTTAAAACATTTTCTATTAAATTATAACTTAAAAACGGTATTTTTTATATATGAAATTTCATCATTTGTTAAATCATACAGCTCAAAAATTTTGTCATCAGTTAACTTACCATTTGGCAAGATGAACGGAAACGGAAGTTCCAGAAGATTACCTTTCAGAACTTTCAACTCATTAAACTTCATCTTATAAATATACTGAAATAAGGTCGAATTTAAAAATGCCATAACATCTTTTATTGAATACTCTTCAAGCTTTGGTATAAGGATATTGGCACTGTTTAAGAAAAGCCTTTGTTTATCATCATAAGCAAACACAAGTTTTTTAGAGATAAATTTATAAACAAGTTTTTCTTTTGCCCTGTAAACACTATCAGGCGCGACCTGTTGAAAATTTTCGCGCTCATAATTTATATACTTGAGACTGTCTGTAATACCTGATTTAGTTATATTTTTACCCGAATATATTTTTTCACCCTGACTCGGATTATTCGTAATAAATCTGGAATTATCACCCGTTACTATCCCAAGCGCCCAAATACTGTCTTTTAAGGTTTTATAAGGCTTTGAATATATTTTATCTAAGATTTTTACATCATAATTATCAAGAACAGAAAAATTATAATTGGTATTATTCTCAAAATATGCCTGATTTATTCTTTTGGACGCAATAATCACATCCTTAACAGTTCCATCCTTTTTACCTAAGCATAAAGATACAACACCCGTTAAAACTCCTGAAAACACACGTCCGAAAAGATTTATATTTTCGATTTGAAAGTTATTAAGAATAAATTTCCTTACATCTCTATGAACCTTAACGTTCAATACTGATTCCGGCAGTATGAAAATCATTTTCCCGCCGTGATTTATATGTTTTGAACACTCGGCAATAAAATAAGAAAAACTTTCATCTGAAGTAATTTGCGGATATTTTTTCTTATATTCGGGCTTTGACAACGCGCCCCACGGAGGATTTGTTGCAATTATATCAAAATTCCCGATATTACTACCTTCACCCAAAAAATCCATATTATAAATATTGGGGAGAAAGTCTCTATCCTTAAACTTTATTATCAGGTTAATTTTTGCGATAAAACATGCAACCTCATCCATATCGCAACCGAAAATATTCTCAGGAGAATTAATTCTTTCTGCCATCTCTAACAAAAAACTTCCCGTACCGCAGCAAGGGTCAAGAAAGGTCGAATCTGCCTTAAAGTTTTCAGGTAAAACCGCCTCCAACAACCTTTTTGGAGTATAATAAGAGCCCTTAATATTTTTACTGCCCTCATTTAAGAGTGATTGATAAACACAGCCTAAAAAATCTTTCTCTCCTTTTGGAAGCTTTAAAGATAAATAATATTGAGAATTATTCACAGTGTCAGGTTTGAAATCATCTAAGATATCAGCAATATATTTACCTCCCAGTGATAAACCATTCAGGGTTAAAAGATTAACCGCAAGATAATAAATACACTCTCGCATATTTTCCGTTCGCCCAACAATCTCATTTATTAAATCGACAGTTGAAGTCTCTGTTGAATATTCTTTTGGTATAAACAACTTTTTAGAATACCTTTTATTAGCTCTTTTAGTTAACTTTTTTTCAATATCACGAGCATTAAGGTTTAATTTTTTCCAATTATTCTTTGCGGCTTTTGATACTAACATAAATTAATCTTATCATACTCTTTAATAAAAAGACATTTTGTTATATTATGTTATTGTGTATTACATAAGGAGAAAGAAAGTATGAAAAAAGTTTTATTAACACTTTTGGCTGTAATGATTACGACAGTTCCGACATTTGCAGCAACTTATAACGCAGCTTCAAAAGTTCCGACAGTCGGTGCAAATTTACTTACCAAAAACAATATTCCGTCTAAAAACGTTAAATTTACGGTAGCATCAGGCGATGTAGATAACTCAAATTATGCAACAAACAAAGTAATCAATGTATCAAGTGCTGATTTAGCCTACACAGGAAACGATAGCGAAGTTGCAGCGGTTGTTGCTAACGAAATCGGTCACATCATAAGTGGTCATGCATCAAAAGGTAAAGTTAAAAATTTACTCCAAGCAGGCTCAAACGCAAATTCTGACACCGCAACATCAACTATAATTTCAAATTACACATCCGCGAAAGAAGAAAAAGAAGCTGATATAATTGCAGCAGACTTAATGGTAACAGCAGGCTATAACCCGCTTGCAATAATCGTTGTATTGACAAAACAAACAGGAACCTATTGGGAAACTATCCAAGGAAAACCTGCAAACGCAGATAGAGCAATGAATATATTTAACTACATTTCTTATGCTTATCCTGCAAAAGTTAAAGCAGGCTACGGATGCGCAGAATACAGGAACTTCTTAGCTTTTGCTAACCCTGAAATCGCAGAAAGAAAAGCTAATAAAAAAGCTGAAACAAAACTTTCAAAAGAACTTGCTAAATCAAAGAAAAACAGTGCAAACCAAATTACAAAATTCAGAACAAGAGGCGGTTTAAGCGGCTGGGATGCAGCTTACGGACTCCTTAATTCCGCACAACAATAACAAATAAATTAAAGGGCTGAAAATATCAGCCCTTTTTTATAACTAAATCTTTATCAATAAAAACTTTGTATCTTTCTTTGCCAAAACATGATGTTGGTCATCTTTTTTAAACATTAATATTTCACCTTTATCAACAGTAAACTTTTCGGCATCGAAATGAATTTCTATCTCACCATCTAAAACATAAACTGCAGCATCACATATTGACGTATGAGTATCAATAATTTCATCCTTTTTTAATGCTACAAGACTCAAACAACTGTCATTATTCTGCATTAAAACTTCTTTTTTGAACTTTTCACCGTCTAAATTAACTAAATCTTTAGCTTTAAGCACATTATAAAACATTAATTTACCTCCTATACAGATAAATTAAAACCCGATAGAATAAATAAAACTATTGCCCAACAAGAGGCAAGATGCTACAATTCAAAAGCCTTATAAGATTCATCAATCTCATCTTGGTCAATGCCGATATAACGTAAAGTAATATTCGGAGAAGAATGATTAAATATAAGTTGAAGCATAGCAACATCTTTAAACTGTTTATAATGATGATACCCGAAGGTCTTTCTCATCGTATGAGTCCCGACATTAGCGTCCACGCCTGCTGCAGCACAAGCCTCATTCAAATCTCTGTAAACCTGTGACCTGTCTAGCCTGTGGCGTTTTCTTGATTCAAACAGGGGTTCTGAGTCAAGCTTATCAGTTATATACTCGGCTAAAAGTTTCCCTAACTTACTATTAATCGGGAATTTTTTAACTTTACCCGTTTTCTTTTCGCAAAGCTCAATATGCGATTTTCCTCTCACATCCCCTACATTTAATGATAATATATCAGAAACCCGCAACCCTGAATTAATCCCCAAACAAAATAATACCTTGTTTCGAAAACTTTTTTGCTCTAAATAATCCTCAACCTCTTTAATTTTTTGTTTGTCTCGAATTGGTTCTACTAGATGTTTCATAAAATTTTCTCCTTTTTCTGATAAGTATCTGACAAATATTAAATAATTTATTAATCTGCAACAATCCCGTATTAACCTATCAATAAATAAAAAATCTCAGAATTTTATCCCCCCCCGAGATTAAGAAGTGATATATTATAACGCTTTTAGTATCCCGGCATTAGTCGTTTTTGTAGTATTTTGTTTTTTACCTAACGCTGTTTTCTGGACTTCGTTTAGTTGTTTTAGGACAACTTTTTGTCCATTTTGTACTTTTTCATTCGTCGGCTTACCTTCCTTGCCCAATGCCCAACGCATTCCGCCGCTTAACGCTATTCCGTTTCTACCGCCGTTTCTGATCATTGCCTGACCATATGCGGTGAACTTATCTTTCCAGTTTCTTTGAAGACCGATTCCGTATTCTACATACGGTTTCATTCCCATTTCAGGTAAGCGCACATTATTTGCCGTTACTTTGTTCTCATTCATTAAGTTCCAGACCATTCCAACACTTGCATAAGGCTGCCAACCGTTCTTTGTATTTGCTACAAACCTTACGCTCGGGTTCAATTGAATACTGTGGGCTGGACTCGGTTTTATTTTTACTCCAGCTGCATTTGTATAATCAAATGTATTTACAAAACTGTAGCTTAAGAACATTATCGGCTGCAAGATATATT
>CANOTP010000011.1 GCA_947570135.1 uncultured Candidatus Melainabacteria bacterium | reverse complement strand
GATGATGCCGATATCGTAGGCGAAGAATGAGCCCGTACGAGAGAGGTATGCAGCCAGCTGATTTTTAGCGTAAGCGTTAAAAATCGCGTGCGTGCTCAGGATGTAATCCTGGCATACATAAAAAAAAAGACTCTTAACGAGTCTTTTAAATGGTCGGGATGACAGGATTTGAACCTGCGGCCCCTTCGTCCCGAACGAAGTGCGCTACCAAGCTGCGCTACATCCCGCTATATAAAATTTTTAAAAATGGTGTAAATATATTATTTACACCATTTATTTTACATCAAAAAAATCATTTGACACAATCGCAAAGAATTTTTTTAATTTCATTACGTTTTAATTTTCTTGTTGTCGTTCTCGGCAGGCTTTCTTCTCTTACAATAATATTTATCGGACGCTTGTAAGGTGCAAGCTGTGTTGATAAATGTTTCACTTCATCTTTCACCGCTTTTTCCATTTGGACAAAATCTTTAAAGTTTGCCGCATAATCTGCTGTCGGTACAATTATTGCAACGATTTCTTCGCAACCGTCTTTTTCCCCAAAACTTCTTGTCATGCCTGACACACAGACTTCGGCAAAATTTCTGCTTTGTTCCAGAACAGTTTCAATTTCTTCAGGAAAAACTTTCTTACCGCCTGACAGAACAATCATATTTTTAATCCTGCCTGTGATAAAAATGAGTCCATGTTTATTGATTCTTGCAATATCACCCGTATGAAGCCAACCGTCAGACTCTAATACTTCAGCGGTTAAATCCTCGCGTTTATAATAACCCTTCATAACAGATGGACCTTTTAACATTAATTCGCCTGTAGTTTCATCAATTTTTGCTTCATACGAATCCAAAACAGGACCGACTGATTTGTTATCAATGTATTTTCCGCGATTCACTGCAACAACAGGGCTTGTTTCAGACAGACCGTATCCTTGAAAGATCCTGATACCGATATTTTCAAAGAAATCACCGACAATCGGATCAAGAGGTGCTCCCCCTGAAATACATCCGAAAAACTCTCCTCCAAATTTAGCATGAATAGGCTTGAATAAGTATTTTCTCATCTTTAAAGGTAATAATTTTGCTACTTTTAAATTTAAACTAAAAATATTTTTAACCAACGGTGATTTTTTACTGATTTCAGATTCGATTGAGGATTTTAGAAGTTTCAAAAACGCAGGAACCGTAATCATAAACCGAACTTTTTTCTCGGTCATTACATCCATAATATCTTTTGGCTTAAGACTTTGAGGATAATATATCGAATACCCGTGGTGAAGGAAAATGAAAAACCCGACCGTTAGTTCAAATAAATGGTTCATAGGAAGAATTGAAAGCATTCTCATTTCCTGACCTTCTCCTAAAATCTGTTTAAGAGCAATCCGCAGATCATGCATTTGAGATAGCATATTCTTAAAGGTAATTTCAACCCCTTTTGGCGCTCCTGTCGTTCCTGAGGTATAAATAATAAAAGCTGTAGCGCTCAATGGACGTCTTCTCCATTTTGCCTGATAATTTTCAGGGATTGAATACAAACTCGGAATATTAATATCTTCGTACACAGATGAATCCATAAGAATTATATGCTTAATTGAAGAAATTTTATTTTTTAATTCTTTCGCTTTTTCAATATACGAACTTGAACAAAGAATAACCGTTGGTTCGCAATCTGATAAAATCGAATGCATTTCAAAAATAGTCAGTTTATTATCTAAAGGAACGGTTGTCATGCCTGCTAACACAGAACCAAACACACATGCACCGTATTCCGGTTTTGATTCTGATAAAATAACTAATCTATCACCTCTTTGAACTTGTAATTCATCAATAAGGTAAGCTCCCAAGCGTCTTGACAATAGACCTAAACCTTTGTAGGTAAACTCGTTCCAACCCCATTTTGTCTTAATACCCAAAGAAACCTTTTCTCCGTTATGAATGGTAATTTCTTCCAATAAGGTAAGTACATTTTCATATTTCATATTTTTACCCCTAACCTAACTCCAATAATAAACAATATACTTATTTTACTAGAAAAATCACAATTTATATAAATTTGTAACAAAAGTATAATAAAATTTTTTATTTTTCAACTTTGTAATACTATAAGTAAAAGAGTTAAGTAAAATAAAAGGGATATTCAATGCGAATTTACGGAATTAATTCAGTAAATGAAAGAAACATCGGGTTTGAACGAAAATTAACAAAATCAGAAGAATTTGATTACCAAAATAATGCAATAAAACCTGCACTTGACTATTTAGGAACAAAAGAAGTTGCAATGATTCTTCACGGCACAAGTTACCCTGAATCAAAACATGATACGGGTGTCGGTTCACCTTTTGGTAATGTTGCAGCTCAACTTATCCCGTTTGAAATCCTGCACGGCTTTAATTCAAACCAATTAGGACCAATCGGTGTAATTCGTGATGCCCAACACCGCTCACCATATTTATCAACAATATCGACCAGAAATAATTTATTTTTGGATTTTGAACAATTAACAACTAAAAATTTTGCAAATATTTTAAATAAAGATGATATAAAAGCTGTCGCAAACGAACCTCAAAAAAACGATAAAAATTATTCGGAATCACTTTTCCAAGACGCATTTGCAAATCACAAATATTTAATAAAAATTGCAAACGAAAACTTTAAACAAAAATTGGAAGAAAACGATCCCAATGCAATCAGATTAAACGAAGAATTTAATGAATTTAAAAAGAAAAAAGGTAATGAAGTTTATAAAGACGCATTATTTGACGTTTTATCAAAAATGTACGCGACAAATAATTTCCAAAAATGGGATGATATTGACCGTAATTTAATTAAAGACCTGGAAGCCGGCAACAATGAAGCAATTTCCCGTTACAAAAAAATCACAACAAGAAATAAAGCGGACTTTGAAAGCTATATATTCTCACAATTTCTTGTTGATAAACAAATAAAAGAAAACAAAAACTTCCGCAAAGATTTGGATTTTAAATACATAAATGATTTACTTGTCGGATTTTCAAGATCGGATGAATGGGCAAATCAGGATTTATTTCTGAAAGATTATAAAATGGGCTGTCCTTACGGTGGTAAATACGGTCCGCAATTATGGGAAATCCCTTTACTTAATCCTGACAAATTATTTAATCCTGACGGAAGCTTGGGAGATGCAGGGAAATACTTAAAGAAAAAACTTGACGATGCGTTGGAAGATTGTGAAAATGTACGTATTGACCACGCTTTAGGATTAATCGACCCGTATATTTATGCTGAAAATTCCATTAAAGTTGTAGGTGAAAGTATTGATTTAAGTCAATTTAAAGGTGATAACATTTCAAATATTCCAAATATTGATACAAACGGCAATTATAAACGAGTTTTGGATGAAATAATTTTACCGACACTTGAAGAACACGGACTTAACCAAAATGATCCCGTATGGGAAGACTTGGTTACGGAAACTCCGACATTTGAAGAAATTTATCACAAGCAGCATAACTTACCGGGTATAACCCAGCTTGAATATATGCGCGGAGAAAAACTCAAGAATACAGAGAACTGGGGCTTAGTCGGCTCACACGATTCAACACCCGCAAATACAATGTTAAAACAAGATTGGATAAGACACAACGATGCCTGGAATATTTTTTATCTTGCGGGATTATTAAACTCAAACCCTAAAAGAGCAGAACAGCGCAACGCATTCTGTGAAAAAATCGACAAAAACGATATGGAAAGAGTTAAAGCAAAATTTGCGGAACTATTTTTAACCTGCAAAAAAGTTCAAATATCATTTGCCGACTTTTTCGGAATAGATAAACGATACAACATTGCGGGAGAAGAAAATAACACAAACTGGAAACTTCGTCTAAACAAGGATTACGAAGACACATACTACGAAAATCTTGCAAGCGAAAATCCGACAGCAATAAATATGCCCGAAATTCTAAAAATAGCAGTACAGGCAAAATCCGATTGGGAGAACATTAAAAAAGCCCACAATCAAGGATTAAGCGACAATGAAATATCGCCAAGTAACCCTGAAAATATTCAAGAAATCATTGATAATTTACAAAAATACGAAACCATATTAAAATCATAAATTAAAACCCTCTCAAATTGAGAGGGTTTTTTAAATAATTATTTGTTATAAGCTTCAAACAACTCTTTTAAAATTTCCTGCCCTTTGAGCATTGTTTTGTAATCAACGTATTCTTTATCAGAGTGCATATTGCAAACCGTTGCAAGTCCAAGCAGGTATGGTGAGAATTTTTCACCCTTAGCATTAACTCTGTTTGCATAAATATGGGTTTCTGCACCTGCGTGAAATGTTGAAATTTCAGGTTCTATCCCGACTTTTCTTGCTACCGCTTCAAACAAAATAGGAAGATATTCATCTTCATTTTTTTCAAACATAGGCATTTTTTCGGTAAAAATAATTTCTGCCCTTGCAACATCCTCATCATATTCCTTATTAAATACTTCAACTGCGTACTCCATAGATTCAATAAGTTCATTTTCTTTTTCTTTATTTGAACTTCTGATAGAATAAGTTGCACGTGCATCAGTATTTATAATGTTTGTAACATTAACATCACCTGCAGCGATTCCGCCTAAATTACAAGATGTAACAACCTGACCATCCTCTGAATAAAACACACCTTGCGGCATTACCGAAACCAAATCCGCTATAAGTTTTGCAGCATTTTCTCTTGTATTATCTCCGATATCATTTCCCGAATGACCGCCTTTAAAAGCTTTTACTCTTAAATCTGCTGTTACATAACTTGCACCTGCGATTAAACATTGACCCAAAGCATCACTATCTAAAACCAGAACATATTTTGATTTTAATCTTGAAAAATCAGCATTTTTAATACCTGTCATGCCGCTTTCTTCATCTCTTGTAAACAAAATCTCTAACCCGCCATGTTTTAAATCGGTTCTTTTATTTAACTCTTTTGCAAAATAAAGAGCATTTGCAATCCCTGCTTTATCATCAGCACCTAAAGTTCTATCGTTTGCCTTAATCAAATCACCTTCCAAGCGTACTTCAATCGGTGAATCATCTCCGATTACGTCCATATGCGAAGATAATAAAACTGATTCTTTAGTATCATCTGTAGCATCAACGGTTATATAAATATTTTTGTAATCATCTGTATCATATTTTAATCCGTTCTGCTTACAATAATCACAAATCCATTCAATAATTTTTTCTTCTTTTAGCGACGGTGACGGGATTTCTGCCATTGTACAGAATAAGTCAACCAATTCGTTTGTATTTCTTAATTCTTTTAATTCCATAAAAAGCTCCTTGCTAATTCCAATAATATAATAACACATCTTAATTTTATAGCAATTATATTTGAAAAATATCATGTTTATGAAATAATTAATGTGAGGCTAAATATAAAATAGCGATGTACACATATAAATAAAAAGGAAAAAGAAAAAATGGCTAGAAAAACTCCATTGGAAAAAATCAGAAACATTGGTATTGCAGCCCACATCGACGCAGGTAAAACAACTACAACAGAACGTATCTTGTTTTACACCGGTAAAACTCACAAAATCGGTGAAACTCACGATGGTGCAGCTGTAACAGACTTTATGGAACAAGAAAAAGAACGCGGTATTACAATCCAATCAGCAGCAGTAACAGCTTCTTGGAAAGATCACCAAATCAACATCATCGACACCCCGGGCCACGTTGACTTTACAATCGAAGTTGAACGTTCTCTTCGTGTATTAGACGGTGTTGTTGCAGTATTTTGTGCTGTCGGCGGTGTTCAATCTCAATCTGAAACAGTTTGGCGTCAAGCAAACCGTTACGAAGTTCCTCGTATGGTTTTCGTTAACAAAATGGACAGAACAGGTGCTGATTTCTATCGTGTAGTTGACCAAATCAAAAACAGATTAGGTGCTAATGCTGTTCCTATCCAATTACCTATCGGTGCTGAAGATAAATTTACAGGCTTAATCGACTTAATGACTATGAAAGCCGAAATTTATACTAACGATTTAGGTACAGATATCAGAGAAGAAGATATTCCTGCGGATATGGCTGAAAAAGCTAAAGAATACCACGATGCTATGGTTGAAGCTATCGCATCTGAAGATGACACTTTAATGGAAAAATTCTTCGAAGATCCTGATTCAATCACAGTTGAGGAATTAAAAGCAGTATTAAGAAAAGCAGTTTGCGATAACAAAATCGTTCCTGTTTGCTGCGGTACAGCATTCAAAAATAAAGGTGTTCAATTATTGTTAAACAACGTTGTTGACTATATGCCATCACCTGTTGATGTTAAAGCTATTGAAGGTGAATTGGAAGACGGTACTAAAACAGAACGTCATTCTTCTGATACTGAACCGTTCTCAGCTTTATCATTCAAAGTTATGACAGACCCGTTCGTTGGTCGTTTAACTTTCTTAAGAGTATATTCTGGTATTATCACCTCAGGTTCTTACGTTCTAAACTCAACTAACGGTAAAAAAGAACGTATCTCAAGATTGGTTCGTATGTACGCTGATCAAAGACAAGAAGAATCAGAAGTTTACGCAGGCGACATCTGTGCTGCTGTTGGATTAAAAGATACTACAACAGGTGACACATTATGTGACGAAAAAGCACCTATTATCTTAGAAAGAATGACTTTCCCTGAACCTGTTATCTCTGTTGCTATTGAACCGAAAACAAAAGCTGACCAGGATAAAATGGGCATCGCTCTTCAAAAACTTGCAGAAGAAGATCCTTCTTTCCGAGTTAAATCTGATGAAGAAACAGGTCAAACAATTATCTCAGGTATGGGTGAACTTCACCTTGATATCATTGTTGACCGTATGTTAAGAGAATTCAAAGTTGAAGCTAACATTGGTAAACCTCAGGTTGCTTACCGTGAAACTATCCGCGGAAACGCTGATCAAGACTCTAAATTCGCTCGTCAATCAGGTGGTAAAGGTCAATACGGTCACGTTAAAATCAGAATCTCTCCTGCTGAAGAAAATGCAGGATTCGTATTCGAAAACAAAATCGTCGGTGGTGCTATTCCTAAAGAATACATCGAACCTGCAAGAAAAGGTATGGAAGAAGCTCTTGAAGGCGGTATCTTAGCAGGATATCCGATGATTGACGTTAAAGTTGAACTTTACGACGGATCATACCACGAAGTCGACTCTTCTGAAATGGCGTTCAAAATTGCCGGTTCTATGGCAATCAAAGAAGGTACTAAAAAAGCTCAACCTTGTATCTTAGAACCTATGATGAAAGTTGAAATCGAAATTCCTGACGAATTTACAGGTACTATCATCGGTGATATCTCAAGAAGACGTGGTAGAGTTGAAGGTCAAGAACCTATGGGTAACACCGGCAACGTAATTGTAAGAGCTTTAGTTCCTCTTGCAAATATGTTCGGTTATGCTACTGACTTACGTTCTAACACTCAAGGCCGCGGTACTTTCTCTATGGAATTTAAATGCTATGAACAAGTTCCAAGAAATATCGAAGAAGAAATCATCTCTAAATCAGGTGCTAAAGCATAGGTTTAGGATTAATAAAAAAAGGACCCGAAAGCAAAGCTTTCGGGTCCTTTTTTGTTCTATTTTCCTCCGCCTCCGCCGTAGCTGAAGTCGTTTTTAATACATGTTCCAAGCAATTTCTGCCATGAGCTTTCATAGCCTTGAATTTCGTTTAATTGAGTTTCTAAGTTTTCTTTTTGTAACTCAAGCTCAGATTCCCAAGCAGTTATATTACCCATTTCAAACTCGTGTTCATTTTGAAGCATTATAAGCATTTCCGAATACTCATCAGTACCAAAACCGTATTCTTCATCATAATATAATGCACTCAATTTCTCTTGGTATTCCATATTTTTAACAGCCTGCGTTTTTGTTGCAGATAACTGTTTCATCTGAACATCTGATAATGCCATTGATATTCTGCTTTTTTGTTGTGTGTAAAATAACAACTTTTCGTGTAAATTTGCAATAGCCATAACTCTTGTCCTCTTATTTTTATCTCTCTTGATTATATAAAGTATTTAAAAACATTCTAATTTCACAAGTAAGATTTTCTGTTACATTACTTTACAAATATAGCAAAATAATATTTCATAAGGTTTATAGCCAGTGGAGGTAATTAATATTTATGATTAGCAATTTAAACAACAACCCGCAAACATCCTTTGGTGCTCATCTTGATGTAAGAACTGCCGTAAAAAACGGTAAAAGATTAGCAAATATCCAAGAACTATTCTCACAAAAAACAGTAAGATACCCTCAAGAAAAACTTATTATACTACCGCCGGAAGACAATCTTGGCAGTGCTCAGATATTTTTAAGAGAAAAAACAAGAAACAATCCTAATGAAAACTTCCAATTTCTTATAAGTGGTTTTGATAAAATGATGGAAAATTTATCAGATAACGACATCGCTAAAAAATTGGTCAGACTTTTTAAAAGTTTAAAAACAGAAGATAAAATGAATACTCAAATTTTCAATTTAAAAAAGGAAATTGAACATTTACACGGTTTATCTGAACATAACAAGTCAAAAGCTGCACAATTCAGAGAACGTGGAGACTTGGAAATGGCAAAAAGATATGAAGTATTATCTGATTCAAACAATCAAAGAGCAGAAAGTTTGTCACTTGAAGTTGAAAAACTAATTAATCGCAAAAACAATATTCTTGTTAATAAAATTTCTAAAGGTGATCCTGATTTAGAAGAAAACGCAAATATTTGTATTAATTCTTGGTACTAAAAACTTGACATAAATAACCTCATCATTATAAAAAAGGTATGCAATGGAGTGATATTTTCAAATTTAATAAAAAATGTACACACCCGAATGTACCCTTAGAAGATGACATCGCATATTGTCCTGATTGCGGAGAATTAGTAGAAAATCATTGGTATATAGCCCGCTGTGCGTGCTGCGGCATCAAACAGCGGGCGACAATTCGTAATGACGAAGTTGTCACGGAAGACGGATTTTGCAGAAACTGCGGAAGCAGGGCTTATAAAATTGAAGAGATTAAAAAAATCGACTGTATTAATATAAATTACGCAATAGTTGTACGCAAAATTGTACAAAACGAAATATCAGAATACACACAAAGTTGGATTGACGCTATGCAAACATCAGGTTACACACCGAAATTGCTGCAACAATTCCGATAAAATCAGCCAAAAGCCCTATTACAAGCGCGTATCTAAACTTCTTAATCCCGACAGCTCCAAAATAAACCGCCAAAACATAAAACGTTGTTTCACTGCTTCCAAGCATCACCGCAGCAAGCTTTGTTGAATAAGCATCAGGCCCTGCTGCGTTTGCAATATCGGAAAATACCCCCATAGCTCCCGAGCCTGAAAGTGAACGCACAATCATAAGAGGTAACGTATCAGACGGAATATTGAATTTTGTCAAAATCGGAGCAAGAAATTGTGCAAACATTTCAATTGCACCACTTGCCCTGAGCATTGAAATCCCGACAATTATTGCAATCAGGTAAGGTAAAATCTTAAACGAAACCTTAACCCCGCGTTTTGCACCTTGTGTGAACTCTTCATAAACAGGAACTTTTTTTACAATTCCGCAGGTTAAAACAGTCAACAAGATTACAGGCAAAGCCCAAAGTGAAATCAAATTAAGGAGTTTTGTCATTAACTTTACTCCTTCCTGCAAGATATTGTGCCAACTTTGCCATTAAAACTGCCGAAACAAACGCAATCAACGTAACCAAAAGAGTAGGTGCGATAATTTCTGTCGGATTTTTATAACCGATTGCAACCAATACAGCCAAAACCGTTGTCGGTATCAACTGAAACCCTGCCGTATTCATCCCTAAAAACAAACACATAGAATTTGATGCGGTATCTTTTTTATCATTTACCGCCTGCATCTCTTCCATTGCACGAACCCCGAACGGTGTCGCCGCATTTGCCAACCCAAAAGCGTTTGCCGTAAAATTCATTGCAATATCACCAACAGCAGGAGAATCAAACGGTAATTCGTTAAATAAAACCTTTGTTATCGGTCGCAAAAGCCTTGAAATAAACTTTATTAATCCTGATTTCTCGGCAACTCTCATAATTCCGAGCCAAAAAGCCATTATACCGATTAAAGATATTACAATCTTCACTGATAACTCGGCACCTGACATTACAGCATTAATTACATCCTGCAAGCGACCGTTTATTGCCCCTATTATTATTGAAAATACTACCAAAAAATAGAATATATAATTCATACACTAATTAAAACATTAAATCAAATATCGGTCAATTAAATATCCAAATATTCATAGATTTTATTTTCAAGAAGTTCAAACATTTTGGCAGCACCGTTTCTGGCGTGTTCGTTATAATGAAGCTTAGAAAGTTCCGTATAACATTCTAAGTCGTCTTCGTAATCATCTCTGAGATCTTGTCCCAATTTTATAGATTGAGAAACATCAGGTCCGAACAAATAATCCTTATCTACAAAGAATCTGTCAAGCGATTGTTCTTTTAATTTCTTCAAAGTTTTAGCCAAAAATGAGAAAATAGTCATATTTTGATCATTAACTTCCAACTTGGAACCGTTTAAAAAGAAATAAGTATCTTTATCAGTAGGCAACTCCCCTTTTAAAACAGCTAAGTGTATAAAATTCGGCACTATCGGATGCCGTTTATTCTCAACATCAGAAGTTCCGACAGCATCTTTATACGCAGACAAATCTTTTCCGTTAAAATCATCCGTTAACTGCATATTTATAACATTCATATCAGCATAATCATCAGAGTTATAAACCAGTTGTCCGTCTTGTTCATAAGTCGGATACAGGAAATCACAATTATAACCGACATTTTTTATACCTGTAAAATTTATTTGCATTATTTCTCCTTTATTACATGTATGAAACCCGAACAAAATAATTTTTGCTAACAAAAAAGACAGAACTTAAGTTCTGTCTTTTTTGTATTATAAATATTTAGCTCTAAGCTTCATCTAAAGCTGCAACACCAGGTAAAACTTTACCTTCGATAAATTCTAATGAAGCACCGCCGCCTGTTGAAACGTGAGTAAAGTCTTCTGCTTTACAGAATTTCTTCGCAGCAGAGACTGAATCTCCGCCACCGATAACAGAAACAGCACCGTTTTTGGTAGCTTCTACTATTGCTTCCAATACAGCTTTTGTACCTTCAGCAAATTTAGGATTTTCAAAAGCTCCTACAGGACCGTTCATAAGAATTGTTTTTGAAGATTTTAATACTTCAGCAAAGGCTTTTCTTGAATCAGGACCTGCATCTACACCTTCAAATCCGTCAGGAATTTCGTTAATTTTAACAAATTTGTTTGTTCCATTTCCTGAGAAATCATCAGTAACCAAAACATCTGTTGCCATAACAAGTTTTACGCCTTTAGCTGCTGCTTTAGCTTCAATAGCTTTTGCAACTTCCAATTGATCATCTTCGCAAATTGAGTTACCGATTTTTCCGCCGTTAGCTTTAACAAATGTATAAGCCATGCCGCCACCAATAATCAGGTTATCAACTTTATCAATTAAGTTTTCCAAAACACCAATTTTAGAAGAAACTTTAGCTCCGCCAACAACAGCAGTGAATGGTCTTGTCGGATTATCAAGAGCTTGAGATAAGCATCTGATTTCTTTTTCCATTAACAAGCCTGCTACAGCAGGTTTTAAGATATGAGCAACCTTAGCTGTTGAAGTGTGTTTTCTGTGAGCTGCACCAAACGCATCATTCACATAAAAATCACCTAATTTAGCAAGTTCTGTTGCAAATGTCATATCATCATCTTTAGCTTCTTCTGCTTTGTAGTAACGAATATTTTCCAATAATGCTACTTTACCGTCTTCTAAAGCTTCTAATTCTTTATCAGCACCTTCACCAACAGGTGATTTAACAAATAATACATCTTCACCTAAAACTTTTGACATATATTTTGCTACAGGTTCTAATGTAAATTCAGGGTTCCATTCACCTTTTGGTCTGCCTAAGTGTGCCATTAAAATAATTTTAGCACCTTTTTCTTTCAAGAAGTTTACTGTAGGTAAAATTGCCTGAATACGTGTATCATCAGTTACATTTTTGTCTGCGTCCAAAGGCACATTAACATCTACTCTGATTAGAGCGCGTTTACCTTTGATATCTCCAAGGTCTTTAATTGATTTTTTCATAAGTTTTCTCCTTCTTAACTGCTACAGCATGATTATTCTACAAAAAACATGATGTAAAAGCAAAAAGCAGAAAATTTAACTAAAATCCGTAATCGTCAAAGTCGTTAAAACTATCATTAAATGATGAGAAATCGTCATTTTGAGAGTAAGAATCATCTTCTGCAGGATTTACAGTATCATCAGTCATATCATTCAAAACCGCATCTCTTGCAATGATTTCATCTTCAACAATCATCTCAGGAACAAATACGCCATAAATAAAAATATCATTATTAAATTGCTCGTCTTCATCGCGTCTGCGGCGTTCTTCTTCTTCCTCAGCTTCTAGCTGACGTTTATTTTCTTCTGCCAGATCTAAATCATAAATGTATGCGCTGTCATCAACAACTTCAACATCTTCATCAGGAATTACAACAATATCATCATCACTTACCTCAACAATAGGTAAAAGTTCCTCAGGTTCTTCTTTTTTACCCGTAAAGCTTACACAGTCACATTGCGGCGAGCGTTCAAGATTACTGTTTATTGCAACATTTCTTTGTGATACGGCTTGCGGTGTATAATTAAGAGCTACCAATTGAGGTAAATTTTGAAGTTTAATCATATTAAAAACCATCCTAACTTTTATCTACATTTTTTATAATACAAAAATAACATATTTTTTGCTACATTTTTTATAAATATTACAAAAAGTTAAAGAAAATAACGGAATTACACGAAATACCGTAAAAAATGATGCAGGATGTATAATTAAACAAACTTGCACCAACAAAAACGGAACTTTAACTTCTAATGTAGAAATCAAATATGACAGCAACGACCGTAAACAAAAGCAATATTTACAGTTTTAAATGAAAATGTAATCAAAGTCGACCATTCGGATTTCTCAAACCGACCACCAAAAGAAAAAGAATATACCATAACCGAAGTAACTTATGACGCTTCTGGCAGAGAAACAGGCAGAAATGTACGCTATATTTGACAGAAACTAAATACTCCAACAATACCGACTGCGCCGTCATTTCCTACAGCAAAAGAACGACTTATGACAGAACAGAATATAGCAATATTCTCCTGAATTTAAACAGGTACAGATAGATTTAGGTATGCCTGAATGGGCATTTAATTTAGCAACCGTAACAAAATAACAACAAGTCATAAGAGAAAAATCATTATATTAAATAAATACCAGTCTGCAATACTTCTTTTGACACCCCAGGAATTAATCCAGAAAGAAAAAACTCAATAATCCTAAAAAATACGAGCGAAAACTCCTGATAAAGAACAATTAGTTACAGAAAAGCCGATAAGGGGACTTGAACCCCTGACCTACTCATTACGAATGAGTTGCTCTACCAACTGAGCTATATCGGCATTATTCTTATACATTTATATTTGAGATCAAAAATAAAATTAAAAATATCTTAGCACTTATTATTAAACCAAGAACAAAAAGAATTATCCATAATTTTACCCAATTTCGCTGAGTTTGGTTAAATTCTTCTATACTTTCCCAATTTTTAGCGTTCCACGCCCATTTGTTCCCGACAAGTCCGAACCATATTGATATGGCAAGCGGTCCGATTACAGGAATTAAACACGCAAGAAAATAAACAAGTGTTATATACTTTCCGTGCATTATTCCCCATATCCAGTTAAGTAAAAATGCACCCCAGTTAAAGTGCTTTATATCATCAGGAAGAGTTTCGCCTTCTTTATTAACCCATTCCCCGCAATGTTTGCATTTTTTTGCATCTGAATATATTTCAGCATTACAGTATGGGCACAATATTATTCTTGACTCTTCCATTTTAAAAAGCTCCTTACTTGGTTTAATAATATTACGTCAGAAATTTGATGTCAATAAGAAATTATTTACGTTTGACATTTATTTCAAGCGCACCGTTCTTATCCCCGTAATGTGAATAGATAATTTTTTCATACTTTGGAGTTGTAATATAACCTTTCACATCTGTTTGCTGAACTTTAGGAGGCTTGTAAGAATACTTATAGAAACTCCTGTCGGTATCGTTTACAAGTAAAATCCTTTTTATACCGAAAAAATTCTTTGTTGTTGTATATTTATCGTTATTGAACTCTGAAATTTTTACAATTTGCGCCTCATCAAAAATCTCTTTCAATTGAGAATCAGATAGCGGAACCTCTTTAAATTGTTCATCCTCGTAAATCAGTTCATAGTATTTTAGATTGGCATTATCAACAGTAATCAGCCTTCCTTTATGGACAAACTCAAAATTTGAACACAATGCAGCCACTAACTTATTATTTTCATCAAAATAAAGTGAATAGCTTCCCGTACCTGTTGAAGTTCTTTTTGTAAGAACAATTGACGGATCAACCTCTGTTTCTTCTTCAACATCTTCTTCTTTCATCCAGGAAGGTCTAAATGTTGGAACAACTCTACTCCATTTGCCTGTTTCAAGATTATATGCAGCTTTTTCGCTTGTGTAAATTTCATCTATCTCAAAGGCGCTAACCGCACCACACGTCAATATAACAAATAATAATCCCGCTAACAGTTTTTTCATCCTGACTCCAATCATACAAACTATACAGGTATATCAATACCACAAAAAGGAATCAAACACAATTATTTATTAGCTGTTAGGGCAGTATATTTGCTAAGTTTATTAACAATTGACGAAAACACATCACTCCAACAGTTATTTTCTTCGACCTGAATCGGTTCAACAGAATCATACCAACCTACATTTGAACCTGAAGTTTTGTACCAGCGGAAGTTTGTATACCTGTTAAACATTCCAAAAGTCTTAACACCAAGAGCTCCAGACAGGTTAAGAATTACATTATCTGTTGAAATCACGATATCCATATTTTTTATGGCACAAGCAGTATCGGTAAAATCATTAAATGTTTTCCCAAGATTGATTATCCCCTCTTCCTCTTCGGTGTCGCATTGAAGCGAGTAAAAATCAACATTTCCCAGATTCAATAAGGTTTTAAACCTTACAAAATCAATATCTCTGCCGTTATAATTAGCATTTTTGTCACCGTGGTAGGCTATACCGACTTTTAGATTTGGAGATTCTTTCAGGTATTTTTGAGCGTAAGTTTTAATTTTATCTTCATCAACTTCAAGATAACCGTTTTTGTAAGGTATTGAATCGGTTGTGATTTTCAGCGCAAATGGAGTATCTAACAATGCCATGTGAACATCATAATCAACATTTTCTAAACTTGATACAACCTCAATTCCGTCAGAAATTATACCTGAATTTTTTATTAAATCTAAAAGGTTTTCCTGCACAACAAAGATAACTTTTTTTGCCAAATTTTTAAGCTGAGGAACAAACCTGCAATACATAAAAGTATCACCAAACCCTTGTTCATAATGAACCAATAAGATTTTATCCGATATATCCTGCTTGAAATCCCACTTTCTATCAATATCAAAACTTAGCGGGTACTCAAAATTCTTATCATCTATCAAAAACCTGTAGGTAAAATATTTGTGACCCTTTAAAAAATCACCACAGCTTATTAAAAACGCGCCGTAGTTATAATAATCGGTAGGTGTCGGATTACATTTTTCTATAAGTTCTTGGTAAAAATATTTGGCATTAACATTGTCTCCAAGTTTTTCATAACAAAACGCCAAACCTTGAATTGAAAGTTTATCATTTGAGCGAAGATTATAAGATTTTGTAAAATAATATATCTGGTCTTTTAAACTTAAATCTCCGTAAAGTTTTGCGTACAAACTTGCAGTAATCGTATAAATTACGGGTTTTGTTTCATCTATTTGAAGATATTTTTCATAATACTTAATAGCTGTTTTGTAATCCTTTAATTCAAGATTATAAAAATTAGCAAGTGTAAGAAATTTTAGCGGCTTATTTGTTTCTTTTTTTTCGTATAATTTTAAGAATTTAAGCGACAAATCACGATTGCCTGAATGTAATAATGTTTCACTGATTTTAGCGTAAGCATCAGACAAAAATACGGATTTAACTGATAAAAACCTATACAAAAACAGGGCATCTGCGTAATATTTTTGAGATATTTTTTCGCCCGTATAATTAAGTAAGGTTGAAAAAAGATTCTTTTTCATTGATTCAGGCGCATCTTGTTTCATATCAACAAACTTTTTATAAACAGAAAAAGCTTCCTCTGAAATAGAATCCGCCAAACTCAAAATATAATCGTCAAATTCAGCAAGCAACTCAGATGATATGTTATTATCAACAATCGCACTTTTATCATAGTCAAATAAAGTTTTTATCTCTTCTTTTTGCATAAATTTCTGCCTTAATATTGGATTTTTACGCGTTCAAAATCGTGAAAATCGTTAGGATTAGATTTTTGGGTAGTATCTGAAAGCATCATAACCGCAAACACTCTTGCTGTTTTCTTCTTTGTATTTGGCGGGAACAATGTAATATCTGTTCTTTCATAACTTTTTATAAGCCTTGCAACTTTGTCTTTATCAGATTGGCTCAGCGCAAAAGATTTTACAACAATATTACTTATTCTGCCTTCAACATCAACATTGAACGAATAAGACAACCAATCACCTTCATTATATCTGTCAAGTTCATGAATATTCAAACTGTCTTCTAAGATTTGGTTAACGAAATTACTTTTCCAAGTATTCCAGTCGATATTTTTATACATATATCTGCGCGGCGGAAGTGAGGTTTCAATTTTTTGTGTTGAAATATTATTGGCAGCTTCTAATGCGGCATCAACTTCTAACATATCAACGTTTTTATAATTTATATTACTTTTTTGTCCCGAAAACCCAGTATCAGACCCGCTAAAACTCACATCACTGCTATTGATATTTGAAGACGTATTGATATTTACATCTTTATTTTCAGTGTTAATATTTGTACTTGTGAAATTTGACTGTTCCAAATTAACCTTAACATCTTTACCACCAAGAGTACTTGATGAATCATTATTCATCGCAACATCTCGGGCTGAAATTTGAACACGCTTAGTTGAAGAATTATCAAGAGTCAGCGCAAACACTGTCACAAAGACAAAAATCAATATTCCGATAATTAAAGCATTTTTATTCATAAAATACTAATCCAAAGTTGATAACAAATCGTTGTAATTGTGAATCTTAAACATCGTATCACTTAACATGTGGGTTTCTGCGATAAGCAAAGCGGTCGGAACAAGTGCTGTGACAAAACTCAAGAACATACCTTGAATATCACCGCCGATTTCTGTAATAAAGTATGATACGTTCATTGTAAATTCAATAAGAATAATAAAACAAGCTATAAACATAACAACGGTTTTTTCACGTTCCAGACTTCTCATAGAATCAATCCCGAGAATAGTTACACCGTGGCTGTTGTAATCATGGAACCCGTCAAATTTTATAATTTCAGACCCCTTAATTTGTTTACCGATAGCAAACGCTCTTATAAAAGAGAAAAATGCAAAGATTATCAAAAATGTTGCAAGAGTCAAAAATATCGGAGAAAATCTTAACCCTGAAATTCTGACCCAGTTAGCCGCCTCAGGAAAACAAGATGCCAATGTATTTGAAACACCGTAAGCCAGGAACGGCGCAGTCAGCAATCCGACAAAGGTTTCCAATACGGCTTTTAGCTGATTATTTACCAAATTACTTTTAACCGTATTTATTCTGTTTGTACTTAAATTATTGATATAAGTTCCGATAAGTCTTCTGTAAGATTTCATAACGGATTCAAAGTCTTCACGATACTCGCAATTAGTTAAAGTTTGTCTGTCGTTTTTCATTTGGAATTCCAAATACCCTACAGAAACAGTCACCGCAGCCAAAGCTCCAACAAACAACAATGAGATAAATAAAGACGTTGCAAAAAATCCCGGGATTGATTTATAGTAAAGCAGGTTTAATACATATACAACAAGCATAAATACCGAGCAAATCATTATAACAACTCTTTGCATAATATCAGTATCACCGAGTCTTTTGTTTTTATTGATATCTAAAAACGAGTAAACACCTGATTTCATAGCAAATGAAACCGCCGCAATCATTACGGATATACAAGCAAGAATAACAGGATTTGTTGAAAGGTTTAAAACAGAAGATGAATTATCTATCTTAAACCCGAACAAATAATTCGTAATACCGAATGCCGATACAACAGACAGAATAATCATTGAAAAATACAAAAATATAGTTACGCGATTAGCAGATTTTAAACCGTTTTTCAATTCAACGATTTTATGCCCGATTTCTTTTATAATAGCAATCCTGTGTTTTTCAACATCACTGTTAAAAACATCTTTAGCGCCTGCTGTCGTATTATTTATTGTATTTTCCTCCTGAACCGTTCCTGACGGAACTTTTACCTGCAAAGTTACCTCAATCGGAGACTGAATAAAACCTGCAGTTAAAGTAAACTTCGGTGTTACAAGAATTTTTGAAAAAGTTTTATTATTAAACAATATATCCTTATTATTTGACGAATTTACCAAAACATAGTTATTATATTTTGATGAATAAACAAGTTTTAAAACAGATGTTCCTAATTCCGGCGCAACAAAATCACACTCCGGCGTGGAGCCGACAGTAATAGTAGATTTGTCGTTAAAATCTTTTATAGAACTTCCGCATTTAACTGTTACTTGCATAATTACCTTCCGATTGCGTTCAAGAAACGTCTTAGAGATTTACTTGTTGTTGCCTCATTTCCTAAAACAAGCTTTGTTTCGCCCAATACAGGTCCTAGCTTTTCTTTAACCAAATCCAATTTTTCAGGTGCTGCGTACAAAAACATCATCACAAAATCCTGTGATTGGTTTTGAACATTTGAAACCTCTGACGGCAGAGTATCCCAATCAATTTGTTTTTCAATAGCGCCTTCGTTTTCCAAATCACCTATAACAACAACAGCAGGAATATACCCTTCTTTGTTCATATTCTGAGCATGATTAAACGCTTTTTTTAACGCCAATCCGTAAGCAGTACCAAATTCTTTGGCATCGTATTGAGTAAATTTTTCCATAGCCTTACGCACATCAGAACTTGACTGAGGAGAACCCTCATAAATAATGTATGACTCCTCGGATACTCTTAAAATCTTTATATGATCTTCAGGGTCAAGCATTGAGCATAATTGTCTTATAAGCATTTTCTCGGCAGGTAAATTCTTCATATTAGAAGCAGAAGAGTCAACCACAAATATAACGGCAGCCTTATGGAAATCATCTACTTTTAATCTTGTTAAACCAAAAATGCCAAGACATAAAACTGCCAAAAATGCTATAGCAAATAAAATTATTTTAAACGTATTATTCATACCGAGAGTATAGCAAAAAAACGTGTTTTGTGTAATCATATAAAAAGTGTAAAGATTAAGCAATTTTTCAAAACGAAATGTTTTTATATATACAGGTAGGACAGGTAAAAATATGTCATTGGTTGGTAGAATAATTTCATACGGATTAAGACAAGGCAAAGTTGCGGCAATAGAAGTTGCAAGATGTCGTAAGCTGCCATCTGATATTGCTAACGGTTACAGGTCAGCCCGCAGGCTCTCAAGAACCCAGGATTTTGGGATATTCAGAAGTGCAAAAACCCAAGGAACAAGTTTTATCCGTCAAACTAACAGACATCTTCCGGGAATTTTAGCAGGGGTAGCAACGCCGTTTCCAATACCGCTATCTTCTCCGCTTGCTTACGCTTTAGGAAAAATTTTGCAAAAATTTATCAAACGGATATAATTAAATAATGGAAAACCTGACACGAGATGATATTATTGAACTATTAAAAGATGACAGTCAAAATAAAGAACTGTTTTCTTATGCTGATGAGATTCGCAAAAAATACGTCGGAGATGAAGTTCACCTGCGCGGTCTGATTGAGTTTTCAAACATTTGTAAGCGCGAATGCCTTTATTGCGGACTTCGCTGCGAGAACAAAAATATCGACAGATACAGAATTTCTCCTGAGGATATTATTTTATATGCGCAAAAAGCTGTTGAAATGGGATACAAAACAATTGTTCTGCAATCGGGAGAAGACAGTTTTTACTCTGCCGAAGTTATGTGTGAAATCATTAAAGGTATAAAAAAACTTGATGCAGCTCTCACATTAAGTATCGGTGAAAGAAGTTTCGAGGATTACAAAGCTTTTAAAGATGCAGGCGCTGACAGGTATTTAATAAGAATAGAAACAACAGACAAAAAATTATACGAAAAAATGCACCCGCACGCGGATTTTGAAAACCGTATAAGATGCCTGAAAGATTTGAAAAAACTCGGATATGAAGTCGGAACAGGCTGCCTTGTCGGCTTACCAAATCAAACAATAGAATCTCTTGCCAACGATATTTTATTTTTCAAAGAAATTAACGCCGATATGATAGGAATCGGACCGTTTATCCCGCACCCGCAAACCCCGTTAAACGACGAGCAGTCGGGAAATTTCACATTAGCCCTGAAAGTTATGGCACTGACAAGAATAATACTAAAAAACATTAACATTCCCGCAACAACGGCTATGGAAACACTTAACCCTAACGGAAGAATTATAGCACTCCAAAGCGGAGCAAATGTTGTTATGCCAAATGTTACAACAACCGAGTACCGTGCAAAATACGAAATTTACCCAAACAAAATCTGCATAAACGAAAACCCTACAAAGTGCCGCACTTGTATTGAAAACAAAATCAAATCAATAGGCAGAAAAATTTCTACTGACTACGGATTTCGCAAGAATTAAATTTCACATTCAAGAATGACATTTCCTTCATAAGTTCTTCTAAACGGACATACCGTAAATCCCGCATCAAACGCACCTGATGAGTACGGAACCTGCAAATATTTCGTATACTTGAACCTATCCTGCGCCTTAACTTCATCAAGCCTGTCAAGGACAACCTTTATCTTATCGTAAGATGTGGTATCAGCCCAGAGCAATGCAGGATTTTGCCCCGCATCCCCCAAATACAAGTCCACTTGTGAATCCTCATCCGTGTCGTAAACAAATGTATAACCGTCAAATTTCGGAACAAACACCGACGGAACATCTTCTTTTATATTTGAAACATCTATTTTCTTTTCAAACCTGTGTCCGCCGATAATGTTTTCATCTAAACGTTTAGGATTATTTTCAAAAACCAGTATTGTTGTATCACATCTTTTTGAACAACTGCATAAAAACCCTTTGAATTTAGATATAAAATCCATATTTTCTTCTGTCGGCACAGTGTATTTGTCAAAGTTTTCTATATAAAGAATTGAATGTTCACCGCTTTTTTTGATTTTTGACGCTAAAGCATTGATTTCTTTTGCAACACTTTCTAAAGGAATCTGAGCAAAATCGATTTTTAAAATCTTACATCCGCTTTTCGTCAAAAAATCTAAAACATCATCAACTTCACCATCACTTTTTAAGCCGGAAACCATAATCGCGTTAGGGAACTTCTTATCACCCTCAAACTTAAACAAATCAACATACTTTCCTTCTAATTGCTTATTTACTTCAGCAACTCTGTCAAATGATGCAACTATTCGGCTCATTTTAATCTTTTCTCTCGCATTTTTACGCTGAGTTTCGGTTATTTCATGAGATAACTGACTGATAGTTGTTTTTTCGGTTTTAATTTCTCTGTCTTTTGCGTTAAGAACAGTGTCCATATTGCGTAATCGAGCTTCCCGCATTTCGCGTTCATACCGCAATTCTTCAATACGGCGTTGAACATCCCAAGTCATTAATCCGCTTATTTCCCAAGAAAAATAATGTTTGTTAAGTTCCTCATAAATCAAATCTGACGGGTCTTTAACATATTGACATTTTTGTGCAATTTCTTCCACCAAATCGGAATACTTGCTTTTAAACGCAATATTTTTCCTGTTACTTGTCTGCGATGTAAAATTATAATTTCTTATAGGAGAAATCCTCATTTTACCCTCCTGCCAGCAGTTTTGCAAAATCTTCAGGACCTACCATAAAATTATCCCAAACTTCTGTATTTTTTATATTTTCCATAAGCCGCGGCAGATTTCCCTGATTTTCTTCCGTCACTGCCTGTAAAAGCGCAGGATAAGAAACCCCGTCTCCAAGTTTTTGGGCATAACCCGCTACAGTATCAATACTTCCTGCGGTTTTTGGAGTAAGTTTACCCATAACCTCTGCCATTTCCTCAGCATAACGGATGCCTAAAACCTCCGAATGCTCAAGAAGCTTTGGCAACAATGTTTTATCTACAAATTCAAGATTTTTCGGGTCTAAATTTCTGACATAGTTTTTCAAATCAATCAATTCGTTAATCTTGTAGCCTTGAGGATTAGCAATAACCGTATCAAAGATTTGAGCACCCTTATCGTCTTTCAAAACCGTGAACAATTTCTCAATATTTAACCCCATATCGTTCACCCTGTCGATATTTTTACCGACAACACCGATAACTCCCGCCTGTTCATTGTGCAAAGAATTTAAAAGACTTACCGTATTGTTTTGATTAAGTCCGAGGGTTTCGACGTTATCAATAAGCGGCGCCACGCAATCTTTGTTGTCTTTATTCACACCCAAAAGAACCTGATATTTACTGATTCGCTGACTGTCAAGCACTTTTGACTCTGCAACCGTCGGGATTACATCTTGGGTTTCAGGTGTAATTTGACTTAAAAGTTTTGCATGCTTTTCTGCCGTTTTAATTTTTAATTCTTTCGCATAGCGTTCTAAAAGCGGAACAAGTTCATTGAAAACATAATCCTTATTTTCAGGTGTAATATGTTTTAAATATGTTGCGATATCAGAAATATCCACAAGCCTGAAAGTTTCTCTATCCCCGACAATACGGGTGAATATATCCTGATTTTCTTTTGTAAGTATCCTGACAAGAGTTAAAATATCATCAGCAGGAGAGGCAATCAAGTCTTCCATTTTACCCATTTGAGAAGTGATAACCCCGAAACCTTCATCCTTCATATATTTTCTGTTATGTTTATGAATCCCTGACAGGATTGTATTGTAATCCTCCTGTTTCAGTTTAAGGGTTTGTGAATTATGTTCAAGTACAGGGAAAAACTCACGTGCAAGTTCTTCGTTTTTAGGTTTTAATTTTCTTATTAAGTTTCCGACTACATCAACCGCAGTTTCAACAACGGGCTTTATTTCAGTCGCAGGAACTTTCGGAGGTTTCTTTGACATGGTTTTAATCCCCAAAGCTCCGAGCACCGCAGTACCCAAAGATGCAATAGTCCATTTCTTTTTATTAGACATTTTATTTGGTTTTTCTTCATCCATGCCTGATGTAAAAAAAGGATTTGAAGGATTATTATACTTATACTGAATATTTCTTGAATAAATATCGTAATTAGCAGTTACTCTCATTATTCGTCTCCTTTTCCTTCAAGCCCTGCTCTTAACTCAATCATATCGTCAAGAAAAGCGTTAAATGTTTCTTTTGAAATATCGGGTTCGACATTTTCAATTGCGTTTAATAAATCCGGTTCTGCGACTTGAGCGCCTTGTTTATTTTCTTTTGCATAATCAACAACATCAACAATACCCTGAGCGCTGTACGCTAATTCATCTTCAATAGCTTTTCCGACTTCGTTACCCAATCTCATATAATCAATTTGTTCATCGGTAAATCCGTTCAAATGATATTTAAAGATTTTAGACGCATCCAACGGTCCCGGAGGTCCTAAAAATATTTGATAAGGTGTTAATTCTTCTTTCAAAAGTTCCGAGCTGACTTTTCTCGGGTGGTTTGTGGTCATAAATATCGTTGCCTTATATTTATCCGCACAATCCGATAAGATTTCCGAAAGCTGTCCGACATTTGTATCAGTAAAATCAAAACCTTTGTTTTGAAGCATACTTTCTTCGTCCTTACTTAATTTTGCAATGGAATCAAAATCGTCAAGAAGGATTATTGTACGTTTTTTAGGGGTTTCAGGTGAGAAATAAGCTTTCTTGGATTTCTTTAATTCGTTATGCAAATCGTCAATAACATCTTCATCAGATTG
The DNA here is from genome assembly GCA_947570135.1 of uncultured Candidatus Melainabacteria bacterium. GTDB lineage: Bacteria > Cyanobacteriota > Vampirovibrionia > Gastranaerophilales > Gastranaerophilaceae > Zag111. The sequence continues at coordinate 15,839 of CANOTP010000011.1, read as the reverse complement.
CATTGTATTTATTTCTACAAACCTGCATCCTGCTTGTTCGGCAAATGCTTGTGCAAAACGGGTTTTACCAGTTCCGTGCTGTCCGTATAATAAAATTCCGTTTGGTAGACTAACATCACATCCGTTTTTTTCAAGTGCAATTTTATTAATAAAAGCTTCTTCCAACTGACGTTTTAACTCTTCATGTCCTGCAACTTTATCCCAGCCTTTACCTTTTTCTCGTTTTGTTAAAATTGATTGATCGCGTTGTATACTTGCGACTCTTTGTGCCTGCATATCAAAATCAGTTTGAGCGGCAGCTTCTCTTTTTTGAGCTGCTTCTAATTTTGCTTGAAGTTCAAGAATTATCTTATCCTGCGCGTTAGCTTTCTTTTCCATTTCAAGCTGTCGTTCAACTAACCTTTTTGCTTCTCTTTCTTGTTTTAAGGTTTCTTCTTTTTGTTCAAGAAGTCTTTTCTGCATCTCAATCTGTTTTTCTTTCTCATCGGCAATTCTGTTTTGCGCCCTTGTAAAACCTACCAATTCAAGCTGAGTTTCTTGTTTTGCCTTCTTTTTACCTGCCCCGAATAATTTTTTCCAACCGCTGCGCGCGTCAAGTTTCTTTTTTAGTATTTCATCATAATCAAAATAATCACTCGTAAATGATACAGGATTTTGTGTGTAAGTGTTTTGTTTTAAAGACCCGTGTTTGCTAACATTTGGCGTAAATCTCGCCGTAATAGGATGTATAAACATATTTTCCCCCTTGTGTTAAATCTTATTAAATCAGTGAAAAAACATTTTTGCTACATGAAATAAAAAACGATTAAATATTTGTTACATTTTTTAACTTAAATAGCAAAATTCTTATTTACGTGTATTATAAAAAATAACATAAGGATATCGTTTTCATGCTTATTACACCTATAAAAACTACATTTGACAGGGGGTATAACAGGTTTAACCGTGTGAATAATATTGCTTTCTCCTCACGTTATCTTTTGTTTGAAGATATTGATAAACTTATTCAAAACGGACAAATTGATGAGGTTAAAAAACTTCCCGATTTATATATTATAAACAATCGGCGCGAATCACTGCTCCACTCATCAACTCAAAATAATCAATTAGAGATTTCAAAATTTTTACTATATAAAAAACTTGACCCGAATTTGAAAAACTTCCGCGGACGAACACCTTTCGCGATTGCCTGTTCAAAATTAAACCATCCCTTAATTGAATCGTTTTTACTGTATGATGTTAACGTAAACACTTACGATAATCAGAAAAACACTCCTTTACATAAAGTCGTCACAGACCCTAAACTTGTAAAACTTTTACTTAATCACGGTGCAAATCCTTATTTTGAAAACGAATTTAATCAAACACCGTTTAACCTTTCAATAAAATACAAAAACAGTCTTGAAACTTTCTTGAAATGCGGAACAAAACCTGATTATCCCGATAAAAACGCACAAACACTTATGTATACGGCAATCTCAAATGATGACTTAGACGCCGCAGAAATTCTGAAAAAATATAAAGCAAACCTAAACCACAAAGATAAATACGGTAAATCACCGATATTCTACACAACAACCCCGCAAACAATCCAATGGCTTTCTAAAAACAATGCTGACATAAATCTTACGGATAACAACAAACAAACCGTACTTCATCAGAATATTTCGGAAAACAAATATAACATTTCAAAATTATTACTAAAACTTGGTGCAAACCCTAATATGTATGATAAATACAATCTTCCGCCGCTATACTACGCAAAAAGTACAAAAACAATGGAATTACTGCTTGCAAACAAAGCAAACCCTGATGTTATAACCCCGCAAGGCTCAACTCTTTTACACAACTGTGTGAAAACAAACAACATAAACGCTGTTGAACTTTTATTAAAATACAAAGCTAATCCGAATATCCCTGATAAAGATAAAAAAATCCCGTTTGATTACGCATTAAATAACCCGAAATTAAGAAACATGCTTTTAGACGCAGGTTCCAATCCTAATTACAGAAACTACCTGATTAGCGCTTTAAAATCAGGAGACACAAAACTTTTTGACAAATTGTTATCTTACGGAGCAAATCCTGATAAACCTAACGCATCAGGAAAAACCTCCGTATTTTACGTAAATAATAAGCAGGAAATTGAACAACTGGCAAACCAAGGTGCAAACCTTAATTACATCAATAAAGACGGTTACTACCCGTCACATCACTTTGCTCTTATCGGCAGAGAAGATATTGTAAAAATATTTCAAATGAACCCGAATCAGGCAGCAAACGGTAAAACCATTGAGGATTGTAATGAGACTTACAAAAAATATCATAAATGGTTAAAACCTGACAGCAAAAAAGTCTCCCAAGTTGTATTTACGGGAAATTATGACAGCAACGATTACAGATTCTACGGAACAAAAGATATTCGTGAAGAATTAACCTATGAACTTTCTCTGACATCTGAAAAAATCAATACAATTATTCAATCCGCTCCGACAACAGAAATCGGTATTACAACTGCATACAAACAGCTTAAAGAAGAAGAAAAGAAAATCGCCAAATCAATGACCGCCCTTTCTGTTATCAGAAAACAGTATAATGAAAAGTTTAGTATGGAAATCTCAAACCTATACAACCGAAACCCGAAAGGTTCTAAAACACCTGTTGTGGGAATCGTAGCACAAGGTTTCGGAATGGTGACGGGTATATTTTTCGACAATTTGAAAGAGGAAACCGAAAAGTTAACCGCACTATATAACAGTATCTGTCAAAACTACTACGAAAACGGCATAAATAAACAGGTTCAAGATTATACGGAATTAAACAAATACCTCGCAGAAGGAATTGAATACGTAATTTACATTGAAGGCAAAAACCCGAAATACGAAAAAATTCTTGAAAAACTCAAAACAAATAATGCTAAATTAACACAAAATAATACAAAAATTAAAAACAGTTTAAAATCAACAATGGATAAATACAAAATCGAATACGACAAAATGCTTGCATACCAAAAAGCAAAACAAACAAAAAGAACCGTTAAAAAAGTAACTACGGCAGTTACAACAGGCGGGGCATCATAAAAATAATATTTAAATGGTAATAAAGGAGGCAATAAATGAAAGTTTCATTTTTCACAACAAGACAAACAACATTTCGCGGAATCAACGATGTAATCAGAAACGCAGCAGCTCAAGCAGCAGGAAAAGGCACAACAAACCCTCTTGGCGGTGACAGATTCACACCAAGCGGCAACAACGGCGGAACAGTAATTATTGAACACTATCACGCAGCAGCAGAAAACAACAACCAAATGAACGGTGCGCCAAAACCCGGAACTTACGGATATAACGAAAACCTAAACGGAGCACCAAGACCAGGCACTTACGGAAACAGCTCAGGCTCAGCCGCCGCTGACGGTGCAGTTGCAGGGGTTACTACAGGTTCTGCAATTGAAGGAACAAAAGCTGCAGCAGAAAAAATAAAAGGTAAAACTTCTAAATCAACAACCAAAGACGAAGCCGTTGAAGAACAAACCGAGGACAAACCTGTTGATATGTCAGATGAAGCAGCAGATACACATGAAGAAATAACTTCAGATGTTGAAGATACAGATATTATAAACGATCCCGATATCGACACGGATATCGATATTGACCCTGAAGTAGATCCAGAAATTGACGTAGATCCCGATATTGATGTTGACGTAGATACTGACGTCGACGTAGATCCTGATATTGATATCGACCCTGACATTGATATCACACCTGAAATCGATATCCCTGATATAGATATATTTTAAGGATTAAAAATTATGCGAATATCTGCAATAACACCATATCAAACAAGACCAGCGCAAAAACCTAAGGCTGTAACAACACCTCAGGCTCAAGACAGACAGGTTGAAAAAAGTATTTATTCAAAAGGAATGTCAAATATCCCTTTTGGAATAAGTATGATTCAAGACTATATTTACGAAAAATCACTGGTTAAACATCGCCACATGATTGATGAGATTAACCCACGTGAAGTCGAAGGCTACTGTTACAGTCTTAATGTCCCGTGTGCAATAAACAAAGGACGAACCTTGAAAGATAATCAGGTTATTGCTTATTGCGTTTTTTACGGAATGGAGATAATGCGGCAGCTTGGAATGCCGTTACCTGCAAAAATTGATATGGAACCGTTTCCGAATAGAACACTTGCGGCATGTTATTACGGACCTGATGTCGGAAAACCGATAGGAACCGTTGTATATAACCTTAATCAGGACTGGGCAAACCTTCTTGACACATCACTTGCAGAACACAAAGCAAAAAATAAATTCCATACCTCCAATCATTTTTTGCATACAACAATCCACGAATTTGGTCATAATGTTCATTATCACAAACTTTTTTCAAAGTTCGGAAGCCCGACACCTGACCCGAGATTCGCATTTAATCCCGCGACAGAAAATTTAATGAAAAAATTAAATATGCCGACTAACGGAAGCCCTTATATTACACCTGAAGTAAGAGAGATAATGAAACAATCAAGCGGTTACGGCTCTACTTTATTACCTGAACTTTTTGCAGAAGAGTTTACAAATGCAGTAATAAGTAATATGGATTTTATGACACTTCAAATGGAACGCAACCCGTTCCCGATAAAAAACCTCAGTCCCGAACTTCGCCAAGTGCTTTATGAAACCTGGGAAGGACTTGTCGGTGACGGACAAGGATTAATTTAGAAAGGATTATTATGTTACAAATTCAACCAAGATTTCAACCGCTATACAGAAACATTCAAACCGATTTAAAACAAATCCATACTCAATATTATCCTGATTTGACAGATGAAGAATTTGCTTTGTCTAAAGAAAATCAGATTAAAGTTCTGTATGAACGCGGAAAACTTCTACAGATAGCTAAATACGGTTCAAACATAAATTGCGAACAAACATACAACCATATAAAAAACAATCCTGATTTTAAAGAACTTTCAGCCTCAAAATATTACAACAATCCCGAAGGTTTTGTCGGGCTTGTCGGAACAATCGACAGTCTTAATAAACAAAGACAGGAAAAACTTTGGCAGTACACATACAATTCACCATACTACCTGCCGATATACTCAAAACCGATTCCGTATGAGAAATACAATACTAATGATTACCTGAGATTACTGAATAATTTCACAAAAAACGAACACTTATCTGATGACTTGAAACAATATTTTCTGTCAATGAAAGCCGATAAGCTTGATGTATATTACACTCGTCTTGATAAACTGCAAAACAACAAAGATGATTTAAAAATCCTAACAGAAAAAATTTACTACAGTCAGGATTAATCCCACAAGGTTTCAAGATACTCTCTGACTTTTGTAAGTCTTAACTTATTATTAGGACAAGTTTGGCGAAGGGTTTTAATAACTTCGTCAAACTCTTCAAATGAAACCCGCACTCCCGCATATCCGAAAATCTCATTCACTTCTTTTGAAAAATATTTAATATCATCATCCATTGGCAACTGGTATTTTTCGCAAGCCATAATACATTTTTTAAACATTTCTTTTTTAAGTTTCATGCTTCCGCCTTTTTGAATAAACACACTCAAAAACGCGTAAATATCGTTAGAATTCGGACACGGACAGATATCATAAACGTCATCAACAATCCTAATTGATTTACCGACTTTTATAAAGTTATTCGGATTGCCTGTGTCAAATCTGCAAAAGCGATGACCTTCATATATCCCGTTTAACCGTTGAAAATCCTGTGCAAGATTATCAAAAGCTCTTTGCGGCAAAGTGCAAAACTCTCTTAACGAACGAGCATAAGCAGCAGGTCCATCGACTACGGTTTTTGCCATTTGAAGAAAATTGCGTCTGTCACGTGTTGCATTACGTATAATTTCAATATTGCCGATTCTTACCAAAACCTTACCGCAATATGTTCTTAACCCGTCAAACATAGTCTTTGTATTAACTTTTACAGGCATAAATTTAGGGTCATAATTATGATATTTCTTAAATACAAAATAATCATCTATCCTGTAAACCGTACCATATTTACCTGCACCCATTTTACATTTACGGTTTCTTTTTTGATTAAAAATCTTTTCAAAATCAGCAACAATATCTTCGGAAAAATGACTTGTCGCAAGTGAGTGTTCAATCTTTTTTCCAAAAGGACTTTTATAATAAGCTTGAAACGACGGAGTATATGTATATTTGTTATTATTGATGCAGTTCATTAACTGTATTAAATCCGTGAAGAATTATTTTTGCCATAAATTGAGGCGGAATTTTCAAAATATTTTGAAAATTCCGCCTTACTTAATTATTTTTTAGCTTTCTTTTCGGCTTTTTTCATTTCGTCTTCTTCTTTTTTTAACGCATGCTTTACTTTCATTTCATCGACTTTTTCTTCGACTTTATCTTTTACCTTTTCAGCACCTTCTTTAACGTCTTCTTTAACTTTATGTGCTTTTTCTTTAACGTCTTCTGCGGCATGTGCTGCTTTTTCTTTTAAGGTTTCTTTATTTTTTTCGTCTTTCATCAATTTTCTCCTATAATTTTTCTGTAAACACTATCGACAAATTGATTATAATAATTTTTCCATAACTTTAAATTGCAAAAAATAACTATATTTACTTACCCTTTTTGTTAATAATTTAGCAAAAAACATTTTCAGAAGTTTTAAAATAATTGTTATGAAAGTTTATGCATTAACTCCACAATTAAAATTAAATACAAACAACAACCAAGTTAAACCAAAAAAACAAAATACTTTAACCTGTTATCCTTCAGCAAAAATTCCGTCAAACATTGCAAGCATTTATTTTGCAGGGATTATTCCAAAAGCTGCCCGTCTCGAAAAATCCGATTACTTAATTTCGGGTTATATAAGTGAAATCGGAAAGGCTCGAAACTTCCACGGCGACAGAGAAGTTGTAGATTTATCAATGGGAAACCCTGATTTAACACCTCCCGAAAAATCAAAACAAATTCTAAAAAGTAAAGTAAACGACTTATGGTCACACCGATATAACAGCCCGAAAGGGGAAGGAGCGCTTTTTCATACGGTTGCAGCTTGGATGGATAAAAGATTCGGAGTAAAAATCAACCCCAGAACCGAAGTTATGGCTACATCAGGCTCGTCTGATGCAATAGACCACATATTTACCGCATACGCTAACCACGGAGATAAAGTTCTTGTTCCAAACCCGGGGTATTCTCTTTATGATGATTTAATTACCCGACATGATTTAAATAAAGTTCAGTTTGCCCTGAATCCCGAAAACGGTTATCTTCCCGACTTTAGCAAAATGCCAAAAGATGCTAAAATCCTTATACTAAATTACCCGCACAACCCTACAGGTTCTTTTGCACCGAAAAAAGTTTTCGAACAAGCCGTAAAATGGGCAAAAGAAAACGAGGTTCTAATAATTCATGATATGGATAACAGTGAAGTTACCCACAGCGGAGTAAAACCTGTCGGAATTATGCAGGTTGAAGGCGCAAAAGACGTAGCATTCCAAATCCATACAATGAGTAAAGCCCAAAGTATGCCCGGTTTAAGAGTAGCCTTTACAGTCAGTGACAAAGAAAATATAGATAACCTGCTTGCAGCTAAATATTTATCAGGCGGAAGTGTTTATGTTCCAGTTCAACACGCAGCAATAGAAGCACTGAAAGATGAAGAAGGTTACATAAACAAAGTCAACAAAATATACCGCGGACGTAAAAACACTGCCGTAAAATGGCTAAACAAATTAGGCAGTGAAACAAAACCGACTGACGGCACATATTACTTATGGACAAAAGTGCCGCCTGAATTTACATCAGATGAATTTTTCAAATACGTGTTACATAAAGCTCACGTTGCATTTACCCCCGGAACAGTTTTCGGCACAAACGGCGAAGGCTACGTACGAATAGTTATGTCTGCAGATGAAGATGTTATAAATAAATGCTTTAAACGAATTGAACAAGCCGGAATCCGTTTTGATATTCCAAAATCCAAACTTCCCGCAAAAGTTCAGGAAGAAATTAAAATGATGTCTGACGGAACTTATTCCGTAGAACCTAAAGCAGACAGAGCGTTTAAAGCATATATTGAACACTTACAAAAACAAAGAGAAATCCTGTCAGAAAGATTTAAAACAAAAGATGAAAAATTCAACAGATTCATCCCGAAAGAAAACGTCGAACTTCCTTGGAATATCTTAAAAGACGGTCAAAGCGTTTACCTTCAAAATGTCCAAAAAGCAAAACCGATATTTGGTGATATTAAAGACATTCCGCCATTTAGCAACAAATCTGAATATAATAAATTAGCCGCTGAAATCAAGCATCAATGGCTGAAAAAGCCTTATCCGCAAGCAGATATCCTCCCTCCGTACAAATCCTGTACATTATATCCTGATGCGCATTACTTCACACTGAGAACAGATGATGGAAGATTACAGGCAATCGCAAATGTTGAAATCCAAAAAGACGGAATTATCTGGGGAAGAAGCCTTAATACCGCACCTTGGAACCAAGGTTCAGATGCTGAAATCCGCGGCTGTGGAAAAGCAGTTATCGCCAGAATGGTAAGTTTTTGCATTGAAACAGGAAATCACACGATGAAGTTTGCAACAGACAAACCGGAAAATATAAAATTTTATAAAAGTTTAGGAATGGTCGAAGACGGAACTCGTAACTTTAACGGCACAATCCATACAGTCTTAAAATTTGACGAAAAATCAATGAAAACATTCTTGAATAAATATCAAATCAATTTAAGTTTCTAAACAAAAAGCATTGAAGAAATCTTCAATGCTTTTAAATAAATGGTTGCGGGTGCTGGATTTGAACCAACGACCTTCGGGTTATGAGGACAGCCTCGCATTACCCAACCCGAAATAAAATTTCACGATTTACCACGACTTGGCACTAAATTTTATGAGAATTTATCTTGTTTCACCAAGTTGATTATAATTTGTTAAACTCATGTGTTGCAGAATGTGTTGTTAAGTTTTATCTATAACTTCATTCTTGTTTTCATTTTGAGGGTATAAAGAATTGTATATATTTATCAATTTTTCGTTAAATCCTGTTTTACGTTCCTCCAATTTTTCTTTATAATTACTAATGTCTTGTCCAGCACTTTTTGCTAACTGAATTAATCCTAAGCATAACTCATACTCTGCAGCTTCTTGGTTGTCTTCTGACAAATTACTAATAATATCATTTACTATTTCCAATTGTAAATTTATAAAAGATTCGTTAGTAACCTGAATTATATTTGAATAGCTGGTAACTTCATGTGTAGAATTTAACTCTGATTTGATATGATTAAATATTGGAGTTAATATATTTGTATTGAATTCATCTTCTGATAATAAATTTTTCATCTCTCCAAGTTGTGTAATTCTGCCTAGAGGTTCTTCCTTATAAAAATCAATTAATTTATTCTTAATACTCAAGCGTTGTTTTTTAGTTACTTCGTATCCATTATTATTAAGGAGTTTAAAAACATCTAGTATAAGTTTTATATCGTCATTATCAATATATTTTTGAATTATATCATTCTTAAATTTTGTTTTATCTAAAGATATTTCTTTTTCTTTAATACAGGTCAATAATTGCTCTAAGTTTTTAATATCGCCATCTTTTCTTAATAAGGTCATATAATTTTTAGAAATTTCTTTTGCAAAAGTAGCATAAATACAATTGGAAATATCTACATCTGATAATAAAACTTTTTGTGAAAGTTCATATTTGAATAATTCTTCTATGTATGAAAAGTTTTTTGTTTTTAATTTCTCAATAAATAAATCTTTGTTATTTGTTGTATATTGATTTAGAACACTACTAAATTTGTTGTCATCATCAACAAACCAAAACATTTCAATCAATAAATCATAAGCATATTGCCTTCTAGTTGTATCAGTAGTTGTTCTTAATCTTTCTAAGATAGAATATAATTGTATCATTATTCCTGAAAAGTTTTCGGCAAAGTCTTCTTTATATAATAACTGCAAACAAAGAATAATATTTGATATTGCAATTGTAATCTCATTTCCACCACTATATTGTAGACGAGAATTAAGGTAAGTTATTATATCTTTTGCTTTTGTTGCTAGTAATGTTCTATTTGTACTAGATAATTTATTTACATTGAAATTTCTTAAACAAACTTCCGCTTGCTCAGGAATTCCATTTTGAGAAATAGAATTAATAATTAATTCTATAAAATTTGAAGGGATAAAGTCTTGTTTATTATTTTTAAAAGCTAATCTAACATAGTTTTGTATGCTTTTAGTTATTTCAGTTAAACCTGTTATACTAGAAAAAATAATTTTTATATCTTGGCATTTAAATAAATTCGTTTTATCTTGAATTATTAAATTAAATATTTTTTGTTGATTATCAACGTAGGTTTCTTGTTTTTCAGCTAAAAAATCTACAAGAACTGATTTGATAATATTTTTTTCATTATTATACATATTATTAATACTTCTATAAAATTCATCAATATTTTTTTGATTTTTTAATAGAAAACTTGCAAAGTTCTTAACATCATCAATACAACTTACAACTTTACCAATAGTACGAGTAAAATCTATTTTTAAACTATTGTCTATATTTTCTGAGTTTATAAGTGTTGCAAAAGATGAATTAGCGGCTTGCAATATATATAACTCATCTTTACTTATAAGTATGTTATCAATTTCTGTTCTTATCCGTTTATAAATATTTTCATTAAATTCTTCTATAAATTCTCCATTTTTTAATTTTTCATTAATAAATTGCTCATTAGTGGTTTCTTTTAAATAAATAAAAGGTAACAATGATGGCAATGGTTGTGGAATTAGTGGATTTATTTTATTAATAAAATCGTTAAACGAAGTATCTTTAATTTCTGGATTTTGAATTAACTGTGGAACTTGAATTAATACATTTTCAATAGAATTCCACTTCTGCTTTATAACTAACATTATTGCAAAAAATGGTATATTTTTTAATAAAAACTGTTTGTTTGGATCAATATTTTTTGCTAATAAATAATATGTACTAAAATCATTTATAAATTTTTTAATTTGTCTAGGTGTAGAACCTCTATATCCATAATATAATATTTGCCTTATTTCTCTTATATTATCTTTTAATTCTTCAAATATTGTTATCTGTTGTAATTGTTCTTCAATAAATTTATCTCTGTCAATTTCTTCCAAGATTGGTATTCTAATATAAGTATCAAAAAGTTTATCAAAAAATTCAATCCCTAATGTATTTGCAAAAGTGTTTTTTTGTTCTGTTTCTTCCGTATTTTTGATAATTGAATAATTATTTGCAATATATTGTTTTACAGCGTTGTCATCACAAGGTACAATGTAAAAACAATTTTTTATATCCATAAATGTCTTAATAGTTGATAGTGTTTCATACGCATATTTAGGCTCACATCTATCTAGGTTATCAAAAACAATAACAAGTTTCTTCTTGTTATAACTTATTGTATCGGTTATATTTGAAAAAATTCTTTCAAATTGTTCTGGAGAAAAATTAGGCAAAGTTTTATAATTTTGAATTTCTAAACCATTATATAAAACTTCTCCGATTTTTTTTAAAGGATAAATTAATATACATAAAATACCAATACAAAAGCCAAGCAAATTAGAATTTGTTACCAATATACCATTTATAACGTTACTCCAATAGCCCCAACTATCATATAAAGTTTTTGGAACAAAAACACTAATCAAAAACAATACAACTATAACCCCAAAGATTGTTAACCAGTATGTTTTATTTGCAATAAAAAGTTTCTTTAATTTTTTATCACATTCTTCTAAACTAATTGGTATTTCATTCTTTAGACTTTCTTCATAATATAATATACTTTCTAATTCTCTGTTATTTTCCGTATAACCATTAGGAAAAATATCATTAGCTTTTTCTTTTAGTTGTTTATTAATATCAAATAAAATACTTCTTAAGAGAGGGGTGCCTATAAATTTCCATACATCAACATTTAAAAATAAGTATTTTTCTTTTGGTAATTTTTTTGCAATCTTTTTTATTATAAAACTTTTACCACTTCCCCAGTTTCCAAATAATCCCATATTAAAAGAGCATTCTTCTAAATCAGAATTTTCGATAATCTCACAAATAGTTTTTGCAATCTTTGAATGAATTTTAAAACTGTCTTGCTCACTAGTTTTATTTGAGTCTTTTAAATGTATTGACATACTCCCTCCTATTCTATTTATAATATCGCAAAAGAATAACTATTATAAGTTATGTTAAGTATATTGAAGAAAGTATAGACAAGTGGCTAATTATTAAACATAGATATCTTCCATTTTCTCTAGCTCCTGCTCGGCAAAGTCTTGGATTACATGCCCGTAGATGTCGTGGGTGATTTTTATACTTGCGTGTCCGAGGATTCTTGACACAACTATTGGTTGCACCCCACGTTCCAATGCTCGCGTCGCAAATGTGTGGCGTATTGCATGAACATTGCGAGGTGAAATCTCTAATTTCTTTTGCATTCTAGTGAATATATCTAAAAATGTTCCTGCGTCTGTAAAATAGCCGTCCTCTCTTGGGAAGACTAAATTATAATTATAATAATCTTTTCCGATTCGCTTTCTTAATACAGTTTGTTTGGTTTTATACTCTTTAAGCTCTTTCATTAAAGACTTTATAACTTTGATTGTGCGTGTAGAAGTTTCTGTTTTAGTATTATATACAAATCCTAATATGGTCTTATTATCTGCTCGTTTGTCAAAATTTTTATTACGTTGCACTTGTTTGTTGATTCTAACGGTATTTTTCTCGAAGTTTACGCAATCCCAAGTTAAGCCTAACAACTCCCCAGCTCTTAAGCCCGTATAAAAATCAAACTTGATTGCCATACCGTAGTAATGGTTTGGACATTCAGCAGTAATTAAATCTTGTTCTTCCTTGGTAAATACTTCAACTTCTTTTTTGCCTTCACGTCTTAATTTAACAGTAAGCAAAGGATTTCTAATAATGATTCCCTCTTTAAGTGCAAAATTTATTCCACTACTAATAACTAAATGTATATTTTCTACAGTTTTTGGAGCAAGTCCGCCTCTACCATTTAATCTGCCGTCATCATAAAGAAATTTATAAAATTTTCTTATGTCCTCACCTGTTAAATTTGCAAGTGAAATATCTCCGATATGCGGCTTTATGTGTCGTCTTATTATCATTTCATAACTTTGGCTTGTTGAAGTTCGCAAGCTATCAATAACAGAACCATAAAACCATTTATCAAAAAATTCTCCAACTTTCAAACTTTTTGGACTGATATCAATTCCTGCGTGGTGCTTTTCCATTAAATCTTTAAGTAATAATCTTACTTCCCGCTCTGAATTTCCTGTACAAGATTTGAATTTTCTGTTACCTTTTGCATCGTAGCCTATTTCAAATTTCCCTTTCCATTTCCCGCTACGAGAATCTTTATATATACATCCTTCGCCATTACTTCTTCGTTTTGCCATTATGCAACCTCTCTTTCTTCTTTTACAAAGTTGTAAAAAGTGTTAGTTTTTAGCTTTAATAATTCACAAGCCTTTTTAGCTGTAATTTTGCGACAAGACCAATCGCTGTAAACTTCATGCCAGTTTGCAGGTTTATTAATTTTCTTTCTGCCTTTGTATTTCCCCTCTTTTTTCGCAACAGCAATGCCGTCTTTTTGACGTTCTAAAAGATTTGCACGTTCAAATTCATAAATCGCACCAAGCATTGTAACCATTAACTTGCCTGCTGGTGTACTTGTATCAAAATTTTCCTTGTGACTTATTAGCTTAACTTCTTTTTTCTCTAATTCTTCTATAATCCAAAGTAAATCTTTTGTACTGCGTGCAAGCCTTGAAAAATCTTTAATATAGACCGTATCGCCTTTTCTAACATAATCAATCATTTCTAAAAGTTTTGGGCGGTCTGTGTTTTTACCACTAACTTTTTCTTCAAAATACTTGTCAATTTTGTAGGGTTCTAAAATTTCAAATTGACTTTCTGTGTTTTGTTCTAATGTGCTTACTCGGATATAAGCGACATTTTGGACTTTAGTTTCTTCTTTATCCATTTTTACTCCTTGGACTTTTGCATTATTGGATATTGATGTTTGATTGTAAAGACTTACGCAAATATTTATTTAAAAATTAAAAAATCAACCCTAAACAAATACATTTCAAACACTTTCAAAATGTTGTTTTAGACCATAACCTATTTAAAGACATTTCTTAATCAAGTTCTGTTAAGTTGATGATTTTTATACACGCATTTTCTGAACATATTTTGAGAGTTTGTTATTTCGTATGGGATAATACCTCTTTGCGGTAAAACATTTCGTCATTAACCATACACTTGGCTCAAATAAAATACTTAAAATAAATTACAATACTGTAAATGCTTAATGAGTTTTGCAAAAAATCTCGTTAAAATCCTTTGTTCACCACCATTATTATTGATTTGTAGAGGTTTTAGGTATGGGCATTGGTCAAATACAAATTTTATATATTTTTATTATCAACTAATAACAATATCAACTAATCTGTTCTTACCCATACCCTTTTACTCTATCCATTAATAATTACACATGTATTTTTACAGTATGCTGAAACTTAATCTGCTGGCAATCTAAAGCGGCTGTCGTGTCGGTTATTATTGTGAAAATAAAGACCGTCTTTTTGCTTTATTGAAATTCTGCACATTTTCTTTAAATCAAACTGGATTGTATTTGTAAAATCTTCTACAAATCTTAGAATTCCCGATTGTCTTGCTACATATTGTAAAAAATATAGCGGGTCTGTATTTGTAATATCGTAAGCTCGTGAACTATCATTACCAAATCTTTTAGTTATACTCTCAACTATTTTGTTCGAAATTCTTTTTTCTTGCTCTGTATAAACTATAAAAATATGTAAATGTGGTGCTACTGTTTCAGGCGGTTCAAATAATTTGATTTTTGAAACAGCTTTTCTTATAGGACGACCTTTTTTGCCATTATGAAATAATACATATTCGCCAAATCTTAAACTTAACTGACTTACGCCGAACAAACAAGCAAATGGTATTTTTGTTCTTTTTGCAAATCTATCCATAACCATTTTTAAACGATTTGCCTCACGCTCCGCCTCTTTCATAGTCCTAAATTTGATTGAGTGTTCTACATTTATAAACCTAATATCCATAATTTAATCTCCTTCTTTTGTCTCTCTTTTAAATTTAACTTTTTACTGTTGACTACAGCCCATTTTTTGTAATCGCTGTAAATTATGTATTTTCGTCCTAGATTATCTTCTTTCAACAAGCTGTTAAAAGTTTGGTCTTTATCTAGCCATTCCTTTATTTTTACATTGGAGTAAATGTTTATAAGTTTGGATAGTGCAAAAACAACTTGATGATATCCAATGAGGCTGTCATTTTTAACATCTTCTGATTGTACCCACTTAATTTCTCTATCTGTATTTTGAATTCCGAATAAATTAGTTGGGCTGTCTCTATGGTCAACTTTTCCTCGTGTGCCAGGTTTAAAGTTTTTGTGTGTTCTGTGGTAATAATTTCCATTCATCATAGTTCTATTACCTTTCCTACATTTTTCATCACCCATTCGTTAAAATCATTTGCAAGTATGTATTTTTTACCGCCAATTTGGATTACTGGAAAATCTTTGGTTTTGCATAACTTGTAAACAGTATTAATACCTATCTTAAAAGTTTCTGCAAACTCTTTAACTGTAAACATATTGGCATATATTCTGCCTTTACAGTTTTGCCTAATGTCTTCCATTGTTTCCAATGTCCGAAGGCGGTTCGGTGGCATACGGTTTT
>CANOTP010000010.1 GCA_947570135.1 uncultured Candidatus Melainabacteria bacterium | reverse complement strand
CGTCTTCTAATGTTTCTGTTGTTGTACTTACCAAACCGCGGATGTTATCTTTCATGACTATACTGCCGCCGTTTTTGAGTTTGAAGTTTAATGTGGCATCTACATTATCTAAATATATTGCATTATCGTCGCGTTCTTCGCCGACCTGTGTATAGTTGCCGCTGAATACACTTGTCGCATTATTTGCTATAATGTTCAAATCTAACGGGCCGGAAGAATAAATCGCACCACCTTTTGCACTAACTTCGTCTTCCGCTTTTACATAATTACCATAAAAATTCGAATTTATAATACCGCCATCCACAATATTACCGTTTTCATCTTTTATTCCAAGAGTAGCATTTTGACCATTAATAATTGCGCCACCCTTTGCAGTACTATTATTTTTTATAAAAATTCCTGTGATATCATACATTGTACTGCTTGAAGTATTTGAAACCGCTCTATTACTATTATTTTCAAAATAACCTGAAACATGTTCAATGATTGGTCTGCCCCAATCGCCACATACACCTCCTAATCCTTTATTACCAATAAATATACCATTTATTGAACCAACTTTTTGTCCTGAGATATAAATGGCACCATTCTTATTATCCTTAAATATACCTTTTATTGAACCAATATTATATTTTGCATTTCCAAGTAGTCCTCTTTGATAAGCGAATATTGCAGCAGAACCACTGTTACCCTCAAAATACCCTTCAATAGAATCAACTACTCCATATTGCCATATAGCACTGCCTTCTGTACTATAGTTATTTATAAATACGCCTTTTATTGAATCAATAATACCACCATTAGAAATTGCTCCACCTCTGTCCCTATTATAGTTATCAATAAAGACACCCTCTATTGAATCTATTGTATTAAGTCCGAGATTATCATTATTTATTACAGAGCCTGCCCAACTACCAGTACCTAATTTCCCGGTTCCAATAAAATTACCTGTAATAGATCCAATATGAGCACCACCACTATTTGATATAATAGAACTAGCTTTACTTGATGTATTTCCAATAAAATTACCTGTAATAGAACCAATATTGGCATCAACCCCACTATTTGTTATAAAACTAACACCAAGCGGATTATGGTTATTAATTGCATTAACTTCAATACTATCAATCTTTCCCGCATTATTTACAGGAACATTACCCTCTACATTTACAAAATCAGCTGTAATTTTTCCAATTTCACTACCTTTTATGTTCTTTATTACATTAGTCTTTGAATCTAATGTCAGATCAACAAAATTAGCATTCACATCTGATCCGGACGGGATATCTGTTAACGGTTCTGATAAATTTTTTGGAACATAATATTTTAAATCATTATCAGTACTTGTTCCTTCTTCAAGTACTTTTATTCCGTTTTCATCTGTCTTCCATTTGTAATATTTGATTTCCGAATAGTTTTCTTTATCGCCATACTCTGTTTTATATACTTCATCAGGCACATTTACATTAGGGTATACTTCCTTCGCGCTCGCTGATATGTTTAAGCTGCATAGTGCCAACACTGCTGCTGACATTACTCTTAAACTGTTCTTTCCAATCATCTTCATCATATCACCTCGTATTTTATACATCATTTTATTTAAAATGTGATTATTGGCTTGAAATAAGTAATTTTGAGCTATATTTTTATTAAAAAAATCACTTCAATCAGGTTAAAACCCTTGTATTCACTTAATTCCGTAAAACACATCATTTTAAATATTTTGGTGTAATTTCTTCTACCGATTATTTTATCGGTTCATGTATTATACTTCTTTAACTCTTTTTAAGGGATTTTTACATTTTGATACATAATATATCCTCACAGATATATTATAGCATTGTTTTTATAATTTTGCAACTCTTTAGAATTTTATTCTTCGGTATAAACAAGTTTTTTCCTAAGTGACCATTGAATTATAGTTAATATAAGAATTATTACAAACAAAACATAAGCAATAGCACACGACTGTCCGACATTAAAATATTCAAACGCGTTTTTGTATATTGCATAGACCAAGACGTTTGTTGAATCAAACGGCCCGCCTTGAGTCATCAGGTAAATCAAATCGAATACTTGGAAAGAGCTTATTGCAGTCACTATTACGACAAAAAATATCGTAGGAGAAAGTACTGGAACGGTAACATTTTTAAATATTTGCCAAGAATTTGCACCGTCAATTTTGGCTGCCTCAAACAGACTTTGAGAAACCGCAGACAGTGATGACAGAAAAATTATCATATTATACCCGATAAGCTTCCAAACCGATACGATAATAAGCGCAGGCATTGCAAATTTACTGTCATATAGCCAGTTGATATGAATATGTAACACTTGATTCAAAAGCCCGATATTTGGGTCAAATATCCACGCCCAGACAATCCCGATTACTACCATAGGCGTAATAAACGGTAAAAAATATGCTGTTTTGTAAAACTCAGCTCCCCGAATTTTAGAATTAAGAATTGAGGCCAAAATAAGCGGTATTATTACCCCTAAGATTGAGGTAGAAAGGGCAAAGACAACCGTATTTAAAAATATTTTGTAAAACAGAGCGTCTTTGAATAATATTCGATAATTTTCAAGTCCCGCAAACTCAATCGGATTCAGTAAATCCCACTTCGCAAAACTTAGTCCGAATGAACAAATTACGGGAATAATGATAAAAATTAAGGTTCCAAAAATTGCAGGAAGTATAAATATCCAAGCTGCACCATGCTCATTATTTAATAATTTTTCGCTAAGAATTTTCATGATATGATTTTATTATAATAAAAAGGTTAGGAGATGTGAATTATGCAAAGATATGAACACGCGTTCGGTAAAAACGATATAAGAGGAATTTATAACGACGATATAACAGAAGAGTTATTTTATAATATTGCAACAGGTTATATCAAGTGGATTTGCAATAAAAACGGTAAACTTCCGCAAGATTTAAGAATAAGTGTTTGTATGGATGCAAGACTTCATTCTCCGTCATTGAAAAAAGCATTGATTAACGGGCTACAAGACAATAATGTCGGTTATATTGAAAATTTGGGACTTGCACCAACCCCTATCGGGTATTATTCGGAAATTGCGCACAAATTAGACGGTGCGATGATTATCACAGCAAGCCATAATCCGAAAGAGTATAACGGACTTAAAATGACATTTAACAGGCAAACGCTCAATGAAGTTCAGATTAAAGAAGTCAAAGAGTTAACTTTTGCAAATTGGAAAAAACTACCTGCGGAATTAAAAGATTATGATAATTCTACAGAAATTTTGCCTGAATATATTAAAGAAATGAAGGGAAATTTTGGAAATATCGGCAAAGGGATTAAAGTAGTTGTAGACAGCGCTAATGCAACAGGCGGAATCGTCGGCCCTCAATTATACAGAGAACTTGGAACTGATGTTATTGAATTATTCTCAGAACCTGACGGAACTTTCCCTAACCATCACCCAAATCCTAGCCAATTATCAACGCTTAAGACGCTATCTGAAACCGTTGTTAAAAATAATGCAGATTTTGGGATTGCGTATGACGGAGACAGCGACAGAATCGGTATTGTTGATTCGCAAGGTAACCCGTTAACAGGTGATAAATTGCTTTTAATCTACGCTATGGATATTATTGACCGAAAACCAACGGTTGTATCTGAGGTTAAGTGTTCTCAAGTCCTGTTTGACAAAATAAATGAAGAAGGCGGAAACGCAGTTATGTGTAAAACAGGCCACGGTTACATCAAAGACAAAATGAAAGAAACAAACGCAATCCTGGGCGGAGAGATGAGCGGTCATACTTTCTTTAAGGACAGATATTACGGATTTGATGATGCAATTTATGCTGGATGTAGGATGATTGAAATCGTTTCAAAACACAAAAAACAAAATTCCGCATTTAAGCTTGAACAGCTGCTTGAGCCGTTTAACAAGGTATTTACAAGTGATGAGGTACGTTTTCCTTGTCCGAATGACCTGAAAAAAGAAGTTTTGGAAGCGATTAAACAAGAGGTTCAAAATAATCCTCAAATGTTTGGTTCCGATATAAAAGAAATTGTTACTCTAGATGGTATGAGAATCGTTTTTAAGGGTGGTTTTGCTCTAATTAGGCAAAGTAATACCGAACCTGTTTTTACTCTCCGTTTTGAGGCAAATAACAAGCCTGAATGCGAAAGATTTAAAAACGCGATGATTGGATTTTTAGAGAAATATTTAAATGCGAAGGTTTAAATTAAAAAAGGTTGAGTATATAACTCAACCTTTTTATTATTTATTATATTCACTGTATTCTTTTGCCACTTCTCGCCATTCGTCTTCCAAGACACTGTACGCATGGTTCCAGAATTTTTCTATAGCATAAGTTTCACGTTCTTCTTTATGCAGGATATGAACGACTACATCACCGTAATCGATTAAGTTCCAACGGTTTTTCATATCATTTTCCTGTCTTACCGGAAGTCGTGAAAAATTCTTTTTAACATTATCTTTGACGTTTTCCATTAATGCCTTAACTTGCGGGGTTGAATCACCAGTTACGATTACGAAATAATCTGCAAGTGAAGATACATTGCTTATATTTAGTATTGTAATATCTTTTCCTAATTTATCGTCTAAAAACTGCGCGATTATACACGCAAACTTATGCGAATCCATTGTTTCCAAAACTTATACCTTTCTTAATTAATCATATCTACGCGACGTTTGTGGCGACCGCCTTCAAAACCTGTTTTAAGCCAAATATCTACAATATCCAATGCTAAGTGTACACCGATTACACGTTCTCCAAGACATAAAATATTAGCGTTATTATGAGCTCGGGAAACTCTTGCCGAATATGTATCACCACATAAAGCAGCCCTTACTCCGTGAACTTTATTAGCCGCAATTGACATACCAATACCTGTTCCACAAACTAAAATTCCTCTGTTAACTTCGCCTGAAATAACTTTTTCGGCTACTTTACGAGCGATATCAGGATAATCGCATGATTCGGGAGTATGTGTTCCTACATCAACAAACTCAATATTTCTGGATTTTAAATAGTCAATAATACTTTCTTTATAGTGAAATCCACCGTGATCAGAACCGATTGCAACTTTTAAATTTTCCATAAATAAACTCCTTATACATACTATTAAACCAGATTTTTAGTATAATTATTTTACTATTTATTTTTTTAATTGTAAATAATGTTAATCAAATTTTTACAATAAAAAAGAGGCTCAAAAGCCTCTAATTAAAATGGAGTTTAATACATATTTTCTAGTTACCTGAAACCATTTGCATTGCCTGTTGCAACAAATCTTTGTTTGATGAAATCAATTTATTAACAACTTCCATTTGTAATTTTGCCATTTGGTAGTATGAAATATTGCCTTTAAAATCAGCATTGGAAAGCTCAATCAAACCTGAACGGATTTCACCGCAACCTAGAAGCGGTTTACCTGATTCTTCAGTTTCAAGGAAATATCCGTCTTTGTATTCATAAAGCCCTGCTGAATTGTGGAAGTTTCTTGTTGTAATTCTATACAAAGGAACTACTTTTTTACCACTTTCGGCTTTACCGACAATTGTACCGTCGTTTTTAATCTCAAATTCGTCGTATTTTCCTAAGTACTTACCGTTATTCGGGTCAATCCACATTTTTATGTTAGTTGTAGGAACATCCAGTGCTCCGCCTTTTAATGCGGTTTCTTGATATAAATCGGCACTAATCGGTTTTGTACCCTGCATAATTTCGCCTTTATCGTTTAAGATATAGCCTTGAACAGTATTACCGTTTTTGGCACGATAAACACCCTCTCCGTCAAAATCAAACTCACCTAAACGTGTATAAACACTCTTTCCTTCAGCGGTTTTTGTCAGGAAAAATCCGTTACCCTCCAAGAATACGTTGTTTTTAGATGTTCCGGGAGTTGATTTACCTTGTCCCATATTTTTGTTGTAATCGTCAGTCACAGCCCCGCTTAAGAAAGTTTTAAAATTAACCTTCTTTTCTTTAAACCCCGGCGTATAAACATTTGTCATGTTATCTGAGATAACATCAATCCAGTTTACTGTCGCGTATTGGGTATTTATCGCTGTAATAAATGCATCATTCATGAAAATATGCTCTCCTTATTTATTGTTGTTTCGTTTTTCTTTTTGCTGCTTGCTGCCTCTATTTGAGTAGGAAAGGTCGGAATACGGTAAATCCTGCTCATCAAAAGTTGCCCGCAAACTTGAAATATTGTTTCTCAAATATTGTTCAACAGCCTTATCTCCCGGGATAAAGTTAGCAGAAACTACACCTTCTTTATTTATACGTAAAATTACCGATATATTTTGGTCAAAATCAATTCTTAAAGGTTGATTATTTTCTTTTGCTTTACTTATTGCATTAAGCAATGTTTGAGAAATTTGTACATTTTGTTTAACTTCTGCAAGCTCAGCTCCGTTATTAAGCATGTTTTGAGCCTGAGTTGTTATATTTGCAACAGAAACATCATTATTTTTAGTTAAGCCTATAAAAAACTCAGCATCAGATTTATTCATCGACAAGGTTTGGGTAAAATCTAATGTAATAAAACTTTTTGTATTTAATAAATCATCCGTTCTTTGAACAGAATTTAAGCCTAAATCCATAACCTTACGAATATCGTTTGTTAACATTGAATTAGCATCCAATACAGCCATAGAAGCATATTTTGAATAATCAGCATTTCCTTCTAAAAGAACATTTTCGGATTTATCTGAAATTTCCACATTGGATTTATCGGAAGATTCTTTTTTATCTGTTAAAACTTCTGATTTATTTTCGGCAACTTGCTCTTCTTTTGTTGAAACTTTATCCATTTCATCCTTAAATGAAGAATCCGCAGTTGATTTTTTTGTATTATCAGCATTACTTGAAGTTGACACTTGAGAAGAGGTGCTTACCTGTGATGATGAATTTGTTGTTGCTGCATTAACACTCATTTTAATTACCTTCTGTTATGTTTAACTTTTCTTCTTCTGCATGCCGTTCCTGCGCTTGCTTGAAGAATCTTGTTACCCCGAGTTCGGAGAATTGTTTTAATTCTGCGGCTTTTTCTTCTGCGATGTATATCTCTTTACTTTTTTCTTTGTGTTTTTCAAGAACTTTTACATTTTGTTCGCATTTTACAAGCTTTTGAATCTCTATATCAAGTAAGCGCTGTAACTCCTGCCGTCTTGCTTCAAGTTCTTCTGCTTTCTGCCACAGATGCTGCAAGAAGTTATCGTATGATTCGTATAACATAGGATCAGCCTGCCGCATACCGTTTTTTGTATCTAGAATATCCTGTTCGTTTTTCTTGATATCCTGTTCTGCCTGATTGACTACAGCTTGAGCCTTTTGTACCTTAATTCTTTGCTCTTCTTTTTGGTTTATTCGGAAATCTAAAGCCTTCTGCAATCTATATCTGAATGGCATGTTTACTACACTTTCTTGTGTTTTAATTATGCATTACTTTTTAAGAGTAATAAACATCTAAACGTATGAGATTGTTTTAATAATCAATTCTAAAAAGTCAAAAAATACGGACATCATTTGATGCCCGCATTTTGTATGTTGTTTAAATTATTCTTCCGTCGGAGCTTCTGAAGCTTCAGATTGCTCATGAACAGATAACGCAATACGTTTATCTTCAGGATTAAACTTCATAATATATGTGTTAATTTTATCACCGACTTTAACGATTGTTTTTGTTTCGTTTTGGTAATCAATAAGTTCGTTATGAGGAAGTAATGCTTCAACCCCAGGGAACACTTCGATAAATGCACCGAAATGTTTTAATCTTGTAACCGTACCTTCAACCTTGTCGCCTTCTTTAATATTTTTTTCGGCTTCAATCCACGGATCAGGTTCAAGATTTTTCAAGCTTAATGATACTCTTTGCTTGTCGTAATCAACTGAAATAACTTCTACATCAATTTTATCACCAACTTTTAAGATATCGGTCGGATGATCAATCCAGCGCCAAGAAAGCTGCGACAACGGTAATAATCCGTCTAAACCGCCAAGATCAATAAATGCACCGAAATCAGTAATTCGTACAACTTCCCCTTTAACCACCTGACCTGCTTCAATTTGAGAGAAGATATTTTTTCTTGCTTCTTCTACCGTATCTTCATAAACTTTTTTATTTGATAAAATAAAGTTATTTTGCTGAACATCAAGTGTTAAAATTTTAAGTTCAAGTTTAGAACCAACTTCAACATCAGCTTCTCTCGAGCGAAGTTGAGATGACGGGATAAATCCTCTAACACCTGATACATCAACCAGTACACCGCCTTTAACAACATTAAGCACTGTACCCAAAATGGTTTCATCAGCTTCTTTTGCTTTTTCAAGCTCTTTCCAAGCATAAGCAAAATCAACTTTTTTCTTAGAAAGAAGGAATTTTCCGTCTTCATCTTCTTCTCTGATAATCAGAAATTCGCCTTCTTGTCCTTTTTGGAATTTATCTTCAGGATTTTCACCCTTATCAACGGCTTCATAAGTAGGGATTACGGCAATAGTTTTTGCACCAATATCAACCATAACTCCATGCGAATCAAATCCGCATATAATACCTTTTACTAAATCGCCTTTTTGAAACTTGTAATCATACTTTTCAAGTAATGCTTCAAAATCATCTGATGTCACTTTTTTTGTTACCATTTTTAACTCCATTGTCTAATAACAGACACTACAATATTAACCTTGTGTACATACTACCAGATATTAGCAAATATGTAAAGGTTTGTAAATTTTGCTTAATAAAATTTTACGAAAAAAGGCGGCTTGGAATAAATTCAAAGCCGCCTGATTGATTAAGCTTTTAATGATGAAATTAAATCATTGATTGCGTTTTCCTGAACCAGAATTTCTTCTATTCTGTCTTTTGTCTGCTTAATAAGTTCAGCAGGAGCATTAGCCGCAAATTTTGGATTGTTAACTCTGCCTTCCAATGATTTTCTTTCATTTTGAAGTTTACCGAGTTTCTTTTCCTGTCTTGCAATTTCAGCATTAAAATCAATAAGATTTTCTAAAGAAACTACTATTTTAGACGCTGAAACAACTGCAGTAGCTGATTTTTTTGCAACAGGAGCTGTAACATCCGCATAAGTAATATTTTCAACTTTTGCCATACGTTCAATATAGCTTTCGATAGCTTCAAATACAGGTTTTTCATCTGTGGCTGCCTGAATTTCAATATTAAACTTCAAGCCCATAGGAATGTTGAAACTTTGTCTTACATTACGTAAAGATTTAATTGTTTCAAATACAAGTTCCATTTCACGAGACTCTTTCGGGAATGCAAGTTTTTCTTTATAAACAGGATAGTCCGCAAGCATAATTGCCTTAAATTCTGTTTCTTTAGGTACAAGCTGCCATACACGCTCTGTAATATGTGGCATAATAGGATGTAATAATCTTAACGACATATCAAGAACATATCTTAAAACCCTTTGAGTATTAGCTTTTAAAGCTTCATCCTGCAATTGAACTTTTGCAATTTCAACATACCAATCACAATATGAATTCCAGAAGAAATCATATAATACGTGAGCAGTTTCGCCAATTCTGTAGTTTTCAATATTAGCGTTAACCTCACGTGCCGTATTATTCAACTTATCAAGAATCCATTTATCCGCAATTGTTAATTTTGAATAATCAATATCATTGTTATCAACACCTTCAAGGTTCATCAATACAAATCTTGAAGCATTCCAAATTTTATTGGCAAAATTTCTACCATATTCAAATCTTTCATCACTGATTTTAATATCCTGACCGCCATACGTACAAAGCGATGTCATTGTAAATCTTAACGCGTCACATCCGTATTTGTCGATAATTACAACAGGATCGATTGTATTTCCTTTAGATTTTGACATCTTTTGACCCTTTTCATCACGAATCAATCCGTGAATATAAACGGTTGAAAACGGAGCTTTACCTGTAAATTCTAAGCCCATCGTAATCATTCTTGCAACCCAGAAGAAAATAATATCAAATCCTGTTACAAGGGTTGTAGTAGGATAGAATTTTTTATAATCATCTGTTTCAGCGTTAGGGAATCCCATAGTTGAGAACGGCCACAATCCTGATGAGAACCATGTATCAAGACAATCGGTTTCCTGTATGTAATTTTCAGGATCAGGATTTTCTTTAGCAACAACCATTTCACCCGTTATCTTATGATAATAAGCGGGAATTTGATGTCCCCACCAGATTTGACGAGAAATACACCAATCTCTTATATTTTCCATCCAGCCTAAGTAGTTTTTCTCCCAACGTTCAGGGATAAATTTAATTCTGCCGTCTTTTACTGCCGCAATAGCTTCTTTTGCCAACGGACCCATTTTTACAAACCATTGTTCAGATAGTAACGGCTCAATTGTTGTTCCGCAGCGCTGACATTTACCGACATTATGTTCATGGTCTTTTACGCGTAATAACGAATGGTTATCTTCAAGCATTTTTATAATCTGCTTACGTGCCTCGTAACGATCAAGTCCGTGAAGATTTGAAGGAACTTCACCGCAAGCTTTCATTTTACCTTCACCGTCAATAACCCAAATAGGATTAAATCCATGACGTTTACCGACTTCAAAATCGTTAGGGTCATGTGCCGGAGTAATTTTAACAGCACCTGTTCCAAATGATTTATCAACGTATTCATCGGCAATAATCGGAATTTCTCTTCCTGTTAAAGGAATTACAACGGTTTTTCCGATAAGTTCGGAATACTTGTGATCAGACGGGTGAACCGCAATCGCAACATCACCGAAAATTGTTTCAGGACGGGTTGTTGCAACAATAATAGCACCTGATTCACCTTTTAACGGATATGAAATTTCCCACAAATGTCCCTGTTCTGTTTCATATTCCGTTTCAACATCGGAAATTGCAGACTGACATCTCGGGCACCAGTTTACAATATAAGCACCTTTATAAATTAATCCTTTATTATAAAGAGTTACAAAAACTTCCTTAACAGCTTCAGAACAGCCTTCATCAAAGGTAAATCTCTCTCTTGAACGGTCAAATGAAGCTCCAAGACGTTTCATTTGATCTAAAATTGCACTTTTATGTTCATTAGTCCATTCCCAAGTCTTTTCTAAGAACTTTTCTCTACCTAAGTCATGACGGGTTAAACCTTCTTTTGCCAACTGTTTTTCAACAACGTTTTGAGTAGCCAACCCGGCATGGTCTGTTCCTGGAACCCAAAGAGTTTCAAATCCGCTCATACGATGATATCTTACTAAAATATCCTGCAAGGTTTCATCCAAAGCATGTCCCATATGTAATACACCTGTTACATTTGGTGGCGGGATTACTATCGAATATGGCTTTTTAGGCGATTTTGCATCAGCCTTAAAAAACTCATTATCTTCCCAAAATTTGTAAATACTTTCTTCGGTTTCTTTTGCATTATAAACTGTAGGTAAATCTTCAATTTTAGTTACTGACATATTTTTATCCTCTTAAATTAAACTATTTATATAATAAAAGAATAACACAAAATTACGATATTAAATCCTAATGTAACAAAAAATATCGTTTATTGAAAAGGATTTGTAAATGTGATATAATAATAAAATAGAGAATAATCTTACACCTATGGAGTTTTGAATATGAGGATTTCAAATAAAAGACATGCTTATTCCTTAGCGGAAATAATGACGGTAATGCTTGTATTAACGGTAATACTTGCGGCAATGGCACCTTTTATGACAAAAAGAAGAGTTGCGGCAAGAAATGTTGATACACCATGGCAGCTTTCAGATCCTGAATCTTTTGATGCTCGTACAGAACCAAGAAATCCTACTAACAGAAACCAAATGTTTTTTGGGGTAACACCTAAAACCGGAGATGAAGTTGAATCTCAATACCAACCATTTGCTAAACTGGTTATTCGTTCAGGTGAAGTTTCAGGTGGAAAAGTTCAAAGACAAATACAATTCCGCTATGGACTTAATAATTCTGGCTCAAAATTTACTGACAAAGGACAGTATGCAGGAACCTGGTTAATGGATGGAAAAAATGTTATTATGGGTGGCGGATATAACAATATATTGACCAAAAACACGGAATCTACAATTAAAGATATAGCTGGAATTCCTATCACAATACCAGCAATGAGTGCCGCTAAAAACAATACCGGAATAGGTTTTAATGCACTTAACAAGTTAATGACGGGGGCAGGAAACACTGCTGTTGGTTATAATACATTAACAAATGTAACTTCTTCAAAAGATAATGTTGCTATTGGTGCAAATACGGGCTCTATATTAAGCAGTACTAAAAATACATACATAGGAGCAAATGCTGGAAGTAAACAGACCGGCTCAAGTAACGTAGCTGTTGGTTATAATGCTGCAGGGGTAAATTCTGGTTCAGGTACTTATAACACGTATATAGGTGCCTATGCAGGACAAAACTCGCAAACTTCATATAATAACGTATCGGTAGGAGCCCATACTCTTAAGGCGATATCTTCAGGGCATGATAATATTGCTCTAGGATATGGAGCATTACAAAAAGTGTCATCCGGTAATTATAACGTAGCAATTGGTTACAATGCTTGTTCAGAAGTAACATTCGGCTCGTATAAAACTTGTATTGGAGCGAATTCCGGCCCAAAACCTAATACCAAAGGAGTTGGAAATTTTATTAAAGGATGGGAAGATAATGTTCAAAGAACCTATATTGGCTCAAAACCTCATAACTTTGGTGGAGATGCGGTTCTTGAAATACACAATCCCGAGGCTCCGGCTGATCTGGGACAAAACGGTATAGTTCAGTATCTTGGTGGTACAGCTTCTCATACAACTACAGTTATCAATGGTAACTTAATCGTCACAGGAAAAACATTTTTTTCGGTAGGTCAAAACTTATATCATCTTCATGAGCTAAGCGGCGCAAATTCAAAATATGTTTTTGGAGCGTCAAATGTTGGTGACACTTGTAATGCAGATCCTAAAAGCTATAGTTTCACAGGTGCAAATTGTAAGATATTCTCATCAACCTCTGATAGACGACTTAAAAATATTGGGACAAAAAATGAATACGGACTTGATAAATTAACTCAATTAAAAGTTTATAATTATACTTTTAAAAATGATGAAAAAAAATTACCCCATGTCGGTGTAATGGCCCAAGATTTACAAAAAGTATTTCCAAACTCTGTATTTAAAGGTGAGGACGGCTACCTTCGTATTCGCTGGGATGAAATGTTCTTTGCCACTATAAATGCAGTTAAAGAATTGGACAAAAAAATTATAGCTTTAGTTAACAGAACATTTAAAGTTGAATCGCAAATAACTAAATTAGAAAAAGAAAATGTTATTTTAAAATCTCAAGTTGATTTGTTAACTGCAAGAGTAAATAAATTGAAAGAACAGTAATAAAAAAAGGATCTCCAGTAATTGAGGTCCTTTTTATTAACTTTTATTATCATAAAATGTTATAAAATTTGATTAATATAAGCGTTTGGATTACACTATTTACCAAATGGAGTGCCGGGTTGGAATTAAAAGACTTACCGGCAAAGAAAATAAATTAAGGAGAAAAGAAATGACACCAAAAAAATTTTTATTTACTTCTGAATCAGTTACAGAAGGTCACCCCGACAAAGTTTGCGATCAAATTTCAGACGCAATTTTAGATGAATTTTTAACAAAAGACAAACAATCAAGAGTTGCGGCAGAAACAACCGTAACTACCGGTATGGCTTTGGTTTGCGGCGAAATTACGGCAGATTGCTACGTTGATATTCCTCAAGTTGTTAGAAATACGATCAAAAATATCGGTTATATCGGCTCTAATGCAGGCGGCTTTGATGCTGATACTTGTGCTGTTTTAACAAGTATTGATGAACAATCTACTGACATAGGTAATGGAGTTAACAAAGCATTTGAAACAAGAAGCGAAAATTCTGATACTTCAAGTGTTGAAACCGAAGAAATCGGTGCAGGAGACCAAGGAATTATGTTTGGTTATGCTTGTAACGAAACTCCTGAGCTTATGCCTTTACCGATTAGCCTTGCTCATAAACTGTCTTACAGATTATCTCAAGTAAGAAAGTTAGGACTTGTTAATTACTTGAGACCGGATGGTAAGTCACAAGTTACAGTTGAATATGTTGACGGTAAACCTTCAAGAATTCATACAGTTTTACTATCAACACAGCATAACCCATCTATTAATGGAGAAACAGATAATCAAAAAGTTCAAGATATTATTAAACATGATTTGAAAAAACTTGTTATTGATTATGTATTTGAATCTGAAGAAATAGGTTTAGATGAAAATACGATTATTTTAATCAATCCGTCAGGTAGATTTGTAATCGGCGGTCCACAAGGTGATTCAGGATTAACAGGAAGAAAAATCATTGTTGATACATACGGCGGATATTCAAGACATGGTGGCGGAGCTTTCTCAGGAAAAGATCCTACAAAAGTAGACAGATCAGCAGCTTATGCATCACGTTATGTAGCAAAAAATATTGTTGCTTCAGGCTTAGCCGAAAAATGTGAAATCGAATTAGCATACGCTATTGGTGTAGCTGAACCGCTTTCAATCATGGTTGATACATTCGGCACAGGGAAAATTTCAGATGATGAAATTTCAAAACTTGTATATAAAAACTTTGATTTAAGACCTGCTGCAATTATTAATAAATTTGATTTAAGAAACTTGCCGGCAAAAAATGGCGGTAAATTCTATCAATTGCTTGCGGCATACGGTCATATGGGACGTACAGACATTAATGTTCCTTGGGAACAAACAGATAAAGCAGATATCTTAAAATCTCAAGCTATGTCACTAAGTTCTTGCATATAAAACTTATAAATAACTAAAAAAAAGCCCTCTCATTTTTTGAAAGGGCTTTTTAATAATAAAATTAAATATAATTTATTAATGTTTTTTAGCTTCTATAATAGTCAATTCTGCTTCTAATTCATCTAATTTATCATTCAACTCTTGATTGTCTTTTTTCAAGGCTGCAACTCGAGCTTTATCGGTTGTAATTTTTGATGCAAGTTTTTCTATTCGCGTATTCAGCTCTTTAACAGAATTAATAACAGCATAGAACATATCATCCCAACGAATTTGATAATAACCGTTTTCATCTTTTGAAACAGCATTTGGGAATACTAACTTCAAGTCTTGAGCCATAACACCAACTTGAGGAAGATTTCTTACATCATTTTTAAATGTAAAGTTATAAATATTTATACGTTTTAATTCAGCCAATCCGGCAGTAAATTTATCACCAATATTTTTCAATCGAGCATCAGAAGTAGAAATACCACGATTATCTTGATCCGAAGCAGACTTTGTAGTCAAATTAGGACAACAAGATGATTTCACACTACCAAAACGTCCATCAACAGGCATTCCTACACCTTTCAAATGAGCTAAAGGCTGATCTGTACCTAATGATCTATGATCTCCACGATCAAATATATTATATTTTACATTATTACCATATGCCCTATTTGGTTCTTTCCACTCAGAGTTTCTCTCAATATAAACTCTGCCCCCTACAGCTTGGTCATCATAATAATTTCCCATTCTATGACGATTGCCACAAATAGTACCATTACCATCACCATCATCTCCAACAGTAATATCACTTTCTGTTTTAGTAATCCAGTCATAAGAAGTACTGCTGCCTCTTAAACTCTTCCCAACATTAGCATAATTTGTATTACCTGTATAACTGCCAACTGTAGTACAGATACAATTTGTTCTCAAATCCTTATAAGCGTGAGACTGACAACGTCTTCTGTTACACCTTGCAAATGAAGTTTCATTTCTACGTGCTCCATCATATCCCATAAAAGCATAAGTATTATTGTTTACTCTGTTTATGACATGAGCAACTAAACCTTTTGGTAAATATTCCGGATGTGTTTGATAGGTTGAATCATCATTAGTAGCAGGACGCCAAATTGGTATTTCTAAATAGGATTGGCCACGAACAACCAAATTACCATTAACAACTACGGATTCATACCCAATTCCCGGTATTGGTGTCATCTTTTTACTTGAATCAGTACCCGTAACATTATGGACTTCAAGAACAGCACCCGGTCCTTTTTTATCTTTAGCCTTAGATGTTCTAGGAATAGCACCTATAAACACACGTTCATGTGTATTTTCATACAATTCAGGTAATGGAGATTTATCTTTTACAGTATCTGTAGATTGTTTAGTACCCGAAAATGCACCAACAAAAGTTTTATTAGAACCAGTTTCTAATAAATCACCTGTATTATAACCAATTGCAGTATTATAATAACCACTAGTAAGATTTCTTAAAGATTTAGTCCCAACTGCAGTATTGTAATAACCTGAAATATTAGAAATTAAAGAAGAACTACCAACTGCAGTATTACCATAACCACTAGTAAGCTGATATTTATAGCTTTTATCGCCTTCCTTATAAGAACTTAAAGCTCCTAAGATAGTATTTGCATATCCCATTGAACCTGAAATATGAGGAGCTCCCATATTTCCAACCATTGTATTATCATTGCCATTTGTTATATAAGCACCAGCAGCTGAACCTGCAAAAGTATTTCTCTTACCTGTAGTATATCTACCGGCTCGGCTCCCAATCGCTGTATTATTTGAACCTACTTTAAGCTCATTAAAAGCAAGATATCCAACCGCTGTATTATTTGAACCTGTAGTCAATTTTGACAAGGCACTGGCACCATAAGCAGTATTACCTTTAGCAGTATCTTGAACATTTTTATACTCACCGCCGAGCAAGAAATTATTATTTCCGGCCAACAGAGAACCTAAATAAGTTCCGGAATCAGAATTTCCGTAACGAAATTGCATTTGAGATTGAGGATCACTAATACCTTTTAATTTATTGGTTGCAGCAGATCTTATAACAAGCTTTGAATAAAGAGTATTTGATGCCCCATCTTGAACTGCAGAACTAACATCTAAGGCTTTTTTTACAGGAATACCAATAAATGCTTGAGATGTAAACGATTTATTAGCAGCATCAAAATATGCATCATTGTGATTATCTGACGGAACATAAGTCCAAACATCATCATAAGAAACATTATGCTGTCTTTTTGTCATAACAGGAGCAAAAGCAGCCATTAACACGGATAATGTTAACAGTAATATCATTACTTCTGCCAATGTAAACGCTTTATGTTTAATAAATTTCATTCTTATACTCCATATTATTTTCTAAGCTTATTAACTCTTTTATTTAATGAATCAATTCTATTTTGAACTGATTTTTGCTCTTTTGAGATTTTTACAGTCTCCCGTTCTAAAGCATAAATATCATCAATTTGATTATCCAATGTATTATTTAAAGCTTTTATCGAATTAATAGTTACATAGAATAACTCATCTTTTCTTATTTGTAAGAATCCTTTATCGTCTGTAGAAACTGAATTTGGAAGATATTTTTGTAAATCCTGAGCAATAATACCAACTTGTGGCGTATTATTAGCATCAGCTTTATATGTATAATTATAAGGCATAACCAACATAATTTTTTCCAAAGCTTCAAAATTATCCGTAATATTTTCTTTCAATCTAATATCTGAAAGTTTTAAATCTGGACATGAGCCACCTGATTTAGGATAGTTATCATCAAGACTATCAACGCATGCAGGTGCAAATTGTGGATTTGAAGAATCTCCGCCTTTGAGGAAATTCATAGCAGTAAAAGTTAGCGGATCCGCAACTCTATCATAACCTTTACCTCCAAATAAAGAACCTACTAAGCCTCCGACAGCACCGCCCCAGCAAGCGGCATAAGCTATAGCAATTGCAGTTGTTGCACCAAGAGATATAAATCCACCAACAATTGCTGCTGCACCGATAATAACTCCTATAATTATGTTCCCTATACTACAACTTGAGGAATTCCAATGTTTTCTATGAAAAGGTTTTGTACAACATTCATCTCTGCCTTTTTCTGTACCACTTCGATCAGAAATAACAGCTGCAGTATGAGAACTTAATTTTCCGCTATGGGTAACGTCAGAAGGGAAAAATAAATTACCTCTGACTACCAAATTAGAGTTCATTACAACCGTCGGTCCATAGTTATTGGAGAAATTATGCACTTCAAGAACGGAACGACCTCCAAATCCATTTGGAGACCCGCCTAAATATATATGATCTCCTGTATCAATATCAAAGCCTGCAGTTCCACCGTCACTTGGAGCACCATTGTATACCCCTTTATTTTTAGCAGAGCCGTACCCAATACATGTATTCGTTGTGCCCAGACCGTTTTCTGAAACAGACATACAAGAATCATACCCTACAGCTGTCAAATATGACTGAGATGTAGTCTTACCGGTGTAAACATCATAACCGATAATAGTATTATTCTGAGAATTTTCGGCATAATATGTAGAACCCAATATTACATTATTATGAGAAGCAATGCTTAAACCGACAGAAGCAACATTTGCTCCGGCAAATACGTTACTATTACCTTTTGACATTGCTCCATTTAAAACATTAGCACCAACGGCAACCGTATCATTTATGGATCCTTTTGATTCTGTTCTTCCGGTATTGGCGCCCAAAAAAGTATTTTGATTTCCATAAAGATATTCACCTGAGTTTACACCTACAACTGTATTACTGTATGCTAAAAACGCTCCTTCCTTATCTTCAGATAAATTAGTTGCCAATGTTCTTGCACCAATTGCAGTGTTTTCTTTAGGTTCCGTATAGTGATTAAATGATTGAATTCCGGCAGCTGTATTATATTCTCCCACTCCGGAATACGAAACTTTACCTACTGTTTTTAAGTTACCTTTATCATCAAAAATAAATGAACCGGTATAACGACCTTCACCGTCACCATACCTAAAGTGAATCATATCTTGATTTTCAACAGCTTTCATTACTAATTTTGAATAATGTTTTTCATCATAAACTTTCTTTATGCCACTTTTAGTTAATCCGAGAAAAGCTGTAGAGGTTAATTTTGGGACTTCTGAATCATAATATGCATCATGGGTATTTCCATCTGTAAATCTCCAAACAGATTCAAGATTTGTGTCAGAACCGTTAAATCTTTTTGCCATAATCGGCGCTAATGCTGCAAATAAAACCGCGACCACAACTAATACAATAAGTAATTCTGTAAGCGAAAAAGCGCGTTTTAATTTATTCAAATTCATCCTCATCAAACTCCAAGTACTCTGTCTTAATAATATTATTGTAACATAATTTTAGCAAGATTTCAATAATATGCACAAATAATACAAATTAAAATATAAATTCAATGAATATGTGTAATTTAAATATACATAAAAATTTACATATAAGAAAAATTGATATGATAATATTTAGATATGACACGAAAAAATATTAAGTGGTTAATTTGTATACTTATTATAACGGGTAACTTTCTTGGCATGCTTGATTCAAGTACCGTAAACCTTGCATTGTACCCTATTGCCAACGGACTTGGAGTAACCTTAGTAGAAGTGCAATGGATTGTTATTGCATATATGCTTGTATTAACTGTATTTTTACCGTTTTTCGGAAAGTTAGGAGATATTTTTCCAAAAAACAAGATTTATTCTGCGGGTTTTTTAATCTTTGCGTGCGGAGCATTGTTAAATGCTACAGCTCAGAATTTATATATGCTGATAACCTTCAGATGTATAGAAGCACTTGGAGCATCTGTTATGATAGCTAACGGACCTGCCGCCATAGCTGCAATATTTAAAGGAGAAGAAAGAGGAAAAGCTCTGGGAATTAACGCTTGTCTTGTTGCAATAGGCGGAATGAGCGGACCTGCTGTCGGCGGATTTTTAATTAATTCATTCGGCTGGAGAACTATATTTTTACCATCTATACCGATTGCAATATTTGGCGCGATTGCTTCTTATAAGATGTTACCTACCTATGTTAAGAAAAAAATTTTTAAATTTGATTATAAAGGATTCTTGTATTTTACTATAGGTCTTTTTGCATTGCTTTTAGCAATTTCAGAAGGTCACACTTGGGGTTGGAAATCTTTAAAAATAATTACCTTAGGTGTTATTACTTTAATTTTTGGCGGATTATTTTACTTTAGGGATAAAAAAATTAATTATCCTCTTATCAGTTTTAAAATGTTTAAAATAAAAACATTTACATTTGGAAATATTGCGGTGATGACATCTTACATGTGCATGTTTACAAACGGAATCCTGTTGCCGTTTTTCTTGCAGGAAATCGTAAAATATAATGCTTTTTTAACGGGGCTCCTGATTTTACCTTATTCTGTCGCATCATCTGCGATTGCTCCGTTTGCAGGCAGCTATGCAGGTAAATATGGAAGCAGAACTCTGACAATTATCGGCCCGAGCATTTATATAATTGCATTAGTTATTTTTACAACATTTAATACAACAACTCCAATGTGGGAAATCGTTTTAGCATCAGTCGTTATGGGAATTGGTAACGGATGTTTCCAATCACCTTCAAATAACGCTATCATAACTTGTGTAAATAAAGAAGAATTAGGTATTGCAAGCGGAATACTGTCTTTAGCCCGAAACTTGGGGAATATTTTAGGTGTCGCAATAACGATTACTCTTTTTGACAGTTTTAAAAATATGCTTATCGATGACGGATTAAAATACAAAGATGCCTTTTTGACATCTTACCATTTGACAATGTGTTTCGGCATTTTATTTGGTGTTATCTGCTTATTATGTTCTTACATCGCATACAACCCGAATAATCAAAAAGAATAGCAAATTTTATTTTCAGCGGCATTTATACTTATATTATGAAAGTAAACAATCAAGTTACATCTTCTCATCTTAATAAACTATACAAAAACTTTACAAATGGAATTAAAAAGAAAATAAGTGAAGATATTTCAATAAAACCCATGAGTTATTCATGTCAATTACATGATTTAGGAATGAGATTTGAACAGCAAAATCAAAGAACCGAACTAAACAGATTAAGTTCAAGATTTGCAGAATTTTTAGTAAGCGTTGGAGAACAAAGTCTTGCCGGTATAACATACAGTTTTTTAATAAAATTAAATAAAGGTAACATCAAATTTGTAGAAGAAATTGCAATAAAAGCACTGGCAATAGCAAAAAGACAACATGATCCCGTACATATAATGGCTAGAGCAAATGATCTAAAAAAAATATACGAAAAAATAGAACCGGGAAGTGACAGACATATAAAAATACTATATGAGATAAAACGCGCCCTAAACAATATATGTAAAAACTATGCTTCATCACAAAAAAGATTTATGTCAGTTTCAACAAAAATGAAACCGCTTAAGCAATATGAACTTATGCTGGCATCAATACAAATTGATTTAGGCAAAGCTCTACAATTAAAAGACCCCAAACTTGCAACAGAAGAATTACTCACCGCAAAAAAAACTTTTATACAATTAGGTTATACCGACAAAGTTGAAGTAACAGATAAAATTTTACGTAAGATAAATTCTTGCAAATAAATTATCAGCGTTTTAAAATATAAGTGTAAAATATACACTAAAGGATAGGATATGGCTAGTAACGAAAACATAAGAAATATTGCGATAATCGCACACGTTGACCACGGTAAAACAACTCTTGTTGACTGCTTATTGAAACAAGCAGGTGCATTTAGAGAAAATCAACAGGTTGAAGAACGTGTATTAGACAGTAACGATTTGGAAAGAGAAAGAGGAATAACAATTCTTTCCAAGAATATATCAATAAATTACAACGGAACAAAGATTAACGTTGTAGACACCCCGGGTCACGCGGACTTTGGAGGTGAAGTAGAACGGGTTTTAGGTATGGTTGACGGGGCATTGTTAATCGTTGATGCTGCGGAAGGTCCTATGCCACAAACAAGATTTGTATTATCAAAAGCTTTGGAATTAGGTTTAAAAATTATTGTTGTAATTAACAAAATCGACAAACCTGCAGCAGAACCGCTTACAGCGCTAGATAAAGTATTTGACTTGTTTACTGAACTGACAGACAGAGAAGATTTAATAGATTTTCCGTTCATTTTTGCAAGCAGCTTAAACGGTTTTGCAATTAATGATCTTGAAGATGAACGTAAAGACATGGTTCCGCTATTAGACAGTATTATCAAAAATATAAAACCTCCTGTAGGTGATGAAAACGCTCCGTTCCAGTTTAGAGCAACCACTCTTGATTATAATGAATACGTTGGAAGAATTGTTATCGGAAGAATTGCTAACGGAAAAGTTAATTCTCAAGACCAGGTTTGCGTAATCCATACTGACGGCAGCCAGGAAAGAGGAAAAATCGTTAAATTATTCGGGTTTAAGGATTTGGGGCGTGTCGAAATTGAAACAGCAACCGCAGGTGATATTGTAGGTATTGCAGGATTTTCGGATATTCAGATAGGCGAAACCATTTGTGACCCGTCAAACCCTGAGGCGTTACCTTTGATTACCGTTGATGAACCGACTTTACAAATGAACTTTGCAGTAAATGACAGTCCGTTTGCAGGGTTAGAGGGTAAATTTGTAACATCACGTCAAATCAGAAAACGTCTTTATAACGAACTTGAAAAAAATGTTAGTTTAAGAGTTGAAGACACAGATTCAACAGATTGTTTCAGGGTTTCAGGCAGAGGAGAACTTCACTTAAGTATTCTAATCGAAACAATGCGACGTGAAGGTTATGAATTTTCTGTTTCAAAACCTGAAGTTATTTATAAAACAATTAATGGTGAACATTGTGAACCTTATGAAAACCTTATAATTGATGTTCCCGAAGAATATGCAGGATCTTCAATCGAAAGACTAGCAGGCAGAAAAGCTGAAATGAAAGATATGCAAACCGCCAAAGGCAGAACAACCTTAACATTCCATATTCCTGCAAGAGGCTTAATCGGCTTTAGAAGTGAATTTATAAGAATGACAAGAGGTGAAGGTATTATGTACCATACATTCCTTCACTACAGACCTTACGCAGGCGATATTCCAAGACAAAGAAGCGGTTCAATTATCGCTCACGAACAAGGTGAGGCAATTCCTTACGCTTTAGCTCAATACGAAGACCGAGGAGTGTTCTTCATTACTCCAAAAACTAAGGTTTACAGAGGTATGATTATCGGTGAATGTAACAGACCGCAGGATATCGTGGTTAATATTTGTAAAACAAAGAAATTAACCAATATGAGAAGTTCAACTGCAGATGTTATGGTAACTTTGCAAGCTCCAAGACTTCTGTCACTTGAAGAAGCGCTTGAGTATCTGGGGGATGACGAGCTTGTCGAAATTACACCTGAAAACGTCAGATTAAGAAAATCAGACTTAAACAGAAAAATATATAACTAAGATTAAAGAAGGCGCGGGTGATTTTGTCATCCGCGCCACTTAAATTATTCGATAAATTTACCTTCAAAAATGTCCATCACGTTATTTACGGTATCTGAGTGAAACATTGCTTCACCTGTTTTTGGTTTAGCAAGGGTAGTTTGTTGTTTTATCTCAACAACTTCTTTTACTTCCTGAACGGTCATTTCAGGCTCTTTTTTAGGCTTCTTAACAGGGTTTTCTTTTACGTGAGCAGGGGCAGGGGCAGGAGCCTCATCATCAGAGTTTCCGTTTGAAGCCTCTTTTCTTATAGCGTCATCACCTGACTCTGGAGCCCTTACAATAACTTTATTAGCATTACCATACATTGATTTAACAGCATCCACAATAAAATTATGTTTTGACCCGTCTTGTCCGAATTGTTTCAGCCAGCTCGGGTTTTTAATCGATATAACAACTTCATCAGGTGAAATCTTAACAGGAAGTGCCTGTTGTTTTAAAATTGCACGAGAAGGGAAACTTGAAACATTTTCAAGTAAATTAACCCATGATGCTTTAAGATTATTTGTTTGCGCAGGTTTTGACAGAGGAACGGGTTCTGATAGGACTTCCTCCTCCGTTGGAGCTAGCGCAGAAGCTACTTTTGTAGCAGGAGCTGCCGCGTTTTCGACAACAGCAGGTTTTATTGTCGGACGCATAACCTCAGGCTTTTTAACAGGAGCAGGAGGAGTGTTGTACGCTGAGACATTTACCATTTTCACGCCTTCTCCTGATTCAAGAGCTACCAAACGTTTTTGCAAATCCTCAAGCTTTGTATTTTCGGTTAAATTTGCCATATCAAGAACTGAAACATCAAGCCACAGTTTAGGATTTGTTGTAAGTTTCAATTCTTTAATATAATCCGCACATTTTTCAATCAATGAAACAATTTGATGAGTTTCAACGGATTTTAAGCATTCGGAAAGCTTTTTCACCTGTTCTTCATTTAACTGAACAACGGTATTACTGACCTCTGCGCCTACTGTTTTTAAAATTAGCGCATTTCTTAAATATTCAAGCAGGTTTGACAGAATCTGTGTCGGTTCGTTACCTTGATTATAAATATCGTTTAAAATATTTAACGCATCATTTTGGTTAGAAGCAGCAATTGCCGAGAATAGTGAGGTTAACGAGTCAAACGAAAGTCTTCCGAGCAAATTATTTATATCATCAACAGAAATAGCTTCTCTAGCTGAATTTAATACGCTAAGTTGGTCAAGTAACGCTATACTGTCACGCATTCCGCCCGCTGAGTTTTGCGCAATAAGATTTAATGCTTCATCTGTAATATTTATGCCTTCACAATCAGAGATGTAGCGAAGATGTTTTGCTATATCATCTGTTGTAATTCGTTTAAAATCAAACCTCTGGCAACGGCTTTTAATCGTATCAAGAACTTTGTGAACTTCTGTTGTTGCAAGAATAAAAATAACATTTTTCGGAGGTTCTTCAAGAGTTTTTAATAAAGCGTTAAAAGCCTGATTAGTTAACATGTGAACTTCGTCTATGATGTAGATTTTATAACGGCTTCTGACAGGTGCCAGTGCAACTTTTTGGATAATATCATCCGCATCGTTAACCGAACGGTTACTTGCCGCGTCAATTTCAATTACGTCAATCGGAATAGAATTTGTAATATTTTTACAATTTTCACACTCGTTACAAGGCGAAAGCGTCATACCTATTTCGCAGTTTAGAGATTTGGCAAAAATTCTTGCGGTAGAGGTTTTACCCGTACCACGAGGTCCGGTAAAAAGGTATGCATGAGATATTCTATCCGTTTCAATAGCGTTTGCAAGCGCTTTTTTAATATGCTGTTGACCGACAATTTGTTCAATCGCCTGCGGTCGGTATTTGCGATATAAAGGTATATAATTCTTTTCCATGATATAGTAATTATAGCAAATAATAATCAAAAAGGGTAATTTATGAACTTAATTAAACCTGCAAAATTAAAAAAAGGCGACACAATTGCAATTATCGCACCCTCAGGCGAAGTCGACATGAAAAAGATTCAAAAAGCCGTAAGTTTTTTTGAGAACTCGGGGTTTAAGGTACAATTAGGCGCAAACATTGATAAATGCAAAAATTACCTTGCAGGATGCGACGAGGAACGACTTGAAGATTTGCATAACGCGTTTCTAAACCCTGAAATAAAAGCTATAATCTGTGCTCGCGGTGGGTACGGAGCAATCAGACTTGTTAATAAAATAAATTACGATATTATAAAAAACAACCCGAAAATTTTCTGCGGTTACTCTGATATTACAGCACTATCTGCGATGATTCTCAAAAAAACAGGTTTAATTACTTTTTCGGGTGCTATGGCACAAAGCGATTTTGCACAAGACAAATCAGAAGATTTTACGATAAAGTCGTTTTTTGCAACTCTGATTGAGGGTAAATGTACTCTTACAGCTAATAGCAACACCCGTGTAAACGCATCAGGAATACTGTTCGGCGGAAACCTTGCAACCCTTGTTTCGCTTTGCGGACTTGATTTTATACCTGATGAAAAATTTATATTTTTTACTGAAGATGTAGGAGAACCCGTTTACAAAATCGACAGATATTTTACACAGCTTTTAAATATAGAAATTTTTCGTAAAAATATCACAGCAATTGCGCTCGGTGAATTTTTGGACGTTGATAATCAAGAATTTTTACAAGATTTATTTAATCAAATTGAAATCCCAGTTATCGGAACATTTCCTATATCTCACGGAAAAACAAAAGCAACAGTTCCTTTTGGAGCCATTGCTAAAATAGAAAATGAGACAATAAAAATCGAAGACTTTATGGCCTAATAATAAGAACGTCCGAATTGGCACTTTCTAAAATTCTTTTACTCACTGAACTTAATAAAAATCTTGACAGGTATTTTCGGTTTTTTATACCACAAACAACTAAATCAATGCCTCTTTTAGTAATATAGTTGTTAATTTCATCTGCGGGAACTCCTGATAAAACATTTTTTCCTGATATATCAAGTCCTTTATCATTAAACATTTTTTCAAAACCGTTAAGTAAAATCATTGCTGCGGTTTCTTGTTTCTTTTGAATTTCCAGAATCCAATTTGTATCAATATTTCCTTCTAAAAACAAATATTCAGGAATATCATAAACAGTAGCTAAATAAATCTCTTTATCTGTAAAATCTAATGATTCTAAAGCTTTTGCAACAACAGTAGGACTAATGTCAGATGAATCAACGGCAAATAAAACTTTTTTACGATTATTTGAAATTTTTGAAATAAAAGTTGAATTATGAACTATTGATGCAATCTCTTGAGAAACAGAACCTAACCACTTTTGAATCCCTTTTTTACCGTGTGAACCAAGAACAATAAAGTCATATTTATTCTTTTCGCTTGTTTCTACAATACAATCAACTGTCGAACCGCACATTTTTATCTTTTGACCTATTTGAATATTATTTTCTTTTAAATATTTTTCCGAATAATCCAAAATTGAATCCGCAGAATTAGCGCACTGCATAGCAAATTCACTGTCCTCAATCGACACGGTATCAGGCAGAAAACTCCAATCGATAGCACACAATATATCAGCTGTGAAATCCGATACCCAATATGAAAAATTTTTGATAGCCAAATAGCTGTTTTTTGACCCGTCCGTACAAAATAATACTCTCATAAGCTCTCCTCTTTTTGAATAAAATAAATTATGTTAAGGAAAATTACATTAGCTGGTCATATAGGATTTTTTTTGATATTATAGAGGAGTAAAATATGTATACATTTTGTTATTAGGATTAGTTATAGTAATGTCGGCTGAA
The DNA here is from genome assembly GCA_947570135.1 of uncultured Candidatus Melainabacteria bacterium. Classification (GTDB taxonomy): domain Bacteria; phylum Cyanobacteriota; class Vampirovibrionia; order Gastranaerophilales; family Gastranaerophilaceae; genus Zag111. The sequence continues at coordinate 44,319 of CANOTP010000010.1, read as the reverse complement.
GAAAACGTAAAACTAAAAAAATACAAAGATTTAATAGAAATCATTGCAAAGGTGGAGTATCAAAAGTTTTCGCGCTCTCACCTCGTTGAACTGCCAGAACTTATTAACATCGGGACTCACGCTTTGTATATTCTCTTTAAAAATCATAATCCCGAGGATTACAACAGTACCTATCTTTCAACCGCAATAAAATGGGCTATAAGAAACGAAGTCAGAAGAAGATACAAGTGGTATACTCTTAAAAACCGTTCAACAGAAGAAGTCGAGGATGAAGGTTCTGATGTTGAATTAAGAGCAGAAGTCTATAAAAACATTCTATCAATAGATGAACTCCAGGAAGGTGAAGTTCCCGTTCAAATTAAGGCAAAAGACAAAACTCCCGAAGAAAACATAGAATTTTCGGAACTTAAAAACGGTATCTTAGAGTCAATGAAAAAACTTCCGCCAAGAGAAAGAGAACTTATTGAATATAAATTCTTCAAAGAAAAAAAATTAAGAGAAATCGCAGAAGAATTTAACATCTCGCAATCGAGAATCTCAAGGATTATACAAACAGGGTTAGACAGAATTAAAAAAGACTTGGCAAAACAGGGGATAATTTAAAAAATGAAAACAATTTTTGAAAAAAGCAACGGTATAGACGGTATAAATTTAACAGACGAAAGTCCTGATTTTGCCAAATACATACCGCAAAAAGATTTGCGCACGGATAACCCAAATTTGCCGAAACTTAGTGAACTTGAAGTTATGCGCCATTATAAAGAATTATCTGACCTTAACTTCTGTATTGAAAAAGGTTTTTATCCGCTAGGTTCTTGTACAATGAAATATAACCCGAAAGTTAACGAATTTCTTGCATCTTTAGAAGGTTTTAACATCCACCCGTCTTGTGATGATGATTTAGCTCAAGGTGCCCTGAAACTTATGTATAACCTTCAAAAAGCATTACTTGAAGTTACGGGAATGGATGCTATAACTTTGCAGCCTTCAGCAGGTGCGCACGGTGAGATGACAGGCATGATGATTATCAAAAAATACTTTGATTCAATCGGCGAAAATCGTACAAAAGTTATCATCCCCGATTCTGCTCATGGAACTAACCCTGCAAGTGCTAAAATGGCAGGATTTGATATTGTTGAAATTAAATCAAACGAAAAAGGTCAAGTCGATATTGAAGCTTTAAAAGCCGTTTTAGATAAAGACGTTGCCGCAATTATGATGACAAACCCTAACACATTGGGTATTTTTGAAGAAGGCGTTAAGGAAATTTCAGACCTAATGCACGCAAACGGTTCATTATTATACTATGATGGAGCTAATTTTAACGCGATTATGGGCTGGACTAATCCTAAACTTATGGGCTTTGATGTTGTTCACCTGAACCTTCACAAAACCTTCTCAACCCCGCACGGTGGAGGAGGCCCCGGGGCAGGTCCTGTTGCAGTTGTCGAAAAGCTTAAAAGTTATCTCCCGACACCTGTTATTGACTTTAAAAACGGAAAATATTTCAGAAATTATGAACTGAAAAATACTATCGGAAGCGTTAAAGATTTTTACGGCAATTTTTCGGTACTTGTTAAAGCTTATGCATACATTCTTATGCTTGGGAAAAACCTTAAAAAAGCCTCAGAATATGCGGTTCTAAACGCGAATTACCTGAAAGAAAAATTAAAAGATTATTACGAATTACCATACGCTGAATCTTGCATGCATGAATTTGTATTAACAGGTGAAAAACAAAAACACGAAAACGGAATATCAACTCTGAACATTGCAAAAGCTTTAATGGACGGAAATATCCACCCGCCGACTGTTTACTTCCCTTTAATCGTTCATGAAGCTATAATGATAGAACCGACAGAATCCGAGCAGAAAGAAAAACTTGACGAGTTTGTCGAAATAATGATTCAGATTGCAAATGATGCAAAATCAAATCCTGAAAAGATTCTGTCTGCACCTCATTCAACACCTGTTAAAAAGATTGATGAAGTTACAGCAGCAAGACGTCCCGACTTAAAATACATTGATTAGGAAATATAAATATGACAAATAAAAAAGAACAAAAGAAAAGAAAAGTATCATTCCCGCACATGGGAACAATAAGTTATGCGTGGTCATCAGCCTTAAGAATCATTGGCTGCGAACCATACGTTGAACCCTACACAAGTAAAAAAGCGCTTTCTTTAGGAACAAAACACGCACCTGAAGCAATCTGCTTACCGTATAAACTAATATTAGGCAACTTCATTGAGGCTATCGAAGGTGGCACTGATTACGTTGCAATGATTTCATCTCCCGGCTGCTGCCGTCTGGGTGAATACGGAAAATGTATTGCTAACGCGTTAACAGACTTAGGCTACGAAACAAAATATATTGAAATGCAATTATATGACGGAGTTAAAGGAATGTATAACTTCTTAAAAGAGGTCAGCGGCAAAAATAACCCCGCATTATTTGCCCGCGCCATTATGATTGCAATATTAAAAGTGTTTATCTTAGACAAACTTGAGTCAAAATTATCATACTTCAGAGCTCGTGAAATTAAAGCGGGAACTGCGGAAAAACATTACGCTAAAGCTCTGAAAATCATTGATGAAAATGATACATTGGCAGGTTTGAATAAAGCGAAAAAATTAATTGATGAAGAAATGAAAAAAGTCGAAATAAACAAAGACAGAGAAGTTCTTCACGTTGATATTACAGGCGAAATTTATGTAGTAAATGATGAATTTTCAAACCAAAATATTGAAAAAGAACTTGGCCGAATGGGCGTTGAAGTAAGAAGAAGCTTAACCGTAAGCAGTTTCTTAAAAGATGCCATTATCCCTAAAATTTTTAGAAAAGGCGAAACTCACCTGCAAAGAGCCGATAGACTGGCTAAGCCTTACCTGATGAGAGATATCGGCGGTGATGCGTTAGAATGTGTATCCGATGTTGCTTACGCTAACGAACGCGGAATTGACGGTATTATTCATATTTCACCGTTTACATGTATGCCTGAAATAATGTCACAAAATATTTTCCCTGCGATGAGAGAAAACTGTGAGATTCCTATCCTACCGCTTATTATGGATGAACAAACAGGCAGAGCTGGTTATATTACAAGAATAGAAGCTTTTGTTGATCTGATGAGAAGACGTAAAAGAAAACGTAAGCTTCAGGAAAAATCAACAAAAGTTGAAGAAAGTAAAGAAACTGAAACCGTAAAATAATAAACAAGGAAAATTCTTATGTTTAAATTATTTAAAGACAGCTTCAATACAACAAATGACTGCATAATTCTTGCAACACCCTTAATCATATTTATGGCAATACTCGGGTGGTTTTTCAGGTTTACTCTTGCAGGTGCTGATACAGTGCCAAAACTTATCTTGGGCGGAGTTACTCTACTGGTAATGGCAAGCGGTTTTTTATCAGCCTGGCTTTATATGTGTAAAAAAACTATCCGATTATCAAAAAAAATAGTAATTTTTGATAAAGACAGAGCCCGTGCGTTCGGAACTCTTATTCTTTCTTTACCTAAAGGTCTCGGAAAACTGTTTCTTCCGATGCTTGGGGTTATAGGAATTTATATTATACTGTTTGGAATAATATTCTCAATTTCAGGTTTGGTAATTGATAAGATTTACCCATCTTTTGATCCTGAGATTCTAGGATTACATATTGATCAATTAGTTACAAGTAATGAAATTTTAAAAGAATTTAAGGAATTAGCAATCGAAGACTTACCCCCGTTTGTCTACTGGTACGCAATTACAATAATTGGAAGTTTTATCCTTAATTTTATTACTATGCTTTGGATTCCCGAAATAGTTTACAATGAAAAAAATGCATTTAAGGCTCTTTTTAATTCAATTAAAAAGAATTTCCAAAATCTGCCAAATACACTTATTTTATACTTGTATATCGCATTTTTAATCACATTTATTACATTGTTAAGTGCAGTTTTAATGTTTAACCCGTTTTTATACTTTATTGTATTGATTTTATATTATTATTTCCTGGTTTACATTGTTGTGCTATTATTTACCTATTATGAGCAAACATTTAAGTAAACCTAAAGTCATAGCAATAGTCGGAGCAACAGCAAGCGGGAAAACGGCATATTCAATTGAGCTTGCAAAACAAATCGACGGAGAGATTATATCTTGCGATTCAAGGCTTGTTTACAAAGGTTTTGATATAGGCACGGCAAAACCTTCTAAACTTGAGCAAGACGGGATTCCTCACTATATGATTGATATTGTTGAACCTGAATTTGAGTACTCAGCAGGTTTATATAAAGAACAAGCAAAAGAAAAAATAAACGAAATTCTATCTAAAGGCAAAACCCCGATAATTGTCGGCGGGACAGGTTTATATATTGATGTTTTACTCAAAAATTATGACCTGCCGCAAATTGAAGCCGATAAAAAACTCCGCGAAGAACTAAAAAAGCTTGAAACCGGTGAAATCTATTCAATTTTAACAGAACTTGACCCGCTAGGTGTTCAAACAATTGACAAAAACGACCGCAAAAAGCTCATACGTGCAATTGAAATAGTAAAAAAAACAGGTAAATCCTTAAATGAAGTACGCGGAATCAATGAAAGTGATTATGAGGTTGAATGGATTGGCAGAAACTTTGACAGAGAAACGCTTTATAAAAGAATTGATAAACGAGTGGATTTAATGATAGAATCAGGCCTTATTGATGAAACAAAAAATCTGCTCAACCGTCACGGAAGAATCCCAAATTTTATAAACACAATCGGATATAGAGAAATATTAGGCTATATTGATAATATCTGTACACTTGAGCAAGCCTGTGATTTACTTAAGAAAAATACCAGAAATTATGCAAAACGCCAATTAACCTGGTTCCGTAAAAACGAAAACATTAAGTGGAATATTTACCCTGAAAAACTTAGAAAATAACTATATTTTTATCTTCACAACAACTTTTTTTACATTCTCCGACGTTTCAACAGAAACCTGCGGAGCATGAGCTTCATGCGGATAAATCAATGCAAAATTTGTACCGTCTAAAGTTAAGTAATCAGAATTTTTCACACTATCATTAAAAAATACGATATCTCTAGAACTATCATAAGGAGCTTTTTCAACAAGACCCTCTACACCTGTATAATAAATTCGTTCCCTTCCGCTTAATAAAAGTTGGATATCAATATAATTTCTATGAGCTTCAAATTTTGCATCCTCTATATTTTTGGAGTTATAAGACTCGACATTGGCAAAATTTTGCTCGGGAAAATCATATCGTCCTTCATTTATATTTGTAGTTAAGTTTTTAATAAATTCAACCGCAAAGACTGGGACCTCTTTATATTTTGAGATATTTTCCAATTTATCAATAATCATAGTAAACCTTTCTTATAAAACATTAAGGCGGATATATAACCCGCCTTAACATAAATCATACTAGAAGGAACGTAACTTACGTCTTATTGTCATTACACATGACTCATAATCACATGGATTATTCGATTTTGTTCCGGTTTGAGTATTATCATTGCTTAAATATTCAGTACCTTTCAATTCAACTTCATGTTCGACATTAGCGGAATCTTTATATGCGGCTTTCTCATAGAATTTTTCGCCAAGATTCTTACAATAAGGAGTATTCTTGCTTATTTTACGAATAGTACAAATTGCACGAGCATAAGAAACATTAGACATTACAACTCTTTTCTTTCTATTATCGCCTGTACTTTCCATATAATAAACATCAACCGGAAGTTGTTGGGCACTGTTTCCGCCTAAAAACAGATTTGAATGCGTTGAATCTTCCTTTTTTACCCCGTCTAAAGGATAACCGGGATAAACAGTACCGTTAGAAGCTACATAGAACGGAAATACATCTTCCCATAAAGTCCCGTTACCTTTTGATCCGTTAATATCTACAAATACGGTGAAACCGCTTATCGCATAAACTCTTACATCATTTCCGTAATCATCTTGAGAGTATCCGCCGGAACCACTTGACATAGCAGCAGCAATATCCGATAAGTCAGGAGATGCACAACAGTTTCTGGCATCACCCATTCCACCTGAGGTACCATCTTTTATACTTTTTGAAGACAATGCATAACAGGCATTTTCTGAACCGCAGAAATATGCATCAGAAGAAGCCGCGCTACATGCAGATTTTGTTTTTTTATTCAGGTTTTTACAAATATTACGTGAAGCATCACTGTTATCTGTAGAATAAGTTAATCCGGGAATAGATGCCAAACGGTCACTCATAATCCAGATAAATTGACCGTTAGCTAAGATAACATTTGGCTTTAAACCTGTTACTGATTTAAAATTAAACGCGAATGCACCAGGTTTTGAATCAATCGACATTAATCTGTTACTTGTATCGGTTGATCTGCCTAAAGCAGCTTCATATACTTCTTTATAATATTTAGCCCCTGATAACCCCGGAACATCCGTATATTCAATTTTACTACCGTAATCATCGTAGTACTTCTTATTAATATTCCAATTTTTAGCAATCAACTCTGCAAAACGGGTTGCACGGATAATCGGAGGGTTAAGAACACAAATATTATTTTCTTCATCGATCGAATATCCATTCGGGCACTTATCTCGTATACTACAAGCTGCAGCTTGTGAAGCACCTTCTGGTCTTTTCCAACCTGTAATACAAGCACAACCATCTCCGCTTGCTATTGAGTGTTCAGGACAGCAAGCCCCGGTTGTGGCATTAAAATCATTTTCACATGGAACACAATTATAAGAACCTGAGGATGTTTTTTTAGCATAGTTTTGTTTATTACCTGAGGCTATTTTACAAGCAACTTTTGCATTGTTTTCAGATACTTCGTAACCTGCTCTTGGTACACAATTTAAAGTTGCATGAGTTGTATCTCCATTCATCCAACCATTATCCGACAAATCACCTGTATAAAAACCTTTTGCAGCTCTACACCAAGAATCATCAAATGTTGGTCGTTCAACCTTAACTTCAGAAGAACTTGAGCTGTCTCCTATTTTACGCCAAACGGTTTGTTTAAGTACACATGAACCTCTACCTGAAACAGAAGTATAGTCAATAAAACTATCAACATCAAAACCTGCACCGGAATCTTCTTTTCCATCATCTTCATCATCGTCATCATCATCGGAAGCAGAATCTTCCGCAACGAAAACTATAGAATTTTGGTACTTATTACCGGTAACATTATCTGTAAAATTAGCTTTAACTTTATTTTTAATTGCAGTACATAAATTATTACCATTATTAGAACTTGCACTGGAATACCCGATATAAGACAATAAACCTTGAACTAATGTATTAAAAGATGACTCAGATGTTAAACCAAAAGTATCCATTGTCGGTAACATATTCTTAAGTATTTCATTTTTTTCAATAGGACCTTCTATTTTATGAGATACTGTATTGCCATCTTTATCTTTAACAGGATTACCATTGGCATCTCTTTCTATAAGAGATCCGCAATCTGCACCTTTAGCACAAGCTAAAGTATAACCATAACAATTATTAAAGTTCTCTTTAGAATAGTTAGTTTTTTTGTAACCCGTAATATTACCTAAGCTATCCTTAATAGGAACACTTGTCATTTCAACAGTACTGCCATTACAGACCCTGTAAGCTAACCATAACTGTTGGATAAAATCATCAGTAGTAAAAATTGTATTTTCATTTTTAAATTCTACATATTTATCTTCAGCGAACGCTTTTGGGAAAAGTTTTCTTATAATAGAATTTTCTGAAAATGCAATACGTTTAGAAATATCATTAAAAAAGTTTTTAACATTTGCACTCAAAGTTTCACTAAATTGATGTTTTACAAGTTTAGATTCAACAGGTAAATTTGAAGTACTTTCTTTATACTCTTCACCCATGATAACAATTTGAGATGCCATTTTTTCAACAGACTTAAATGCCATATAATATGCATATTCATCTGTTTTATCAAGCTGTTTATTTATTATAGGCAATGTTACTATTGTCAAAATACAAACAATAGCCAGAGCAATAACTATCTCCGATAGCGTAAACGCTAATTTTTTTATATTGTTTTTATACTTCATGATACCTCCAAGTATTAATTCAATTCCTTTAAAGCTTTTTCATAATCCTCTTTAGACGGGGCTTTTCCATGCCAACCCGCATTGTTTTCCATAAAGCTTACGCCTTTACCTTTAACTGTATTGGCAATTATCGCGGTCGGAAAAGTAGATTTTTTTGCTTCCTCAATAGCATTATAAATTTGTTCAATATTATGTCCGTCGATTTCAATAACATTCCAACCAAATGCTGCAATTTTATCTTTCAAATTACCCAAAGATTTAACACATTCCGTAGAACCGTCTATTTGTAATCCGTTTCTATCAATAATTGCAATAAGATTATTTAAGTTTCTATGAGGAGCAGCCATTAGAGCCTCCCAAACACTGCCTTCCTGCATTTCACCATCACCTAACAAGACAAAAACATTTGCAGGACTTTTATCAAGTTTCAATGCCATTGCAATCCCGCATGCCATAGATAAACCTTGACCTAAAGACCCTGTTGCTACTTCTACCCCTGGACACCACATAGAAGGATGTCCTTGAAGTCTTGTCCCAAGCTTTCTGAATGTTTTTAATTCTTCTTTATCAATAAATCCTTCTTGAGCTAATACAGAATAATAAATAGGAGAAACATGACCTTTTGATAACACAAATCTGTCACGTTTATCATATTCTTCGGAAAGTTTACCGTCTTTAGCATGATTCATACATTTGTTAAACAAAACAGTCATCAATTCACAAGACGATAATGAACCGCCAATATGACCCGAGGCAGCCCCATATACCATATCAAGAATATGGCGTCTATTTTCTAAACATAAATTCTCAAGCTCTTTTATCTCAACATCATTAAGCATTTTTTTTATTTAACAACCTTTCTTTTAATACTTTTAAAATAAAAAACGGAAGAGTCGGAAAAATTCGTTTAAACCTTTTCGGTTCTTTAACCGTACGATAAAACCACTCTAAACCCAGTTTTTGATAAATCTTTGGAGCACGTTCAACAACACCTGCCCAAACATCAAAACTGCCGCCAAGCCCAATCATAAGTGAGTTTTGTAATCTTTTCTTTAACTCATAGTTAAAAAATTCTTGTTTTGGAGAACCTAATGCCGTCAAAATTAAGTCAGGATTAGCTGCAACAACCTCGTTAAGTATTTTTTCATCATCAGTAAAATACCCGTCATGAACGTATACAATATTAATATTTTCAATTTCTTTTTTAAGATTCTCGACAGCAGACTCAACCACTTCATGCTTAGCTCCGACAAGTGCAATTGATTTGTTTTCGTTAGAAAACTTAACAATTAAAGCTTTTCCAAGCTCAATCCCGGGAATTCGCTTAACATTATGACCCAGAAGCTTTAAACCTATTTCGACCCCGATTCCATCAGGTACTACTAAATCGGATTCTGAGATTATTTTAGAAAATTCGGAATTTTTTGAGGCTGATTCAATCATTTCAGGGTTAATCGTGACAATTTGTCCGCCATGACTATATGCATAATCAACAGCTTGGTCAAACGTGAAACTATCGACCCCATATCCCAAAATTTTAACCAAATCTCTATCCATAAGTATATTATATCATATTATCAACAATTATGCTATAATCTTATTATGAAATTATTTAAAATTTTATGTATATTTTTAATATGTTTTCTAACGATTGGAAGAGCAAATGCAGTACAATTTGAAGTTGTTGTACTCCCGACAGATATTTTTAATGTTTGCGATAACTATTTTTGTTTTCCTGAAGCCTCTGAAATAGCCGCGGAATACATAATAAAAGAATTAAATTCATATAAAAACATCTCGGCATATACTTTAGCTCAAACCCGCGCAAAATTAAACACAAATCCTGAGTTAAAAGCAGAAACGTTTACCATGCTTGATAAGTTTTCAAAAATCGACAGAATTGATTTTAAACCCCTTAAAAATATTTCAACCGAATTTGATGTAAAATCAGTTATTTTGGTTTCAAGCTGGGTTAGCAATGAAGAAACACTTACAAAAAGAAATTTATGGGAAATATTAGAGGTAACAAGTGCGTTCAAAATTTCACATCCGTTTAAACTGAACACAAATGCCGTTTTAACAGATACTGTTAACAATACGGTTATGTGGAGCGGGAGATATTCATATAACTTAACGGATTCCGAAGGATTTTTCACAGGTAACAGCCAAGCAAGAGCAGCTTCTCAGTTAGAAAAAATTAAACAGTATTACAAAAATAATGTATCCAAAAATATTAGCCAAAATATCAGATTAAGATTTTTCCCGAAAGACGTCAGGACATTCTCTCTACAAAAACAGGAAAATCAAGAAACACAATTTATTCCAAATGCATTGGAACATCTGTCAAAGCCAAAGTTGCAAACCGAACTTAACGAGCTTTATAAAGAAACAACCTCGGATGATTTGATTTTTGATTTTTAGGTGTTTCATGCTCGGTTTTAAACACAGACGCTACTGTTGTATCTATTTTACGACAACTGTCTGCCATATCGCAATATGCAATCACTGTCACAATTGACAGCATTATAAAGAAATATCGTTTTTTCATAAAAGTATCTTAAGCCAAAAATTTAGAATTAAATCCGACAAAATAGTAATAAAACAACTAAAAAAGACTCTCTTAAGGAGTCTTTAAAAATGGTGCCGATGGCCGGGGTCGAACCGGCACGAGGGTTGAACCTCACAAGATTTTGAGTCTAGCACGTCTACCAATTCCATCACATCGGCTTATTCAATTATCATAAATTAATTTTATCTCAAAAATATTTTTTTTCAAGAAGTTTTCAAAATTATAATTCCCTAATTGTTTTATACCTTTTACCATTAACAAAAATAACTAAATACGGGATAAAATTTGTATTATGAAACGAACAATTTTTACATTATTATTAGCAGTTTTCATGACAAATACTGCTTACGCTGAGATATTCACGGGCGGAGTTTCAAAAGTAGGAGAACAGGAAAGTAACCGTGTAATAGATGCCCAAACAAAACAAGGGGTTGACTTTGCAAAGGTTACAATTCCTCAAAAAAAGTACCATACATATACAGATGCTAACGGGAACTTTAACCTTCCTGCAATCAAAATTGACTCTCCGACGATATTAAATGTAGAAAAAGAAGGTTACAGACCATTTTCGGTTACAATTAACAGCGGACAAAGTCTTAGCTCTGAACCGATGAAAATAACTATTGCAAGAAGTGCCCCGACAGATATCGCACTTGATACGGAAATTTTGCACCTTGGTGATAACAATTTCTCAAAAAACTCGGCTAACGCGTCTGATTTCAAGTTAAAATCAATGGGACCGTATTACTCAAAAGATTTTATAATGACAAGCAATGCAAAACAAAGCTCAAATTATCTTGTAATAGGTTCAATTGTAGGACTTGATACAAAACTTGCCAAATCAATGGGGCAAAACAGAATTCGTTCGGCTTATTCAAGCCCTGCTGAAATCTACTTTAACGGCAGAATGATAGGGCAATTACACGTAAACGGCGACGGACAAAGGATTAAAATCCCGAACAACCTGATTCGCGCTGATGAAAGAAACCAGATAACAATAAAAACAGGACAAAACCTTATGCCAAGCGACCATATTGATTATGATGATATTGAAATCATGAATTTGTCTGTTCTAAGCGAATAATATAAAAGAGTTGATTAAATTAACTCTTTTATTATTTACCTGATGTAAGAGTTGAGATAATTTTATAAAAAAAGCCCACGCGATTGTGCGTGAGCTTTTTAGTTTATTATTATTTACTTCTTATTCCTATCTTTTTAAGAAATCAGGGATTTCGATATTTGTAAAGTTATTGCTTGATGAAGATAAAACTGATTTAGTTTGAGTATTAAACGCACCTGAGAAGAAATCTGCCGCATTTAACTGACTTTCAGGTTTAGCTTCATTTGAAGTTCCGAACATCAAGCCTTGAGAGTTGTTTCTCAATTCAAAACCTGTTGCAATAACAGTAATTTGAATTTCACCCTGAATGTTTTCATTAACTGCTGTACCAATGATAACTGTTGCATCATCAAGAACCGCATCATGAATAATTGAAGCAGCATCGCTGATTTCGTGGATACCCATATCAGGACCACCCGTAATGTTAACGATAACGCCGGAGGCTCCGTTGATTGAAGATTCAAGAAGTTGAGAGTTAATAGCTTGTTGAGCAGCTTTAACGGCTCTGCCTTCGCCTTGAGCTCTACCGATACCCATTAATGCTGAACCTGAAGATTGCATAACGGTTTTAACATCGGCAAAATCAACGTTAATGATACCCGGAACAGTGATGATATCAGAAATACCCTGAACACCGCGAAGTAATACTTCATCAACGATTACAAAAGATTCTTGTAATGAAACTTGTCTATCGACAACTTGAAGCAATTTATCGTTAGGAACAACGATAACCGCATCAACTGATTCTTTAAGTTTATCAATACCGCTGTTAGCTTGATTTTGACGTTTTTTACCTTCCCAAGTGAAAGGTTTTGTAACAACAGCGATAGTTAAAATACCAAGCTGTTTGGCGATTTTTGCAACTACAGGAGCAGCACCAGTACCTGTTCCGCCACCCATACCTGCCGTGATAAATACCATATCAGCGCCTTCTAATGCCTGAGTGATTTCTTGTTGAGCTTCTTCTGCTGCTTTTTCACCAACTGACGGATCTCCGCCAGCACCCAAACCTTGTGTTGAAGATGAACCTAATTGGATTCTGTGACTAGTTTTTCCGTTAACCAACACTTGTAAGTCTGTATTCATTAACCAAAATTCTACACCTGATAATCCTGATTGTATCATTCGGTTAACAGCGTTTCCGCCGCCGCCACCGACACCGATTACTTTAATATTTGTAGGGTTTGCACCTAATCTTGAAGTTTGATTAGGAGTTGATTCATCTTTTCTTGCAAAGATATCTGAAACGATATTTTCCACGTTATTTACCTCTTTGATTGTTCCTAAAACATATAATATAACAATATAGTATTTTAAATAGAAAAAAAGTACAATAATTTTAAATAAATTATGTACAAAAGTTAATATAAACCTTTAATCCTGACACTTAGCCGGAGAATAGCCCCAATTGAGTTTATTTCGCAAGACCGAATAAAAGTCATTATCATTTAGCAGCGCAAGGTGAGCTTTATTTGAAGACTTTTTGATAAGAAGTTCCGAATCCGCACAAAAAGCAACCTGACCGTCAGCAGATACCCTGTATTGGTTATTTTTGCAAGGTAAAATCTTAATCTCATCGTCTGAAGATACGACTATCGGACGAGCTGAAAATGTATGAGGACAAATCGGAACAATTGCAAGTGCCTCAACATCAGGTGATAAAACAGGACCACCTGCCGCCATAGAATATGCCGTTGAACCTGTAGGAGTTGAAATAATTATACCGTCAGCCAAGTACTCGCAAACAAATTTCCCGTTTATTTCTAACGCAAAACGCGAAGTTCTTGAGGAACTTGAACCCTTAACAACAAAATCGTTTAATGCGTTATTTTCGTCACACTCAAGCATTATACGCTGTTCTATCTTATAATCACCATTCAAAATTGCTTCAACTGCCAATTTTAAATTTTCAGTGGTGGCTTGCGACAAAAAACCTAATCGTCCGAGATTAATCCCGAAAATCGGTGTTTCAAACTCTGAAAAAAATCTTGCAGCTTTTAAGATTGTTCCATCTCCGCCTATAATAAACGCAAAATCACACCCCGATTTTAAATTATTAATATCTAAAACCTCAAACGACACAGAATTAACGCTCAAAATTCCTTTTAAAGCAGCCATTAGTTCAACAGAATTTTCTATTTGCGGATTATAACATATTGAATAATACATTTTCATACGTTTAGTTTATACCAAACAGATAAAAATATGCAATAATAAAACAATGAATGGTAAACACTTTGTATATATACTTTTAACCGAAAACAATACGCTTTATTGCGGCTACACCGATGATGTAGAAAAACGTTTTCAAGCTCACTTAGAAGGCAAAGGTGCAAAATACACCCGTGCAAATAAGCCCGTTAAAATCGTTTATACAAAAGAGTTTGAGAATAAATCAGATGCACTGAAAGAAGAATACCGAATAAAACATAAATTATCGCGCGAAGAAAAACTTGAACTTATTCGCTCTCAGCAGGCTCAGAAGTAGAAGTTTCGCCTGATTTATTATACAAAGCATCAATTTTTGTATCAAGTTGTTCGATTTCTTTTTTCTTCTTCTCTATCATTTTTTTATTTTTTTCAAGATCTTTGTTGTATTGGTCAATCAGGTACTGCTTGTATGATTCTTGAAGAGTTTCGTCTTCTGTTGTTCCAACCAGCGAGCGAAGTTTTCTGTAATCTCTGTATTCTTCTTTGTAATTATCAGACAAGTTTCTTACAGCAAACTTGTAATCATCTTTAATTTCATCAATCACTCGTTTTCGTTCTTCTTTCCGTTGTTTTAAGACGTACTTTGATTCTTTTTTAAGGATTTCTTCCTGACGTACAACATCTTGGTATTGCTCAATACCGTCTTGAATCACTTTATAGCCATTAACACTGACCTGTTTATCAACATTTTTATCAAACGACATAATTCTTGATTGTGTTCCCTGCCAATCAACACTCCAAGAGCCTAAAAACACAGGCTTTTCACCCGTAAAAGCAAAAGCTTGAACAATTACCCGCTCAGGGTCATCCTTATCAAACCCGATAGGATAAATATCCCAGCGTTTGTCTTCCAATCGAAGATTCATATACTCTTCCCAAAAATAAACAATCGCATCACGAATTTCCACTAAATCATAGCTTACTTTATTTTGAAAATCATATACATAAATTCGAGTCTGCCAAATACCGTCTTCACGGCTTCCTATTTTTTGCTTTATAAGAATTTTTGAGCCGTCAGGGTTAAAATCGACAGGCGTAAGGGTTCTAAACGCTGCATAATTATCAATAGCCTTATCCGTTGATAAAATCGGTTCAGGAATACGTTTTGCAACATTCGCGGATAATATTTTATTTAAATTTGTTCCTTCTTTATCGAGCGGTACGACAAAAACATCCGATGCAACAGACGCACTGTCCGTATAATAATAAATCGCAGGGTAAACAAGTATTGAATAATCAGGGGAAACAATTCCCTGAGCGTTAATCTGACGGTTTACATATAATCTTTTACCAAGCGATAATTCAACACTTCCCGGAGGATTGTTATATTTTACGATACGGTATAAAGGTTTTGGAACATACTTAAAATCAGACGGAGTACCGACTTTTGGGACCGCAATTTCTGTTGTCGATTTATCTTTATACTCAGACTGCGCCTCATACTCATCAACCGTCATATAACCTGAGGGGTTAAGTTCTAAAAGGCGCTTATTCATTCTGTCTTTTTCGTCTTCTTTTAAGACTTCAAACTGATATTTTAACTCTCGGGAACGCGTATCTTTTGCAAACGGATTATTAAGCTCAAAAGCATAAGCCTTTGAGGCAAACACTAAAATCATCAGCAAAAATACGCCGTGCTTAATCATACCAAGCCGTCTTTCATAGCTGTTGCAACAGCTTTTGAACGGGTTTTGACATACAGTTTTTGCAAGATATTATGAACATGGGTTTTTGTTGTTGCAATCGTAATAACAAGTTTTTTAGAGATTTGAGGGTTTTTCAAACCTTCAACCAAAAGCGCCAAAACTTCCATTTCGCGTTCGGTTAGTCCGTATAAATTTTTACCTTTTTGGTAATTGATTCCACCTGATTTTGATTCAGCCTGACTGTTTTTACGAATATTTGACAATACGACTCTTGCAATTGCAGGGTCAAGCCAACCTACACCTTCACTTACCGCTTTAATTGCAGAAATTGTTTGTTCTGAGGTTGCACCTTTTGTAATATAGCCGTCAGCACCTGCCGCAAAAGAGTCTAAAATGTCGTTTTCGTTATCACGTGACGTGTTCATCAAAACTTTAATCTCTGGTTTTGAATTTTTAATCTTGCGGGTAGCTTCAATCCCGTCAATTGTCGGCAATCCAATATCCATAATAACCAAATCAGGGTTAAGTTCTAAAGCCTGCTCAACACCTTCCATACCGTCAGCAGATGTTCCAAGGACCTCAATAGACTCATTATTTGACAAAGCAAACGATAACCCCATTCTTGTCATATCGTGATCTTCAATTATTGTTACCTTAATATTTTTCGACATTTTATTCACCTTTTAAACTCTTGATTTTGCAGCAACATTAGTTAACAGAAACGAAAACTCACTGCCTTTATTTACTTTACTTTCTACCCAGATTTTACCGCCATGGGCTTCAACAATCTGACGTGATAAATATAAACCCAAACCTGTTCCTGTTGAGCGTTTTTTACTTGTTCCCTGAGAGAATCTCATAAACAAATGCGGAATATCCTCTTTCGGGATTCCGTTACCGTTATCGGCTACAGAGAAGATTAAATCACCGCACTGAGCCTTAACATAAACGTCTATTACTCCGCCTTTATTTGTATAGTTTAGCGCATTTCCGCAAAGGTTTGTAATAACACGTTTAATTTCAGCTCTATCAGCGTCAATCAATAACTCATCATCAACTTCACAATGAAGGTTAAATTCAATATTTTTCTTTTTCGAAATCGGTTCAAGTTCGTTATAGCACTGAGTTACCAAATCTTTAATATTAAATACGGTTTTGCATAATGAAAGCTTACCGCTTTCGAACCTGTAAACCTCTAACAGTGCGTTAACAAGCCCCAATAAGTCTTCATTGCTTTGGAGCATGGTTGATAATAAAATTTTTTGCTGATCTTTTAAATCACCCAAAGAGCCGTCTAAGAAAAACTTCAAAGTCTGAATCGCCGCAAGTAGCGGAGTACGCAGATCATGAGTTAACGTTGCGATAAAATCATCTCTTAAGCGTTCTGTTTCTTTTTGAACACTAAAGTTTCTGATAACTCCGACAAACTTTTCTTCATCCGAGTATTCGTTAGTTAAAGACGCAAAATTAATCTCAACAGGTATTGATTCACCGTTAATAGCGTTTCTTATATATAAATCTCTCAGCAAGAACTCTGAGTTATCACAAGACAAACCTAAAATTGTATTTTTAACCGAAGATTTTGAAACCTGATTAAACTCAGGATTATCTGTATAAGCAACTTCCTGAATCTTCATCTTGCAAATAGCATCGGATGACAGTCCCATCATGTTTTCACAAGCAGGGTTAACCTGTTCGATATTTCCTTTCGCGTCAATTATAATAATCCCGTCGGCGCAATAGTTAATTATCCCGAACAATTTCAAATTAGCTAAAGATAGCTCTTTCGTGCGCTCTGCTACAAGTGCTTCCAAGTTTTCCGAATACACGATCAACTGAGCCTTAGCTTCTTCTAATTGCGCAATTTTTTCACGTAACGACGCAAGCAGATGACTTCGTTCAATACCGTTTCTGATATTCATAATCAAGTCATCGTTATCCCAAGGCTTTTCAATATACTTGTAAACCCCGATTTCGTTAATAGTCTTAATCGCGTTTTCTTTATCTGCGTAAGCCGTTAATAAAATCATACTTGTTTCAGGGTAAAGTTTTTTTGCCTCACGCAAAAACTCCAGACCGTTCATTTCAGGCATCAAAAAATCTGAAATAATTAAGTCGGGAGCTTCTGTTTTTAAGTATTCGACAGCCTCAAGCGGATTGTTATATATAACAACATCTTCAAATCCTTCGACCTTCATCAAGGTAGAAAAAGTCGAAGTTAATAATTTATCATCATCAACGTATAATATTTTCCCTAAATTCATATCAATATGATAAATTATTTTTTTTAAAGAAACAAATTGTTTACAAAACCGCAATATTTCTTATATTTTAATATTCCAAAGGCGAATATTCTCTGGTTGATAATTCTCTGTCAATCAAATACAGCGCGGATTTTTCGGCTCCGAAAGCTTTTAGTTTGGCTATAATTCGGGAAACCGATGCTTCTTCTTCAATCTGTTCTTTTAAATACCAGTCAATAAAGTTTCTGGTAGATAAGTCGCATTCGCCTTCTGACATGTTTGCAACACAGTCAATAGCAGAAGTTATTGAGCGTTCATGCTGATAAATCTGTTCAAAAACCTCTAACGGGCTGTTCATATCAAAATTCGGCATAGATATCTGCGCAAGATGAATTTGAGAATTTCTGCCTAAAACATACTCAAATAAAATCATTCCATGGTCAATTTCTTCTTTAGACTGTACTTTAGCCCAGTTAGAAAAGCCGTATAAACCAATTTCAGAAAAATAAGCAGACATTGACAAATATAAATACGCAGAATAAAATTCCTTGTTAATTTGTTCATTAAGTATATCTCTGATTTTATCACTAATCATTACATCTCCTTTTAAAGTTACCACTAGTCCTGTTCGCCGCTCCATAAACCGTGAATATTACAAAATGCTCTTGCCGATTTTATACCAAGTTTATCTTTAATAAGCATAATCGGCTCATCAGACGGTGAAAAATATTGTATCTCCGCACGAGCTTTATCTGCAGAAATTGTTTCAATAAACTGAATATAATGTTCGTTTGTCATCGGATGTAATTCCGCACCTACGCGAACCTCATCGCCTTTCTCATCAGTAGCTGAAAATACTGGAACATGTTTTTCTCCATACTCAGAATCTTGTTTTTTAGCTTCAAGAAACTCCATTGGCTCGCCGCAGCAAACCAGTTCACCAACCCCGGGTAAAATCACTTCGACAAGGTTCCCGCAAACATTACATTTATATAAATCTAAGCGTTCACTCATAAAATATCTCCTTTCACGATAAAGGATAAATCTTGAAAGGATTATTTCATTAGGAAGAAGTATAAGAAAAAAGTACTATTTATTTTCGTTTTTCAATATGTAAATCATAACCTAAAATATCGCAAATATTTTTTAATTCCTTAAACGTCAAATATTCGCGCTTCAATTTTGCAGAAAAATTTGCAGGCTTGGTATTTTTGCCGCTGTATTGATTAAGCTTGTCCGACAAGTCCTTTTGAAGCATATATTCTTTATTCAATAAATACTTGACCAACTGGAAATCGGTCATATCATTTATGATCATTTTAAAATTATAAAATATGTTGACTTTGTATGTAAAATAAGTTATGTTAGATTACATATATATAGATTGAGCTATATTTATATAGATTATTATAAAATGGGAGCAATAAATGAAAAAAGTTGGTTTTACATTGGCAGAAACACTCATCACATTAGGGGTAATCGGAGTAGTTGCAGCAATAACAATACCCGTATTAAGTGCCAAAATCGAAGAAAAAAGAACGATAAATAAACTTAATGACACTTATGCAATTCTTTCTCAAGCATATAGAAGAGGAATCGCAGAAGAAGGCAGCCCCGAGGGTTGGTGCACCCTTGAAACCAAAGGAGGTTGGACGGAGATTGAAAAATGTTCTGAAAAAATGTATGAAATGTTCACCAAGTACTTAAAAGTAGCAAATTATTGCAATCAAGCAAAAACAGATAGTTGTTTTGCACCAACCTATAAAAACCGAAAAGGAGTAGATATCGGCAGAGGTAACGGCATGCACAGAGGTTTTACGCTTATGAACGGTGTATCTGTTTTGATTAATGCGGCACCGGGTGATAATAATACAAGTACCTGGTGCTCAACAAGTATTAATATACTTAATCAAGGAAAAAGTAATATTGCATATTGGGATTACGTAGGAATATGCGGAACTTTATCTGTGGATTTAAATGGCAAATCGCTACCAAACACTGATGGCAGAGATTTTTTTGCGTTTAAAATGTATAATGACGGAATTGCACCTATGGGAAGACTTGGCGCTCACAGTCAGCAAAATTTTGAAGGTAACTGTATGGGAACATCGTTTAAAAATCTTGGAAGCTGTACATATTGGGTTTTAGAAAACAAAAATATGGACTATCTCAGATGCAAAGACTTAAGTTGGAACGGAAAACGCAGTTGTAAATAAAAAAGTCGTGCCACTGTCTATCGAAATTTACAACCCCGTTGTCCTTCAATACTTTCTCCTTTAACAGAATCGACACCCGCAAAATCAATCTTAGTGCTGCTGAGTTTCCCCCCTGACACGGTTCGAAGGTTTACGCCGCCAAAACTGTTACTATCAACAATCGTATTAAATTTCAACGTGCTCATAGATCCCTCATAACAGGCTCTGCACCCCGCTTAAGCTTCGAGTCAAGAGTTCGCAACACCCCGTGGAGCACGACTTATGTTTAATATAACATAAATATTTTTTTATTACAGTTTTTTTCGAACTAATTTATTAAAATATTCGGGATCGTTTTTGGCTTTAAAAGCGCAAGTCATACCGTTCAAATCATTATCGGTTGCAAACGTATTACAATGACGTTCAACATCATTTTCATAGACGGTGCCTTTATCACCCATAACCTTTAACTCCCCGTCAACAAATTGAAAAGTAAATAAATCATAACCTGCACGGTTCGGAGTCGTTGTAAAACCGTTCAAATCAACAGATACAAGGATTAAATCTGTATTATTATTTTCAAAAAATAAAATTGAACCGTCTTGTAATAATAATGATCCATCATCAAGATAATATGTATAGGATTTTGTTTTTCCTAAAAGATTCTTATAATCATCATTACCTTGATATCCATAAGCCCTGCAAGGTTTAGGTAATTTTGCAGAAGCATGTCCGCAATCTGTTGCCCCGTTAAGATACTGCTTAAAGATTTTATAATATGCAGCATTCTCTTGATAAGTTGCAGGGTCTAAAGATAAGTCATCGGATTCCATTCGCTTAAAAACCTGCTGAATAGTAGAATAGGATTTCAAAAACTGAGCACGTAGCCGTTTAGCTTTGTGTGTTGCAATAAGATTCGGGATTGTCATCGCGGCAACAATGCCGATTATACCAAGGGTAATTAAAACTTCCGCCAGGGTAAAAGCTGAGGAGCCTAAAAAGTTACCCCCCCCGCAATGTGAACTGTAGTCTTGTTTTTCATACTTTTTCTCCTATATCAATTCTTTTTCCGCAATATATCTCGGACGAGCCTTTACCTCACGATAAACCTGTCCTACATATTCCCCAATTACCCCAAGACAGAATAACTGCAAACCGCCAAAAAATGATAACATAATTATAGCTGTTGCATAACCGTTTGGGGAATCGTTTAAAAATACTTTTTCAAAAATTGTCTCTAAACCGACCAATATCGAACCGATAAACATTACAAACCCCAATACCGCAATAATCCTCAGCGGCACAACACTGAATGAGGTTATACCGTTTAATGCAAGCGTCATAAGTGACATAAAGTTAAACTTAGATTCACCTGCCATACGGGGTTTTACGTTAAATTTTACAATCTTTGTTTTTAATCCTACCTCATGGAAAAATCCACGCAAAAACAAGGCTTTTTCAGGGTACAATTTCATAACCTCAAGAGCCCGTTTACTCACCAGTCTGTAATCCGAGTGATTCATAGGAATTTTCGCTCCAAGAAGATTCATAACTTTGTAAAACAAAACTGCCGTGGTCTTTTTAAAAAACGAATCGCCTTTTCTGTCATTTCTTACACCCAAAACAATATCGTTGCCTTCCATAAATGCGTCTACAAAGTCTTCTATAGAGTTTTCATCTTGCTGTAAATCCGCATCAATCGATATACAACAATCGCAGCCAATATTATTAACACCTTCCAAACCCGCAGTTAAAGCTTTCTGGTTCCCGTAGTTTCTGACAAACTTCATTGCCTTTACATGCTCAGAGTTAGAAGAGTGTAATCGCTCGATTATTTCCCATGTTGTATCTGCAGAACCGTCATCAACCAAATAAAGATAACTGTCAGATGCTATCTTGTTTTTATTAAACAAATCCTGTAACACTTCTAAAAGGCGTCTTACAGTTGTTTCAATACACAATTCTTCGTTATAACACGGTATAATTACAGCTAATCTTGGAGTTTGCATTTAATCCCTCTTTCTTCTATAATTATATTATTTTATAAGAATTATGCAAGGATATGTAAATGATAATTAAGAGATTCATCTTAAACGCCGATGATTTCGGGCTTAGCAAATATCACAACAGGGCAGTATTGGAAGGTTATGTAAACGGATTTTTAACAAGTGCAAGCTTATGCGCAAATGGAGATGCCTTTGACAGCGCGGTACATGATATTATTCCAGACTGTCCGAATTTAGGACTTGCTGTTCACTTAAACATTATGGAAGGGAAATCTTTAACCGATTGCAGCATGCTGACTGATGACAACAGAAATTTTAACATCAGTTACGGATATTTACTTCTTAACCGCAAAAATAAAGAGCTTTTATCTCAAATTGAAACAGAATTCAGAGCTCAAATAGAAAAAGTTACAAACGTAGTGAAAGTCGACCATTTGGATTCGCATGTTCATACTCACGCAATCCCCGAAATCTTTGAAATCACTTGCAAATTAGCCCAAGATTACGGTATAAAATACGTCAGAACACAATTTGAAGAGCTTTATTTTATCCCGAAACTTGAAAAACATCTCAATATCAGCTATCCGATAAACCTTGTTAAAATCGCGTTATTACAATATTTCACAAAACAAAACCGCAAAACCATTGATAACTACGAATTAAAAACAAACGATTTTATAATAGGTGTCGGCTACACAGGCATGATGGACTCTGATGCAATTGAGTACGGGCTAAAAGCTCTTGAAGAAGAATGTATCGTTGAAGCCCTGATTCACCCTTGCAAATACGATAATTCTATAAAAGACTCACATACAAAAGAATTTGGGATTACGCAAAATAAAACACTTCAAGACACAATAACACGTCTTGGATTTGAGATTACAAACTACAAAAATTTGAGATAATGAAAAGACATATTACTGCTCTGTTTTTAATATTATTGTTCGGAATTTTCTGTGTATTTATTACAATAAACGGAAAATCTAAAGCTGTTTTGGATGTTATAACTCCCACTAAAATAAAAATAGACACAAAAGACGGAAACGAAACAATCTGTATTGAAAATGTCGAAGCGTTTTCATTAGAACCAACCGAAGAATTTTTCAACAAGTATTCAAAAGAACTGTCTTTAAGTAAATCAGATATAATAAGTCTTGGTTACCTAACACAGGAATACGCACAGAAAACTCTCCAAAATCAAAAGGTAAGTTTGCATTTAATCGGCAAAATTACCCAAGAATGTGACTACGGAACAGTAAAACTTAATGGCATAGACTATAAAAGCCTTATAAATAACAGCGGTTTCGGCTTAGAAAACGGTAAACCTTTTGATATAGATAAGTTTAAAAAGAATTTAGAAACCGCAAGAAAACTTAACCTTGTGATACTTAACCACCGCTCAGGCAAATATCATACACTGACTTGTCCGTTTGGAAATACTGCACATGATAAAATTATTATCCCTCAAAAACAATTACCGAAAAACGCAAAACCTTGCAAATTCTGCCATGAACAAAAACCTAAAAAGTTTAAGCTTAAAAAAGGTGTTGATATAGTAAAACTTCCTCAAATCCCGCAACCTGCATTAACATTATCTGACGGGGATATAAAAGTTTTATATACTGATTTTACAAAACAACTAAAACCCAATAACCTATGTCAGGTAAATGTATGCAGAGAACTTGTCAACACAATAAACTCCGCACAAAGCACACTTGATATTGCAATCTACGGGTATCAGGAAGTTCCAGCCATAACCCTTGCTCTGACAAAAGCAAAGAATCGCGGCGTACAAATAAGATTTGTCTACGATAAATATTTCGATACAACAAGGGGTTACTATAAAAACAACGATATTATAATAAATCTTGCAACAAATCATATCTCGGATAAAACCGCAAACCAAACTTCAAGCAATATGATTATGCACAACAAATTCCTGATTGTTGATAACAAAAAAGTTTTCACAGGCTCAATGAACATCTCTCCGACAGGTCTTTCTGGATATGACGTTAATGACGTTGTAATAATTAATTCTAAAGAAATTGCGCAGCTTTATACAAAAGAGTTTGAACAGATGCTTAACGGAAAATTCCACAAGCAAAAAGATAAATTAAATCTCCCAAACAAGTTCATCTTAGGATCAAGCGAGGTTGAGATTTATTTCTCGCCAAAAGACAAAACCGCAACAAGGGTTACACAAATTATAAGAAATGCGAAACATTATATTTATATCCCAACGTTTTTAATAACCCACAAAGATATTGCAGATGAACTGATTGGCGCAAAACAACGCCAAGTTGATGTCAGGATAATAATTGATGCTAACAGCACAAATACAAGAAACACAAAACACGCACTCCTGCGCCAAAACGGAATACTTCTTAAGACAGAAAATTTCGCAGGAAAACTTCATTCAAAGACAATGATTATTGATGATGAGTATCTGGTAATCGGTTCAATGAACTTTTCAAACAGCGGTGAAAACAAGAACGATGAGAACACCGTAATTATTAAGAACCAGAAACTCACAAAAGCCCACAAAGACTTTTTCTTATATTTGTGGACGATGATTCCGAATAAGTACCTAAAACAAAACGCCCGCGCAGAAAGCCCCGAATCAATCGGTTCATGCTCTGACGGTGTTGATAATAATTTCAACGGAAAAATTGACAAACAGGAAGCTGCTTGCCAGTAGCCCACGACAAGCACAACAGCGGAGCAATACCTGCGGAGCACATTTGTCTGACAAGTTCTTAGGCTGTTAGCAGCAAAATACCCCGTCCGGCGAGGACTACATTCTCTCTGGAGCCGTGACTGCTAATAAGCCAAGCGCGTTAGCCAATACTGTTTTAAACGCATAAACAAGCGCCAATCTTGATTTTGTCAACTCTAAATTATCTGTGATAACCCTTGTTGAGTTATAGAACGAATGAAACTCAGCGGCAACTTCCTGGACGTAACGGCAGATTGTATAAACCTGACGAGCTTTAGCTGAGGTTATAATCATTGATTTAAACTCTTCCAGTTTCAAAATAAGTTTTCTTGCATCTTTCACTGTTAAATTAATAAGATTTTTGTCAAAATCAGACGCCAACTTATCAAACTCAGAAGCTGAGATTACAGCAGGAATAGTCTTACCGGATTCTGTGTCAACTTTATCCTGAGTCGCATTTCTTATAATAGAACAAGCTCTGGCATGAGCGTATTGAACATAAAATACAGGGTTTTCATCAGATTTTGTCTTAGCAAGCTCAATATCGAAATCCAAAGTCGTATCAATATTTCTCATAGACATCCAAAATCTTGTCGCGTCAACCCCGACTTCTTCAATCAGGTCCTCTAACGTAACCATGTTTTTACGTTTACCCATACGAACTTCGTTACCGTTTATAACAAGGTTAACCAATTGCCCCAAAAGAATTTCAAGCTTATTAGGCTCATATCCTAAAGCTTCCAATGACGCCTTAACACGAGCCACATAACCGTGGTGATCTGCACCCCAGATATTAATCATTCTGTCAAATCCGCGCTCAAGTTTATCAACGTGATAAGCAATATCTGCAGTCAAATAAGTATTTGAGCCGTCAGCTTTTTTGATTACGCGGTCTTGATCATCGCCATAATCTGATGATTTAAACCAATCTGCACCTTCTTTTTGGTAAATTTTACCGCTGTTTTTAAGTTTTTGAACACAATTATCAACCTTGCCGGAATTATGAAGAGTTAATTCAGAATAGAATTTGTCAAACTTAACTCTGAAATTATCCAACAAATCACGTTGAACTTTTTCTTCATAAGCTTTAGCAAAATCACAGTAAACAGCTAAGTCAACATTATCAACATCTTGAGCTGATTTTAATTCAGGGTGTTCAGCTAAATACGCCTTAGCAACAGGAACCAAATAATCTCCCGGATAGTAATTTTTTCTTTCGATTTCATCTTCAGGAAAATCAATATCAATACCGAGTTCCTGTTTTACTCTTATTACAAGAGAACGACCGAGTTTTTGGATTTGAGAACCCGCATCGTTTATATAAAATTCCTGATAAACTTCATGCCCATAAAACTTTAAAAGATTAGACAAAGCGCTTCCCATAGCTGCCCAGCGACCGTGTCCGATATGAAACGGACCGGTAGGATTAGCTGAGATATATTCTAAAATTATTTTCTCTTTTTCAATATTTTCAGGACGACCGAAGTTTTCTTTTTTTGAATAAATTTCGCCAACCAAATCAACCAAAAGCGAATCTCCCGCTTTAAAATTGATAAACCCACCGATAACAGAATAATCACAGTCATCTTTTTCTATAAACTCAACAATAGCATTAGCAATCACAGGTGGAGCAATTTTAGCACTGCGTGCAAGTGATGATACGTTTATTGCAAAGTCGCCAAAATCAGGATTTTTAGGTTTTTCAACAGGTAAAGAGCCTTTTGTATACTCGCTCATTTGACCTAATTTACCTTCTTTAACGGCTATTTCTATTGCATTTTCAATTTTATTCAAAAAATAATCTTTTAACATAACTACCTCGTATAAATTTCTATAGGTAAATTATATAATAAAAAAGGGGAAATTAAATCCCCCTTCTTAAATTAAAAATCATATTCGGGAACCTCAAACAGTTCGTTGCTTGCATCCTTATCAACAAATGCCAGGTAGTAATCCATAGCGTCTGACTTACAGTTTTCGTAATCCGATTCTGAGATAAGTTCCTTATGTAAAGAAGTTCTTTCGCCAGAGTAATTACCTAAAATACCCGCATACTTTTCGATTTCGTCTTTATCCAAACCGCCGCCGTATGCTTTTGTTTTCGCATCGGTTCCTGACGGACGAATTTCTATGTATTTATTATCAAATTCTAAATATGTTCCGTCACCGACAAATTTTATTGATTTTAAGTTATCAAAATTCAAACCGTCGATAGAAAATCTGTCATTTAAAATGCGTTTTATATCATCAAGCGAGATTTTACCTTTACGCTTAGCAATTGCCATAGACAGATAAAACATATCATTTTGGGTTCTTAGTGCTTCGCCTTCGATTTTTGCAGCTTTTAACCTGTTAATATCAGGTTCTGATTCGTTATAATAAGCAATATCAACACGTGTATCAAAGCGTCCTATAATATTGTTTGATGTAAATACTTCATCAAGATATTGAGATAAATAAGTACCGTTTTGAGCTAATTTTGCAATCAAGGCTGAGGCTACAACAATGGCTTCTGTGGCACTTTTTTCTCTCATAGCAACGGCCAATCTTCCATGCTGTGATTTTATCAGGTCTTCGGTACCCATAATCATTCCGCCTGATTCCTCGCCGCCAAACAGTAATCGAGGATTAACACCAAGATTTACAGGATTACCGAAAACATCATCCACTACGACCTCTTCGCTTGGTGAATTTTTAAGCTTTAATTCGACTTTTTTCATAATATTTGCAATCTCTTTAAAACCGACAGGAACATTTACGACTTTTACATCGTTTTTAGCCGCCCATTCATCCCAGGAAAGCGCTGATGCTGTTGTTTTAATCATAAATCTCGGATGATTTGACCAAAGATTTTCTGACTTTAACTGTTTTGCCCAGAAATCCATAAGCATTAAAAACGCCTGATTTGCAGTAAATACCGTAAGAACTTTTTCTTCATCCAATTTAATATAATCGACACCGAGTTTTTTAAGTTCAGGGATTCTGTCTGCGTTTTCTGTTTGAGTAATCGTTAACCTGTCATGGTCAGGGTCTGTAATTAAAACAGCAGTTCCGACAGGATAATCATTTAATTTTTCACCGTAATGCAAAGTATCAATCACAGGGAAAAACTTAGTTCCGTCAGACTTTTTAGCAAGAACAGTCGCATCAACCGAGTAATCATAAAAAGCTTTTTCACCTTTTGGAGTAACATCATATTTCCCGATTGAGTGGAAAAACGGATCTTCTTCAACATTAAACCAAACAAACTTATCTGAAATACCTAATTTATTCAGAACGCGAGAAAGTGTTCTATACGCAGAACCTCCGACATTCTCAATAGCAATTTTAGAATCAAATGATTTAATTAAATCAAGATTTACCTCTTTTGCAACACCTGATTTTAAGTATTCAACGTACAAATCAACCCCGTCATTTAAGTTTTTCATAGCATTTTCGTTAATTAAAGGATTATCAACAGAAGATATTCTAATCTCAAAAGAACCTTTTTCTCTAACCTCATCAAAAATTTGGCGAATCTTATTAACAAATTCCATTGATTCTTCGGGCAAATACTGACTGCCTTGAGAGTTTAAGTCCTTTGTAGCGTTTTTAACTGAGATTCCGTGACTTGATGTGATATACTCACCACCCAGCAAATCTAACTTAAACGCTAAAAATGACGCAAGCCAAATCGGAATAGTTTGTTTCCCTTCAGGGACAAGAGTTTCAATTCCGTTTGCAGCCTGAATACGTGCAATTGCATCCAAAAACAGCTTAGAATTATAACGAACTTCGCATCCTGCAACTTTTACGATACGTTTATTTGGATACTTTTCATTCGCAACAAGAGCTTTAGCCAACGTTGCAAGAACAATGCCGACTAAGTTAATCGGGAATCTCGTATCTTGAGGATACAAAATATTTTGAGGTCCTCTAATCCCTGCAGTTGACACTTTAGCTTCTTTTGCGTAGTTTTCAAACCACTCTTCAAGGTTTAATCCCTCTGGATTTATATCCTTATCATAAGGTTTTAAATGTTCCCTTTTTAAAACAAAGGAAAATTCTCCCTTATCTTCAAAATTCATTAACTCAAGATTTTTTACATAATCAGGTGTTTTTTCGTAAACACTTTTAAATAATTCATTTTCTAATGCTGTATCAGATACTTTTAATGCAGTCATAAAACCCTCCGTATTTTTAATCTGATAATACTATAAAAAAATAATTAATAAATAGCCCTAACCGTATTTTTATGTATAATATAATATATCAGATATTGGAGAGCACTTATGGCAAAACAAAAAAAACAATACTCGGTAAGAAAAGCCTCACAATTTAATAATTGGAGAAGACTATTCCAATTTTTAGTATGCAAAATCGGCTATATGATAAGACTTAAACTGGTATACAGAATAGAAATAAACGGACTGGAAAATATTCCTAAAGACAATAACTATATTGTATGTCCAAACCACCTGTCTACACTTGACCCCCCATTAATGGTTGCGGTTATACCAAGAAGTGTTGCATTTATGGCCAAAAAAGAATTGTTTGATATTCCCTTTCTGCGCTGGTGGATAGACTGGCTCGGAGCATTTTCGGTTAACAGAGAAAGCTTAGGTCCTTCAACAATTAAAACAGTTCAAGAAATCAAAAACAGCAACTGGGTTTTAGGCATGTTTCCTCAAGGAACCAGAGGAATCCCGGGAGAAATCCGAGGAGTAACCAAAGGTTTTGCAGGGCTTGCCAAACTTACAAAATGTAATATCTTACCTGTGGGACTTATCGGTACAAACGAAGTAAAAAGATTACCGTTCACAGGAAGAATCATAGTTAACATAGGCGAAATTATTCCTTACGATAAAAATCCTGAAGTTGTTAAAGATAAATGGATAGAAGAAATTCAAAATTTAACAGGATTTAAATATATTGAAGATGATACGGTAAAAACCGACGGAGGCGAAGAATAGAATGAGCGAAGTCAGAAACTTCAATCGGAGGTATGCAAAAGAGTACAACCTTTTCAGAACAATGTTTTTTATGACATTTCTTTCTGTTGTCGTTTATAATTTTTTTAACATCTTTTATGACTATAAAATCATTGGCAGAGAAAATCTTCCGACAAGAAAAAATAAAAACGGTAAATACATTTACGCGGCAAACCACGTATCAATATTTGACCCGCCGCTTGTCGCTCTTGCGGCTTTCAGACCGATTGCATTTATGGCAAAAAAAGAACTTTTTGAACCAACCGAGAAACTCTGTTGGCTTGTAAAAAGGTTAGGGGCATTTGCAGTTGACAGAACAAAACCCGAAATTGCAACCTTTAAAACCGTCAAAGATGTTGTAAGTACAAGCTGGTCACTTGGAATATTCCCTCAAGGCGGAACAAGACCATACGGAAAACTTGAAGGTATAAGAAAAGGATTCGTTGCAATAGCAAAATCCGCAAAATCCGATATTGTACCGATAGCAATTGCAGACTGGAATGGATACCCTAAATTAAAACCATTCACAAGACGAAAAGTTACCGTAAAAATCGGTACTCCGATTTCTTATAAATTAAGTGAAGAAGAAATAGTTTACGAATGGTCAAAACAAATCTCGGAACTTGCAGGATATGAAAATTGTACACCTCAGCCTGTTGCTATTAT
Organism: uncultured Candidatus Melainabacteria bacterium; assembly: GCA_947570135.1. Lineage (GTDB taxonomy): Bacteria > Cyanobacteriota > Vampirovibrionia > Gastranaerophilales > Gastranaerophilaceae > Zag111. The sequence goes on along the minus strand of CANOTP010000010.1, from coordinate 13,910 downwards.
AAATAAAGAAAAACAATTTGTATAAAATAATAAAGCCCCTTCTCAGGGGCTTTATTTTATTTAAAGAAAGGAATTTTATTCTTTATAAATCAAACTTATTGGATTTGATCTAACTTATCAAGAGCGATTTTAGCAGCTTCTGCTACACCTGCGTCAGAATCGTTTTGAGCGATTTTGAAGACTGTTGTTAAGTCTTTTTTGTAAGCAGGGTTTTGAATGTAGCTTAAAGCTTCAATAGCTGATGCTCTTACAACCGGATTAGGGTTGTCTTTTAATGTATCAACAGTTGTCATTGCGCCAGGCAATTCTGTTAGAGGTACTGTTGTATTTGTTAAACGAGCTACTTCATCGCCGTAGACTTTTTGCAATAGAGCTGATGTAAATAATGCGTAGCTTTTATTTCTTTCAGCTTGTTCTTTTGGAGAGTAAGTATCTGCTAAAGCTTTATCTGCATCTGTTACATCTTTACCTGATGCTACTTTTTCTCTTGCTGCAGCTTGTTCAGGAGTTACATCATCTAAATGAGCTGAATCAAAGTTTACAATATTTGTTAAAGCGTCAAACACTTTTGAATCAACTAATTCAGTAGCTTTTTCAGGAGATTCGTTAACTAAGTTTGCGATATCTTCCATACCTGCTGCTTGAACATCGAAATCTGGGTTAGCTAATTTTGCGATAAAAGCGTTCATATCAACTTGAGGTGCTACAGGTTCAGCAGGAACAACTTCAGGTTTAGCAGCTTCAGCAGAAGCAGCTTCGGTTGCCGGTTGAACTTCAGGAGCTTGTTGTACAGTCGGTTCTGTTACTACAGGAGCAGGAACAGGTTGCGCAGGTACAGGTTGTTGTTCTACAACAGGAGGTTGCGGAATTGTAACCTGAGGAGCTTGTGGAGCCATATCTACCGGCGGATAATATACGGGAGCCTGTGCTGTCGGGTATGTGTAAACAGGTGCCTGCGGATAATTATATACAGGCATTTGAGGAGCCTGAGGTGTTCCGACTGTCGGATTGTTAATTTCAATATTAACTGCGTTATACTTCGGTTGTGGTACAGGCATTACTTGTGTTTGTTGTTGTACCATGTAAGGGCTTGTCATTGGTACGCCTGAAATTTGATTCATAAACTATTTCCTTTCCTACATAAAATTGAGTCTATTACTATTCTACCGTTTAAATGAGCGTAAAGGAAAAATATTGCTAATTTTCTTTCATATTTTAATAAAACTTTACATTAAAAGCCGAAAAGTAGACTATATAAGGATTTTATTTTTTAACTTAATATGTTGGAAAGAATTTGGTTTTTATGGTAAAATCAATATCAAGGATATGTTTTAAATGGTTAAAAGCCAGATATACTTGAGGATATAGATGAAAATAGACAAAACTAAAAAAACTTCAATCAGAAAAACTTTCGGCGAAACTTTAGCACAAGTCGGAGAGTTAAATGAAAAAATTATTGTCATGGACGCAGATTTGGCATGTTCTACACAAACGAAAATCTTTGGTGACAAATTCCCCGAAAGATTCTTTGACTGTGGAATCGCAGAACAAGATATGATTTCAACGGCAGCAGGCTTAGCTTCGGAAGGTAAAATACCGTTTGTAGCAAGTTTTGCAATGTTTGTAACGGGAAGGACTTATGACCAAATAAGAAACGGGGTTTGTTATCCGGATTTTAACGTAAAAATAATCGGTACTCACGGAGGAGTTACGGTTGGAGAAGACGGTGCAACACATCAGGCGTTGGAAGATATTTCATTAATGCGTGGAATCCCGCACATGACGGTTATTGTTCCTGCCGACAGCAGAGAATGCGAAGAAGTTATTAAATATGCTGCGCTTCATGATGGTCCGATGTATATCAGAATTTCAAGATGTAATGTTCCGGACATCTTTGACGAGCATTATCACTTTAATATTCATAAAGCCATTGTTTTAGAAGAAGGAACCGATGTTTCGGTATTTACAAACGGTGAAACACTTGCCGAAGTTCTGCTTGCGGCAGAAGAATTAAAACAAGACGGAATTTTCGTTGAAGTAATAAATGTTCCCGTAGTTAAGCCATTAGACTTCCAAACAGTAATTGACAGTGTTAAAAAGACAAAATTTGCTATTACAGTTGAAAACCACTCTATTATCGGCGGGTTAGGTTCTGCAATTTGTGAAACCCTTGCAGGGCGTTACCCTTCAAAGGTTTTCCGAGTAGGAATACATGACGAATTCGGGCAAAGCGGCAAGTCTGATGAGCTTGTCGAATACTACGGATTAGACTCAAAAACTTTGGCTAAACGAATCAGAACGATGTATCAACAAGAAAAAGAACAAGGAAATATATAATGATAACTTTTCAAAATGTCACTAAAAGATATAAAAACGACCATTACGCATTAAAAAACGTAAGTTTAGAGATTCATTCGGGGGAATTTGTGTTCATAGTCGGAGCATCAGGTGCGGGTAAATCAACTCTTATGAAGCTTTTATACAGTGAAGAAAAACCTACAAGCGGGATTATATCTATCGGCGGACTTAATATTGCAAATATTGCAAACAAAAATATTCCAAATCTTAGAAGATGTATGGGTATTGTTTTTCAGGATTATAAACTGTTAAATAACCAAACAGTTTATGATAACGTTGCCTACGTTATAAGAACACTCGGGATAAGCAGCAAAGAAATTGATGCAAGAGTCAACGGAGCATTAAAAATTGTAGGCTTACATGAGAAAAAGAACGCAAAACCTACCGAATTATCGGGCGGTGAACAGCAAAGAGTAGGCATTGCAAGGGCTATCGTTAACGGTCCGCCGCTTTTAATCGCGGATGAACCGACAGGGAACTTAGACCCTAAAAATTCAATGGAAATTATGCAAATCCTTGATCAAATCAATCAAAGAGGAATTACCGTTATCGTTTCTACCCATGATAACGCGATGGTAGATTATTTCAGAAAAAGAGTTATAACCCTTGACCAAGGTGAAATAGTAAGAGATATACAAGCAGGTACTTATGAATAAAAACTTAAAATCCAACGTAAAAAGACACATACCGAAAGATTGGCTATGTGAATTAAGAATATTATACAGACTGGGAAAAGAAACTTTAAACGATATTATAAGAACAGGTTGGGTAAATGTTGTAATCATTACAACCATGGCAGCAATCCTTATGATATTTGGGGCATGTTTCCGTTCGGCTCTTTCTATTTCTGCGTTTTCAAAAGAACTTGGCAGCGCACTTGAAATTTCTGTATACTTAAAAGACAGTGCAGATATAGGAACGGTTAAGCACGAGATTCAACAATTTGAACATGTCGAACTTATTACGGTAATTCCGAAAGCAGAATCTTGGAATAAGCTTAAAAACGAAATGAGCTTGCCAAATATTGATAATCCTTTACCTGATACGCTTCATGTAAGAGTAGATAAGCCTGAAAGCTTACAACCCGTATTTGATAATATAAAACAGATTACATCAGTTGAAGATATGAGTTATGCTAAAGACTTAGCATCAAAAATCGAACTTGTTAACCATGTTTTAAAAACTATTACACTTGTTGTAATAGCAATTATGGGACTTTTAACGGTAACTATTATTAATAATACTATCCAACTTGTAATCCAATCAAGAAAAGATGAGATAGAAATTATGCGATTAATGGGTGTAAGTAACTGGTATATAAGATTTCCGTTCATAATGCAAGGAGCTTTTTACGGATTTGCGGGCTCTCTTTTAGCATTAGTTCCTCTAAATTACATCCAAAACGGACTTGCTAATGTTCATAAATTCTTTATGATACCATCTCCGCCGCATGCCCAGAGTTTTGTAATACTTGTTATGTTCACAATGAGTATATTATTTGGAGCTGTCGGCAGTTTTGCGTGTATAAAAAAACATCTTCAGGTATAAACATTAATGATTAATAATAACATACTTTTAATAACTGATGAAAATGAAATCTCAGATTTATTATTATCAAAGCTCATTTTACTGCGAGAAAATGACAAAGTTGAGGTTTGCGAACTTAAAGATTATAAAAAAATTCTTGAGAAATCAGTTTTCCCCGTTGTTATTTTGCATGAAGCTGACAAACCCGAGTATACTTTCAAAATTATCAAAAATATCAAAGAACAATATCCCGACTCGGAAATTTTGTTATTACTTAACAAACAAAATAAAGAACTCATCTTAAAAGCTTATGATGCAGGTATTTTTGACTACTTTTTTACAGACAGCGAAGACTATGAAATGCTCATAAAAACAGTCAATTGCTTTAAGTTCCGCATCAATAAAGAAAAAGGACTTCGTAACGAAAAATTTTTATATCAACTTGGCGTAATCGACAGCAAAACAAATTTATACGAATACAAATATTTAAAAGAAATATTTATAGATTTGTCGGATAATTTACGGATTAAAAACGGCATATTCTGTGTAATGTCACTTGATGAAAAAGTAAAAACCAAAGTTTCGACAAACAGACTTGCAGGAATTATAAAAAATTCTTTGCGAAAAGATGACATCGCGGCAACTGCTCGCGGAGGTAAATTCTACCTAATCTTGCCAAATTTGGATTTATTCGGAGTAAAAGCCGTAATTGATAAAATTCAAAATAAAATAGGAAAAGATTTTCAAATACGAGCAGGGTTTGCCAAAATCGGAATCCGCTCATTTGAAACACTTGATAAAATAGCTAATGACAGCTTAATTTCAGCTTCACAAAACAATCTTACCTCTGTTTGTCTGGAATATAATAATATTAATATACAAAATTCGTGGCTTGAAGATGACGCGGGATTTGAACTGCAAAAAGCATTTAAACTGTTTAAAAACGCATTTACAAATAAAATGGATAATATTATCTCACCGCTTTTTTTCAGGTTCCAAAAAGATTTTGAAACAAAGTTGACAAATACCCAAATCAGTCAGTATGCAAACGACATAGAAAGCGTTTTCAGTCTTAAAAATGAAAACCTACACAGTGAGCTTATAATAAGATATGACGGGTATGCAAAATTTAATATAAAAATTACTCACAGCGGACTAAACAGCGCGGAAGATACAAAAATTGAACTTCCTTTAAATGGTTTGACGAATAAAAGCTTAACCGCACTGTTAAAACAATTAAAAGACGAATACAAACAAACAGCTTACACGAAAGGCGAATAATATGTTAAATATAGAAGATTCAATACTTGTTGTGATAGACATTCAGGAAAAACTTGTTTTAGCGTCAAAATACGGCACTGAAACCGCTCAAAACGCAGTAAAACTAACAAAAACAGCAAACATCTTAAATATCCCCACAATTGTCACAGAACAATACCCGCAAGGACTCGGAGCTACATTGTTACAGGTAAAAGAAACACTTTCGCCTGAAACTTTTACATGCGAAAAAACATCATTTTCGGCAATGTTAACACCTGAATTTGCTCAAAGAATTCAAGAATTAAAAGCTCAAGGCAAGAAACAAGTAATATTATGCGGAATTGAAACCCATATTTGTGTATTACAAACAGCAGCAGACTTAATTAAAGAAGGTTTTGAAATTTATGTTGTAAAAGACGCTTGTGCAAGCCGTAACAAAAGTGAATACAAAACTGGGTTATCACTGTTAAAACAGTATGGAGCAAAAGTTACCTGCGTTGAAATAACATTGTTTGAACTGTTAAAAACAGCAAAACATCCTAAATTTAAAGAAATTCAAGCACTTATAAAGTAACGTCGATTGAGCGAAGGAATTACGGGTTCAAGACAACCATTTCACAGTTTTTACAATCAAATCGAAGAGGGTATTTTTTACCCTTTTCGTCTTGTAAAAAGAGCTTTTTAGACGGGGTGCCGCAAAGTCCTGAGGCAAATTTTAAGCAGTGTTTAGTACGCATTAGTTCGATTCCTGACGGAATTTTAGTACAGCCTTCCAACGCATCCTCAAAAACTTCGCATCCGCAGTTTTCGTAGAACATTTTTGCTTCATTATTAAATACATTACCTCTGTAATCAATTTGTTTCGTTGGAAATTCCTTATAACTAATAGGTTTTTGAGGTAATCGCTTAAAATTAGCTAATCTTTCGTTCATTAACAAACTTAACAATTCCCTCCTGAATTCATTGATTTTTGATAACGGTAAATAAGAGATATTATCATCTTCAAATACGACAGAATTCACGTAAAACTCACTATTTCCCGTTTTTTGAAGCTGTAATGCTAAGTTTTCTTTCATTTTTTCTAAGTTATTCGGGACTTCACCTTGAGGCAAATCAGCACAAACCCTATTACAATCTTCATCTACAGCGGTTACAACCCCGTCTTTTACAGTAAAGGAAACCCCTATTTTACGTACTGTTTTAGAATTTTCCAATAACTTTTCAAATTTAGCGTCAAAATTACGATAAAGCACGGTACCTGTAGTTATTCCGTCCATTTTGTTAGGGTAAATTTTCTTACCTTCGACTTTATTTACAAGAAATCCTGTCATTTTTCCGTCTTTTATAAAGCAAACGCCGTCTTGAGGATGCATATCGGAATCAATTTCAAAATAATTATGAAAAATACGCTTAACTTTGCCGAGTTTTTCTCCACGAGATTTTGGAGATAAGAAGTTAAAACACTGCCCACGCTCGGTTAAGAAATAATCCGTATAGCCTCGGTTAAATGTTTTATCTACATTTGGCTCAAAATCTAAAAATACTTTTCCTGATGAGGTTCTTTTTGCATATTTGTTTAATAAGTTATTGTAAAAAGCCGTTACATTTTTAACATAATTTATATCTTTTAAGCGACCTTCTATTTTAAAAGATTTTATCCCGCAATTAATAAGTTTTTCAATACTTTCAGAAGCATTAAAATCTTTTAGCGAAAGTAAATATCTGTCTTTCAAGATAACTTTACCGTTAGAATCAATCAAAGAATATTTTTTGCGACAAGGCTGAGCGCATTCTCCGCGATTTGCCGAACGACCGCCGTTTGCATAAGACAAGTAACATTGACCGCTGTATGATACACACAAAGCGCCATGAATAAAGGTTTCAACCTCACAAGTAGTATTTTTACAAATTTCTTCGATTTGATTAAGAGAAAGCTCTCTTGCAAGGATTACTCGAGAGACCCCTAAACTATCGAAAAACTTAGCCTTTTCAAGAGTTCTGTTATCACACTGAGTACTTGCATGAATTTGAATATTCGGTATTTTTTCCTCAATTGCAGCTTTTAATAATCCCATATCCTGAACGATTATAGCGTCAACCCCAATATCATATAGGTTTTTCACTAATTTAACAGCATCATTTAATTCAGAATCGTTAAGAATTGTATTAATTACAACGTGGATTCTTACATAGAATTTATGCGCGTAATTAACGAGTTTTTTTATATCCTCTAAAGAATTTGGAGCATTTTTACGAGCACCGAAACTTGTCGCTGCGATATAAATTGCATCTGCACCGCTATTTATTGCTGCAATTGCCGTTTCATAATTTTTGGCGGGAGTTAATAATTCTACTTGTTTCATAACCTTATTTTATAACAAAATTATCAATAAATCGTAATATTTAGAATAAATTTTACAATTAATGATAGAATTTTAATAAGAGGAAGACATGAAAATATCATTAATAAATCACGGATGTGCCAAAAACCTTGTAGATGCAGAGCTTTTACTGGGAATTTTAGATAAAAACGGTTATGAAATAACACTTAACGATGAAGAAGCAGATGTTGTTATAGTTAATACCTGCTCATTTATACATGACGCGGAAAAAGAATCTGTACAAAGTATTCTGCAAATGATAGATGAAGGTAAAAAAGTTATTGTAACGGGCTGTCTTTCTCAAAAACATAATCAGGATTTAAAAGATGCTATCCCTGAAATTTCAGGGATGATTGGAACTTCAAACCTTAACGATATTGTAGAAATCATTAAAAATATTGAAAAAGAAGGTGAATATAAAAGTATTATTGATGAAAAACCTAAATATATTTATCCTGAAGATATTAAGCGTCAGCAAATTACAATGGGGGCAAGTTCTTACCTTAAAATCGGCGAAGGCTGTAATTATCAATGCGGTTACTGCATAATCCCGAAACTTCGCGGTAAATACATTTCAAGACCGATTGAAAACATTGTTAAAGAAGCAAACGAACTTGCAGATAAAGGGGTAACGGAAATTATCCTAATTGCCCAAGATACTTCATCTTACGGCATTGATTTATACGGCAAACAAGCGTTACCGCAGTTATTGGAAGAACTTAACAAAATTGAAAAAATTTCTTGGATAAGAATTATGTACGCTTATCCAACCCAAATGACGGATGAGTTAATTGATGCGATTGCAAGACTTGATAAGGTGGTAAAATATGTTGATATTCCGCTTCAGCACTCACACCCGAGAGTACTTGAATCAATGAGACGCCCTGTGATGAATTATACAGAACTTGTTAACAAAATAAGAGAAAAAATCCCAGGAGTTTCAGTCAGAACATCATTAATAGTAGGTTATCCGGGTGAAACCGAAGAAGAATTTGAGCATTTATATAGTTTTGTTAAGAATATTCGATTTGACAGAATGGGTGCTTTTGAATATTCAAGAGAGAAAAACACCTATTCTTACAGCTTAAAGCCTCAAGTTCCTGCTAAAATCAAAAAAAGCAGAAGAGAAAAATTAATGAAACTACAGCAACAAATTTCATTAGAAAACAACGAAAAATATATAGGTTCAATACTAAAATGTATCGTTGAGGGATACACAGATGACGAGGTAATTATACTTCGTTCAGAACACGACGCCCCTGAAATCGACGGTGTTGTGTATGCAACATCAGAAACTCCCGTAGTTCCGGGGGATATAGAAGAAGTAAAAATAACAAGAGTAGATGAATACGATTTGTTCGGAGAAATAGGTTAAAATTATGGAATATATTGAAAATAAAGAGTTGGAAGAAAAAGAGGTCAAGGGCATATTTACGGATATGATTAAGTATGCGCCGTCAAAGTTATGCGGAATGCTTGGTAATGTAATTACAGTACCGATTTATACAAGCCTGTTTTCCCAAGAACAGTACGGTTTGTATACAATTTCAATTGCAATGCTGTCTTTCCTTTGCATAATTTTTTCAGACTGGGTAGGGCTTTCAGGACTGAGATTTTTCAGACATCATCAAATCAGCGAAGATTTACCAAAATATCTAACAACTTTGGTAACAATTTTGACAATTAATATGCTGTTAATGTTTTCAATCTCATTTATCTTCAAAGACAGCCTGTACAGCTTTTTCCACGTTCCGTTTAAGTACTTTTTATCAGTATTGTTGCTTATAATTCCAGTTGCAATAAGAGCATTGTTATCACAGCTTCTTCGAGCACAGTTAAAATCAATATCTTACTCTCTTACGACAATTTTAAACCAATTTGCAACAATATTTCTAGCAGTATTTTTTGCAAAATTCTTTAATCTTGGAGCTGCGTCAATCCTGCTCGCTATGGGTGTTTCCATATCATTAATCGACATTTTACTGCTTTATCAAAGCGAAATATTAAAAGTATTCAAATTCCAGAAAATCGAATGGAAATTCATATTACCAATTGTAAAATACGGGATTCCGATTGCTGCAACATCACTTAGCGCTTGGATTATAACCCAAAGCAACAAGTTTATTATGAACAGCATAAGCGGATTTTCAAAAGCAGCACTGGTAGGTGTAGGTTATGGATTAACTTTACCGATATTAATGACTTTATTCGCAATGATTACGGTTGCCGCAATCCCAAGAATAATCAACCTTTACGAAGGCAAAATTGATGTAAGACCTATTATTTCAAGATTTTTAGGATATTACATACTTGTAGCACTGCCAGTAATCACGGTAATGTCGCTTTATTGTGTTGAATATACCCACATGTTTGTTGCAAATCCTAAAATGTATGAAGCGTACAAACTTGTACCGTATTTTTCATTCGGGGTATTTTTCCTTGCAATGACAGACTACACAACACTTCAATATCATTTAGCAAACAAAACCCATATTGAATTTATAATCAAAGTTATTTCAGGCATCATAGGGGTTGTACTGAACTTTGTTCTTATTCCGAAATTCGGACTTGTCGGAGTCGGTATCGCGACATTTGCTGCAAACTTCTTATACTTTTTGTTAAGTGTAATAATTGTGTTACCAAATCTTAACATTAAATTTCCGACAAATACGGTCACTAAAATGCTGATTTCAGCTATACCGACAGGATGTATTCTGTATACGCTTAAGATATATGGATTATATATCCCTGCTAGAATCCAAATGCTATTAATTTTAGCCATTTTCTATGTACTGTATTATGTTACGGCTAAAAAATTAAACATTAAGAAATCTTAATATTTTATGCATTGTTAGCAATTTTATTTTTTTTCAAACGTTATATATTTTATAAGGTCATGATGTGACATGGCTTAAAAAAAAGTAACAAATCCACATTTTACAGTGTGCTTGGGCTAGAATAAGTTTACCTAGCCAAATTATCGATAATAATTTAGAAGAATATAACGTTATGAAAGGATTTTAATATGAGAAATCGCAGCAGACGCTTAAGACGAATAATGGCAGCAACTCTGACTACATTATTCTTATCTCACCAAACTATGCTATTATCTGTTGTTGCAACCGAAATTTCAGGCGTAACGGGTAATAACGGAGTTTATAACATTGATCCGACCGCAATGATTAACGGTACGAATATCGGATATAGAAAATACACAAACTTTAACCTGTCAGAAGGTGATATCGCAAACCTTATTTATAAATACGGTAAAAACAATGTCGAAACATTTGTTAACCTTGTTGATAACAAAATTAACATCAACGGTATTGTTAACACTATGAGAGACGGCAATTTCTACAACGGTAAAGCAATCTTTGTTTCTCCAAACGGTATGATTGTCGGAGCTTCAGGTGTTTTAAACGTAGGTTCACTTGGCGTTTACACTCCAAGCAATGCTAAATATAACGCTTACAAAAGCAACCCGAGCGCTGATTTAGAAACATTGGCAAACTTTAATAAAGGCGGCGAAGTTACTATTAATGGTAAAGTTTTTGCAGCTAATGATGTTACAATCCATTCAGGAGAAGTTAATGTAGCTAAAGGTGCAGGAGTTTTCGCAGGTATTAACGAAAACAAAATGGCTCAAATGACAACTAACAATCAAGCCGAAACCTTATTTAATCAATTAGTTAACACTGATAATATTAATACTGCAAATTCTTTTGCAAGCAACAACGGAAACATTTCAATTATTGCAGAACAGGGTTACAACGGACCGGGCGGAATTGACATTGCAGGTACCGTTAAAAACTTCGGTACCGGTAATACCACAATTCAAAATATCGGTGCTAACGGTATGAATATCTCAGGTGAAGTTTCAAACGCTAACGGTCGTTTATATTTAGATAACGACTGGGGTGACTTGAACATCTCAGGTACTGTTAGAAACAACGGTAAAACAGATATTTCTAATACTCCGACAACAGGTACCGTTACAATTTGGGACGACGGAAAAGAATATACCTATCAAATTGACCGTAATTCAGGTGTAAATATTTCAGGAACAGTTGATACAAAAGGTGAATTAAATATTTACAACAGCGGCTCAAAAGGTATGAATATCTCAGGCACTGTAAAAAATGAAGGAAACTTATTTGTTCAAAACGGTGTTCCGGGAGCTTATGGATCTCAATATAATCCTGATATTGATGCTTTAACAATCTCAGGAACCATTAATAATACAGGCAATGCTACAATTAACAACTATGCAGACGGTGGATTAAACGTAACCAAAAACGGCACCATTAATAACGGCGAAAAGCTTACAATGTTAAATACAGGTGCAGGCGGACTTACCATTGACGGTAATGTTACAACAAAAGATGCAGATGTAAGAAATGAAGCAGGCGCATTAACTGTTGGCGAAGACAGTATTTTTAAATACCTAAACGATGCTGAATTTGTTAACAGCGGAGAAGGCGGTTTAATTGTTAACGGAAAAATCACTTCCGATGATAAAAATGCAAATGCTCATAAATTAGAAATGGTTAACCTGAACGGTAACTTTGACATTAATGGTACCGTAAGCAATTACAGCGGAAGCGTAGATTTAAATAACAATGGAGCCGGTTTTAACATTAATGGCGAAGTAATCAATGATAATTCAGCAAACAATGAATATGCAGGTGAAACAACAATCACAAACAATTCAGGGATATTGAAAGTTGACGGAACAGTTAACACAACTAACGCAGAATTATCAATGACCAATAATGGAGAAAGCTTCACTATTAACGGAACAGTTAACGGAACAAATAATAACGTTAACCTTTACAACGTCAACGGAGCACTTGACATAAACAGTACAGGAAAAGTTAACTCAACAAATGATGTTTTTATGTTAAATAGCGGCAAAGGCGGTACAAACATTAAAGGACTTGTTAACGCAGGTAAAGATGTTTATATCAGAAATGATGACAGTAACGTTGTAATCGGTGATAATACAGAAAATGATAATTACGTTACTGCAGGCAACGATATACAAATCGTTGTGATTGACGGTAATATTCTTAACTACGGTGTTGAAAAGACTTTACTTAAAGCTGCGGGTAACTTAACAATGGATGTTACTAACGGTACTATAGGTGAAGCTGTTCAGCAAGATGCCTGCAAAGGTTCAGGCTGCACAGGCGTAGGACCGAAAGAAAACGGCTCTCGCGACTTTACAAAATCAATTAATGCTAACATCAAAGGTAAAGTTAATGCAACAACAACTAACACAAAAGATGCAATCAAACCTGAAGACTTAGTTATCAACTACGCAGCAATTGATTCTGATATGAATATTGACCATATCAAAGCTGACGGCAGAGTAATTCTTACAGTTGATGATGACTACGGCTACAATAACAACGGAAAACGTTACAATATGGTTAACGCATCAACCGATCCTTCAAAAGCTAACGTTGAAGGTTGGGGTATTTCATTAATCTCTAACGGAAGCGTTGGAACAAAAGACAACAAAATCACGTTTAATCAAACTGATGCTGCTAACTACGGTATGGATGTCTTAGCTAACGAAAACATCTATATGAAAGGCTTAGATGATAAATACACAGAAAACAAAGTTTGCAATATGATTGCAAGAGAAGGCGACATTGGCGTTGAATTCTCAGGCAATACTTATATTGAAAACATAACCGCTGAAGGCGATATCAAAGTTGTTACAAGAGGTAAAAACCTTACAATTAATAACTTAGGTCATATTGAAGACCCTTCTGTAACTCCGAAAGATTACTTCGGTGAACGTAACCAAGGTCAAAAAGACGGCGGTTATATGGGCGAAGACTACAGAGATGAAGCACTTCCAAACCACGTTGAATTAAAAGCTCTTGATATTAATAAATTTGTAAGACCTGACGGAACTTATGATGAAAACGGATACTATGGTGACGCTGATTCTACAGTAAGAGTAAATCATGCTGTGTTAGATAACGGAACATTAGACATTACGGCAGACCAAATTTACGCTAACGGAGTTCACGTTGACTTTGGTAAAACAGGGTACACAAAAGAAGCAGATGATTCAACAGATAAAGTTGTAGGCGCATCTGAAATTCCGACAGGACATGCTGTAAGACCTGATGATGTAACAGAAGAAGGATACGACGAACACGATCGTAACTACTACTATCATGAAGGTGACGGTGACTTCTCTGACGGTTCAACAGATGTAGACGATGACGATAACGTGGTTGATGCTACACCATTAGAAATCGAAGATGATACAGATAGCGACGCTGATGCTGACGCTGACGCGGATGCCGATGCTGATGCTGATGCTGATGCCGATGCTGATGCTGACGCTGACGCCGATGCCGATGC
>CANOTP010000009.1 GCA_947570135.1 uncultured Candidatus Melainabacteria bacterium | reverse complement strand
CTCGTTTCCTTATCTTCTTTAACCTTTTTAACCTTTTGTTAAGGTTTTGTTACAAAACAAAGAAGGCGGTGAAGTGAAACTTCGCCGCCTTCTTAAACTATACTCTGTTTTTACAGAATTTCTTTTAATTCCTTTATTACAACATCCAAAGCACCTTGCTGATCTTGGAAAATTGTTTCACAATCTTTGCAGGCTTTAATATAAAACTCTTTATCAGACAGTAATTTATCAATATATTCATCCAGTTGAGCAGGGGTTTTAACTATTTTACCTGCATTGGATTGAGATAGAAGCCAGTAAATATCTCTGAAATTATGGATTGAAGGTCCTGTTATTGTCGGTTTTGAGTAAACGGTAGCTTCCAGCGGGTTATGTCCGCCGGTTTTATTGAAACTTCCTCCAATAAATGCAAAATCACAGATTGAATACATTTTAGATAGCTCACCCATTGTATCAAGGATAATCACATCATAATCGTTAAAATTATTATCTTTTGAACGGAATCCGTAAGACAAACCTAATTTTTCAATTATCGGTGTAATTTGTTCAATTCTTGTCAGATGACGCGGTACCAGTAACAACTTAATATCATCAAACTTTTGGAGTTTCTTTTTAAATATATCAAGGATAATTTCATCTTCACCCTTATGAGTACTGCCCGCAATAATTACCCTGTGATCGTCTTGACCGATTTCAACTTTATCATTTGAAGGTTTTACATCAAACTTAAGGTTTTTCATAACAAAAGTTCTGTCAACCGGTGCACCGATTGATATAAGCTTGGTTTTGTCAATTTCGCTTTGAGTAAGAATCTTAGTATATCTTGATAGAACCATTTTGAAAAAGTGAGAAAGTAATTTATATAACTTATATGTAGAATCTGACATCCTGCCATTAATCGTATACAGAGCAATACCTTTAGCCTTACATAAAAACGAAAATGTCGGCCACAATTCGGTTTCAGCAATCAAAACAACAGTAGGCTTAATTTTTTTTAAAAATGAATCCGCACAAAACGGAATATCAAACGGGAAGTAAGTGATAAAATCAACAACTTCTGAAAATTTCTTCTGTGCAATTTCCTGCCCTGTTTTTGTGCCTGTAGTTACTACGATTTTATAATCGGGGAATTCTTCTTTTGTTCTTTTTATAAGGTTTTCCAGCGCAATAACTTCACCAACAGAAACCCCGTGATACATTATAACTTTATCACCCAGATTCGGAGATTTAAAAAATCCGAGTTTTTCTTTCCAGCCGTAAAGAAATTTTCTGTTAAATACACGAACAACATAATAAAACGGCAACAATATTATAAATAACAAAGTTGAAACAAGTCCGTATAAAAACAATTCACTAAACAGTGAAATTACAATCAAAATCAATAAAATTAAAATAATAGTATAAGTCATCATAATAAAAAATTATACAACAAACGAACAGACATGTTGACATAATACACAAAAATTTATAAAATCAGATTATGGCAATAGTTTATTTAAGTTTAGGTTCAAATAAGGGCGACCGTATAGGGTACGTTCAGCAAGCTGCAAGCTTATTAGGTGCAGACGAACGTATAACAATCGTTCGCTCATCCGCGTTTTATGAAACGGAGCCTTGGAATATAAGTACAAACACCTGGTTTGTTAATGCCGTTATTGAAGTAAAAACATCATACACTCCAAAAGAACTTCTTGAAACATGCCAGCGAATAGAAAAACAGTTAGGCAGAGAGAAAAAAGAAACTTCAACCTATGAAGACAGAACAATAGATATTGATATACTTTTTTATAACAAAGATATAATAAACGAAGATAATCTTATAATTCCGCATAAATTTGTACATTTACGAGCATTCACACTTGTACCGATGATGGAATTAAACTCTGAATATGTTCACCCCGTTTTGCATAAGAATATAATTGAAATGCACTCTGATTTAGAAAACCCAGAAATGGTATTTTTATATGGCACAAGAGTCGACTTTTAGAAACAGGGGTAAATTTACCATAGCAATAGTTGGCGGGGGTCCTGCGGGATGCATTTGCGCTAAGTTTTTAAGCGATGCGGGATTTGACGTTACACTCTTTGATAAAGGTAAATTCTTGCAAACACTTTTACCGACAGGCGGCGGCAGATGTAATCTTGCACACGCTCAGTATGATTTTAAAGAACTTGCAAAAAATTATCCCCGAGGTGAAAAGTTTTTGTACTCGGTATTTTCAAGATTCGGAACCACAGATACTTTAGATTTTTTTGAAAGTATAGGTGTAAAAACTTATACTCAAGAGGATAACAGAATTTTTCCGATATCAAACTCGTCATCTGATGTTCGCGAACACTTACTTAAGTCACTATCAAAGTGCACGTTTGTAAAAGAGGGCGTAAATAAAATTCAGCCATTAGAATCAGCTTGGAAAGTCCAAACAAATAAAAGCTCATACGCATTTGATTATGTAGTCATTGCAATCGGCGGACACTCAAATTTTGAATTGTTAAGCAAACTCGGTATAGATATTATCCCTCCGACTCAGGCTCTTGTCGGACTTGTCACGGAAGAAGATTTTTCAAGTATTGCAGGAGTTTCCGTTAACGATATTTTATTTACCCATAAAGGGATTTCAGGCCCGAAGATTTACAAAATTTCATCACTTAACGCAAGAAAAGAAATGCCATATAAACTTAGTTTTGGGCTTGTTCCCGAATTCAACCTGCAAGAATACTTAGATAAAAATCCTCACAAAGAAATAAAAAATCTTCTCGGACAGTTTGTTACGAAATCATTAGCTTTGTGGATTTTACAAAACCTCAACATTAACCCAGACACTCCTTGCCACCAAATTAACGGTAAAAACCGAGATAAAATATTAAATAAACTTACCGATTTTGAAGTAACCGTGACAGGAAAAGTTCCAGTCGGAGAAGTCGTAACCTGCGGCGGAGTCGATTTAAAGGGGGTAAATCCTAAAACCCTTGAATCTAAGCAGTATCAGGGACTGTATTTTTGTGGAGAAATTCTTGATATTGACGGATTTTGCGGAGGATTTAACCTCCAAAATTGCTGGTCTACAGGGTATATTGCAGCTCAATCAATAATCAACCAATCAAGGTAAAATCCTTACCTAAAACTTTCTCAAGTTCAATAATAATCGTTGACATAGGAATATCCAAAGCCTCGGAAATTCGCCATAAAGTAGATAACTGCGGGTCTTTTATCGATTTTTCCAAATCAGCCCACATAGATTTTGTCATACCGATTTCATCAGAGATAAGACTGATTGACTTATTCTGATCCTGTCTGTGTTTTCGTATTATCTCAGACAGTGCTTTTTGCATTATTTTTTTATTCTTCAAATAAACATCTTGCATAAATTAAATACTAGTGCTAAATTAATACCTCCTTGTTCTAATATTAGAACAAGGAGGTATTAAATAACAAAAGGATTCACTTTATCGGAAGTATTAATAACATTAGGCATAATAGGTATCGTTGCGGCGATGACAATTCCTAACCTGCTGCAAAAAAACTTTGAGCGACAGACAGTTTCCAAACTTCGACAAACCCAATCCATTATCGCACAGGCAATAAGAATGGCAGAAGAAGAGTACGGAGATGTAAGCGGCTGGGAGCTTCCGATAAGAAGTTCAACCGCAGCAACAGAAATAGCTGATAAATTGAAACCTTTTTTAAAAATTACAACAGATTGCGGTATTACGGATACAAAAGCTGCTTGTGTTGTAAATAAGCAATACAAACAGCTTAACGGGAATTTACATGGCGGAGGAAACTATACAACAAGAACAGATTGCTACAAAATAGCATTATTAAACGGCAGCTCGATTTGGTGGAAAGGTCCGGATGAAGCAACAAGATTTATCACTTTCTGGATTGACGTAAACGGGAAATATCTCCCAAATACTTACGGTAAAGATTTATTCGTTTTTGTTTATGAAGCAGGTACAAATTCTATAAAACCGCTAGGCGCCGACAAAAATGACAACTACTGGCAATCCAGCTGTAAAAAAACAGGCAACGGATGGGGTTGTGCTTACTACGTTTTACAAAACCAGGATATGAATTATTTACATTAAATTTTATCTTTTCCATTTTATGCTATAATTTATTTGTTACTTAGTTAGGGGGATCCGCCCCGGGGGTAAATAATTCTTTCAAATGTTTTTGACTGAAACGGAATAACCGAAAAGATTTACCAATACCCGAAAGGATAGAAAGAAGAAAAATGGAAAAGAACAATGAAACTTTGAGTATCTTAAGACACTCAACTTCACACATCATGGCACAAGCTGTTCAAAGCCTGTTCCCTTCTGCAAAGTTAGCAATAGGTCCGGCTACAGCTGACGGTTTTTACTACGACTTTGATTTAACAGATGGTCATGCCTTCACTGAAGAAGACCTTACTAAAATCGAAGAAAAAATGAAAGAAATTATCAAACAAAATCTTACATTTGAAAAATATGAAATCCCTGATGTTGAAGCTCAAATTCAAGCATTCAAAGACGAAGGCGAAATTTACAAAGCAGAACTGTTAGAAGAACACAAAAACGACAACCCTACTTTGTACATAACTAAAGATAAAGAAGGCAATGCTTTATTTAATGATCTTTGTGCAGGTCCTCACCTTCCGAATACTTCATTTATTAAAACAAACGCAATTAAGTTACTGAAAGTTGCAGGCGCATACTGGCGCGGTAACGAAAATAATAAAATGCTTCAAAGAATTTATGCTACAGCTTACTGGAATAAAGAAGACCTTCAAGCTTACTTAACATTCATTGAAGAAGCCGAAAAACGCGATCACAGAAAACTCGGTACAAAACTTGACCTGTTCTCAACAAGAGAAGAACTCGGCGGCGGACTTGTTCTGTGGCATCCGAACCTTGCAACAGTCAGAGAACAAATCGAAAACTATTGGAGAGAAGAACACAGAAAACGCGGTTACGTTATAGTTCAAACTCCGCAAATCGCTAAATCTAAATTGTGGGAAATCTCAGGTCACATGGATCACTACAAAGAAAACATGTTCTTTGTTCAAAAAGATGAAGATTCAGATGATCAATTCGTTGTAAAACCAATGAACTGCCCGTTCCACATTTTAATTTATCAGGCAAACAGATACTCTTACCGTTCATTACCGCTAAGAATGGCGGAATTGGGTACGGTTTATCGTAAAGAAAAATCAGGCGCGTTATCTGGTTTAACCCGTGTTCAAGGTTTCACACAAGACGATGCTCACATTTTCTGTACTCCGGAACAACTGGTTGATGAAATTAACGCAATTATTGATTTTGTTGCTGATACAATGGCAATATTCAATATGGAATTTGAAGTTGAATTATCAACCCGTCCCGAAAGCTTTGTCGGCGAAATAGAAAACTGGGACAGAGCTGAAGCAGGATTAAAAGAAGCTATGGACAGACGCGGAATGAAATACGACATTAACGAAGGTGACGGTGCATTCTACGGACCGAAAATCGACTTCAAGATAAAAGACGCTATCGGCAGAACTTGGCAATGTGCTACAATCCAGTTAGACTTCAACCTTCCTGCAAGATTTGATATCAAATACCAGGATAAAGACGGTCAATTGAAAACTCCGATTATGCTTCACCGTGTAATTTTCGGTTCTATGGAAAGATTCCACGGAATCTTAATCGAGCATTACGCAGGCGCATTCCCTACATGGCTTGCTCCGACACAAGTTAACATCGTTCCGATTTCTAACGAAAAACACGTGGATTTCGCTGAACAAGTTTACAAAAAAATGCGCGAAGCAGGTATCAGAGTTAATCTTGATGACCGCTCCGAATCAATGAACTACAAAATCAGAGAATCACTTCAAGATAAGAAAATCCCTTACGTTTGTGTAATCGGGGATAAAGAAATTGACGCAAACTCTGTTGCGGTTCGTGCCCGCGGAATCGGTCAGGTCGGAACATTTACGGTTGATGAATTTATCAACAAGGTTGTTGAAGAAACAAAAGCCCGTGCAAACGAATCTTTTGCTAAAGCTTAAATAATACACAAACATCCCCTGTTAATAAAACAGGGGATGTTTTATTATACCCTTAAAAAAACGCGGCTTACAGAAAATCTGCAAGCCGCGTTTTTTCTTATGTCTTATCTAATATTTTTCACAGCATCAACAACGATTTTTACAGCTTCTTCAGGTTTCATCACGACTTTATCACCTGTTGCGCGTGTTACGAATTCAACATTACCTTCGGCAATAGTTTTACCGACAGTAATTCTATACGGGAATCCTATTAAATCCGCGTCTTTGAATTTAACCCCCGGACGTTCGTCACGGTCATCTATTACAGCTTCCACACCTGAGGCGAGTAATTCTTCATACATTTTTGTCGCAACTGACATTTGCTGTTCGTCTTTTGTACTTACTGGAACCACAATAACATGATACGGAGCAATCGCAAGCGGCCATTTTATACCCCAATCATCATGGTGAGCTTCAACAGCAGCAGCGGCAGTTCTTGAAATCCCGATACCGTAACATCCCATTATATAAGGTTTTGCCTTACCGTCAGCGTCTAAATAAACCGCGTTCATAGGTTTTGAGTATTTTGTACCAAGTTGGAAAATATTACCGACTTCAATTCCTCTTGTAACTTTTAGAGGTTTGCCGCATTGAGGGCAAAATTCGCCTTCTTCAACAAGTCTTAAATCAAAATATTTAAGCTCATCAAGCTCAAGGTCAGATAAATTAGCTCCAACCATGTGTTTATCGGTTTGATTAACACCGACTACAAAGTTTTTCATATCTTTTACAGTTTCATCAGCAACAACCGTAACATCTTTTAAGCCTTTCGGACCGATAAACCCTGGAACTGCTTTAAATCCTGAATTTTGCATAATCTCCTCAATTTCAGGAGCGGTTGCAATTCTTATATCAAGTCCGCCGACAGCGTTCATTAATTTTGTTTCTTCAACTGTTTTATCTGCTCTGATTAGTGCCACAACAGGCTTTTTATCAACAATATAAACTAATGATTTCAAAATTATTGTTGACGGAATATTTAAAAATTCGCTTAATTCATCAATTGTATGAGTTGCAGGAGTATCAATAATTTTACATTCAGAAAAATACTCAGCCCCGTCAACAACGGCTTCTGGCAGCTTTGATACTGCGTGATTTGAATTTGCGGCATAATCACAATCTTCGCAATAGAAAACATCGTTTTCACCTGCATCTGTGTCTGTTATTACCATAAATTCGTGAGATACGCTTCCGCCGATTGCTCCTGAATCTGATTGAACGGCTTTTGTATCAAGTCCGCAGCGGTTGAAAATATTTGTATAAGCTTGCCACATATTTTGATATTCGGCTTCAAGTTCTTCTTGAGATGTTGCAAAACTGTAAGCATCTTTCATGATAAACTCACGACCTCTTAACAATCCGAAACGAGGACGAACTTCATCTCTGAATTTTGACTGAATTTGATAAAGATTTGTCGGTAACTGTTTATATGATTTTAAAACATCGCGCGCAATTGATGTGATAATTTCTTCGTGAGTCGGTCCAAGACACATTTCACGGTTGTGACGGTCTTTTAATCTCATCAATTCTTTTCCGTAAGCTTCCCAGCGACCTGATTCAATCCAAAGTTCTTTTGGTTGAACAAACGGCATCAAAAGCTCTTGAGCGCCAGCTTTATCCATTTCATCGCGAACAATATATTCAACTTTTTTTAAAACTCTCCACATCAGCGGTAAAAAGTTATAAACACCTGATGTTAGTTTTCTTATATAACCTGCTCTAGCAAGCATTTTGTGAGAAACAACCTCAGCATCTGACGGAAATTCTCTCAATGTTTGCACAAATAATTTTGACATTTTCATAATACAATTCCTCTTATATTCTTCAATGTCTTAATTTTATCATAAACATGACTATTCTGAAGTCATTAATTGAACAATTCCCATGGTAGGTGAGACAAAAACAAGCGGGCTTAAAGGAATTCCTACCAAAACAAGACCTGTTGTTTTTAAAGTTGCTTTAATAGGATTATATAAATCTTTATTTGCATCTCTGACAACAACAATATCACCTAATTTAGTTGTATAAATGTCATCATATATAAATTTACTTAATTTTTGTTTTTTTGTATCATACAAAGCGAATTTATTACCTTGCAGAACCTTTACATATCTGTTATTGTTATCAAAAGGCACTACATTATCATATTCTGTTTCTAATAACAGATTTCCACCGGCCTCAAGCAAACCTTTCTTATTACCTGATGTTGTAACCCACAGAATTTTTTCATAATAATGTTTATTACCAATTCGCATATTATTAAACCCAAAAATCATATCAAACTTAGGTTCAATAACATAAGTATCAGCTTCTAAATCATAAATACCATACTTTCCGTTTTCTTTTACTTTTATTCTCTTTGGAGCTATAGGACCAAGCCTATTACTATAGATATTATCAGTAATATCTTCAAACCTATAATCAACAATTGTATCAGCATTATAATCTAATAATTTAACTTTACCTTCTTTTTTTACAACATATACATATACAAAATCTTTAGTATCTAAATTTTTAAACCTTTTAAACTCAATACTGTCATAAATCGGCTCAAGAAAATAATTATGCTTTCTTATGTTATAAATACCATATTTATTATCTTTCTTAACCAAAAGTCCATTAAATCCAACAAAACTACGAACAATTTCTTCATATTCAGGCTCTAAAATAAATTCGCCATTCCGTCCCACAAGTCCTTTATACCCATTTTGAGAAACTAAAAAAACATCCTTGCTGAAAAATTTTAAAGTATCATTAGTAATATTATCATAAATCGGATTTAATAAATATTTATTATTTTCAACATCAAATAGCCCGTATCGACTGTTACATTCAACTATCGATAAATTATCCCGAGTGGATACAACATTACAGTTATCTATATTTTCAGCATAGACAGAATTTGTCAAAAACAAAAGCAGAATAACAGCTAAAACCTTTTTCATAACTATCACCTCAGATTACTTAATTCTTTTTTTACAACAGAAGCGGGCACGGTTAATGTTTTAAAGTTTTTCAAAGCTTCATTATAATAGTTTTGTGCGGATTCCATATCACCTGCAGATTTAAAAACTCTAGCCGCAACATAATATAAATCCCCTGATTCCTCGCAACGGGAAAGCGCGTTTTGAATAACCTCGCAAGCCCCTGAGGTTTCACCATTTGCGATAAGAATTTTTGCCAATATTTTATAAGCTTCCGTATCAAGAGGGTTTAATTCTATCGTTTTTTGAAGATTATAAACAGCAGAAGATACATCACCTTCCTCATAATCAATCACGGCAAGGTTAAAATATGCCCAACTGTAATCAGGCGACAATTCTAGAACCTTGTTAAATTTCTCTCTTGCCGAGTCTAAGTCCCCGAGTTCTTTAAAAATATTACCGATATAAAAATGAGCGTACAAATCTTCATCATTTATATCAATTGTTTTTTGGAAATTTTCCATAGCCGCAAGGTAATTTTTCTTTTTGAAATACACTAACCCGAGGTTAAAATAGGTATTTGAATCCTCAGAATCATCTTTAAGAATTTTATTAAAACACTCAACAGCGTAATCATACTCTTTAAGTTCCGTATAAACCAGTCCGAGATTATAAATCGAATCCAACGACTCAGGATCAAGTTCAATAGATTTAAGATAAGCTTCTTTTGCCTTATTGAACTTTTTCATTTTTTCATAAACGATACCTAAGTTATAAAAAATTCCCTCATCATACTCAAAATTCTTTGATAAATAAAGAAGATGCCCCAGCGCTTCTTCATTGAACCCGCAATCCATAAGCAAAACCGCTAATTGTCTGCGAGCCTGAAAATTTGAGGAATCTTCTTTTATAAGTCTTTGTAACTCTTCTATTTTATCAAATTTTGACATAACCTAAATTACCGGAACATCAATCGGGTCAACAAGTATTACATTAAGAACTTCATCTTTATTAATAACAACATGCTTACCTTTTTTAATCATATCCGCAATACTTCCGTAAACAAAATATCCCGCAGTACCGACAACTCCACCAAAAGCAGTCACGGGAACCACAACATATTTCCAGCCTGAATCAGTTACGCTTTCACCCCATTTGATTGAATCTTTTGTAATACTTTTTGACTTAGCGCAAGTTTGTTTCCAAGCATCGTAATAACCTTTAGTTGTAGTAATTCCGCCGTCATAAGTCATATCAGCACGACCCACTACATTTAAAGACAATGGAAGTTGTCTTCCGTTTGGAGTCACAACATGATCAAAGTTTAAATATAAAACTGCACCTTTTGACATCCTTTTTGGCAGAGCAATACCTTTAATATCGCCTCTTATAATAGAACCTGACGGTAAAATAACATCATCATCGGCAGTCTGATCGGTTAATAACATTGCAGAAAAACCGTTACCTTCTGATGCCGTTGTCGTATCTACAGAATTTAACATTTTTAACTCTAACTTAGTTCCTGCGGGAATTCTTTTTGTTTTTGCATTCCCGTTAAAAGGTGCGGCTAAAGTCATTTGCATAGTTAAACACAATGTAAAAATTATAGCTAAGATTTTTTTCATAATTATATCCCTCTTTCTTTCAAAGTAATTTTAGCACATTTCGGTAATTTTGTAAACGAAAAACTCTATTAAAATAAAAGAGCCTCAAATGAGGCTCGTTGGAATTAAGAATAGCTGGAAGTATGAAAAAGATTAATTATATTAAACGTATAATATACACATTTGCCAATTAGACAGGCAGGCGGATATTCCACGCCGATCGGGTTAAGATAGGACGATATATAAAGTTTTATAAATTTTATTGTTTTAAAGGCTTTTTTATGATAATCTAAAGCTATTGTACAGACTAAGGTTGGGAGAAAAAACTATGGAAATATTAAATAAAGCAGAAATCGGTGTATTCGGCGGTTCAGGATTTTACAGCTTCTTAGAAAACATTGAAGAAGTAAAAGTTGAAACACCATACGGACAAACAAGCGACAGCGTTTTTATCGGCGAAATCGGCGATCATAAAGTTGCTTTTATGCCTCGTCACGGCAGAAATCATTCAATTCCGCCGCATCTTGTAAACTTTAGAGCTAACGTTTGGGCTATGAAACACTTAGGCTGTAAAAGAGTTATCTCGCCTTGTGCTGCGGGAAGCTTACAAAAAAACGTTAAACCGGGCGATTTTGTAATCTGTGACCAGTTCGTTGATTGGACTGACGGAAGAAAAACAACTTTCTATGAAGGTCCCGTTGTTCAGCACCCGTCACCTGCTGACCCGTATTGCCCTGAGTTAAGAGAACTTGCAATAAAAACAGGTAAAGAATTAGGGATTACAATCCATGAAAAAGGTACTGTTGTTGTTATTAATGGTCCGAGATTCTCTACTAAATCAGAATCGGCTTTCTTTACCCGTCAAGGTTGGGAAGTTATCAATATGACAGCTTTTCCTGAAGCATATCTTGTTAAAGAATTAAATATGTGCCCGTTGAATATTTCACTTATAACAGACTATGATGCAGGACTTGTAGGTGATGTTCCTCCGGTTTCTCATGAAGCCGTTATGGAAGTGTTTAATAACAATGTGGCGAATTTAAAATCTTTATTATTTACTATGATAGAAAATATTCCGACTTCTCAAAATTGTGAATGCGTGAATACCGCTAAACTTGATATATAATCAAAGGTAATTATGGGTAAATTTATTTTATTTTTAGACAGACTTATAAACTTGTACTTATACTTTGTCGTAATGGCTTGTTTTTTGTCGCTTGTACCCAATATAAACCCTAATTACCCGTTGTTTCATTGTATATTTAAGTTTGCAGGATTTTACTTAATCCCTCCGATATTTGGAATAAATATATCTCCTATGCCGTCAATGATTGCGTTAGTCTTAGGTTCTATGGGATTAAAAAAACTATATGTGAAATTCTATGCAAAAAATGAACCGAAAATCGTGATTCTCTCGCAAGAAGAATTTGAAAAAAAGTTTATAAACAAAGAGGACAATAAAAATGGCGATTAAAATAATAATAGCAATAGCAAACTGTTTTTATATCTACGGGCTTTTGTTAGTAGTGAGATGTTTGTTAACCTGGATTCCAAACCTGGATTGGAACAACCCTATTTTAAAACTGATAAAAGACGGGGCAGATATCTATCTTGATCTTTTCCGAAAATTCATCCCTCCTGTCGGTCCGTTTGACTTGTCACCAATGGTTGCAATGCTGGTATTATTTTTCTTGAGAAACATTATTATTAAACTTGCAATATTTATTTTTGCAATGACAGGAGCTATAAGTTAGTATGAAAATAGTAATTTACGGAGCAACAGATATCGGATGTCTTCTTGCTACAGAATTTTTTGAAGATCACGATATTACGGTAATTGATAAAGAAGAAAACCGTACAGAAGAATTTGACAAGCTGGATATAAGTTTTGTTCAAGGGAACATCACGGATAACAAAGTTCTAAAATCTGCCGATATTTTAAACGCTGATGTATTTATTGCATGTACCGCGGTTGATGAAGCTAATATCGTAGCCTGCCTTTCCGTTAAAAAAGTAAGCGGAATAAGAACAATCTGTTTTGTGTCAAAAGAAGAATACAGAAACGCTATGGCCTTTGATAAAACGGATGAATACTTAGGCAATCTGTTTATCGATTTTATCATTTGGCCAGAAGAACTTTTAACTCAGGAACTTTTCAGGATTGTAACGGTAGCACACGCGCTTGATGTTGAAAATTTTGCCGACGGAAAAGCCCGCCTTTTAGAATATAAGGTCAAACCCGGATCTTCAATTGTCGGAAAAATGGTTAAAGACTGTGGATTTACAAAAGATACGATTATTGTAGGGATTAAGAGAAACTGCCTGTTATTTATCCCAAACGGTTTAACCGAAATTAATGAAGACGATAAATTAATCTTTATGGGAACTTCGCACTCATTAGACATTTTAGCAGGAACATTTTTCCATGAAAAAGAACAGGTTAAAACCGTTGCAATCATAGGTGGCGGAAATGTCGGTTATATGCTTGCAAAAAGTCTTGAAGATATGAAAATCAAGACAAAAATTATCGAAAAAAATTACGAACGCTGCGAATTTTTATCGCAAGAACTCAAATCAACACTTGTAATTAACGCAGATGGAACGAATTTAAAACTTTTAGATGAAGAAGAAATCGGTTCAAGCGACGTTGCAATAGCTGTTACAAACAACGATGAAAGAAACCTGTTATGTTCGCTTCTTGTAAAACAGTTAGGTGTAAAACGCGTTATCTCAAGAGTGTCTAAGGTTTTGAATATTCCGTTATTTGAAAAAGTCGGGATTGATATTGCGGTATCACCTAAAACATCTGCGATTAATGAAGTTCGAAACGATATTGATGAAACAAATGTTGATATTCTTGCAACAGTAGAACAGGGCGAAGCGGAAGTTTTAGAGATTCCCGTACTCAATGAATTTGATGGAAAACTTATTAAGGACTTAAGATTTCCTGCACCTGCCATTGTCGGGATTATCCAGAGAAAAAATAATGTAATAATCCCTATGGGTGACACTAAACTTAAACTACACGATATTTTGATTATATTTACAAAAGCTGAAAGCGCACAAAAAGTAAAGGAATATTTTAAAGTATGCGTATAAGTTATATTACAAATGCCCTGAGTTTAATATTAAAAGATATCGGGCTTGTTGCATTTATTCCGATAATTGTAGCATTGTATTACCATGACTTTAACTCGATTTTACCGTTTATGACAACAGGATTTTTATCTTTATTTATAGGAATACTGTTTGGTAAACTACAAAAAAAAGCTTATGCAGAGGACTCATTAAATGATATTAAGCGCTCGGAAGCATTGTTAGTAGTATCTTTATCCTGGTTAATTGTAGGTTTAATCGTATCAGTACCGTTTCTTTTTTACGGTTTTACACCGATTAATGCTTTATTTGAAGGAGTTTCGGGAATTACAACAACAGGAGCTACAATACTTCAAAATTTCGACCTGCCAAAGACTATAATGTTTTGGCGCTCATTCACACAATGGCTTGGCGGTATGGGTATTATAGTATTATTTGTCGCAATTTTACCTCAATTTGCGGTTGCGGGACGTCAGATGTTTTTCGCGGAAGCCCCGGGACCGACTGAGGATAAATTTACACCAAGAATTAAAAATACGGCATCTGCACTGTGGATAATTTATGCGGGATTAACTTTTGTTTGCGCGCTGAGCTTGTGGCTTGTCGGGATGAACCCGTTTGATGCAATCTGTAATGCTTTATCAACACTATCTGCGGGAGGATTTTCACCTAACGCGTTAGGTATAGCAGGTTACGGCTCAAATGCGGTTTGTTGGATTATAATCTTTTTTATGTTTATATCAGGTGCAAGTTTTGTACTGCAATCTCGAGTTATAACAAGAAAAAAACTGTCATTATTTTGGAAAAGTGAAGAATTTCGGGGTTACGCAGGTATAATAACGTTTATTTCATTAGTTGTGGCTGCAATCCTTTTTGTTCAACAGCATTACGATATTATGCATGCAATTAGAGCTTCAATCTTTCAGGTTTTATCACTTGCAACCTCAACGGGTGCGGCAAGTGAAGATTTTCAACTATGGACACTTGATGCTAAAATCGTTCTGTTTATTACAATGTTTGTAAGCTCATGTTCAGGTTCTGCGGGCGGCGGTTTAAAAATTGCAAGATGGATTTTGATATTTAAATATATTAAAAACGAACTTTATAAAATTCTTCACCCGAAAGCTGTAATGGCAATAAAAATTGATAACAGGGTTGTTCAGCCTGAAGTTATCAGACAAACAATCTTTTTTGCCTGCTGTTTCTTTGGATTATGGGGAGTAACTGCAATAACGCTTGCCGTTATCGAACAGAATTTTACTCTTGGATTAACCGCATCAATTTCGGCAATCGGCGATATCGGACCGGGGTTAGGCGATATTGTCGGACCAATGGGCAGCTTTGCACCATTAAAAACATTATCCAAATTGATTATAATATTAAATATGCTAATCGGACGTTTGGAAATAATCCCGTTTTTGGTGTTGTTCCACAAAGATTTTTGGACAATCAAGAAATAAAAAAGGCGCTTAATAAGCGCCTTTTTTTATATATCAAAATCGATACGACATTTGTCAGATTTATTAGAAGTCCCGTTAGGTATGGTTACCCGACAAGATGGAATACCTGCTGAAGCATAAACTTGACAATAGCCTGATATTTGGGTATAATCTCTTGTTTCATAACCGATACAATTATGAGCCGCACATGGTTGCTGCCCGGCATATGCTGAAATCCTGCAAGAAGGACCAACTTGTTGTGCTACCATAGGAAAATTTTTATAACCGTCTACCGTTGAAACCATCCACCTGGATGAAGATGCGGATGAACTCAAGGAACAAGTTGCATTACATTGAATAGTAATATAGCTTGGGGCATTTACGGTACTTGTTTTAATAATTACACCATGAAAAGGATTTGAAGAATTATAAGAACCTTGTCTGTCATATTCTAACGTAAGTTGTATTGATGCTTTTTGTTTTGGAGGTGAAGACGGACACCAAGGATTAGATCCCCATTTAGAACAACATGTTGTTTGATGAAGGTCAAAATATTCCTTAATATTTCCGCAACAACTTCTTTCATGCCATACTGCATACTCACTTGATTTCATACAGCATGCAGCATCCGTTCCTGCTGTTTTAGAACAAGTTTCCGAAGGTTCCGGGGGATCGGGAGTTTCCGGAGTTGTAGGTTCTTCTATTTTTACAAGCTTGTAATCCCAATCTATATCACTGCTTGATCTGTCTAAACCGGCTTTTTTAGGTAATGAAATCTCGTATTCCCGCAAATCTCTTCCTAAAACATTAGGACCTTTTTTACCGTTAACATCAAGTAATATTTTTACGATTTCAGAAGATGTTTGCGGCTGAATACAAATACTTGAACCGTTTTTCAAGCTTGCACAAGCACCTTTATAAGTCGGAGTATGAACTACTTTATCACCGTTTTCATATTTATAATACTTAGATGCAAAACAATCTCCATTTGAATCTCCACAGTACTTAGAAACTTTTAGATATTTTTTTATAAACTTTCCTGAAGTATTTTCATAACTTGTTGGTTTGGCTTCATAAGTATAAAGCATTGTTTTTTCATAAGCATCAGTGTTTTCATTAATTAATAAAGCTTTTACAGACGCATCCAAGGTTTGTTTTTCTCGATTTAGTGCCGCATCAAGCGTTTTTTCCTGATAATTTTTTACAACCATCGGAAGTACCAATGCCGCAATTATTCCGACTATCGCTACAGCCAACAAAACTTCCGTTAAAGTAAACCCTTTATTTTTATTCATAAAATCTCCAAATCTCTTAACTCATAAACTAAGTATAAACGATTTGTACAAGATTTTCAAGGTTTTAATAAGGTTTATTGATAAGAGAATTATGTGTTTGAACCTCAATAAAATCATCTAAATTCGATAATTTAATTTTTTCACCGTAACGTTTTTCAAGTGCAAGTGAAATCAAATAATCCGCAAAATGAGGATTTTTTGGAAGCAAAGATCCGTGAAGATACGTTCCGAAAACATTCTTAAACCTTCCGCCCTCAAACCCGTCTTTTGAATTATTACCGTTCCCGACAACAACATTACCTAACGGTTTGGTATCGCCTTGTATGTACGTTAGTCCGCTGTGATTTTCAAACCCGACAAGAGTTTTAGGACTCAGAAAATCAGTTTCAACCGTGACATTTCCGATAAATCTTTTTTTACCCGCAACAGTATAAGCATCCATTAGGGAAATTCCTTTTAATTGATCCTTATCGTGCGGTTTATAGTAATGCCCGAAAAGTTGATACCCACCGCAAATCCCTAAAAACACGGCACCATCATCACGTTGGGCAAGAAATTCCTCACGGTTTGAATAAAGCTCTTCGGCAACTTCTTCCTGTTGTTTATCTTGTCCGCCACCGATAAAATAAAGGTCGTGATTTTTTATCTTATCTCCGATATTAATTTGCTCAAATTCAACCTCAATCCCACGCCACTGACAGCGTTTTGTTAAGGTTATAATATTTCCTAAATCCCCGTATAAATTCAAAAGCTTCGGATACAAATGCGCTATTGAAATTTTTAAATTTTTCTCTTCCATACCCGAATTATATCACAAAGTTTGAGTATGGTATAATCAGGTTATGAAAAATCCATACATAATAAACACTCATTCCCACGCGAATATGCTGAAAGAAACAAATATTGATTCAGCAATAAAAAACGCGCAAGAATCAAATATAATAACAATAGTTCCGTCAAGCACGGCACAAGATATTTTTGAAGTCGATAAATTTATACAAAAATATGATAACGTTTACGGATACGTCGGAGTTTTCCCTGAAGAAGCAAAAACCTTTACGGATAAAACTTTAAATGATATGGAATCAATTATCCGCAAAAACTCTAAAATTATCGGAATCGGAGAAATCGGACTTGATTATTATTGGGACAAATCTTTTAAAGAACTTCAAAAAGAAGTTTTTATAAAGCAAATTGAATTTGCAAATCAAATGAACTTACCGCTAAACATTCATTCTCGCGATGCTCATTTTGACACACTAGAAATTCTAAAAAAATACAACAAAAACTCAACCGCAATTCTTCACTGTTTTTCAGGCAGTTTGAAATTTGCGAAAGAATGTATAAAGGAAGGGATATATATTGCATTGGGCGGTGTAGTAACCTTTAAAAACGCAATTAAAGCCAAAGAAGTTGCAGCAGAAATTCCGCTTGAATACCTGTTACTGGAAACGGATGACCCTTACCTTGCACCCGTTCCGTTTAGAGGTAAAGAAAACCAACCAATGTACGTAAAATACGTGGCAGAATGTATCGCAAACATTCGCGACTGCTCAACAGAAGAAATAGCGGCTGCAACAACCCAAAATGCCGAAAGGATTTTTAATTTCAATGCAAAATAAAGAAAGATTAGATAAATACTTAACCGATATAGGCTACTTTGAAACAAAAAGTAAAGCCGCATCTGCAATTTTGGCAGGTAACGTTAAAATTAACGATGAATACATTACAAAAGCGGGATTTCAGATAAATCTTACAAAAGAATACGACATTGTCGTAAAATCAATGCCTTATGTATCTCGCGGCGGGTTTAAGTTAAAAAAAGCTATTGATACCTTTAATCCTGAAATAAAAGACAGAATTTGTTTTGATGCAGGAGCTTCAACAGGAGGTTTTACTGATTGTCTGCTTCAAAACGGGGCAAAATTTGTCTACGCGGCAGATGTGGGGTACGGACAGCTTGATTGGAAAATTCGCTCGGATAGCAAAGTTAAAACAATCGAAAAAACAAACCTCAAAAACTGTGCATTTTCAGAAATTTATAACGAAGGAGATGAAGTTGCAAATCTTTTGGTCAGTGATTTATCGTTTATATCGCTTACAAAAGTCCTGCCAAACCTTAAAACACTGTTAAATCCAAAGTTTCACGAAATGATTTGTCTTATTAAGCCTCAATTTGAAGCAGGTAAAGAAAAAGTTGAAAAAGGCGGTGTCGTACGTGATAAAAAAACACACCAAGAAGTTATAAAAAATGTTATAGAATGTGCAAAAAGTCTTAAATATTCGATAAAAGGACTTACATATTCATCAATTAAAGGACCCGCAGGAAACATTGAATACCTGATTTGGCTTTCAACAGAAGAAATTGAAAACAATTACGATATTGAAGAAATCGTACATTCGGCATTTGAAAATCTCGGATAACTAAAACAACACCTGAGGTTTC
This sequence comes from uncultured Candidatus Melainabacteria bacterium, assembly GCA_947570135.1. GTDB lineage: Bacteria > Cyanobacteriota > Vampirovibrionia > Gastranaerophilales > Gastranaerophilaceae > Zag111. The sequence goes on along the minus strand of CANOTP010000009.1, from coordinate 56,608 downwards.
TTTGACATGTTCAATTCAATATACTTATAAATATTTAAAATAATCCCGGGCTGAAAGTAATAATTTCCGTCAGCAGGAGTAATTCTAAGCATTCCTTGGTTTGTATTAACGTTTGAAACCGATGCGATAAACTGTTTATTTACAGCGGTAAACAGTACATAACCCGATTGAGATTGAATTTCATCCACAGCAAAGCGATTGGCATTAATTGCCGCTATTGTCAGATAAAACAACGACACATTATCGGTATTAAAAACTTTTGTACAATTTTCAAAACTTATATTTTGTGCCGTCACAAGCGTACTTAAGCTTAACTGCTCACCTGAAGCAAATACCTGCACTCCACTAAACAATAAAAACGTCAAAATCGCTATATATTTTAAGATTCTTTCCATGATTCACCCGCATTAATATCTACAAGCAGCGGAACTTTTAGGGGCTGCCCCAATTCCATTGATTTTAATATCAATTCTTTAACCTGCTCTAATTCGCTTTTTTCAACTTCCACAACCAATTCATCATGAACCTGAATAATCATTTTTGATTTAAGATTATGTTCCTTTAAACTTTTTGCAAAATCAATCATGGCAAGCTTAATCAAATCTGACGCAGAACCTTGCATAGGCTGGTTTATCGCCGCACGTTTTGCAAACTCTCTTGTCATTGTATTTGTACTGTTAATCTCATTTTCCAAATACCTTCTGCGACCGAAAATCGTTTCAACATACCCTTGTTTTTCTACCAAAGCAACCATATTGAACATATATTCTTTAATACCCGGGTAAGTTTCAAAATACTTATTTATAAAATTATCAGCTTCATCAGCTTTTATACCTAAAGACTTGGCAAGCCCGTATTTACTTTGCCCGTAAACGATTCCAAAGTTAACGGCTTTTGCTTTATAACGCATTTCTTTTGTAACTTCTTCAACAGGAACTTCAAAAACCTTAGACGCAGTTATTGTGTGAACATCAATTCCGGAATTGAAAGCATTAATCAAATTCTCATCCCCTGAGACATGAGCCAAAATTCTTAATTCAATCTGAGAATAATCGGCAGAAAGAATCATATAATTTTCTCTGTCTGTCGGCACAAAAGCCTGTCTGATTTTATTACCTTCCTCTGTTCTTATCGGAATATTTTGTAAATTAGGATTTGATGAAGATAATCTTCCCGTTGTAGTAACCGTCTGATTATAAGTTGTATGAATGCGTTTATCTTTTGAACTTATCAATGAAGGCAGCGAATCCGTATATGTTGATTTTAGTTTTGAATATTTTCGGTATTCAAGAATCAATCTTGCAATTTCATAATCCTCAGCTAATGATGCCAAAACTTCAGCACTTGTTGAATTTTTATTCTTACCGCGCTTTTTCTTACCTTTTAAACCTAATTTATCAAAAAGCATTTCTCCAACCTGACGAGGTGAATTAATATTAAACCCTTCACCTGCCAAATCATAAATCTTTGAACTTACTCGCCATAAATGCTTATCAAAAAGTACGGTCAGTTTTTTTAAATATTCTTCATCTACAGATACACCCTGGTACTCCATATCTGCAAGAACATGCGCTAACGGAATCTCAATATCGCGCATAATTTTATACTCTTTTAAATCAAGACACCCATTCCAATAATCGGTCAACTTAAATAAACTTGAAGCTAAATCTCCCGCGTAGTCTTTAACTTCTGTAATATTTTGATCTGCAATTGTAGATTTTTTACCGCCTGAAACAATTGAAGGTAAAATATGATCAATCTGTTCCATACACTGAATATCAAACGCCGAGTTTGCATTTGAATCCTTAATATAACAGGCAAGCATTGTATCAAATACAACACCTGTAATATTTATACTAAAGTTTTTCAGAATACAATCTTCGACCTTAATATCATGAGTAATCTTATTTATCTCAGAATTTTCCAAAATAAATTTCAAGCCCTTTAAAACAAAATCAACGGGAAGCTGCTTTTCTATATTATGTGAAAATGGAATATAATAAGACTCTGTTATCACATCATCATTTTTTTCAACATTAAGCCTGTCTGAAAACGAAAAGTTTTTATTATAAGCTATTAAAATACCGTATAACTTAAAATCAACAGCATTAACAACATCAGAAAAAAGCTTTAACCCTATAATATTCTGCTCTGATAAAATTTCAACCATTGAATTAAAATCTTCACTATCCGTAATAAGATTAATTTTATAATTTAATTCTTCTTTATTAACTTCTGATTGTACAGCCTGAGCAAACAGCCCCAGTTGTCCGTTGTTTGATTTCGGGAGCTGAATTGAAGGTTGTATTACTGCTTCTTGCGTCTTTGCTTCTTTAGGAATAACGATTTGAGCATTTTTGTCAAAGGATTTTAAAATAAACTCGATATTTTTCAAGAACATATAAAACTGCATGCGTCTTAAAAATTCGGTAACAGATGAGATATCAGGCAGTTCAATCTTCGTTTTTTCAAAATCAAAAGGAATATCTACATACCTGTCAATTGTTGCAAGAGTTTTACTTAAATTAGCAACCTCAACTCCGTTTCTGATTTTTTCCTGGATAGCTTTCCCTGAAATCTTATCGGCATTAGCCAGTACTTTATCAACTGTTCCAAATTCGGCAAGAAGTTTAACCGTTGTTTTTTCACCAATCCCGCGAATCCCCGGAATATTATCTGATACATCACCCCTTAAGGCTTTATAATCAATGACTTGGTTTGGAAAGACTCCCAACTTTTGATAAACTTTGTCCCAATCATATTCGGCAAGTTCACCCTTTGACGGAATAATAACTTTGACACATCCGCTTTTTTCAATCAACTGAAAAGAATCCTGATCGCCTGTTAAAATATAAACTTTATGCCCAAGTTCACATGCCCTGCGGGAAATAGTTCCGATAACATCATCGGCTTCAAACCCTTGTTTTGTATAAATCGGTATATTAAATGCTCTTAAGCCTTCATATATAAGCTCCATTTGAACCCGCATAGAATCAGGCATTGCCTGACGGTTTGATTTATACTCCTCATACATTTCCGTTCTAAACGTATGGTGTGACACATCAAACGCAACACCGATTGCATCAGGTTTTAAGTTGTCATTTTTAAGCAGGTCAAAAACAGCCTTAAAAAATCCGTAAACAGCCCACGTAGGTGTTCCGTCTTTGGTTTTCATATTTGTGCGCTCAAGCGCATAATACTGACGAAACGCTAAAGCGTGACCGTCTATTAATATTAATGTTTTTGACTCACCCACAACAATTCTCCCTTTTTATTAATTTTCGCATAAAAACGAGAGTTTGGCAATTCAAATTATTAATCTTTACCGCAGATTCTTCTTATAAAGCCCATAAAGCCAGGATTCTCTTTATATGCTTCTTTTTCAAGAAGATTATTATAATATTTTGAGAACGGATTTAACGCCTGAAAAATCGTAAAATTCGGATAATCAATCTGTGCCTGATAGTATTGTTGAGCTTTTTGAGTTTCTTCAGGTGTTAACGGACCTTTTTTAGCGCGTACATTTTCATAGTAATCTCTGTTTATTACCATCGGAATATCTTTATCCGTCGCATCTTTATTTGTTAACAGCGTATGAATTGAAGTTATATAATCTTTAAAATTAACATCAGCACCATCTAATTTAACAATTTTATCTTCATATTTTCCGGGATTGGATTTAATATCATTATACATATCAATAAACACGTTTTTTATAATCGGATTTTCCGATTTATTAGCTATACGCTTCATTGTTGCATAATTAAGCTTTTCTATCCCCTCATCCATTCTTGCGATAGTTTCAAATTGTCTTGCATGCACAAGTTCGTGTTTAAGAAGTTTTTTACATTTTCTGTTTGTTAGCGGATCATTTATCAAGTTTCTATTAATTGAAACTTTTCCTGAAATCGGATTAAATGCAGCCCCCAAAGAACCTGAGCGAAACGGTTCATCTTCAATTGTTGCACCGGTTTGTGTATTTATTTCGTTAAAATATTTTTTTATATTTTCATATTTTTTATTACTGTTTTTGTTAAATAAATACTGCAGCCCAGCAACAAGCCCAATTCCCGAAAGTGCAACCAACGCAAATTTCTTTAAAAAAGAATTTTTGAGTGCGGCGGCTTGTAAAAACTTTTCTGCTTTTTCTAATTTTGAAATCTTATGAATGTTATAAAACTCATAACCTAAAACCCCGGCCATAGCAGGATAAATCGCCGTTGAGGACCATAAATATTTTGAAGATAATCCGCCTTCTTTTCGTTTTTTGGCAAGCTTATCAGAAGCCGATATAAAATTATCCGCAGTAGATAATTTTTCTCTTGCTGTAAATGAATTATTAAAATTAACAGAATTTACTTTACTTAGCAAAAAACACCGCCTTCTTATATTTATTAAACCAAAGACAGTGTTTTATTTGCTATATTATTAATATTTATTAAGCTGAAATCTCGCTTGTAGTTTCCTTTGTCGGAAGTTTTACAACTTCGGCATTTTTTCTGTTTTTAACCATATCGGCTGTTACGACAAATTTATCAAGATTTTCTTTTGTCGGAACATCGTACATAACATCAAGCATGATTTCTTCAACAATTGAACGCAATGCACGAGCACCTGTTTTACGACGAATAGCTTCTTTTGCTATCATTTCAACCGCATCAGGTTCAAATTCAAGCTCGACTCCGTCCATTTTTAAAAGGGCCTGATATTGTTTCAATACAGCGTTTTTCGGTTCTGTCAGAATCATTTTTAAAGTTTTTTCGTTCAATTGGTCTAATACCGCATAAACAGGAACACGACCGATAAATTCAGGGATTAAGCCGAATTTCATCAAATCTTCCGGTTGTAATTTTTTCAACATCTTAACAGCGTTAGCTTCCTTTTCAGCCTGTGACATTGCAGCTTTTGCGCCAAATCCTACAGAATTACCTTCGCCTGCGCGGGCATCAATGATTTTTTCCAAACCAACAAACGCTCCGCCGACTATAAACAAGATATTGCTTGTATCGATTTCGATAAATTCCTGATGCGGGTGTTTTCTTCCTCCTTGCGGCGGAACATGAGCAACCGTACCTTCAATCATTTTCAACAATGCCTGTTGAACACCTTCACCTGAAACATCACGTGTTATAGATGTGTTTTCTGACTTTCTTGAAATTTTATCGATTTCATCGATATAAATAATACCGCGTTCAGCTTTTGATGCATCAAATTCAGCGTTTTGGTATAAACGAAGAAGAATATTTTCAACATCATCACCAACATAACCTGCTTCGGTTAAGGTTGTAGCATCAGCTACAGCAAACGGTACATCAAGCATTTTTGCCAAAGTTTGAGCAAGCAAAGTTTTCCCCGAACCCGTAGGACCGACTAACAAAATGTTAGATTTTTGGATTTCTACAGAATCCTTGTCGGTTTCTTTGTTATGTTTCAAACGTTTGTAATGATTGTAAACAGCTACAGATAATACTTTTTTAGCATCATCCTGCCCTACAATATATTGATCTAGATATTCCTTGATTTCGTGAGGTTTTGGAATAGGTTTTTCTGATTTTTCAAGATTACCTTCTCCTGAATTACCTTCTTTATCTTTTGCTTCGAAAAATTCTTCATCAAGAATTTCGTTACAAAGTTCAACGCACTCATCACAGATATAAACTTCAGGACCTGCTATTAATTTTTTAACCTGGTCTTGAGTTTTTCCGCAAAAGGAACATTTTAACTTGTCATCATTTTTTGGCATTTATTTTCTCCAAATTATTATTTAACAATGTCACGGGAAATAACTTTATCAATCATACCATATTCAAGAGCTTCTTGAGGTGTCATGATGTAATCTCTATCCGTATCTTTTTCAATCTTTTTAATAGATTGACCTGTGTTAGATGCTAAAATTTCATTTAATGATTTTTTGATTCTGATAATTTCAGCAGCCTGGATTTCGATATCTGTTGCCTGACCTTGAGCTCCGCCTAAAGGTTGATGAATCAATACTCTTGAATGAGGTAAAGCCATCCTCTTACCTTTAGTACCTGATGATAAAAGGAATGCGCCCATTGAAGCAGCTTGACCCAAACAAATTGTTGAAACATCTGCTCTAATATGCTGCATTGTATCATAGATTGCAAACCCTGCAGTAACACTTCCACCCGGGCTATTGATATATAACATAATATCTTTTTCAGGATTTTCGCTGTCTAATAACAACAATTGTGCAACAACCAAATTAGCTACCATATCATCAATGGCAGTTCCCAAAAAGATAATTCTTTCTCTCAAAAGTCTTGAGAAGATATCAAAAGATCTTTCGCCTCTGCTTGATTGTTCAACTACTACAGGTACAAAACTCATGATTTAATTCCCTTTCTTATTATTTATTATAACTACAATTTTCTACGCTTCAACCGCTTCTTTATCTGCTTTAACTTCAACATATTCAATGTTGTTGTTAGAAACAAGATATTCTCTTACTTTATCGTTAACGATCTGTTGAGATAAAGTTGTCAAGAAGTCAGGGTTTTGACCGAATTGTTTAAGCATTTCCTGAGGAGAAACACCGTAAGCTCCTGACATTTGAGCGATTTTGTCTTGGAAATCAGATTGTTCAACTTTGATTTCAGCTTCTTTAGAAATTTTATCAATAATTAAAGAATTTTTAATTCTTGATTTAGCATCTTCAATCATATTTTTATTAAAGTCTTCGCCTTGAGAGCTTACAAAAGTATCCCAATCAATTCCCTGGTATGAAAGTCTTTGCTGATAATCAGCTTTTAAAGATTCAACTTCTCGGTTAATCATAGATTCAGGAATTTCAACAGATGTAGAATCACTTACTGATTTAAATACCGTATTTTCAGCATTGATTTTTTTGATGCTTTCTCTTTGGTTATCAATGTAAGATTGAATATCAGCTTTTAATTCATCAACAGTTTTAAAATCAGTTACTTTTTGAACGAATTCATCATTTAATTCAGGAAGAACTCTTTGTTTAATTTCGTTGATTTTAATTGCAAAAGTTGCAGGTTGACCTTTTAATTTTTCATCGTGATACTCTGCAGGGAAAGTCACTTGAATATCAAATTCGTCTTTAATATTGTGACCGACTAATTGTTCTGCAAATCCCGGAATAAAGTTAGAATGAGCCAAGTCTAAAGCATAACCTTTAGCTGAACCGCCTTGGATTTTTTCGCCGTTACAGGTTCCGTCAAAATCAAATACAACAGTATCTGTTTCACTTGACGGTCTATCTAAAACCAATTCCATAGATGAATGTTGGGTTAAGAAACCTTCTAAAGCTCTATCAAAAGCTCCGTCGTCAGTTGACGGAACTTCAACTTTAACATCCAATCCTTTATAAGAACCTAAAGAAACTTCAGGTCTTGTTTCAACTTCAAAAGTAACTTCCGCGTCTTTACCTAACTCAAACTTGTATTCTGTGATTGCAGGTTGAGTAATAACATCAAGTTCGTTATCGTGAATTGCCTGACCTAAGTATTTAGGTAACAAAATTTCTAAAGCTTCTTGTTGGATTCTGTCAACTCCAACGTGTCTTTCAACTACCGCGCGAGGAGCTTTACCTTTTCTGAATCCGTCAACATTGATATATTGAGAGATTCTTGAAACTGCAGTTGCATAAGCACTTGATGCTTCTGCTGACGGAATAACCATACTGATACTTACTAAATTGTCTTTTCCCTTTGTTAATGTTGTTTTCATTTTTAATATCCTTATTTAAATTACTATACATGTATCTTGTTAGATTTTACATCAAAAAATAATAAAAGCAACTCATATAAACAGACTACATCTGATTTGGAGGTAAAATTTTATAATATTAACAAATACTTGCAAAAATAATATATTTGTGCTTCAATCAAAGCATAGTCAGGTGATTCCTCTAACCCTGATTAAGGTAAAACGACAAGCGGCGGTTGAATTACCGAAAAAGATACAAAACAAAAGAAGGAAAAACAAAATGTTAAAAATCAGATTAAAAAGATTGGGTGCTAAGAAAAACCCTACATACAGAATTATCGTTATCAACTCAACAACTAAACGTGAAGGAAGACCTATCCAAGAATTAGGTCACTACAACCCAAAAACTAAAGTTATGATGTTGGACAAAGCAGCAGCTCTTGATTGGATTTCTAAAGGCGCTCAACCTACAGAAACAGTTGCTTATTTAATCAAAAACTGCAACGAAGACGGTACTTTAAACTATGTTAAGAAAGAAACAGTAAAACTTTCTAAAAAAGCATTAGCTAAAAAACAAGCTGAAGAAGAAGCTGCTAAAGCAGCCGCTGAAGCTGCAGCAGCGGAACAAGCTGAAGCTCCTGTAGAAGCATAGTTTTAAATCTGAAATTTCATATAAAAAACGGAATCTTATAACAGGTTCCGTTTTTTATTGCAAAATAATTAATCTGTACAGTTTCCTTATTTTAAATTATGTGCTAAAATCTTAGAGTAAAATCAGTTTAAATAAGAGGTCAAAAATGAAAAAATTACAAATAATAACACTTGCAATAATAATTTCAGCAGGAATAGGCGTCAGCGCAAATAAAGTTTGCTCTCAACCGACAGCAACCGTTGCGGTTTCAGCACCTTCTGCACCACAAGCTCAGTATACAACGGTTAACGCATTAGAACTTGTTTCAAATCCTTACAGATACTTAAACAGAAACATCAAAATCAGAGCAAAGTTTGACAAATTCTCAACTTTAGGGCTTGACTATCCGCCCGCAAAAAGATCATCAGATAAATATATCTCATTCCTTATCCAAAGACCTGATATCACTAATCATAATATTCCGTTATCAGAGCTTAAAATCTTCTTGAAAAAAGAAGTAGCAGAAAAAAACATCGACCTTGACGCAGGTGATGAAGTAGAATTTTGCGGAAAAGTTTTTTCTACAGCATTAGGTGATGCCTGGATTGATGTTGACGATTTCAAAGTTGTGAATAAAATAAAAAAAGAAGAGAATAAAAAATAAAATTAATGGGGTATGAATAAGATTATGTCTACAACTAACAATAAATTTTTAACAATACACGGACACTTTTACCAACCGCCGAGAGAAAATCCGTGGTTGGAAGCTATTGAACTTCAAGAAAGTGCTCTGCCGTTTCATGATTGGAACGAGCGAATCTGTAAAGAATGCTACAATCCGAACTCTGTATCAAGAATCGTTGATAACAGAAATCGCATACTTGATATTGTAAATAATTACGAATATATGAGCTTTAACTTCGGCCCGACATTACTTTCCTGGATGGAACAGTATGCTCCTTTAACTTATGAACGTATAATTAAAGCTGATATTGAAAGTATCTCAAAACACGACGGCCACGGCAACGCTATGGCGCAGGTTTATAACCACATAATTATGCCGCTTGCAAATTACAAAGACAAAGAAACCCAGGTAAAATGGGGAATCCGCGATTTTGAATACCGATTTGGAAGAAAGCCCGAAGGAATTTGGCTTGCAGAAACAGGGGTTGACGATGAAACACTTAAAGTTTTAATTGAAAATGGTATTAAATTTACTGTTTTATCTCCTTATCAAGCCTTAAAAATGAAGAAAAAATCAGCTAAAGAATGGGAAGACGTAAGCTGGGGTAACATTGACCCTGCCAGATCTTACGAATACTCACTAAAATCAGACACGTCAAAGAAAATTGATCTATTCTTCTATGATGGCGCAATCTCTCGTTCTGTCGCATTTGACGAGCTTTTAACAGATGGAAACAAATTTATTAAACGCCTGAAAGAAGGAGTATCCGAAGTTCGAGATTATCCGCAATTGATAAACATCGCAACCGACGGTGAAAGCTACGGACACCACACAAAATTTGGAGATATGGCATTATCTTATGTTTTAAAAATTAAAGCAGAAGATGAAGGCTTTAAAATCACAAACTACGCGCAGTATCTTGATAAATACAAAAGCGATTACGAAGCAGATATCAAGCAAGCCTCATCCTGGAGTTGTTTCCACGGAGTCGGACGCTGGTGCGAAGATTGCGGCTGTTCAACAGGCGGACACCCAGGTTGGAACCAAAAATGGAGAAAACCTCTTCGCGATGCTCTTGACTACCTAAGAGATGAATTTGCCAAAATATTTGAAACAGAAGGTTCTAAATATTTCTCAAAAAATGTTTGGGAAGTTCGAAATAACTATATTGAAGTAATCTTAGACAGAAGTTATACAAATATTAAAAAATTCCAAAAAGCTAACTTTAATCCTGACTTAACGGAAGAAGAAAAAGTTAAAGGTATGGAATTATTGGAAATTCAGCGTCAGGCATTGCTTATGTACACAAGCTGTGGCTGGTTCTTCTCTGAAATTTCAGGAATTGAAACCGTTCAGATTATGAAGTACGCTGCCCGCGCAATTCAATTGGCGTCAAGTTTTTACACGGAAAACCTTGAACAAAATTTCTTAAATATTCTCGCTCAAGCAAAAAGTAACATTACAGAATTTGGAACGGGTAAAGATATTTATGAAAGGTTTGTGAAACCATCAGTTGTAACACTAAAACAAATAGCCTGCCTGTGGGCAATATCATCACTATACCAAGAATTTGAAGACGAAGAAGATGTTTACTGTTACACAGTAAAATGCAAGGATTATCAAAAAGTTGCAAAAGGTAACGCAAACTTTGTTATCGGTAACATCGAAATTCAATCAAAAGTTACACTGCAAAAATCTAACCTGATGTTTGCTCTTATGCAATACGCAGGCGGAGATTTCCACTGTACAATTAAAGAATTTTCTACAAACGAAGAATTCCAGGAACTTAAAACAAACCTTATTAAAACATTTATGTTAAATACATTAACTGAAATAATAAGAACTCTTGATGAAACCTTCGGCAGAGAATACTTTACGCTAAAAGATATCTTCATCGAAGAAAGAAAGAAAATTCTTCAAATCCTGTTGAAAGACCAACTGGAAAAATTTGCAGACACCTACAAAGATATGTACGCACAAGGTAAAGGTTCAATTTATCACATGCAAAATCTTGGTTTAGAGATTCCTGATGAGTTTAAGATTTCAGCGGCTTACGCACTAAGTCAAAGATATAATGACCTTTTAGCGCACAGTGACGGATTTGTTGAAAAAACCGTAGTTCAAGAAATTATGGATATTAACTTTGAAGCAAAGAAAATGAATATTACAATAGATAAAACACCGTCAAATAAACACTTTGCAAAAAGAATCAATACAAATCTTAATCGCTTAACCAAAAGCTTTGAAATTCAACAGGCTGATGCGATAGTTGAAATGTTCGGAATTATCGAAAAACTTGATTTGCAAATAGATATCTCGGAATCTCAAAATATTTATTATAACAAGATTTACCACAGAATCGGAGATATTTTGGAAACCTACGAAGAATCACGAAAAGATAAAGATATGAAGTTCATAAAACTCCTACTTCAAATAGGTACGAACTTAAATATCAATGTGGATTTTTACAAAGTTAAATTAGATAAATTAGAATTATGTGCAAAAAAGGGTTAACCTAAGTTAACCCTTTTATTTTTTATTTAGCGGTTTTTAAAACATATCTTGCAGCAGCCGAAGCAGGTTCAACAATCCCGTCATGAAATCTTATCGGATAAATATCAGTCATATGTTTGGCGTCGTTTTTCACGATGCAATTGTTTTGTTTTAAAGAATCAGAACCTGATGAACAGCTTACTTCTTTATTCGGTAAAGATACCCCGTTTACGTCGATAAACCCGACACAAAATCTCATCTCATCATTACCTCCGATAAGATCATTTAAGGTTTTACCAACAGACAATGTACAAGTATTTAATCCCATATCCTTATAAATCCCAACAATAGTCCCGTCTTTTAATACATACGCACGGTAATTATTAATTACTCTTACTCCATCAGCCAACATAAACGGCCCTCTTGTAATAGTATATTTTGAACTGCCTTTCATCGGAATATCAGAAGCCCGTTCAAAATAAGTCGAACCCGTCAAAGCCCCATTCAATAAAGAACAAACCGTCATAACATTATCAGGATGCTCTGTTGCAGCGTTTGCCCCGCAAAGCTGATTAATCCCCGCATAATCAAACCCATATTGAGCCTGTGACATTCTGGCAGCTTGCCCGAGAACAGAAACAGTTTTTTTAAAAGCTGAACGATACTGCTGACTTCTTGTGTTTGCAATTAATGTCGGTATCGTCATCGCGGCAACCACTCCGATAATTCCGAGGGTAATTAGAACCTCCGCCAGTGTAAATCCTAAGGAGCGAGAAAAGTTACCCCCCCCGAAATCCTAGTCATAGTGTACTTTTTCATTATTTTCCTCCTATTAATACTTTTCTATATTAACATATCTTTACAAAAAAGCAAATAATTCAAAAAAAACTACTTTATATAAATAAGGGTAGAAAATTAGGACATGTTATGCAAATCTCGGGTCAAAACAATAATACAACACCATTAGTACCGCAACCGCAGTATAACAGCAGTTACAACTGCGGAGCTGCAGCTCCCACAAACGGTACAACAGTACAAGAACCTTGTCAGGCTCCGCCTCAGGTAGCTTATCCGTGCGGATACTATTACCCTCAAGGGGTTCCTATTCCGCAGCAGGCACCAATGCCCCAAGCGCCAACGGCTTCAGGCGTTAATATTCAAATCTACAGTCCAACAGTCGGACCGAGCGGAGGATGTTATTATCCGCCGCCATATACAATTCCAATGCCATCACCTCAGCCTGTACAAATTCCGCAGGCTCCCGTTCAACAAACTCCGCCGCAAACACAGCCGACGGAAGTTCAGCAAGCAACAGTTCCAACTCTGGCTCCTGAGCCTGCACCAACTCAGCCAACAGAGACTCAAGCTCCCGTAAAAACAGAAGAAACACCCGAAAAAAAGAAAACTCAAAAACGTAAAATAGTTGTATTAACCGATGATTATATAAAAAATCTTGAAAACTACTTAAACAGTCAGGATAAAGCAATAAGATTAACCGCAGCAAAAGAAGTATTCGCAAGACTTGAAGAAGACGACTCAAGAAAAGACGATAAAGCCTTAAACGCATTGATTAATAAAATGCTTCAAGACCCGGCCGATGACATAAGATTTTTGGCACTGACAGCACTTAACTCTCGAATGGTAACAGGTGATGATTATACGGTCGGCGTATTAAAGAAAATGCAAACTTCAGACAAAGGTTTCGGACAAGAAGCAATTGATGCAAGCAACATCTTGTTGAAAATGTCAGCGCAAACCGCAGAAAAAGAATTTGAAGTTGACGAAACAAAGAAAAAATCCGTCAAAAACCCTTTATATGATATGAAATAGGTGTAGTAAATGAAAATTTTAAGCAGTATAGGCAGAATATTTAAAGGAACCCCCGCACAGCTTGCCGCAAAAGCAGCAGGCGCGGCAGGGCTTGGCATTGTCGCGTATGACGCCAATCATATCGGAAAAGTTCAAGCTGACTACTATGCAAGTGAAAAAGATGCCGCTGCAACTTCCTATTATACAAACAATGCTATGTACTCAACAAATATGAGTAAATTTGAAGCGGGAATCAAAAATAAAGCGCTTCAAATGCAATTAGACCAAGGCTGGAGAAGATTTTTAAACCTCGGCGTCGGTTATGTCAAAGGTTTTACATCTATGCTTATTGAACATGTTGTTCCTTTAGGATTAGGTATCGGGGCATTATTTACAAAAGGTAAAATGTCAAAATGTTTCGCAGGCGGACTCGGAGTTTATGCCGCTTACAGCGTATTGAAAAACTTCTTTGGCTGGGGCACCCCCGGCGGTCCGCTAAAAGGTTAAGTTTAAATAACAAAACTTTATCTTCTCTTTAACCGAAATATTTTTTATTGTAAAATTTCCTTATGGATATTTCGGAAGTTAATGTTTTATGGAATAAGGTTAAAGACGAGCTTGAAGCAAATGTTCCCGAGCACGTTTTTCAAACATGGATAATGCCTTTAGAGGCTGCTGACTTTGAGAATAATACTCTTGTAATCCTTTCACCACATCAAATGGCAGTTGATGTGTTAAAAAAAGGCTGGTTAAATAACATTAAATCTGCCGTAAAATCCGTGCTTGGTGAAGACGCTGCGGTATCTTTAACATTTGATGCCGATTTTGCATCCCGCTATATAAAAGCCCGTAAAAAAGAGTTATCAAAACAAGTTGCGGGACAAACTGAAGAAGAGAAAAAAACGGAAGAAACCAAGCTTTCGTTAGCCCAAATGCAATCTGAGGCAAACTTAAACCTTAATTTAAAATTTGACAATTTTGTTGTCGGAGATAACTCAAAATTTGCCTATAATGCAGCATTTTCAGTTGCAAATAACCCTTCTAAAAAGTTTAACCCGTTATTTATTTACGGCTCGTCAGGTTTAGGAAAAACCCACCTGATGCAGGCAATCGGGCATTATATAATTTTTAACAAACCGAATTTAAAAGTCCGCTATATCCGAATGGAAGAATATTTCAACGAATGGGTAAGGTGTTTTCAGTATAACGACACCCCGAACGGAAAGAAAAAACAGGGCTGTAACAACGCTTTGATGAGAAAATTTCACCAAAAATTCCAAAATGTTGATATTTTACTTATGGATGATATTCAGTTTATCGAGTCTAAAATGAAAACTATGGAAGACTTTTTCTCAACATTTGAAGCCTTATACACTAATAATAAACAAATCGTAATCGCTTCTGACAGACTGCCGAAAGATATTCCGACACTGGATAATCGCTTGCGTACCCGTTTTGAAATGGGACTTGTTGTAGATATTGTTCCGCCTGATTTTGAAACACGTTTTGAGATTGTCAAAGCTTATGCTAAAGAACTTGAAGTCGAAGCGGATGATGATGTATTTGAATACATTGCGGATAATTTTGTAAGTAACGTAAGAGAACTTAAAGGTGCGTTTAATAAGGTCAGCGCTTACGCGGAATTCTCAGGTACGGGCGTAACTTTAGAACTTGCGCAAAAAGCCTTAAATTGCGAAGTTCGCAAAAAAGATATTACGATTGAAAAAATCGCTCAAATTACGGCAAATTATTTTGACTTAACGGTAAAAGATTTAAAAAGTACTGCGCGTCAGCAAAAAATCGCTCATGCCAGACACTTGGCGGTGTATTTATCTAGAGAAGTTCTTACACTAAGCTACGAAGCTATCGGAGAATACTTTGCAAAAAAACACACTACTATAATGTATTCTTGCGATATTGTAGCTGATAAACTTAAATCAGACAGAAATATTCAATCGGAAGTTGAAGAGCTTACGGCACTAATAAAAGGATAGGGGTATGTACGATTATATAAAAGGTGTTTTTTCATACAAAACTGATGTAAAAGGAAATTATATAACGGTTGAAGCGTTTGGAATCGGTTACAGATTCGAGATTATGGAACGCGATTTTGTAAAATTGCCCGAAATCAACCAGGAACTTAAAATTTATACAGTATTACTCCACAGAGAAGACAAAATGAGCCTTTGCGGATTTTTAAAACGAGAAGACCGTGATATATTTAATATCCTGACATCTGTTTCAGGCGTGGGAGCAAAAATGGCATTAACTCTTTTAAACGCGTTTGACGTAACGGATTTAGTCGGATTTGTACTGGAAGGTAATTATAAAGAATTAACCCGAGCAAAAGGTGTCGGACCTAAACTTGCACAAAAAATAATCTTAGAATTGAAAGATAAATTAACAACCTACCAAGGAAGCTCTCCTGTTACAACGTCTGTCGGTAAAACATTTATCCAATCGCCCAACGTTGAAGACGCCCAGCTTGTTATGTTATCTCTTGGTTATGATAAAAACGAAGTTTCTCAAGCTATTTCAAAAACACTGGAAAAAATTTCCCCAACCGCTAGTGCTGAGGAAATTTTGAAGGAATCTTTGAAACTTTTGTCTTTATAGGTTTTATTCTTTAAATTACAAATATCACAATCAATGTTGCAGCAATCATTGCAGGCCCAAACGGCAAGTACAAGGCATCAGCAGCTTTGTTTTCTTTAAGCCCGCAAAGAAGTTCGCGGCAAGTAAAGATACCCAAAGCAAGCAGTACAATTGTGCTTGACCAATAGGCTACAGGGTTGATTAGCCAATTTAGCTGCTGAGCGCACAAATACCCGATTGTATAGATAATAAATACACTGACTGCACCCAATGTTACCCAGTTTTTATTAATAATAAGTTTTTTGAGAAATATCGGAAGGGTTATAATAATTTGTATAATTCCGCTTAAAATAAGCGTTGCAATCAAAGTTTGAAATATCGGAAAAAAGTTTTCTACTACTAACGGAGTTGCAGTATATAATGGCATAGAAGCAAGCAACCCGCCAAAAACAGCACCGATTCCTGCTGCGATATAAGAGTCACCCTCGCCAAACGCTCTTGCGCCTACTGTTACCAAACCTAATCTTGATATTGCTTCCATAATAAGGAATCCTAAAATAGCAGCAGCCAACGAATAAACAATTGGACAAGTTGAAATAAATACCCAATCAAATTTTGGCATTCCGTTTGCTTTTGTATAAGCAACAAAAGACACGACAGAATAAACGATACTATATAAAATACCAAGCACAATTACAGGAACAACATGAGCATCAGCAACTTTATTTTCTAAAATATCGGTTCCCGAAATTGCGATAAATAAACAAGTTATAACAAGAACAAATAAATATATAAGTACTTGCGCTAAACTTATAGGATTCATCACAGATAATCCGAACAACGGATCAAAAGGATTGCAATATCTAATAAATAAGCCCACAAAAAGCAGCGCTGTTAAAAGTTCCACTATCGGATATTGAATACTGATATGTTCCTTGCAAAACGCGCATTTTCCTCTTAAAAAAAGGTAAGATAATACAGGGATATTATGATACCATTTTAAAGGATTTTGACATTTAGGACACTTTGAAGCCGGAAAAACTATTGATTCTTCGCTCACCGTTCTTAATATAACAACGTTCAAAAAACTGCCTATACATAAGCCAACTACAAATATAAAGCCTAAAATCACAAGTGATAAAGCCATTTTTCCTCCTTTTTATAACTCTTTTCCGTCTAATTCTCTTTGTATAATTATATATAATCTGTTTAATGCTCTTTTTAAAATTCTTGACACCTGCGTTGCCGATACATTCAGAACTTTTGCAATATCTTTTCTTGACTCACCTTCAATGTAATACAGACAAATAGCAGTCTTATCTGACGGCGGAAGCTTTGATATTGCAAATTCTATAATCTTTTTATTGGCGTAAGTATCCTCAAAACTTGAACTTTCATCTGTAGGAATTCTGTCTAATAAGGTTTCTCCACCCTCTGTTGAATAAACATTTTGATCTAAAGATACCATGTTTTTAAGAAGCTCGATATTCATAATCTCTTCAACTTTATCGCGAGGTAAATCTACATAGCTTGCAACTTCTTCAACTGTAGGAATTTTTGTATTATTTTCGGATAGTTCGTCAATTGCATCTTTAACTTTTGACATATTAGCCAAAGTTTCTCGCGGAGTTTTAACAATATTTGCTTTATCTCTGAGGTAATGGAAAATCTTACCCTTAATAACTTTACTTACATAAGTTTTAAAGCTTCCTTTTTCTTCAGCTCTATAAGTTTCGATAGCTCTTAAAACCCCGACAGCACCAACCTGTATCAAATCATCTTTTGACACAGTTGAGGGCAGAGGATAAAACGACAAAACAATTTTTTTTACAAGTTTCATCGTTTCTTCAATAAGATGAAGATAGACAACATGCTTACGCTTCAAATCCGTTTCAGTACGGTATTCGGCAATAAGCTCCTCCAACTTTTCAAGCTCTGAAATCTTTGTTTGTGTCATATTAACTCCGATATATTATACAATATACCATAACAACAAGACTTTGGCTAAATTTTAAAATTTCTTTAATAAAAATTTTTCATGACACATTTTTATGCTATCATAACCTTATAGTTAATATTTTAAGGAGTAAATTTAATGATTACCGTAAAAGATGTTGAACACGTTGCAAAACTTGCAAGATTAGAGTTAACGGAAGAAGAAAAAACTTTATATACAAAACAGCTTGGCGATGTATTAAAATATGTTGACCAGATGAACGAAGTTGATACATCAAACGTTAAACCGATGACTCAGGTTATTGATTTTGTGAACGTCACAAGAGAGGATGTTCCTAATCAGGAAATCTCAAAAGAAGCACTGATGTCTAACGCACCTGATGAAGAAAACGGATTCTTTAAGGTTCCGAAAATCAACTAGGAGATAAATATCAAGGGGTATCGTAATATTCCCCAACTGTGGAGAGCGGAACAACTCCAAAACACGGGGGATTTTGCTACTGTCAGCATAAACATTTGGGATATAAAATAAGATAAAAAGAAAGTTGGATTATGACAAAGTATATATTTGTAACAGGCGGTGTTGTAAGTTCTCTTGGGAAAGGGATTATAGCAGCGTCTCTGGGGCGTTTATTCAGATCAAGAGATTATTCTGTAATTATTCAAAAATTTGACCCGTATATTAATGTTGACCCCGGGACTATGAGCCCATTTCAGCACGGCGAAGTTTTTGTAACAGATGACGGCGCTGAAACAGATTTAGATTTAGGTCACTATGAAAGATTTACCGACACAAGCTTTGGTCAGGTAAACAATGTAACTTCAGGAAGGATTTACCAGGAAGTCATAAATAAAGAACGCCGCGGAGACTACTTAGGAGCTACAGTTCAAGTTATTCCGCACGTTACAAATGAAATTAAGTCAAAAATTGTTGCAGCAACAAAACAATTTAAACCTGATTTTCATATTATTGAAATCGGTGGAACAATCGGCGACATTGAAAGTTTACCGTTTATCGAAGCAATAAGACAGTTTAAATCAGAAATCGGCATAGGAAACGCAATTTCCGTACATTGCACGTTATTACCGTATCTTCCGACTTCAGGCGAATTGAAAACAAAACCGTCACAGCACAGCGTTAACGTATTAAGAAGTTACGGAATTCAACCTGAATTATTGGTTTGCAGAACATCAAAACCTATCCCGAAAACAGAAAAAGAAAAACTTGCACTGTTTTGTTCGGTTCCAAAAGACGCGGTTATCGAATGCCGTGATATGAAAACTATTTACGAAGTTCCGCTTGCCTTGGAAGCTCAAAACATGTGTTCGGTTATTCTTAAAATGCTTGGGATGGAAGAACGCACACCTGATTTAGATTCTTGGACAGCTTTGGTTAACAAGATTAAAAATCCGAAAAACACAGTAAAAGTAGCTATTGCAGGTAAGTATACAAAGCTTTCTGATGCATATATTTCTGTTGTTGAATCTCTAAAACACGCAGGATACTCAAATGCTGTTGCAATTGATATTAAATGGATAAATTCGGAAGACTGTGTTGATTACGCTAATTGTAAAAAACAATTATCTGATGTTGATGCGGTTGTAGTACCCGGAGGTTTCGGCGTTCGCGGAATAGAAGGTAAACTTAATGTAATTCGTTATGCCAGAGAAAACAATCTTCCGTTCTTGGGATTGTGCTTAGGCATGCAATGTGCGGTAATAGAATATGCAAGAAACGTAGCAGGACTAAAAGGTGCAAACTCAAAAGAATTTGACGAAAACCCTACTTATCCTGTAATAGACTTGATGTTAGAACAGAAAAACGTAAAAGGTTACGGCGGAACAATGAGATTAGGAGCTTACGAATGCCACTTAAAAGAAGATTCAAAAGCCGCTAATGCTTATGGAAGCAATATAATCTCAGAACGACACCGTCACAGATACGAAGTTAACAACGAATACATCGAACAAATAGAAAAAGCAGGTTTGGTATTTTCAGGGATGTCACCTGACGGTATGCTTGCTGAGGTAGTTGAATTACCAAAACTTGATTGGTTTGTTGCAAGCCAATTCCATCCAGAATTCAAATCTCGTCCAGATAGACCTCATCCGTTATTCAAAGGTTTAATTGATGCTGCAGTGAGGAGATTAAAATGAAACTAAGCGGACTAAGGTTCAATGACCCTGTCGACCCCAAAATAGGTGCGGGGGGGGTGAAAAGCCTACTACGAAAGAATCTCAGCTCATTATTATTTTTTATATTTTTTATTATATATACAATTATAGGACTATTAATAATATATCCTAACAGTGTAATATATCAATATTTTAATCTTGTTTACGGGATAGACTGTCCGAGAATTTTTGGACTTTTAACAACATTAAAAACTCAAAGTTCCAATATCCATACATTAATCCCGATAATGTTTCAGCCTTTAGTGTTCTTAATTAATTGCATAGTAAATAACATAAAAATATCTGTCATATTATTACAAGCTATATTGGCAAGTTCAACAAATATACTAATGTTTTCGTTTTTCAAAAACATAATAAAAAAAGATACAAAAATATCACTACTTTTAACTGCAATATACGGGTTCAGTTTTTCAATGATACTTTTCACTATAGTTCCAGAATCCTATTTATTTTCAGCATTCTTTTTCATGTGCCTGATATATTATATTCTGTATTTAATAAAATTCGAAATAAAAAACTTATCGTTAGCTAATATTTTTATCTTAGCTTTTCTTGGGGTGGCAGTTTCAGGAATCAGTACATCAAACTTTATAGGATTTACTTTTGGAATATTATTTTTAATAAATAAAATACACCCGAAACAATTTAAAGCTAAATTAAAATCTTTTTGTAAAATTGCAATAATATTCATACTTTTGGCAATAATTATAAGCTATTTTGAACGATTTGCATACCCAAAAAGCACGGCTTTACTAGGGTCAATAGGAACAGTGTTTTCGGGACACTGCGGACAAACAAAATATCTGCACTTTGATTTTGGTTTAAAAAATATATTTAGTGTTATTGCCCAAACTTATATCTATCCGATAATCGCATTACCTTATCACTTATATAAATATCCTGTTGTATTCTATAATTATCAAATATTGAGATCAAGCGACCTCTTTCACTTAGGTTTTGCGCCCAAAAATAATATATTCACAATAGTTTTATCCTCATTATTTTACTTAATTCCGATAGGGCTGTATATTAAAAATTTCAAAAAACAAAAAGAGAATATTACCTATATAAGTTTTTTATCAATTTACATCCTCATAAACTTTATTATGTCTATGTTTTATGATTCAAAAGAATGCTTTATGTATTCGCTTAATTCTTTATTTGCCGTATTTATGTGGATTGGCTGTATAATACCCGATAATAATAAAATATGCAGATTTTTATATGTATTTTACTCAGGATTTTTACTATATCAAATCAGCGTAAATTACCATTATTTTCATAAATTTGCAAAATATTTAGCTTTACATTCTCTTAGCTTTTTTAACAGGGGAACCCTATGGATATATGCAATAATCGTTAGTGTAATTTTTGTTTTTATTACTTTTATTCTAAAGAAGATAATTTCAAAAGATTTGTTAAAAATTTCCGAGAAAAATTTAGTCTTTTGGATTGGTATTTACATATCTTATATTATTTTATTTGCAATATTACTTAGTATGAATCAATGGGGTGTACATGATTAAAGATATTCTAAAAACAATGAAAATAAACCATTATGTCAAAAACCTTATAGTTTTTGTTCCTTTGATATTTTCAATGAATATATTTAATCTTACTGCCCTTAAATCTTCAGTATTTATTTTTATATCTTTTTGCCTGATATCATCAGCAGTATATGTAATGAATGATATAATTGATATTGAAAAAGATAAACAACATCCGATAAAATGTAAGCGACCTATAGCAAGAGGTAAAATATCAAAAATTCAAGCAATAATATTATTCTTTGTGTTAACTTTATCAAGTCTTTTGATACCAAGTAATCAATTATGCCATTTATTCATAGTTTTATATCTTGTATTAAATATATGTTATTCAAAATGGTTAAAATCTGTGCCATTAGTTGATGTCGTTTGTATCGCATTAGGTTTTATTTTCAGAATACTCGCAGGATGCGTTGCTATACATGTTATAGCTTCTCCGCTTGTTATTCTTTTAACATTCTTTTTCTCAATGTTCTTTACTTTTTCAAAAAGAAAACTTGAGTTATTACTGATAAAAAACAAAAATGAATACCGAGATTCAATAAAAGGTTACAATTTAGAAATGGTAAACCAGTTTATACTAATGAATGCAATACTGACAATTGCGTTTTACTTTACATATATGCTGGATGAAACAACAATCAAAAGAGCAGGTACCGAATTTTTATATATTTCGGTAATTCCGTTTTCTATGATTATTTTAAGACTTTTATATCAGGTAAATACAATACAAACCGCAGATGATCCCGTAAATTTTATTTATAAAGATAAAATGACAAAGATTTTTATCGGTTTATATCTGATAACACTTATTATATTACTTACGATATCTTAATTATAACTTGACGGACAGGCTTTTTTCACGTATTCTTGATATACAATAGTTTTAGGGGGAGAAACATTTAATGACAGATAATGTTGAGATGAAAAAGTTTACTACCGTGAATTTTTTAAATTTTGCACTGGGATTTTTAGGCTTACAATTTGCCTGGCAGATGAGAATAATTTTATCGGCACCTGTTACAGAAGGTTTGGGAGCTGACCCGTTTATTTACGGCTTAATCTGGCTTGCAGGACCTTTTACGGGCATGGTTGTACAGCCTTTAATCGGTGCATTATCAGATAAAACAAAATCCCGCTTTGGAAGAAGAAGACCTTATCTTCTTGGCGGAGCAATTATCGCATCAATCGCGTTGTGGTTATTTCCAAATTCAGGCAATATTGCATCCGCTCTTCACTTACCGACAATTTTCGGACTTATTATTGCCGCAATCATGATTTGGGTAATTGATGCTTGTATAAATATCGCCCAAGGTCCTTATAGAGCACTGATTCCCGATGTTGTACCGATTGAACAGCACGCTGTTGCAAATTCTTATATAAGCCTTGCTATAGGATTAGGTTCTGTAATTGCGGCAGCAACAGCTCCGTTTTTAAAGTTCGCATTCAATTACCAAATGTCAATCCCTGCTCAATTTATTATGGCAGCTTTGGCATTCACTCTTGCGATGACCTGGACCTGCCTGACAATAAAAGAACACAGCTCGATTGATAATAAAACAAATGATGAAAAAACGTATCAAGTCGGATTTTGGCAATCAATGAAAGAATTTTTCGCATTATCTCCTGAGGTTTCAAAAATTTGCGTAATGCAGTTTTTCACCTGGATTGGAATGATGTGTCTTTTGATATTTTTTACAAATTTTGCTATCCATACGGTGTTTGGAGTGCCAGATTTAACAAAACTAAGTGCAGATACTCAGGCTCAGTTCTTAGCAACCCAAACAACAGCGACAAATTATTCTTCAATTTGTTTTGCTATATTTAACCTTGTATGTTTTGTTATTGCGATTCCTATCGGGATTCTGGCAGGGAAATTCGGGAACAAAAAAATCCATATAACCTCCATGCTTTCAATGGTAATTGCATACATTATTATGGGAATATTTAAAACAAATCCTATTGTAGTTGGTGCAGGAATGGCATTATCGGGAATCGGCTGGGCAAGTGTTTGTGCGCTCCCGTTTGCAATGCTTTCACGCTACATTAAACCCGGTACAGAAGGGTCTGTAATGGGCTTATTTAACATATTTATAGCGGGACCTCAGGTGTTTGTATGTACGCTTGTAGCCTGGATTATCAACAAATCAATAATCCAAAGCGGCGGGTATTTAAATTACCATTACGAATATTCATTCTTTATCGGTGCTGCATGCTTGCTTATTGCCTCTGCTATCACTGCAAAGATTAAAGAATAATTATCACTTAACAATAAAACTTGTTCGAACAAGTTTCTTGAAATATTCAGAATCTGTGACAGCATTATATGCACAAGTAAAACCAATGATTGCAGCTGCTTCTAAATTACATTTCTGATCATAAGGAGCAGTCGTACCTCGAGCTCCCAACGGAATAAATTCTTCGTTCAGCATTTGAAACACAAAAACATCATATCCGAGTCTGTTAGGTTTTGTTTTTATTCCGTTTATATCTGCAATAAGGTATAACGGTTTATCAGTATCATCTTGATTAAAAATTAATAATGTTCCATCCATTAATACAAATTGTCCGTCATCCAAAAAAGTATAATTAACGGGAGTATTCGACCTACTTTTCAGATAAGTTATAGAATCTTTTATGTAACATAAATCTTTATACTTTGTATCAGTAACATTTGTTCCGCATACGTGCAAGACTTTAATATATTTAGAAAAAGTATTAACAAACAACTCATTTTTACCATAACTTGCAGGATCCAAACTAATATCATCATTTTTCATCATCCTGACAGCTTGAGCTATTTCAGATTGAACTTTTGTAAATTGAGATTTTAGCCGAGTGGCTTTGTAATTATTAATAAGATTTGGTATAGTCATCGCCGCAACAACCCCGATAATTCCGAGAGTGATAAGAACTTCTGCCAATGTAAACGCGCTCCGCTTTAAGCTATAAGAGCTACCTCTCGCAATTTAAACTGTAGCTTGGCTTTTCATAAATTTATCTCCTTTTTTATCTTCTTTATTATACCAACTTCGTAAACATTTGTAAACATATAACTTAATTTCCTAAAGATTTACACTTGATGTGCCGATATAAAAATTACGGATAATAAAAATGAGGTTTAAATATGGAATTTAACTTTGACAACACAACATTACTTGAACACAAGGACAACCCTTTTAACGAAAGTAACAGTTATTTAATTCTTTCTACAAACCAAGATGTTAAAGCAAATGAAATGAATAATATTATTCAAATCATTGATGAATCAGGCTCAGAAGTAAATTGTACGTACGATAAATTTGTTGAAATTTTTGATAAGGAGGGCTTCGCAGGCTTTATAATGTAAAAAAAATTTAATATGTATGAAAAAGATTTAACAGGTACTTAAAAATTTTAGGTACCTGTTTTGTCGGTTTATGATAGTATAGAATTATGAGTGATTTTAAACATTATACGGTTATGAAAAATGAGGCAGTTGATGCGCTTGATTGCAAAAACGGACTTATCTATATTGACTGCACATTAGGTGGAGGCGGTCACAGCGAGCTTATTTTAAAAAGAATTTCACCTGAAGGTAAGCTTATTTCTTTTGATATAGATCAAGATGCAATTGACGCTGCAAAAGAAAGATTGAAAGATTACAAAAATCTCACTATCGTAAAAAAATCTTATACAAATATAAAAGAAGTTATGAAAAACCTTGGAATAGAAAAAATAACAGGTGGAGTTTTGTTTGACCTGGGTGCATCATATCATCAGTTAACAAAACAAGAACGCGGATTTTCGTTTATGAAAGAAGCTCCGTTAGATATGCGATTTAATATGGATTCTGATTTTAGCGCGTATGATGTTGTAAACACATATGGGGAAGATGAACTTGTTAAAATATTTTCAGAATACGGAGAAGAACGTTTTTCAAAAAGAATTGCCAAGGCTATAGTCAATTATCGAAGAAATAAAAATATAAATACGACAACAGAATTAGCCCAAATTATTATCGACTCGACGCCAAAAGTAAAATCATCCATACACCCAGCTACAAGGGTTTTTCAGGCTATCAGGATAGAGGTAAATCAAGAGTTACAAAATGTTAAAAACACATTAAATGATGTATTGGATTTATTAGACTTTGGTGCTATAATTAGTGTAATCAGTTTTCATTCACTTGAAGACAGAGTAGTAAAACAGGTTTTTAAATATCATTCTACACGCTGTCATTGCGAAAGAAACCAAATGATATGCACCTGTCCTCCACCGATTTTGGAGTTGGTGAATAAAAAACCGATAATGGCAACAGAGCAGGAGATAAAAGAAAACCCGCCTTCACGAAGCGCAAAGTTAAGAATCGCAAGATGCATTCGAAGGTAAGAGAGTACAGTAAGTTTATTGGTAGGTAGTTTAGGGAATGAATTTAAATTCAGCAAGAGTTACAATTGAAGAACACGAGTTACTTTATCGTCAAGGCAATTACGCCCAAAACCCGATAAGAGAAGAACGTTCCGTTATCGAAGGTTCTTTTTACCAGGTTAAACCGATGACTGTTCGAGAAATGGTTACCA
This sequence comes from uncultured Candidatus Melainabacteria bacterium, assembly GCA_947570135.1. Classification (GTDB taxonomy): domain Bacteria; phylum Cyanobacteriota; class Vampirovibrionia; order Gastranaerophilales; family Gastranaerophilaceae; genus Zag111. The sequence goes on along the minus strand of CANOTP010000009.1, from coordinate 30,439 downwards.
GAAAAATTAACAAATCTCTTTGTTTCTGTCTCGGTATTTCTATTGCAGTTACTTTTATAAGCTACTATATCGCAATGAATTACGAAGCAAAGCTAAATAACCTTGATAACGAAATAGTTAGACTTAATGCTGAAAACCAAGACTTACAAGCTGAACTTGACAAATTTAAATCTTTTAATAATGTTGATACAAAAATTGGGGAATACAAATTACTTCAAAAAGCAGAAAAAGTTATTGAAGTAACGGCACTAAATGCAGTACAAAAAGAAGTTGAACACCCGATTAAAACAGCATCCGATAACTTTAATTGGGCCATTGGCTATTAAGCATAAGAAACTGTTTCAAATACAGGCAACACTCCAAACAGGTAATATACCGTTTTAGAGTCCCATTCATAAGATTTTAAAACAGTTAAACCAAATAACTTCATACAGGTTTTTCTTCTTATCATGTTTTTAGGTCTGGATGTTAAATTATGCTCCCTGAAAAACTCCAATACAAGTTCTTTTGAACGTAAAGAATCTGAACGTTTTTTATCGGATTTCATCATTGTCTTAACGGTAGAATTACCGTTTGTCCAGTAATTATAATAAGTACCCGGAACAGTAACTATTTTGTTGGAATAATATACGGCCCTAGTTACGAAATCAACATCCTCAAAAAACATTCCTTCTATGAATCTTAAATTTAAACGATTAAATAAAGACGACTTGTAAACCTTATTCCAAACATAGCACATGTCAGGAACCCTTGCAGCATCAACTTTTTCCTGCGGTTTTACATATACTTTTTCTTCTTTATAATTAATTCTAAACTTAGTGTATTCTTTTCTGACACGCAAAATAGAACCGCAAGCAATATCAGCATCATTTCTAACAGCAGCGTCAATAAGCTTTTCATAATAATCAGCATCAACCCAATCATCAGAATCCATAAACGTTATAAATTCCCCGCTTGCAGCATCCATTCCGACATTTCTTGCCTTGCTTTGCCCCGAATTTTCCTGAGTGAAAACTTTTACCCTTGAATCTTTTTTGGCAAATTCGTTACAAATATCAAAGCTATTATCTTTTGAACCGTCATTAACTAAAATAACTTCAATATCTTTTACATTTTGATTTAATAAACTATTTATACATTTTTCTAAAAATTTTTCGGCATTATAAACCGGAACAACTATACTTAATTTAACCATTTATTAATATTCTTTTAAGTAAATAACAAACACAATTGTCGACTTGTATAACTTTTACTAAAAGTAATAGTTGCTTGTCTTAATACTAAAGTATAATATTTCTAAAATTCGTTAAAGTTTTTTTTAAATGTGCCGTTAAACTTAAAAGAAGGCATGTATTTTAAAGGAAAATTTATGGATAAAGAAGAGAAAAAGCTCTCAGGAGTTTCCTTATTTGGTCAAAGTGAATACTTAACAGGAACAGATCCTATTGAAGAAATGTTTGCACTGAATCTTGGAGATTTTATATCAGAAGCTCTTATTTCTGAAGATTTGGCAAAGAAAATAAGTACATCTGTCAGTAAAAAAGAAAGATTACAAAACCAGCTTAAAGAACTTACTGATATCTATTCTTCTAAAAATACCCTTTGTGTATTGGATTTTACAACAGGCGAAGAAAATGTTATTTATACATCTGTTGCAAATTCAATTGTTCAAATGTTAGAAGTCGAAGAATGCAGAATTTATCTGATAAAAGAATCAGGAATTGTACTTGTCGGAAACTCTTCCGATTCTGACAATGAACATAATATTACAATAAGCGATTTACTGTATGAAGATGTAATTCAAAAAGATAACTCAATATTTATATCAATGAAGAGTTCAACAATGCCTGTCGGTATGATTGAAATAAAAACAGATGAAAAACTTGCAGATAACTATCTTGAACTTGTTATCAGTATGGCAAACCTTCTTGGTACAACAATTACACTTCAAAATAATGTTGAATTGACAAATAAACTAATATCAACAACTGAAACATCTGAAAGTGAATTAAAACATGAAAGAGCAGAATTAACGGCTCTAATCGGAGATTTATGTGACTATCAGCAAAACTTTGTTGAAGCTTTAGCCGATGCTGTTGACAAGAAAGGTCAATATACGGTTTCACATTCAAGAAATACCGCAAAACTTGCAAGAAGTATTTGTAAAGAATTAGGCTTGAATGAAAAAACTACAGATTTAATCTATTATGCAGGATTATTACAAAACATAGGTAAAATAACCCTACCTGAAAAAATATTCGCAAATAACGGAAAACTTTCAACAGAAGAACTTCAAAAAGTACAAAACCATACAAATATCGGTGTTAACCTGCTTATGAATATTAATTTCTTATCAGAAGTCGTACCGTATATAACTTACCATACAGAACGAGTAGACGGAACAGGAACTCCTGAAGGCTTAAAAGGACAATCAATACCTCTTGGATCAAGAATTATTGCAGCAGCTGATGCTTATTCAGCGATGACATCAGACAGACCTTACAGAAAAGCTATGGATTCTGAAAAAGCGCTTGAAATCCTAATATCAGAAACCGATACAAAATGGGATAAAGATGTTGTAAACGCTTTAGTTCATTTTATAAAAAAATATTAATAAGAACCCTGAAAATATCGGGCGAAACCTAAAGGTTTCGCCCATTTAGTTTTTGTTTAGCTAAGATAAGCTCCCATTTTTCTAAACTTATCATAACGCTGATTTCTTAAATCTTCTCTTGACATACCCGATAATTCATCTAAAGCACTTAAGATAGTTTTCTTAACTTCACTTGCCATAGCTTCATAATCAGTGTGAGCTCCGCGAGTCGGTTCTTTAATATCTCCATCAATTATACCGTGAGCCATTAAGTGCGGTGCAGTAATTTTTAATGCAGTAGCTGCTTCTAAGTTCTTAGATGCATCACGCCATAAAATTGACGCGCAACCCTCAGGCGAAATTACTGTATAATAAGCATGTTCAAGCATATAAACTTTATTTGCAACTGCAAGTCCTAATGCTCCGCCGGAACAGCCTTCACCTGATATTATTGCAATAACGGGGACTCCTAATTTTTGCATTTCACGTAAATTTGTTGCAATTGCCGCACCTTGAGCATGCTCTTCCGCACTAATCCCGGGATATGCCCCCGGAGTATCAATAATCGTTACAATCGGAATATTAAATTTATCGGCATGTTTAAATAAACGTAACGCCTTACGATAACCTTCCGGCTGCGGCATTCCAAAGTTATATTCAAGATTTTCTTTGGTAGATTTACCCTTCATAGTACCGATAATCATAACAGGACGACCGTCAAGTTTTGCCAGCCCGCCGACAATAGCTCTATCGTCAGTTCCAACTCTGTCCCCGTGCATTTCAACAAAATCAGTACAGATATTATTAACATAATCCATAAAATTAGGACGTTCAGGATGTCTTGCAATCTGCATTTTCTGCGTCGGGTCAAGATTAGAGAATAATTCTTTTTTGTAATCCTCTGCTTCTTGTTCTAGAACTTCTATATCTTTATTTAAATCCATGCCGGACTCCAAACTCATTTTTTTCAATTCCTCAATTTTTTCTTGAATTTCCAATATTGGTTTTTCAAAATCCAAAACAGTTGCCATACTTAATTACTCCTTATTCATGCATTGCCAGGATATTTGACAATGTTTCTCTAAGATTTTTACGTGAAGACACTACATCCACCTGCCCGTATTTCATAAGATACTCGGCAGTTTGGAAGTCAGATGGTAATTTTTGTCTGATTGTCTGTTCGATGACTCTTCTACCTGCAAAACCTACTCTGGCACCTTGTTCTGCGACAATAATATCACCTAAAGTACCGAAACTTGCAGTAACCCCGCCAAATGTAGGGTCAGTAATAAGGTTAATATATAACAACCCTGCTTCGTCAAGTCTTGCACAAGCACAAGATGTTTTAGCCATTTGCATTAAACTTAAAGCACTTTCCTGCATTCTTGCTCCGCCTGATGAGGTAATGACAAGAACAGGCAAGCGTAATTCAATAGCTTTTTCCATTATTCTTGTAACCTTTTCACCAACAACACTGCCCATAGAACCGCCCATGAAATCAAAATCCATAACGGCAGTTGCTAGTTTATGTCCTTCAATAGAGGCAATACCTGTTACAACGGCATCATCCATGCCTGTTTTTGATTGAGCAGCATCTAATCTGTCCTTATAAGACTCGGTATCAACAAAATCCAACGGATCGGTAGGCTTAATTTCTGAAAATAACTCTTCAAAAGAACCTTCGTCAAACAACTGTTTAATACGTGTTCTTGCATTAACCCTGAAATGATAATCACATACAGGGCAAACCATTTCATTTTCTTCTATGTCTTTTTTGAGCAAATGAGCATCACAATGAACACATTTAGTCCATAAATCAGGATTTGCTTCAATTTCGACTCTTGCTTCAAGAGCTCTTCTTTGAATTTGAGCTTCTTTACGCTTTTCAAACCAATCTTGAACTGTCATATAATATACCTTTTTATATCCCTAATTAGTAAAATCTTACTTACAAGTATATTATACATAAAAACAAATTAATAGCAAAAGGGTAAATAATGTTAACAAAAAGAGCCCGTACCTTTACTAAAATATACGAGCTTTCTGTTATTAACCTTTACGTTTACTATAATCAATAAAGCTTTTTCCGCTTTCTGCCATACCTTTATCCTGAATAAGGTTATAACACCAGAGATCAATTCCCGGTTCGGATAAATCATGTGCAACTTCAAACATGTAAAGTTCAGTATGTGCAAGTTTTATTTCTTCTCCGTTGAAATTATTTACGGCTTTCAGAACATAATAAGGTCCGCCTTCTTTTGGTACATTATATTCAGGATCACCCGGTTCAACTTTTACGTAGAAGTAATTATTTACAACACCTGATTTAATTGTACCTTCGTTTGCAGTACCAAACTTACCCTCGCCATAAGTTGCATGTGTCGAATCTTTTACAATGTGCTTTTTTAAAAGTTCAACATCGACAGCTTTTACAGAAACTCTTAATTAACGACCTTCTTCAGGTTTATATTTTTTATTATCGTCAGAATTTTAAATTACTGCGGCTGAAGATGTCGTAACAGGTGTATTATTTGTAGATTTTGATGTTTTTTTCCTTAAGCCTATTCCGTAGTTATCTTGATTTGAATACTGAACCAGTTCAGGAGTTCCGTCTTCTTTCCAAACTAAGGTATATTGATTCGAATCCAATTCCTCACCGTTCATTGATACGCAGGTGTAAATCGGTCTTCCTTTATCATCGACTCCGACTTTTTTGTATTTATAAACATGGTCTTCTCCTGATGAATTATCGGTAATTGTAAACTCATCAGGGTTTGTATTAAAACTTGTTGTTTCAAATTTTCCCGAAATATTTTGAGTTCTTCCGCTGTCATCACGGCATACCATAGATTGTTCTTCCTGTTTTAAAAATTCAACCCAACCGGAAGCATTACCTTTTTCGCCTTCCAACGGTTTAGGAAGATCATCTGTATTTACCTCATTATGATCGCCAACGATAATAATAACTTCGCCGTTATTATCCCCGATTTCAATATTTGTCTGACTGTTTTGAGCTGCGGAAGCAACAGAAACTTCCGATTTCTCCTTATTTTGTTCTTCTTCGCCTTGAACTTCTGCTGCCCCTTGAGATTCCAATGCTAGCCCTGGCAACTTGAACGCATCTTCTAATTCCACAGACGGCATATAAGTTAATCTATTTAGAAACAAAAAATTTCGGTTAAATTTCATAGTTGAATCTTGTAACAACGGTGATTGCCAACCAAATTTACTTCCAAAATAAGCAGTTCCGCCTCCGATAGTAAGTCCCATTATCAATTCCCCTTTCGCTTTTTTAAAGCTTTTATATCCCCTATATATATAAGGTTTATATCATTTTGAAATTGATAAATGTAAAAGGACAAATTTACATTTTGTTACATTAACTCGGATAGTCCCTGTGGTGTTTCCTAATTTGTTCGGTTAATTCCCCCGGGATTTTTATGTTTTGAAGCGACATGTGATACTTCCTGATATTTGCTATTGTTTCGGATTCTTCAAGTAAATTTCGCTCAGGCTCTTTTTTAACGGATTCCCGAACTTTTTCAAACTCTGTTTTGGCTTCTTTTGAGATAATACGGGCTACAACCTCATCCAAATCATTTCCTGAAACTCCGTATTTTGAAGCAATTTCAGAAACAGTCTTACCTTGAGGAAACGTATAAAGCCAATTAACAGATAATCTGTCACCTTCCCCGACATGTAAAACACCCTTTTGGTGCGGAGTATACATAATATCTTTTTTAAAAGGACTATGCCCCAAACCAACAGCATGACCTATTTCATGCAAAATCGTATGATAAACTTCGCCTTCATCCATATAATCAGCATGAACAAGACCGTCTGTTAAACCTATCGCGACTTCCGCACTGTAAAGACGATTCGCTCTGTCATACTGAAAATAACAATGACCCAAAGCCTGACGCTCAACCCTTTTCCAATCAACATTAACATTAGATTGTAAGAGAGTATCAACTATTACAAACGAAACTTTACCGTTAGAAACCCTGTGCCATTCGTCCAGTGCTTTTTTGACAAAACCGCGGTATTTAACATCCTGCCCCTGTTTTGAGTAAAACTTCATAGGAGCAATATACACCTTCAACGGCATCATATTCCAGCGTATCAGTCGACCGTTTTTTACAGATTCTTGTAAATAGGTTTTCTTCTCCATATTTTTATTGTATAATAAAATGTGCTATAAGAAAAGTAAGAGTATAGATAAATAAACACAGACTAAGGAGAAAAATCATGGGTATGAATTTAATGAACATTATGAAACAAGTTCAAAACGCTCAAAAAAGAGCAGAAGCTGTACAAAAAGAACTTGCGGAATTAGAAATTATAGGCGAAGCAGCTAACGGTTCAGTTAAAGTAATCTGCGACGGTCAGGGTAAATTCAAATCAATCAAACTTGCACCTGAAGTGATTACACCTGAAGATCCTGAAATGCTTGAAGATATCATCGCAGCAGCAATGAAACAGGCTAACGAAAAAGCTTCAAAAGAAATGAGCGCTAAAATGAAACAAATTACAGGCGGTATCAGTATTCCGGGACTAAACTTCTAATGATATACCCGAAAGCAATAGCGGCTCTGATTGAGCAGTTTCAAAAATTTCCGTCAGTGGGACCAAAATCAGCACAAAGAATGGCATTTCATTTGCTAAGAATGCCGCAGGCCGATGTTGAAAACTTTGCAAAAGCAGTAATTGAAGCAAAAGAAAACACGCATTCGTGTGAAATTTGCTTCAATTTATCTGCCTCAAGCCCTTGCGAAATTTGCTCATCAACAAACCGTGATCGCTCGGTTATTTGTGTGGTTTCAGATACAAAAGACCTTATTGCAATCGAAAAAACAAACGAATTTAAAGGCTTATATCACGTTCTGCAAGGATTAATATCTCCGATTGACGGAATCGGAGCAGATGATATAAGAATAAAAGAACTTTTAACAAGATTAACCAACGACGAAGTTAAAGAAATTATCTTAGCGCTAAGTCCGTCTGTTGAAGGTGAAGCAACAAGTCTTTATCTAACTAAATTGATTAAGCCGTTTGGAATAAGAGTTTCCCGTATCGCATTCGGGCTTCCCGTCGGTGCAGATTTAGAATACGCTGATGAAATGACTATAGCAAAAGCAATTGAAGGCAGAAGAGAAATTTAATTAATATAACTTAAAACTTTAGCAATTATATATTTCAGAGTATTTATATATGTTGCAATGCAAATTCAAACAAACAGACAAAACTTTACCCCGCAATTCAAAGCTCTGCATATTGCAAATACAGGGAATTTGAAGCTTTACCGTCTAGCAGGTAATGCTGATAAAAAATATCTTACATCTCTGGCAGAGAGAATAAAAACCGGCGAACTTATGCCAAATTTAAGTAAACAAGAAGTCGACAGATGGGATGAGATGCTTAAATACGCAGTTTTTAACGCCCAAAACTTAAAAAATATTACCTATTTAGAAACCTGCAACAACCGCCCATGCGGGATTATAACATTCAGAACTGATAATAAAACAACTTTTCTTGATTGTATATGCACATTTCCTACTCAGGTTGGTGAAAGGGTTAAACTTGCAGGTAAAACCTTGTTCTATCAAATGTTTAGCGATATACTGCCAATTAAAAACGGAAGAGTTGAACTTGAAGCAATAACTAACGGGCCGTTTGATGTTGTAAAAAAATACGAAGACTTGGGCTTTAAAAGAACATCAAGGGTTTATCCCACAAAAGTTGTTATGGAAATGAGCGGATTTAAGCTAAAAGAAACTTTTAATAGGCTACGCGAACTAATAGATTATACTCCGCTTGAGCCTGAAAAAGTAAACTTATCACAAACTTTAGATTAAAACTACTTTATTTATTACCCTGAATCCACGTTTATATAAACAATTGCCCTGCGGGCACCAACGACTTTTGGCTATCTCATCACACAAAGGTATAACGGCATTTTCTCCATACCATAAAACTTATCTTGCGCCATTGAATTTGCAAACCGAAAAACAAACCTGTCACGTACAAGCTGATTTGGTCTACGGTTTCCGTTTACATCAATCAGAATAGAGAATTCCTTATTATGATATAAATACCAAGCAGTACCGTTCATATCTACAAAAGCATAACTTATTTCATACAACCAAGCCACTCTGGCGCACCAGTACCTACAATATAACCTGATTCACCTGTTTCACAAAACCAGCATTTATCTGCATTGTTATCAAAACCGGTTTGAGAGGTTTTTATATAATTTGTTGCAAGTTTTTTAAAATTTTCAGCAACAACAGAACTACACTCGCTTGGAATGCCTGAGACTTCCCCATCATCTACCATGGTTTTTAGTGCTTGATTAATAACACTATAAGCTTTTTTATAAGAAACTCGATACTGAATATGTTGAACTTTGGCTATTAATGTCGGAATAGTCATAGCAGCAACAATCCCGATAATTCCAAGGGTAATTAATACCTCAGCAAGGGTGAATCCAAATTTCACGGCTCTTAGTAACAAAGTTACGTGTGTAGCACATTCCGCAAGTGTAAAACCTAAGGAGCGATAAAACTTATCCCCCGCGAAAACCTAGTCTTAGTGTACATTTTCATCTTTTTTATACTCCATATATTTTGGTAATATTTCAAACACATCTCCGACAATTCCGCAATCCGCGATATCAAAAATTTCCGCGTTTTCATCATTATTTATCGCAATAATATAATCAGAACCGCTCATCCCGACAGTATGCTGAATAGCACCTGACAAGGCACAAGCAATATAAACTTTAGGGTGAACGGTTTTACCAGTCTGCCCGACCTGGATTGAAGCAGGAGCAAGTCCCATTTCCACAGCACCACGGGTCGCGGCAACTGTACCTCCAATACGGTCAGCAAATTTTTGCAACAATTCAAAACCTTTTTGATTTTTTAACCCCTTGCCACCTGCAACAATAATTTCTGCTGTATCAAGTTCGTTTATCACAGAATCCAAAGTCTTTTCAAAATCTAAAACTTTAACCCGTTTTGGCATATATGAAATATTAACGGGGCATGACACCATTTCAGTATCAAAATAATTAACTTCCCGGTTAATTTTAAAGACATTCGGCCTGACGGTTGCCATTTGCGGATAATTTTTACATAAAATCGTTGCCATAAGCTGTCCGCCAAAAGTCGGACGGGTAGCCGCAAGCTGACCTTTTTCGTTTATATCCAAATCTATACAATCAGCCGTTAAACCCGTACAAAGCATAGACGCAACCCGAGGTGCCAAGTCTCTGCCCTGATTAGTCGCGCCGATGAGCAAAATTTCAGGTTTTACAACTCCGACCAAATCGACAAGAAGTTTTGAATAGTAATCCGTTGAATAGTCTTTTAATTCATCATCTTCAAAATAAAAAACTTTATTTAAACCCTTATTTTGAAAGGATTCTTTAAACGAATCAACAAGCCCTTTGCGGGCAAAAATTACAGCGTTTACTTCACACCCGTCAAGTTTTTTTGAAAGATCGTGCGCTTTATCTACAAGCTCGTAAAAAACAGTATGAATATATTCATCCCGTGTTAATTGAGCGTATATCAAAATTCCTGAATTTTCTTTATTTGTCATTATGTAAAACTCCTAAAGAATTTAATTTTTCATCCAAAAGCGCAACACTGTCTTCTAAATTTAAGACAAATTTTTGAGCATCATGTATTGAAATATTACGAAAAGCCCTGCTTACATAAGTCGGAGACCCTTTAAGCCCGCATTTTTCAGATACAAGCGAAAGATCTACCATTGAAAGTGTTTTGATTTCCTTATTTGCTGCCGAAATTATTCCGTTAATCAAAGGTCTTTGAGGTTCATAATCCTGTTTTAAAACACAAATTAAAGCAGGCAGGGTCGTTTTAACTATTTCAATACAATCTTCAAGCTCTTTTTTTAGCGTCAAAGCATTTTCTTCAATACCAACAATACTTTTAACATAAGTTACTTGCGGTAAATCAAGAAAGTTTGCGATATTCGGCCCTGTTTGAGCGGTATCACCGTCAACCGCGAACTGACCGCATACAACCAAATCAAAATCAGGCATTACAGTTCTTATTGCACTTGCGATAGTAAGCCCTGTAGCATAAGTATCAGCGCCTGCAAATTTTTTATCGGAAATTAAAACCGCATCATCACAACCTAAAGCTAAAGCTTTCTTTAGCATATTTTCAGCCTGCCCAGGCCCCATTGTAAAAATGGTTACAGTCGAATCCGCGACCATAGATTTTAATTTCAATGCAAAATCCATGGCATAAAGGTCATAAGGGTTTATAACACTTTCTACGCCTTCTCTTTGAATGGTATTATTTTCAGTCCACCTAATATCTGTCGTATCAGGTACCTGTTTTATACATAATGCGATTTTCATAGTTAATCCATTATACTACTGTTGAGATTGTTTTGCACGCTGCTTTTGGTTAGCGTCAAGCAGGGCATTATATGCAATCAAATACATTGCACATTTTTGAACACTCGGAACATACCAGGCACATTTTTGCTGACTGCATACCATATCAATACCTGAACCGATACTTACCAACGGACAAACCGGAATATCATTTCTTCCCATAATTCTTACCTATACTTTCTCTGATTGCCGCAATAAATTACAATTTTCACTGCGTTTACACTCTTCATCTTTATAAATTCTTGTTCTATTAATTACTTCATCAAAATCGATTTTATGAGCATCAAAATCAGGCCCGTCAACACAAGCAAACTTGGTTTCACCGCCCACCGTAACCCTGCAAGCTCCGCACATTCCCGTACCGTCTACCATAATAGGATTCATACTTGCTTCGGTGTAAATTCCTTTATCTCGGGTTAACTCGGCAACCGCTCTCATCATCGGCATCGGACCGACAGCGATTACATAATCGACTTTTTCTCTATCTATAATTTCTTGCAAAACGGTTGTCCCGTAGCCTTTTATACCATAAGACCCGTCATCTGTTGTCATGTATAATTCAGTGCAGGCATTTTTCATCTTATCTTCCCAGAACAGTAAGTCTTTTGTTCTGGCGCCTGATATCATATAAACCTTATTACCGGCATCTTTTAAGGCTTTTGAAATTAAATAACAGGGAGCTGCTCCGTATCCGCCCGCAACGCAAACTACGGTACCGTAATTTTTAATATGAGTAGGTTTACCTAAAGGTCCGACCAAATCCACAAGTTCATCCCCGACTTCAAGCTGAGCAAGTTTCTTTGTTGAATATCCGACAGCCATAAAGACTAAAGTCAATTCGCCTTTTTCTTTATCAACATCGGCAATAGTCAAAGGAACCCTTTCGCCTTCTTCCTCAACTCTGAATATAATAAACTGCCCTGCCTGCGCGTTACGAACAACATAAGGCGCATCAATCGTTATTTCAAACTGATTCGGACAAATTTCTTTTTTTGATAATATTTTATAACCCATTTTTTACTCTCACTTCTGCGATATTTTAGATTATACAACAAATCCATAACAATATCAATTTCCTTTAAACTTCTCAATAACTTTGTCTAACCCGACCGAATGCGAACCTTTAACAAAAATATAACTGTCATCGGGAATGTGGGAAGTGATATTTTCTAACAAAGCATCAACCCCGCTGTAATAACATACATCAAGCTTTTCTTTTAACGCGTAATATAAAACTGTCATATACTGCCCGACAAGAAAAACTTTAGAAGGTGCAATATCAAGAACGATTTGCGCAAGATTTTTATGCTGATTTAGCGTATCAATCCCGCCTTCTGACATGTCACCCAGAATAAGAATTTTGTTTTCTTTATTACCGTACAAAGAATTAAACCCATCAAGTGTCATTTTCATAGACAAAGGGTTGGCGTTATAACTTTCATCCATAACCAGAACAGAACGATTTTCATCAAGCTTTAAACGTGAAATCGTTCCGCGACCCACCAGAGGTTTGAAAGATTTGAAAACATTTAACAAATCATCATTAACAGACAAACCTAAAGCGGCAAATACGCAGACAACAGCCGCCATATCAAGTAAAATATGAAGAGGCAAAGGTAACTTCGAAATTTCAACAACTTGCCCCGCAATAATTAACCCGCAGCTCGACTCGTTTACAAAAACCTTAATATTCGCATTTTCACTTTGACCAAAAGTTAAAATATTTAACCCTTTAGCTTTCGCTGCAGAAAATGCAACCTCAAAATACTCCATATCCTTATTCAAAACGGCAAACGAACCTTCCGACATATCGGTAAAAATTCTTGATTTTAACTGTGCAACAGTTTCTAAAGTTTCGTTTGTTTTCAAGTGAACAGGTGCAACATTTGTAATAACGGCAACATCAGGTCGAACCAACCTTGCACTCGGGTACATTCCTTTATTGAGTGAAACCTCATTAACCCAATAAGGAACACTTATATCGTAATCCGTCATATTCCACGAAAGTCCGAAAACAGTATTTGCTTTATTGATATTACCGTCCGCCCCATAGCGTTTTAAAGCTTCATAACAAATTCCCGTAGTCGTGGATTTACCCGCAGAACCCGTGATTGCAACAACTTTACCGTTATAAGAATCTCTTACAAAACCTGCCATTTGATATAATGCCTGAGAAATATTTTCTACCTCAATTATCGGAAGGTTAATATGTTTAAAGGTCTCATAATCCGTACACATAATTGCAGGGATTTGAAATTTATCTTTTACTGTTTCAAAAAACGCAAGAGAAAGCCCCGCATTCTCATCATCTTTCCTGAGTGCACAAATCATATTATCACCCGCGTTAACAGGGGTTACAAAAACTCCGCCCGAAATGTAATCATCTGGCATATTATAAATTTTAACGTTCGACAAAGCTTTAAGAAGGTTTTCTTTAGTCCATTTCATATAATTAAAATATCATATCAAAATAAAAATATCAAAAATTTTATTTTTCTATCAAATATTTATACCCGCAACCGCTGCCTGAAAGATTTTCCGCATCATGATTTGCTCTGGATGCTATTTTTTTGTCGCACCCTTTCAATTCATACCCCGGAGCTCCGCCGGGAATAACCTTTCCGTCTCGAATTAAAATAATAAACATATCACGACCAACAACATTAGGTTTAGCTTCGCCATTAACATCAACCAAAATATTAGGATACCCCCATAACTGCCCATGGGCAAATAATATTGCACCATTTTTTAATAATGCATTACCGTTCATATTATTATAACTACAACCATTAACATCTCCGCTCAATGAAGAACAAAGTATAGCATTATAACCTTTATTATAAAGCTTACCTAAACCATAATTATAGCAATTACTACCATTCATTTTTCCAGCAGGAGTTGTAATATGGGTTACACACATACTTAACGGACTTAAATTCGAAAATATTCGGTAATACAATTCATCTACAGAATTATAAGCTTCTCCCTCAAGATTAGGAATATATAATTCTTCATCATCCATGCCTAATCTGTACGCATTTGCAACATCGGCAAATACTTTTTTCCACTTTTTCTTAAGATGGGAATCCTGTATATTTGTAAGTAACCCAGGAATTGTAAGGGCAGCAACAACACCTATTATACCAAGTGTTATCAAAACCTCAGCCAATGAAAAACCTAAACATTTCTTCATTATACACCTTTCTTTGTCGCTATGGTTAAATTATAGTTGTTATAATTAAAAAGTCAACCTTTTCGTTAAACACTGTTATATAATTCTGAAATGAACACAAAACAGCAAATAAAGCACTTGTTAGTGCAAAACGAAATAACAATGACCGAACTTTGTAAAAGGATGTCCGAACGATTGAATAAACTGTACACGATTCACAATATTTCGGGAAAACTTAACCGTGACACAATAAAATACAGCGAAATTAAACTTTTATACGATATTTTAGGATACGAACTTGTATTAAGAAAAAAACAATAAAAAAGCCCTCGATAATCGAGGGCTTTTTTCAAATATTGGCAATTATTTTTCAACTTCTTCAGCTTCAACAACGCCTGAATCAACTTTGCCAAGGATTTGCGGCAATTCGATTCCAGCTTGCCCTGCCAAATCATGCATTGCAGGAAGTGCTTTTATTAAATCTTTCATAAAGTTTGCAGTCGTTGAACCGTTAGCAGAACCTGTTCCGCCGTCCCATACGGTAATCTTATCAAATTTAATATTCTTAATTGCTTCAACTTGTTTTTCAACAAGAGTTTCAAGTTTTTCAATCATCAAAAAGCTTGTTGCAATTTCTGGTCTGTTATTTGAAATCTTAACCAAATCTTCGTAACCTTTAGCTTTTGCTTCTAAGACAGCCTTAACACCTTCAGCTTCTGCGAAATATTTAGCTTTAATAGCATCAGCTTCACCAAGTGCAATCCTTCTTGCGCGTTCTGCTTCTGCATCTGCTTGAACCTGGATTTTAAGTTTTTCAACTTCTTGTCTTGCAAGTTCTTCTTTTTTAAGCTTTGCTTCTTCCTGTTCTTTTTGAGCTAACAATACATCACGCTGAGCGTTTGCTTTTGCAACTTCACCTTCTCTATAAGCATCTGCCTGTTTAACTGACAGGGTTGCATTGTATTCGGCGATATTAGCTTTTGAAATGTTTTCACCTTCAACAGCTTGAGCTTCAAGTTCTGCTGTTTTAATACGTTGTTCTTTTTCGGCATTTGTTTTACCGATAGATGTTTGAGCAGCCTGTTCCGCTACTTGAACTTCTTTTTCTTTATTTGCTGATGCTTCACCTACGGCACCAAGTTTTTCCTGTTGAGCTACTTCGACTTTTGCTTTATTTATAGCTTCTGCTGCGGCTTTTTTACCGATAGCGTCAATATAGCCTGATTCATCCGTAATATCCTTGATGTTTACGTTGATAATTTCAAGCCCGATTTTATTAAGTTCGGTATTTACGTTAGCATTAATCTGTTCCAAGAATTTTTCACGATCCTGGTTAATTTCTTCAATCGTTAATGTTGCGATTGCTAGACGTAATTGACCTAAAATAATATCACTTGCCTGATTGATTACATCCATTTTAGATAAGCCTAAAAGACGTTCGGCTGCGTTAATCATAATAGACGGATCTGTTGAAATACCAAATGTAAAAGTTGACGGTACTGCAACACGAATATTACCTTTAGAAAGTGCGCCTCTCAAGTCAATATCAGTTGTCATCGGTTCAAGCGATAACACACCATAATCCTGAATCAGAGGAATAACAAAAGTTCCGCCCCCGTGAACACATTTTGCGGTTCTTTCGTCCCCTGTTTTACCGTAAACAACAATGATTTTGTTTGACGGACATCTTTTATATTGGTTTGCTACAAACATGAATACGGAAACCAATATCAGTGCAATTGTTAGAATTAATCCGAACATTTTTCTCTCCTTTTTTATGTACTTTATTATTTAACTTTTTCTATATATAATAAACCGTCAATTACCTTAACAACTTTGACAGGGTCAAAAGAATTGATAGTTTCATCTGTGGCATTCATTGCGTTTTCTACCGTTAATTTTCCACTTATTTCAATTTCTACCTGTCCCATAGCGTTAGGAGCAAACGATGTATAAGCTTTTCCCATACGGTTTAGTGAGGTATTTTTATCTGCTTTAACATTCTTTTCTAACTTTCTAACCATAAACATTAGAAACGCGTTCAAAAACATAAATATTACACCGACACAGAATGAGATTAGAAACGGTTTCAATTGAGTTTCAAACCCCAATTGATGAATGCAGGTGTAACCCATCCAGCCAAAACCCATTAAAAATGCCAAAATAGATTGAATTGACAGAAAGTGAAACGAAATATCCGCATCTGTTTCAGATGTAAAATCAGAATGGACTTCACTGTCTCCGCCAAATATAGTAAAAATAGCAAGTTTCAATACAAACAAAACAGTTGCAAAGACCGCTATATAAAAATATATTCTTAAAACATTTTCTAACGTAAATTCAGGTATTACCATATAAAGCTCCTTTACTTATTATTATCTTTTATCATTCTTTTTCTGTTTAAAACTTTTTTGGGATTTAGGCGCAGAAGATTTTTTCAACATACTTGAAGATGTTTGAATCCTTTTTACACTAAATACATCAGGCAAAGACTGAATACAAGCGATTACTTTTTTCAGAGTATCGATATTATCAAGTTCCAATCCCATTTCAATAATACCGACGTGATTTTTGGTTTTAATAGTTGCGTTCACAATATTGGTATTATTATCGGAAACTGCCGAAATAACATCTTTTAACAGACCTAATTTTTCTGCGGTTTCAATTCTGATTGTTGTTGTATAAGTTTTATTTGTATTAACCCCTGCCCACTTAATATCCATTAAGCGCTCATGCGGAATTGTTTCAAGAGTTTTACAGTCAATTCTGTGGACGGAAACCCCTTTTGAACGGGTTACAACACCTACAATAGGTTCTCCCGGAATAGGCGAACAGCACATTGCAAATGAGTACATCAGACCTTCTAAGCCTTCAATATCCTTTTTGGAAGCTTTTCTGCCGCCTTTATGGAAATTATCTTCAATACTTTTTTCAACAGGTTTTTTAAGTTTATTTAAAACCTTATTAACCGTTGTTTCTCCATAACCTACAGCTGCAAATAAATCATCCGCGCCCTGATAATTCATGGACTTGGCAACTTTTTCAAACTCACCAGATTTTACATAATCATCAAACACAGCTTTGGTAAGTTCATGTTCAAGATTAGATTTTCCAAGCTTAACGTGTTCTTCGCGGTTATTTTTCTTAAACCACTGTTTAATTTTTTGCGATGCCTGTTTTGTAACAACAAAAGTCAACCAATCTAAGCGCGGTGACGGAGTTTTTGATGTTAAAATTTCAACAATATCACCGTTATTTAGTTTTGTATTAAGAGGAACAATACGACCGTTAACTAAGGCCCCAACGGTTTTATGCCCCACATCGGAGTGAATACGGTATGAAAAATCGACAGGAGTAGCATCTTTCGGTAAGTCCAGAACATCTCCGCCGGGGGTAAATGCAAATACCTGATCGGAAAATAGGTCAAGTTTAACGCTTTTAACATAATCCTCTGCGTTTTTCATATCTTTTTCGTATTCAACAAGCTTATGCATCCAAGAAAATTTTAAATCTGATGCGTTATCGGCTTTTTGAGAACCCTTTTCTTTATACCTCCAGTGTGCAGCAACCCCGTATTCTGCAACCTGATGCATTTCCCAGGTTCTGATCTGAACTTCCAGAGGTTTTGAGCGAGGACCAATAACAGATGTGTGCAATGACTGATACATATTACCTTTCGGCATTGCAATATAATCCTTAAAACGCCCCGGGATAGGCTTAAACTGCGAGTGAATCAGACCCAAAACTTCATAACATTCGCGAATAGAATCCACAATTACACGAACGGCCGTAATATCATATAAGTCGTTAAACTTAATATTTTGTCGCTTCATTTTAGCGTAAATACTGAAATAATGTTTTGCTCTGCCCGTAATTTGCGCATTAATACCGTTTTTGGCTACATCATGAGAAATTTTATCTATTAAAAGATTAACCGTTTCTTCTCTATCGGCTTTGGTTTGTGCAACAAGTTGCGCGATTTCGTAATACTTTTCAGGATCCAAATAACGAAGCGATAAGTCTTCTAATTCGGCTTTCATTTTATAAATACCTAAACGGTTTGCCAAAGGAGCAAAAATATCCAAAGTTTCCTGCGCAATCTTTTTCTGTTTGGATTCTTCCATAAAGTTAAGAGTACGCATATTGTGAAGTCTATCGGCAAGCTTTAGAAAGATTACACGAATATCATTTGCCATTGCAATAAACAGACGTCTGAAATTCTCCGCCTGACGTTCTTCTTTTGACTTAAACTTCAACTTGCCAAGTTTTGTAACCCCCTGAACAAGATTTAAAACATCCGTTCCGAAAAGTTCTTCTATGGTTTCGGGCTTTGTATCGGTATCTTCCAA
Organism: uncultured Candidatus Melainabacteria bacterium; assembly: GCA_947570135.1. Lineage (GTDB taxonomy): Bacteria > Cyanobacteriota > Vampirovibrionia > Gastranaerophilales > Gastranaerophilaceae > Zag111. The sequence continues at coordinate 11,891 of CANOTP010000009.1, read as the reverse complement.
AATATCATGCAAAAACGCCGCAATTAAAGTATGTATATCAACTTCTAACCCCGCTAATATCTTTGCAACCTCGCAAGGATGAATAATATAAGGTTCACCCGACACCCTAAACTGCCCGTCATGAAGCTTTTTTGCAAACTTATATGCTTTTTCGACAAGCGCTATATCTTCTTCCGTATGGTTCTGCGATAATAAAATTTCCTTGATATCTTTAAATATTTCTATGTCTGACATAATAGAATAATGATATAAATTATATTAATGATTTTCAAGAAAAACAAAAAAATTTCATCTATCGGTATGATATTTATGATATATTTAAAACATGATTAAACAAACATCCGACGGGATAATTATTAATATCAGAATTTCCCCCAACGCAAAGAAAAACGAGATTATAAATGAAGGCGAAATCATAAAAATAAAAATTACAGCACAACCAATTGACGGTAAAGCAAACAAAGCTTTAGTTGAATTTTTATCAAAAAACTTCAAAATTCCAAAAACTTCAATTAAGATTGTAAAAGGTGAAACCTCTAAAGAAAAAACAATACTTTTTATGACAACAGATGAAGAAAAAATAAACCAACTTAAAAAAACTTTAGAATAGAGCAAATTTTATTATTTTCGTATTTAATAATAAAAAAAGGAGAATATTAAATGAATATTTCTAGACTAAACCCTATAGGATACGAAGCTAAAACAGAACAAGGTAATACCTATAAAAAATCAAACGCATACAAAACAGGAGCACTAACCGCTGCTATTGCTCTTAATGCAGCACCTTATTGTTTTCCAAAAAGTAAAATTGCAAAAGCATTTACTACAGGATACTTAATCGAAGATCTTGCAAAAACATTTAAGAAAACCATTCCGGACAAACTAAAAACTCCTATCGCTGCATTAGCAATTGCACTAGACCTTGCATTCGGGTACGCAATGGGTGCGAGCGGAGATAAATCCTTAAACAAAAAACGCGCGGCAAAAGCCGATGCAGCAGCACAAACAGTTGACAATAAGTAGTTTTCTTATATAATAAAGAAACAAAGGAAACACAAATGACAATAAACTTTTTACAAAAGCATTATAAAAACCATCATATCGACCTGAAGAGGTTGTAAGATTGGTAATGCGCTTGTAAAAATAATAATAAATCAATTCTTATAAACACAACTTCTTCAGGATATTAAACAAAAGCGAAGAAGTTGTTTTATTAGTAAAAGAATTGAGGTAACAAATTATGACAATAACAAGTATAATATCCGCTATCGGAAATAACAGTACCATTTACCCGCTTTTAGTACGTGACTGCTTTATAGAAGCACCTTCAAAGATTCTGATTGCGCGCAAAGAGAATATGAAAGAATCCCGCGAGATTGCAAACGACGCAACCCGCGAAAGGTTCATTGACGAATACGTTACATCAGCTATCTGGCTTGGCGGAATCCCCGCAACAGAAAAAATAGTCGATAAATTTATCGTTAAAAAAGGCTACAACCCTGCTGTTAACTTAAATCTATTTAAAACTGACAAAACTCGCGGTAAAAAATTCCAGGGTATCGAATATAATATCAAAAAATTCGGTTCAATGGCACAAAAAGATGTTCAAGAAGCTGTTGCGGATTTAGTAAAAATAAAAAACAATAAATCCGTATTTGAAAAAATGTTAACCAAAAAATTTGCAGCAGCAACTATTATCCCGACTGTAATTATGGGATTTATCCTGCCGCCGCTCAATTTTGCTCTGACAAGAAAACTGCGTAAACAAAAAGAAACTCAGAATCCGCAAGTAAGCAACTATACAAAACCTCGTCCGTCATTTAGCGAGTTTACGGGCAAGGATATCACTTTCACAGGCGCAAGAAGTCTTGTATCTACAATTGCAAATCTAAGAACCGTTGATAAAATGGCAATCTCTGACGGAGGATTGACTGTCGGCAGAGTTTCTACATCACGAAATAAAGAAGAAGCTTATATGAACGCCTTTCGTATGACAGGTTCTATAATTTTGAACTTTGTAACCCCGGCTTACATTGCAAAAGGTTTGGATAAACTTGCAAAAAAACTGTTTAAAGTTAACGTCGACCTTGACCCGCTAATCTTAGGCAACAAAAACCTTATTGAAGCCATAGAATCAGGAACAGTCGAAATCCCGAAATCAGGAAACGCAAAAGTTCTTTTTGATTTTATTGACTCAAAACCTGAAAGCTTCTTCTCTCAATCCGCAGCCAAAATGGGTAAATTAACATATATGAAATCTGGCATCAGAGATCCGAGAAGATTTGTCGACTTAAGAGATTTGCGCAAATTCAGAAACGAATTTGAAACATTTGTAAACAATGCCGCAAGCTCAGGAAATATTGAAAAATTTGCAAAAAAAGCAAAAGGGGTAAAATGTTTCAATATTTTGGCAAATATCGGAATCTCAAGTTTCTTGCTAGCTGTTGCGCTCCCAAAAGCCCAATATTTATTCAATAAATTTGTAACAGGCTCTTACCTTGACCCGGGTCTTGTAAAGAAAAATAATTAGCAAAAAAATTCTTTCAGGTGTTTTATAAACACCTGAGGTCTTTGTTCATGGAAATTTCAAGAAACAAGCGTAATATAAATTTTGGATACAAAGCCGCAATAGACATCGGCGCAAGCGTTGCAGGCGGAAGTTTTAAAATAAAACTATTTAATAAAGGTTCCATTATTGACGAATTTTCAAAAAACTTAAGCCCCGGCGGAGTAAAATCCTCAGAAGAATTTATCGGCAGGATTTCTGATAGTATTCACTTTGCAACAAGTATGGCAAAAAATGCAACGGAAAAACTGCCAACAAAAAACGAAAGACAACTTGAAGCCATAAATATTTTTATAGCGGGAAGACCGGAAAAACACGGCGAAAATTCTTACATAATAAACAGAATAAGAAACATAAGAAGTATTGATACGAGAGAAAGCCTTGCAAATATCGACTTTACAAACTTAGGTAACACATTTAACAGTAAAGTTTATGTATTTAACGACATGATAGGTGCAGCTTGTGCAGGTTTACAAAAACAACCGTTTGAAGATAATTCCGCAATGTTTATCACAACAGGCGGCGGCTTTGGTGTAAGTCATATCAAAAAAGTTAAACTTGACGGACAAGATTTTTTACAAATAACAGAATCCCGTGACGGCAGACAGCTTTTGGACGGACAGCCGCTAGAAGAATATGGAGCATCGGTTCCCGCATTAATAAAAAACTTCCTATCAAAACTAAATGTCTCTGATAAAACAGTAAAAGAACTGGTTGCAATCGGAGATGCAAGAATTGCCCGAAACGAAAATCCCGAACTTATTAAAAAATACAACCTCCCGATTTCATTAGAAGGTGCAAAATTTGCAATCAACAGATACATTGATGCTGTTGCGCAAGCTATACGATTAAAATTGCCTGAAGGTTTAGATACTGTACTTATGTCTGGAAAACTTATCTCAGGAATTAATGACTTTTTAATACATAATTCACGTTTATTTGAAAAACAGCACACAAATTTAGAAAGAGTTATTCAAGAACGTGTTTCAAGCCCCGTAAAAGTTCATATTATAAGCGGGATAAAAGATAACTGCGACGGAGCTGTATTTTTAGAAAATAAGGTAACAAAAACAAAAATGAATCAAGAAAGAGGCTTACCTGTAATGTCTTTATATGTTAAAACCTCTCACTGCTAATTTTTCATAAAATCCACCATCCACCCCCTATACAAAAATCGTTTTACATGATATTATATAAACAGATGTAGTAGGAAATATTTTTTGAACATATATGCAATGAGGATTATTTAAACTAAAAACCGAATAAACGTACGGGTAGGATACATGTACCCGACATTGCGTGTATTATAAAAAATAGAAAAGGATAAGGTAAATAACTTTATGGAAGCAAAAACCTTGTTATTAGCTATTGCGACTATTACGGTAATAGTCTTGGTTGCAATGCTGATTATTCAAAAAAACAAAGTTAAAAACGCTCTTGAGTCTATCGAAAAAGACAAAAAAGCACTCGAAGACAAAGAAAAAATTCTCTACAAAGAAGCAAAAATCAAAGCCGTAGAAGAACTTCAAGAAGACAGAGAACAACTTAACGAAGAAGAAAGAGAACGCAGACAGGAACTTGCAAGACAAGAACAAAAATTAGCAAAAAGAGAGGATATGCTTGAAGATAAAATTCAAGAATATACCGAAAAAGAAATCCAAACACAAAACAAATTAGACCAGCTTTTAGAAAAAGAAGATTATTTAGCTGAACTTGTTCAAAAACAAACCGAAGAACTTGAAAGAATTTCGGGGATGTCTTGTGAAGACGCTAAAAGAACACTTTTAGACCAATTAAAAAACGACTTGGCTCAAGAACAAATGCAATTGGTTAGAGAAAACGAAGCAAAAATAAAAGAAATTTCACTTGAAAAATCTAAAGAAATCTTATCAACAACAATGCAACGCTGTATGATAGAACAGGTTGTGGAAACAACCGTATCTGTTGTAGGCTTGCCAAATGATGAGATGAAAGGTCGTATTATAGGCCGCGAAGGTCGTAATATCAGAGCTTTAGAAACTTTGACAGGCGTAGATTTAATCATTGATGATACTCCTGAAGCAGTTGTATTATCAAGCTTTGACCCGGTAAGACGCGAGATTGCAAAGTTAACATTAGAAAAACTGATCGTTGACGGCAGAATTCACCCTGTAAGAATCGAAGAAATGGTCGAAAAAGCAAGAGAAGAAATCGATAAAAAGATTTGGACAGAAGGTGAAAACGCAGCATTAGAAATGGGTGTTATGGGCTTACATAAAGAGCTTATCAAGACTCTTGGAAGACTTTATTACAGAACAAGTTACGGTCAAAATGTCCTAAAACACTCACTTGAAGTCGGACACATCGCAGGAATGCTCGCAGCAGAACTCGGGGCAAACGAAAAAATAGCAAAACGCGCAGGGTTATTGCACGATATAGGTAAGGCAGTTGACCAAACTCAAGAAGGTACACATATTCAACTTGGTGTTGAACTTGCTTCAAGATTCGGAGAAAAACCTGAGGTAATCCACGCAATAGAAGCTCACCACGATGATGTTGTGGCAAACACCATTGAAGCGGTACTTGTCAAAGTTGCCGACGCAATTTCAGCAGGCAGACCTGGCGCAAGACGTGACACTTTGGAAATATACATTAAACGTCTTCAAAAAATCGAAGAAATCGTTAACAGCTACGAAGGTATCAAGCAATCATTTGCTGTTCAGGCAGGACGCGAAGTAAGAATTATCGTTCAAGCCGAAATGTTTGATGATCTAGCATCAGGCAAGCTTGCAAGAGATGTTGCAAAACGTATTGAAAACGAACTTGATTACCCGGGTCAAATCAGAGTAACGGTTGTAAGAGAGTTTAGAACAACAGAAATTGCAAAATAAATTAAATAAAGCGCACCGAGCTTGCTCGGTGCGCTTTAACATAACTTATAATCAGGAAATAATATGACAAACAAAACAGACATAATAAAGATTATATTTTTCGGAGATATTGTAGGAAAACCCGGCAGGCAGGCTGTCAGGGATTTTCTTGCACAAAGTTCCGAAAAATATGATTTTGTTATCGCTAATATTGAAAACGCATCCCACGGGTTTGGTTTAACAGAGAAAAATTATAACGAATTTATAGAATACGGGGTTGACTGTATGACTTGCGGCAACCACATTTGGGACAAAAAAGACATTTATAGCTACATCGATAATGCCGATAAACTTATAAGACCTATAAATTACCCGAAAGGAACAAAAGGTGTCGGCAGCAGAATTTTTGAAAAAGACGGTTTTAAAATCGGGATTATAAATGTTTTAGGCAGAGTATTTATGAACCTTGTGGATTCCCAATGGGAAATGGTAGCCGATGAAATTAAGCGAATAAAAGAAATTACACCGATTATTGCTCTTGATTTTCATGCAGAAGCAACGGCAGAAAAAATTTGTTTTGGCAGGTTTTGTTCAGAACAAGGGCTAAGCGCGTTTTTTGGAACCCATACCCATGTTCAAACCGCCGATGAAAGTATTTTAAACGGGATGGCATACATTACGGATGCAGGATTTTGCGGAGCATCCGACGGAGTTATCGGAATGGAATATAAAACTTCATTATCACGATTTTTAACCGCTATACCTGAACGTTACGATGTTGCAGAGGGTAAAACAAGGCAAATTAATGCCGTTGAAGTTGAAATTGAAACTTCAACAGGAAAAGCCCGCTCAATAAAAAGGATTTTTAACAGTAGTAATAATATAGAAGAGGAAAGTAAAAGTGAGGAAGAAAGCTGATTTACATATCCACACGCATTTTTCCGACGGTGTTTTTTCGCCCGAGAAAATCGTGGATACCGCACTCGATGTCGGATTAGAAGTTATCGCAATCACAGACCACGATAATATTCTGGCTTATGACGCGGCACAAAATTACATAAAAGATAAACAACTTCAGGACAAAATCGAAATAATTCGAGGAATTGAAGTAAATACCCTGCACAAAAACTACGAAGTTCACATTTTAGGCTACTTCACAGACCCGACAAACAGTGATTTTCTTGAGTTGATCAAAAACCAACAGCAAGCAAGAATTAAGCAAACAAAAGAAATCATCACTCTTTTATCAAAAAAAGAAGGGATAAAAATTAAGTTTGAAGATATCAAAAAACTTGTCGCAGAAGGCGGAAGTATCGGTCGTCCGCATATTGCAAGAGCAATCACAAACGCAGGCGGAACAAATAACATTATGGACGCTTACGCAAAATACATCCATGATGATTCACCAGTTTACGTCCAGAGAAAAACAGTAACCCCGTTTGATGCTGTTGAAATCATTTATGATGCAGGCGGAATCCCTGTTATTGCTCACCCGCACGATTTAGATATCGCAGAATCTTTGATAAAAGAATTAATGACCTACGGACTTCGCGGAATTGAAGCTTACCACAGAAAACACTCGCCTGCCTGTGTTGAATATTTCTCATCAATGGCAGAAGAATTGGGACTAATCGTAACGGGCGGCTCTGATTTTCACACACCAAACATTATGAACGGTCAGATTATCTTAGGTAAAAACTTCATCCCCGAATGGGTTTATGAAAAATTACTTGAAGAAAAAAAACGAATTGATATGGCGTAGCCACTCGCTGCCGCGAATGTCTATAAGAAAGGCAAAATGAGAAAACGATTTTGGAAAATTGAATATTCAATCACGATATTTGTAATTTTTGGAATTATCCTTCTTTTGCTGCCAAGTTCACTTATTTCATCAAAAGAAGCAGCATACATCTCTCGGTGGAACGAAACTTATCATAAAATGGACTATATTTTTACAGCAATGGCAGCTCAGGCAGATTCGGATATTGTAAAAAGTTTCAAAAAAGCAAAAACGAATGAAGAACGGGAACAATTGATGATACGGCTTGTAAAACCTTATCTGAGATTAACCGAACAGGATGAACTGACTTCTCGATATACGCCTTATTATATGAACGGAACAAAAGTAAGCCCTAATGATGAATATTATTTTGATAATTTATATTTAAGTAAGAATAACATAATTATCGGAATAAAAGATATTCTTGACGATAACCATTATCACCCCGCATTTATCATGATGTTTGATATGAACGGGCTGAAAGGTCCGAATACTTGGGGAAAAGATATTTACGGAATGAATATTTATGTTGACGGGAAAATCACACCGCTTGGTTATAACTGGGATTTAGAAAATTTAAAACAGGATTGCTCAAACAACGGTAGCGGGATATCCTGTTCTTATTACTACAGAATCGGCGGAGAATTTAACGAGGAATAGGGGTAAATTCTATGATTAAAAATATATGTGTATTCGCATCTTCAAGTAATTTTTTAGACGAAAAATATTATCGGGATGCTCAGGAATTAGGCAGCCTAATCGGGCAAAACGGTTATAATATAGTTTACGGCGGAAGCAACTTAGGCTTAATGTGGGCTTGTGCCTCGCAAGTTAAAGCTCAGGGCGGCAAAGTTACGGGTGTCATGCCTGAAAAACTTCATAATATGGGAGTTTTCACAGACGGATGTGACGAATTTATACTGACTGCGGGAATGAGAGAAAGAAAAGCAAAAATCGACAGTATCTCAGATGCTGTTATTACACTTCCGGGAGGCTTCGGAACTTTAGAAGAAGTATCCGAAATGATTGTTCAAAAGCAGCTTGGTTACAACAAAAAAGCAATAGTATTTTTAAACACAAACGGTTTTTATGATAAATTGATTGAATTTTTTGACGTAATGATTGAACAAAAATACGCAAACAAAAACATGCGTGAATATTATTACATAGCAAAAACACCTCAAGATGCGATTGAGTATATAAACAATTACACTCCGCCAACTCTTGATATTGACAAAAACGCAATCTACGCCAGGGGGTAAATGTGTGGGATGTCGATAAAACTTATCAGATAAATGCCTACCAGGGGTAGAGGTAATTAACCTACGAACTTTTTTCAATCATATCATCTATTGAATTTTGCAAATTTGAACCATCTGTCTTTAATTTAGTTTCAGCCGCTTTTGCAGTTTCAGCTTTTGCTTTTTTTTTAGAAATTTTCTCTAATCTTTTATTTAGAGCAGTTTGTATTCTTTCCTCGGCATTTTTAAGATGGGAATCCAACATTCCACCGCGATAACCTTCTGCGGTCTTAACTTCAGGTGAAATGTGTTCAGCCAAATTTTGAGTACTTTTTTCTATACTGCACGGAAGGGAATATTCATTTCCCCAAGCATGCAAAACTACTTTGTCATCATTCTTTCCTAAAACTCCTTCAAAAAACCTTCTAACTTTACTTTTAGAAATATTATCAAAGACTATATGTATAGAACTTTCAACAGTATCTTGCATTTGTTTTATAGCAGCAAAAACAATATCTACATCATATTTTTTACAAAACGCCATTGCCGTAGGGTTTTCTTTGAAAGCCGAAACAAGGTTATTAGCAAGTTCAGGATATTTTTTATATAACCCTTCGCATTTTACACTTCTGATTGCCGTAAAATTCGGATTATGTTTTTGTGAATAATTATTTTGTGATAAAGTTACATTTTGTATTTGCATTTTTAATCTCCTATCTTTTCTTATGATATTACAAAAACCGTAAAAAATTTTTTTGCTGTTTTTTCATAGAAAATTGGTAGTAATATTTACCCCTTTGTGATAAAATAAAGTCAAATAAGGAGATATAATAAAATGGATCAAGAATTAAGAGACAAATACGAGGTAGTTATCGGGCTGGAAGTCCACGCACAATTAAAAACAAAATCAAAAATCTTTGCACCCGATAAAAACGAGTTCGGGCAAGAACCTAACAGCTTAACAAGCCCTATTACATTAGGTATGCCGGGTGTGTTGCCTGTACTTAATAAAGAAGTTGTAAATATGGGTATTTTAACAGGTTTGGCGCTAAACTGTGAAATTCCTTCACGCTGCAAATTTGACAGAAAACAGTATTTCTATCCTGATTTGCCGAAAGGTTATCAAATTTCACAATACGACGAACCTATTTGTGTAAACGGTTACCTTGATATAAAAGGTAAAAGAATCGGTATTACCCGAGCTCACTTGGAAGAAGACGCAGGCAAACTTGTTCACGCAGGCGCAGATGGACTTGCTGGATCAAGCTATTCTTTAGTTGACCTAAACCGTGCAGGAACACCGCTTTTAGAAATCGTATCCGAACCTGATATGAGATCTTCAGAAGAAGCCCGCAATTACATGGAAGAACTTCGTAACATCGTTCGCTATATCGGAGTTTGTGACGGTAACTTAGAAGAAGGTTCAATGAGATGTGACGCTAACATTTCAATCATGCCAAAAGGATCTAAAGAATTCGGTACCCGCGCGGAAATCAAAAACGTTAACTCCTTCTCTGCACTTCAACGTGCTATCGAATACGAAATTGACAGACAAATCGATATCGTAGAAGAAGGTGGACAAGTTGTTCAAGAAACAAGGTTATGGGATGATAACTCTCGAGAAACCCGTTCAATGAGAGGAAAAGAAGATGCACATGACTATAGATACTTCCCGGAACCGGATTTGATGCCGCTTGAAATTTCAAGAGAATGGGTTCAAGTAATTAAAGATAAAATGCCTGAATTACCTTCTCAAAAACGCGCAAGATACCAGGAAATCGGCTTAAGCGAATACGACGCAAATGTAATAGTTGAACAAATGGGACTTGCACTGTTCTTTGATAAAGTATTGGAATTGGGTGCAACTCCAAAAATCGCAGTAAACTTTATTATGGGCGAAATTGCAGCATACTTAAAAGAAGATCACATTGAAATTTCCGATACAAAATTAACTCCTGAAAACTTAGCTGAACTTATCGGCTTAATCGAAAAAGGAACAATTTCAAATAATATCGGTAAACAAATTATTACAGAAATGCTGAAAGAAGGCACAAAAGCATCAGCTATCGTGGAGAAAAAAGGCTTAAGCCAGATAACAGACGAAGGCGCAATTAAAGAAATCGTTCAAAAAGTTGTATACGCTCATCCAAATGAAGTTGAAGCTTATAGAAACGGTAAAACGAACCTTTTAGGATTCTTCGTCGGTCAAATTATGAAAGAAACAAAAGGCAGAGCTAACCCTAAAACAGTTAACGAAATGCTTAGGGGACTGTTGGAAGGTTAATTTAAAATATGCTGTTTGATTTATTTATGAAAAGAAAACAAAGCTGTATGGAACGCGAAATTTTGGAGCAATCCGAAATTTCGCAAATAATCCTCGATTCATATCTTGATAAAGACGGAAACATTAATATCGAAACTCCGCAAGATATAAATAGGATTATCATTGTTGCAAGCGGTTCATCTTACCATTGTGCCAGATACGCGGCAGAACTTTTCGGCTCAATATCTAAAATCGAAGCCAGAGCAGTATATTCAAGCGAATTTTTACTAAACGAAACAATCGCTCACCAAGACGGGATTTTGTATATATTTATAACCCAATCGGGCGAAACAACAGATACAAACAGAGCAGTTGATAAAGCTAAAGAATTCGGCGTAAAAACTCTTTGCATAACAAACAAAGAAAATTCTACAATCTGGAATGCCTCAGATTATAAATTAGCTTGTCACGCGGGCGAAGAAAAAAGTATTGCGGCAACAAAATCTTTTACATCACAAATTCTTTGTTCAACTCTGTTAGCGCTAAAATTTGCTCAAGATAAAGGAATTGATATCTATGATTATATCTTGGATTTAAAAACAATTCCTTCGTTTATTGAAGAAGCATACTCGCTTCACCCGAAAATTAAGCAGCTTGCAAGGTTTATATCTAAATATAAGCACATTATTATAACCGCAGACGGACAAAGCTACGCACTGGCAAAAGAAGCCTCCTTAAAGATTAAAGAAACATCTTATATCAATACAAATTCTTCAATCTTAGGTGAATTTATGCACGGTCATGTCGCAATCCTTAATAATAGAAAATCAGTACTGATTTATATACTAAATGACGGATTCACGTACACTGCAATAAAAAACTTAAATTCAATAAAAGAAAACTATAATCCACCAATCTGTTTAATCGGAAACCGCACAAATCAGGTTAAATCAACATACAACGTAAACACAAGCTGTGAAAAACCTATTGTAAAAACAATATGTATTGCCATAATAATCCAACTTTTGGCACTTGAAACAGCCTTAAAACTTCACAGAAATGTTGATAAACCACACGGATTAAATAAAGTAGTAAAATAATAAAAGTAAGGCGCGGATGATGTAATCATCCGCGCCGCTTGTATTATAACGACTTCAGAACTGCCGCATTAGTCGTTCTTGTAGTATTTTGT
>CANOTP010000008.1 GCA_947570135.1 uncultured Candidatus Melainabacteria bacterium | reverse complement strand
CTGATGCTGATGCTGATGCCGATGCTGATGCTGACGCTGACGCCGATGCCGATGCTGATGCTGATGCCGATGCTGATGCTGACGCTGACGCCGATGCCGATGCTGATGCCGATGCTGACGCCGATGCTGACGCCGATGCTGATGCTGACGCCGATGCTGACGCCGATGCCGATGCCGATGCTGACGCCGATGCTGACGCCGATGCCGATGCTGATGCTGACGCCGATGCCGATGCCGATGCCGATGCTGATGCTGACGCCGATGCCGATGCCGATGCCGATGCTGATGCTGACGCTGATGCAGATGCCGACGCTGACTCAGACGATGACGATGACGACTACGGAAAACAAACTTATATCCAAAGAAAAATCCTTGATAACAGCGTAGATTCAATCGACAAACGTCAATTTATGAGATACAGAGTAACAGATAACCAAAACCCTGTTGCAATTGAAAGAGCAAACGGAGTTGAAGGACTTCTGGATGTATCAAGAGGCGGAATCTCCGTAACCCACGACAACAACTTAAAAGTCGGTGATGTAATTCCTGTACACATCGCATACGGCGGACTTGATATTCAGGCTGATGTTAAAGTCGTAACATCAACATCAAACAGAGCGGGTGCAATGTTTGTAAACCTCGATCAAGCAACAGCAAACCAATTATTATATCTGAATATGATTCTTGAAGATGTAAATAACATTCCGAAAAGATAACAAAAACTTAATAAAAGTAGCAGGTAGATTAGATAACTAATCTACCTGTTGTTTTAAGTTAAGTTTTGTAAAAATTTCTCCAAAATGTTAAATATTATAAAAAAAAGACCGTTAATAATTATATATGGTATAGTAGTACCATGCCAGTATAAATGATTAGCTAACAAAGTCAACGAAAGGATTGATTATGAGAAACGGTAGAAAAAAGAATAACAGAAAATTAATCGCCTCATTTCTCACAGGAGCATTAGTAATCCAGCAAGCGACAATGCTTGGAGCATTAGGCGCCGTAACCTCAACTAACATTACAGGGGTGACGGGTTCTAATGGTGTTTATAATATTAATCCTAAATGGACAAGCGGTGGAGGCTCAATAGGAGCAAGACACTATACCAATTTCAATCTTAAAAACGGAGATGTTGCTAACCTTATCTTTAACAGCGGAATGAGTTCTTTTGTAAACCTTGTTGATAATCAAATTAAAATTGACGGTGTTGTTAACACTTTGAACGGCAGCGGAGCTTTTGCTAACGGTAAAGCTGTATTTGTTTCACCTAACGGTATGATTGTCGGAGCTTCAGGCGTACTTAACGTCGGCTCATTAGGAGTTTACACACCTGATGCAAGAGAATACAATGCATATAAAGATATTGAAGGCAACTATGTTGACAGATTCGCCAGTGGAGAAAAATACTACCAAAATGGTGGAACAATTACTATTGACGGTAAGGTTTTATCAGTCGGAGATGTAACTTTGGCAGGGAAAGCTGTTAATATCGGACAAAACGGCGGAGTTATCTCAGGAATAAATCAGTCAAAAATGGAGACAACAAAATCAAGAGCTGATGTTTTATTTAACAGCATTGTTAACGGAACATATTCTAACGCTACTGACTTTGTAAATTCAAACGGAACTATTACAATTAAGACTGCTGAACCTTACGGAAATTATTCAACATCAGCAGTTGGTACAAATATTCAAGGTAATGTATATAACATTGCTAAAAACGGAACGGTTAATATCCAAAATAACACAGGTGATTTAAACATTTCCGGTAAAATTAAAAATAACGGAACAACTACAATTTTAAACGGTCCCGGTCAATCATTTATAAATATCACGGGCCCTACAGATAATGTAATTGCAGATGATGAATCTAACGGTAATACTAATACTAAGCTTAATATTACAGGTAACATTGATACTACAGGCAATTTAAAAGTTATCAACTTTGGAGATAGAGGAGCTAACATTGGCGGTACTATTAACCACCAAGGCGAATTATTAATTCAAAACGGAGCTCTTGCAGGTACCGATACAGCTCCAAGAAACCCTAATATCGGTGAACTTAACATTAACGGTAACATTACAAACACCCAAGGCAATACTGCAATTAACAACTACGCAGGCGGAGGTTTAAATGTCAGCGCAGGCAGAATTGATAACCAAAACGGTAATTTAACTATGTTAAATACAGGTGTTGGCGGTTTAAAAACAGCAGGCACAATTACAAATAATGGTACGGCTAATGTTACAAACCAAGCAGGCGATATGATTATCGGAGGCACATTCTCTAATAACGGGAACTCAACTTTCCTAAACGATAATGAAGCAGGTGCGTTTACTGTTAACGGAACTATCAATAACACAGGTGCAAATAGCAGTTTAACAATGACAAATGATGGAACAGGAGCATTCAAAACCAATAATGGTTCTCAAATTAATGCTTACGGTCTTGATATGACCAATAACGGTTCTGAATTTGTTATTAATGGCGGTATTGACAGCAGAAGTATAAGTAATTATACAAATAATAACGGAAACTTCACTATTGGCAGCAATGGAAATATCACCAATAACAGTGACAGCTACTTTGAAAATAACGGCTCAAACTTTAATCTTGGCGGAACAATTCAAAATACATCAGGTACTGCAAACTTTACAAACAACGGTACAGGAAATATGGAATTTAGCGGAACCGTTAATAATGTTGGAACAACTAATATTATCAACTCTAAAGATTCAGGCAAATTAATTGTTGGCGGTAACTTCTCTAATGACGGTGTTACAACAATGGTTAACGAAGGTACTGGATTTGATGTAACTGGTAATATTACTAATAGAAACGGTAAATTAACTTTAAAGAACGAAAAAGGAGCATTCAACGCAAAAGCAAGCTCCACAATTGATACAAACAAAGATTTGACTATTGAAAACAGAGGCAACGGCGGACTTACTACAGCCGGAACTATCAAAAATATCGGTACAGCATTAGTTACCAACGAAAAAGGTAACATGACTATCGGTGGAGAATTTACAAACGCAGGTAATGCAACATTTACAAACACCCAAGGTGCAGGAAACTTCGCAGTAAACGGCAGCGTTACAAATTCTGACGGTCTGTTAACAATGACAAATAACGGAACAGGCGCATTTACTACAGGCACAAATTCCCATATCAATGCTGAAGGCTTGAAAATGACGAACAACGGCTCAGGTTTTACTACTCAAGGTGAAATTGTTAACGTCGGTCAGGCTGATATTACAAACAACAAAGGTAACTTTAACCTTGGCGGTACTGTTAACAATACAGGCTTAGGTAACTATACAAACATCGGTGAAGATTTTACTATCAGCGCAAATCTTACAAATAACGGAAACGGCAACTATATTAATAACGGACAAAACTTCAATATTAACGGAACCGTTAAAAATACTCAAGATAAAGCTACATTTACAAACAACGGTTCAGGAAATATGACTTTTGGCGGTACTGTTGAAAACACAGGTACCACAGAAGTTCTTAACTCTGCAAATTCAGGAAAACTTACTATTGGAGGTAACTTCACCAATAATGGCGTTACAAACATGACAAACAACGGCACAGGATTTGATGTAACAGGACAAGTTACAAATAATAATGGTAAACTTACAATGCTTAATAACAGAGGTGAGTTTAACGTTAAAACAGGTGCCAATATAACAGCTAACAATAATCTTGATATGACAAATGCAGAAGGTACAGGAGCATTTACAATTGACGGAACAGTTAACGGTAAAAACCTTACCAATATCATAAACAACAGTGAAAACGGACTTATTGTAAACGGTGCAATTGACGGTACAGGTATCACAACCGTAAAAAATACAAAAGGCGATTTAAAAGTCAATAACAGAGGTACTATTACAAATAGAAGAGGAAAACTTTCACTTCTTAATACAAACCAAAACGGCGGACTTTATGTCTACAGAGGCGCGAAAGTTCATAACGAAGATAACGATACACATATTTCAAACAACGGAGCAAAAGGCTTGAATATCGAAGGCGAAGTTGAAAACGGCAGAGGCTTAGATATTATAAATGAAGGTTCTGATGCTGTTCGCATAAGCGGAAACGTACATTCAGTCGGAAATATTAATATAACAAATACAGGCGATAAAGGTGTAAGAATCGCTTCAACAGGACGAGTAAACGGTGATAATAATATTAACATTAACAATACGGTCACAAAAACAGAAACAAGCAGAACCGAAGGCGCAGTAAACGTTGAAGGTATTGTTAACGCTAACGGTAACTTAACTGTTAACAGTACAAACGGAAACCTTTCACTTGGTCACAACCAAACTGCAAATAACTTAACAGCAGGTAAAAATATTGACTTAACTGTTGTAGACGGAAGCATCCTGAACAACGGAGTTGAAAAAACTCTTATCAATGCAGGCGGCAACTTAACAATGGATGTTACTAACGGTACAATCGGAGAACCTGTAAGACAAACAGGCTTAACAAACAGCACGGGCATCGGACCGAAAGCTCAAGGAGCACGTGATTTTACAAAATCAATTAACGCAAAAGTTAACGGTAATGTAAAAGCGGCAACAAAAGATGCTGCTAAAACAGGCAATGACCTTGTAATTAACTACGCAGCAATTGATTCAAATATGAATATTGATACAATTAAAGCAGACGGCAGAGTAATCTTAACCGTTGACGATGATTTCGGCAACTCTAATACTCCGCAAGGCAAACATAAATACAGCATGGTTAACGCTAACAAAAACGGCGGAACAAATATTGAAGGCCGGGGTATCTCACTTATTGCCGACAACAACATCGGTACAAAAGATAATATGATTACATTTGTCCAAACAGATGCGGATAACTATAAAATGGATGCTTTGGCTAACAACAGCATTTACTTAAAAGAAAACAGCTTTAACGCGTACGGCAGAGATAAAGAAGTTACCAAAAACACAGTATCAACAATGATAGCCAGAGAAGGCGATATGTATGTTGAATTCGCAGGAAACACAAAAATCGATAATATCACAGCCGAAGGCGATATGACAGTAATTACAAGAGGTAAAAACTTAGAAATTGAAAACCTTGGTCATATCAACGACAAATCTGTAACCCCTGCGGATTACTTCGGACCGCGCCACGACGGTTACGAATTTGACGGACGTAATGACGGAGAATTTAAATCAGATGTTCTTCCAAACAGCGTAACTGTTAAAGCTTTAGATATTAACCACAATATCAGACCAACAAAAGAATTGGTTGACGGTAACCACGAAGCCTGGGCTAATTCTACCGTAAGAATTAAAAATGCAGTAATTGATAACGGTAAAATGAATATCGTAGCAGATAATGTTTACGCAAACGGAGTTTACGCAGGATTTAATAAAAACGGATTCACCAAGAAAAAAGACGATTCAACAAATAAAATTACAGGCGTAGTTGACCCTGATTCATTCAACATTCCTGTAGGTAAAGCCGTAAGACCTGACGATGTAACAGGAATTGGCAGAGGTGAAACCGAACGTAACTACTATTACCCTGCAGGTGACGGAGATGAAACAATCAACGGCAACACAACAACAGTTGACCCTGATGACGGCAAAGTTGACGGCACACCGCTTGTAATCGTTGACGGCGGCGGAGATAACCCGATTATTCCTCCCGGACCTGGCCCTGGACCTGGACCAAATCCGGATGTAGTTACTGACAAACAAGACGGCAAAATTACTTGGAAAAAAGTTGATGATAACGATGTCGAAGCTATTGATAAACGTCAATATATGAGATTCGGAATAGCTACAAACGAACACCCTGTAATGCTTGAAAAGACAAATAACGGTATCGATGAGTTATTAGACGTATCAAGAGGCGGTATAGCAGTAACCCACAGTAATAAACTTAAAGTCGGTGATGTAATACCTGTACACCTTACATACGCAGATCTTGACATCAAAGCAGACGTAAAAGTTGTTACTGCATCACAAACAAGAGCAGGTGCATCATTTATCAACTTAGATAAAGCAACAGCAAACAAATTATTATACTTAAACATCTTACTTGAAGATAATACAATCTCATTCAGATAATAATAAGTTTAATAAAATAACACAAAAGACCTATCTAAAAAGATAGGTCTTTTTATTTTCAATTAGCAAAATATTTTATTTTCAGATGTTATAATAAACGTATGAAGAAAATATTCGTCATAATAATGGTCTTAATAACCGTATTTAACCTCGGAATAACTTGTACGGCAGACGTCACAACAGACTCAGATACAGAAGGGTTAACTCTTAGGACACAAGAAGAACGACGTCAATATGACAGGTTTAATATAAGCTCTTTAATTCATCCTGTGACACTGGAATCCACCCAAGACGGCGTAGAAGGGTTAATAGATATATCCAGAGGAGGAGTAGCTTTAAAGCATAATAACACACTTAAAGAAGGTGATATAATACCGTTGCATTTAACTTATAAGGATATAACCATACACACCCAAGCAAAAGTTGTAGCAGCTACGGAAACAAGAGCAGGAGTTCAATATATTGAACCTTCACAAAGTCTTACTCACAAACTTTTATATTTAAGTATAATGCTTGAAGCTGATAATAACCTGCTAAAAACAAAACTTTCTACGTAATAAAAGGCAATAAAAAATCCCTTGTCCTAAGTTTTGGAAAGGGATTCTTATCTGAAACGTCTTCTTGCAATGTGAGGAACTCTACCGCCGCCAACGCTTCTGACAGGAGTTGCGACTTGCGGACCTTGGGTTTGACCAAACATTGCACCTGCTTGTTGTAAGTAACCGCCAAATTGTATACCTGCTTGACCTGCTGCATCGCCTGCTTGACCAGCGGCATCGCCTGCTTGTCCTGCTGCTTCACCGGCTTTAGTTCCTGCACTTTCAGCGGCTTTTCCTGCTTCTTGAGTTGCTTGTTGTGCAACTTCACCGGCTTTATCTTGTAATGTTTGAGAAGCTTTGTTAGCAACTTGAGCTGTTTTTTGGTCAATACCTGCAAAAGTTTTACTCATATTTGCAGTTGCTTTACCTGCTGACATACCTGACATAACTGCAGCGCCTGCTGAAGTTAAAGCTCCTGCAATATTACCTTGAGCTGCATATACTGCAGTTTTTGTAATATTTGCGGCACATTTACCATAGTTACCGACAGTTTCAACAACAGTTCCGACTTTTTCAGTAACATTACCTGCATTTGCTAAAGCAACACCTGCAGCTGCCGTATAAGGGTTACTTGCCATTGCATTACCTAATAGTATCATACCCTTACCAACATATTGGGTAGCTTGACCTGCCATTACAGTATAACCTGCAATTTGATCAGTTTTTTCAGCAACCTTCATTACTGTATTAGATTCGGTTTGGTTAGCTTGAACATTTTTCATGTTAGCTACTTGAGTCTTTTGGAAAGTTTTTGAAGTCTTTGTTAATGTTCTGATTCTTTTATTTGTTGTTGTTCTGGCTTTTGCAATTTTAACATTGCTTTTACCCATTTTTGTTTGGTTTGCTTGAATTTTTGTACTTGTTGATTGAAGTTGTTCACCGATTGAAGTTCTTTCATCCTGAGAAATTGACTCATCTGAAAGACGAGCTTGTTTTTCTTCAACCTGAGCATTTAACATTTCATTTTCTTCAGCAGCTTTTTCAATTTTTTCAGCTTCTTTTTGCATTTGTTTCTGAGCTTTATCAATAGCTTTTTGCTCAGTCTTCATCTGCTTTTGCATTTTCTTGGTATCTTTTTTCATCTTAGAATTCAATCTTTTCATTTCTGATTCAGATTGATTCATTTTTTGAGTACCTGCTTCAGTTTGCTGAGTTGCAGCTTGAGCATCACCTTTAGCATTATTTGATTCAGCTACAGATTCTTTTCCGCTTGCTTGATCTGCGTTTTGTTCTTTTTCAGCTTTTTCTGCATCTTCTGTTCCTGTTGTTTTTTCGTTTGATGCGCGTTTTTGAAGCTCTGATTTTACTTTTGATAATTTTTTATCAACACCGATTTCTATAAAACGAGGAATATCGCCGTCTTTTAATTCGGTTAATTGATCTTTTAAATCATTTAATTCTGTATCAGAAACTGCTGTTAAGTTATCAAAATCATAGTTTCCGATATCTACTTTTTCTTTTTCATTTGATTCTTGACCTTTAGCAGCTTCTGTTTTTGATGAAGCATCAGTTTTAGCAACATTGGAAACAGCTTTTGTTGTATTTGCTTTTACTACATTATCAGTAGTTTGAGTACCTTCAAGGTTTCTTGCATTAGATGTATTTTGATTACCTCTAACTGAACTAATAGTATTTGCATTATTTCCCAAACCAGGAGCATTGAAAATAGAGCCATTCATAGTTAAATGAGCAGGCATTTTATTAGCAGCTCCGGCTTTTTTGCCTTGAGCGCCTTTCATAAGCTTAAGAAGCTTTTGAATATCTTGATTTTGGTTTACACCGTTAATGCTCACTTTGTTTTGCTCTCCAAATTAAAACTCTCTTATATATATAAAAACTTTTGGAAAAGCGTGATTTCAGAAGATTCAAGATTGTTTACATTTGTTTACATGTTACAAATTTGCTTTAATTCTTTGTTCTTGATAAAATTAGAGGGTAAATTTATACAATAAGTTAGGGAGAAATTAACATGGATTTAATGAAAGGCAAAAAAGGGGTAATTTTCGGAGTTTCTAACACTCACGGGATTGCTTACGGTATTGCAAAACAATTACATGATGCAGGTGCTGATATAGCTTTCACATACGCAGGCGAAGCAATGGAAAAAAGAGTTCGTCCGATTGCTGAAGGTATGGATGCTAAAGTTATTATGAGCTGTGATGTTACAAAAGAAGAAGAAGTTAAAGCAGTTTTTGAAGAATGCGAAAAAGTTTACGGAAAACTTGATTTTGTAGTTCACGCAGTTGCATTTGCTAAAAAAGAAGATTTAATGGGAAGATTCATTGAAACTTCAAAAGACGGCTGGGATACAGCATTGGGTGTAAGTGCGTACTCATTGGTGACAATCTGCCGTCATGCTGAACCTTTAATGAATGAAGGCGGTTCAATTTTCGCTTTAACATACTTAGGTTCAATTCTTTCAGTGCCAAGCTACAACGTAATGGGTGTAGCAAAAGCCGCTTTAGAATCAGCAATGAGATTCTTAGCTGTTGACTTAGGAAGAAAAGGAGTTCGTGTGAACTGTATTTCCGCAGGTCCTGTAAAAACACTTGCTTCAATGGGTATCAGCGGATTTTCTAAAATGCTTAAAGCTGCGGTTGCAAGATCTCCGCTTCACAGAAACGTAGCATTGGAAGAAGTCGGAAAAGCTGGGTTATACTTAGCATCTGACCTTTCTACAGGTACAACAGGCGAAGTTATCTATGTTGACTGCGGATGCCGTTCAGCTTACGGTTCAGCAGAAGAAATGGATATTTTAGCTGAAAATATCGAATTATAATCGAAAAAACAGACAATAGAAAAAGAGTGAAGGTTTTAACTTTCACTCTTTTTTAATACATTGATTGAATATCAAACTCGATTTGTGTTTTTAATTCATCAAAACTGTTAAATTTAATCTCAGGTCTTATCATACGATTAAAATGAACTTTAATATCTCTATCATACAAATCACCGTCAAAATTCAGCAAATAAGTTTCAAGAGTTTGATATCCGTCATTTTTAACTGTAGGCGCAACTCCAAAATCCGCAAGCCCACGATACATTGAACCATCATCTAATTCTACATCAACGTCATAAACACCATGAGGCGGCTCAACAATATCAAAAGGATAAATAATATTAGCTGTCGGATAACCGATTGTTCTACCGACTTGTCGCCCTTTTATGACATTCCCCGACACTGCAAACTTTCTTCCAAGCATAGACCCTGCCATATCTACAACACCGTTTTTAATATATTTTCGAATAACAGTACTACTTATTATATCGCCAAAAATTGACTCAGGAGGAGTCGCAATATAATAATAATGAAACTTATCCTGACATTCAGACAAAAACAGTACATTACCCGATTTATCAACTCCAAAATGATGATTAAATCCTGTAGAAATTGCTTTTGGGGAAAAATATTTAACTAAAACATTTTCCAAATACTCAATAGGAGTCATGTGACAAATTTTCGCAAAATCAAGCTCTATCACATAATCTATACCGAGCTTTTCCAAATATTTATATTTATCTTCAAGCGTCAGAATATATTTAGGAGATTCGCCTTTAAAATAGCAATACGGATGTTCTTTAAAAGTAACAACAGCAGAGCCGCAGCCTGTATACTGAGCAGCTTTAACGGCACATCCGATTACAGCCTGATGTCCCAAGTGCACACCGTCAAAAAAACCCAGGGCTAATGCTAAATTTGGTATTTCGCGTAATTCTCTGACTATCTCCATAATAAAATTATAACGCTAAAAAATCATCCTGTAAAAAATGTTAAAAATATTAATTAAATAAAATTCCGACAATACAAGCTGACATATAGCAGGTTAAGGTTCCGCAAATCAAAGCTCTGACACCAAGTCTTGCCAGGTTTTTTCTTTGATTCGGCGCCAATTCTCCGATACCACCCAGTAATATAGCAATAGAGCCGAAATTACCGAAACTGCAAAGTGCAAAACTTGTAATCAAAAAGGCTTTCGGGGAAAGTGTTAATTCGGAATTTGTTAATCCCACATAGGCAACCATTTCGTTTAATACAAGTTTTGTACCCATAAGCCCGCCGACAGTTGTTGCTTCTGCCACGGGAACACCCATTAAAATTGCAAATAAAGCAAAAATCTTGCCTAAAATCATAGTTAAAGATAAATGAGTCAAATCCATTCCGATTGAGGTCAGGTTAAAGTGTAAATATTTAACAATCAAAGAACCTAGACCTCCCAAGAACCAGTCAATCATAGCAACAAGCGCAACCAATGCTAAAATCATTGCAACAACATTTATTGCAACCTTCATACCTTCTGATGCACCTGATGAGATTGCATCAAAAACGTTAACATGCTGTCTGTTACGTTTGCTGACAGATAGTTTAAAGTCCTTACTTGTTTCAGGTTCACCCGTTTCAGGGTAAATAATTTTTGAAATAACAAGCGCACCGGGTGCCGCCATAACAGATGATGCCAGTAAATAAACTGCAGGAACTCCCATTCCGATATAAATAGGCATTATAGCCCCTGATATACATGCCAGACTTCCTGACATTGATGCCAGTAATTCAGAGCGGGTTAAGTTCGCCAGATAAGGCTTAATCATAATTTGCGCTACAATCTGCCCAACAAAAGCACTTGCAACATTTGATAAAGCTTCCGCCCCGCTCACATCCATAATCTTATTCATACCCTTACCCAAAACTGCAACAACGCGTTGCATTATTCCGTAATGATAAAGAATATTTACCAAAATCATCATAAATACAGTCGAACAGATAAGCTGTAATGCAAAAATTTGTCCGCCTGAAGTAAAAATCTCGGTAAATTTTTCACTCATCAATCCGCCAAAAACAAATGAACCGCCTTCTTTTGCAAATTCAAGAAGTTTTTGAATAAATTTCCCGATAAGTAAAAAAATCTGCTGTCCCAAAGGAATTTTAAAAATAAAAACAGCCAGTAAAACCTGTAACAAAAAGCCCGTACCGATTGTTTTATAATTAATTGCCTTTTTATTATTTGACATAAAATACGCTAAAGCGAATATAAAAATTATCCCGAAAATTCCAATAAATCTGCTCATACTGCCCCTTTAATGTTCACTATTTAATTATACAAAAAAGAAGCCCGTTAAGGCTTCTTTTTTATAAAAATGTGATAAAAGTTAATGATACTAATCCTTCTTGAAAAATCCCATAATTTTATCCAACAATCCTACAGAATCTTCTATTTGTGTTGCTTCAAGTTTATCAAGCTTATTTTTCACAACCTTGTATTCAGTCGGATCTTTTACAAGCTCCAAGAATTTTTCATACGCAGCAATCGCGCTGTCTTTATCCTTGATTTTTTCATAGCCCTTAGCCAAAGTTTTTAATGCGTTCAAATCATTCTTATCGGCTTTATATATTTTTTCCAAATATTCAACTTCAGCCCTGTAATCACCTATGCTTTCTCTAAATTGAGCAAGTCTGCGCAATGCTTCCTTGTTGGCAGGTTCAAGTTGGGCAATTCTGTCATAATACTCTGCGGCATGATTTGTGTCACCCTGTTCGATTAACAAATCAGCAAGCGTAAACAATACATTTACATCATCGGATTTTAACTGAACAGCGTTCAAAAACTCATTAATTGCAATATCTGTATTTTTTCGTAGCATATTATAACGACCCCAGTTTACATGAGCGTTATATTCATCCCCGCTTTCTTCATAAACTAAAGCTCTCATTTGATAAGTAAGCGGCGAATTTGGAGAAACTTTGTTATATTCTTCAACATATTCAAGAGCCTTATCAAATTTTTTTGAAGAATAGCAGTATTGAGCCTGCAATGTATAGAATTTCGGTGAATTTTTATATTCTTCAGGTAAAGCATTTAATTTGGCATACGCCTCTTCAACTTCATCGAGCTCTAACATACACTGAATCTTTAAAAGTTCATCTTTTGTATATTTAATCGCGTTTTTTGCATCCCCGCTTTTCAAGTAAACCGCAGCCAAACCTTCATTGATTCTATCCGTGTCAAAACCTTTTTGTTTTGCTCTCATAAGAGCGTCAAGTGCGCTCGGGTAAGCTTCATCCTGCATATAAATATCAGCAAGCTGTAAGAAAATTTCTTCATGTAAGTTATCGTAATCCAGAATTAAATTATATTCATCAATTGCTTTTAAAGTATTACCTGCTTGACGATAAAGATTAGCAAGGGTCAAACGTGTCATAACAACCTGAGCTTCATCGTCCTGAGCATGAGTTAAAGCTTTTTTAAAATCATTTATGGCATATTCAAGCTTACCTTCAATAGAGTTTTTATTTCCTCGATAAATATAATATTTATACTTATCCTTGTTTTCATAAATCGTCATTAACTGTTCATAGGCAAGAGGATTGGTAACATCACGTTTTAGAATTTCATAATAGTATCCTGAAGCCTCCTCCGGTCTTTCAAGAATCATAGACAAGTGTCCCATTCTTTCCAAAAGCCCTAAATCTTCAGGATTTTTTTCATATTCTTTTTTATATTCTTCATACGCTTGTTCGTATTGTTCGTTTGCCTCAAATTGTTCAGCCAACTGTAAACTCATTTGCTCTACTCCTTTAAAATATCTCTATGCCACTGCATTATATCATTAAATACAAGATTATTCAATTCTAATTGTATTGATTTTGAGCTGCAGACATGCCCTTATCTAAATAATATTCCAAACCCTCAATTGCCCGTTTTAAGACAGGTTTTAAGACTTCTAACTGGTCTTTATAGAAGTTTTGTAAAACAAAGGTTTCAGAAGGAACAGGCGGCTGAGGACCGATACCAATTTTTAAACGCGCGATATTTTGGGTTCCGACACACTTAATAACGGACTTAATTCCGTTATGCCCACCGTCAGAACCATTAGGACGAAACCTCATCTTCCCCAGCTCTAACGATAAATCATCATAAACAATAATTACATCATCAATATCAATTTTATAATAATTCATCACAAGTTGAACCGCATCTCCGGATAAGTTCATAAAAGTCGTCGGCTTCATAAGCATTACATCTTCAAAGCCATGCTTATATTTACCTAAAAAACACTTAAACTTATTTTCCAATTTAAAACTTACCCCCTTTTCCATTGCAAGTTTATCAACAACCATAAACCCGACATTATGACGGGTGAAACAGTATTTATCTCCGATATTTCCTAGTCCCACTATTAATTTCATATAAATTTACCCTTCAATATTTCATAATTCTTATACTTAATATTTTAACGTAAATAAATATTACCATAATGGAGTAGAAAGTGTATGCTTAACAAATTAATAAATAATAACTAAATTAAAATAAAAATGAGGTCAAAAATTATGAAAAACGAAACTAAAGCAAAAAAGAGTTCACAAAAAGTATCGGAATTTTTAGAACAAAACTCGCTTCATAAAAAAGATTTTGCGGAAATGATAGGAGTAACCCTGTCTTACGTGTATAACCTTATTGATGAAACTATCCCGTTCTCGACAAGAAGTACAACACTTGAACGTATCGCAACAGTTATGAATATCAATCCCGAAGAATTTGAAGAATATAAAATTCCGCAAGAACCAATTCTAAAAGATGATACCATAGAACTTCTGAAAAGCATGATTAAAGAACGAAAAATGAGTATCGTTACATTTTTAAAAGCTTTCCCGCGTAAAAAACGTGTAGAAATAGTTGACATGCTAAGAGGAGCTTATCCGATTCCTATAGATTTTAAAGAGCTTTCCATGATAGGACAAATCCTGGATTTAGACAAAAACGATATCTATAACATCTGGGAAGAAAGAATTAAACAAGTTCTCGAAACAAACGGAATGAACTTAAACAGCAACTCAGCATTGATTAACTCAATGTTTGAATGTGCCAAAAAGCACGTCGATATCTAAAAAAAGACTCAGAAAATCTGAGTCTTTTTAAATTTCAAAAAAAGTTGTTGACAATAAAAAATGTTCTTGCTAAAATGAACTTACGCGGAGGAATCCGATAGCTAGGAAATATAAATAGACATAAGCGCTTGTAGCTCAGCAGGTAGAGCACTCCCCTTTTAAGGGATAGGTCGCGCGTTCGAATCGCGCCAAGCGCAATTTTTTATGAGTAAAGGGTTTCAGACCCTTTTTATTTTTGCCAATTTTTGCTCTGTTGTCCACTTGCCTGTTTGACACTGCAAAAAACATAGCAATACATATATTACTAACAAACCGCCACTAAAGATATACTTTATATGAGTTTAATACCTTATAAAAATTTGAATTTCTTCAAGTCGAGCATTCGCTGGGGCACTTAAAGTATTATACGGAGATTTCAGACTAAATCATTAATAAGATTTACAAAATTACTCATTGGATGAAATAAAAGATTCCACACCATTTTCGATAATAATGGCTGTTAACGGGGCATCTTTATATTTTCCACAACCCGTATCTATGCAGATTTTATCATCATGAATCTGAGGAGTTTCAAATTCGGTATGACCAAATATAATCTTTTGTTTTAAACCATGTTTTCGGTTATAAAATTCACTTCGGATATACACCATATCTGTTAAATCTTGGTTTTCAAGGGGAACACCGACTCTGATCCCCGCATGGATAAATAAATAATCATCAGTTAAATAATACGGTTTTAGTGAGTTAAAAAAGTCGCCATGAACTTTAAAAATATTATCAAAAGAACCATAGCTTTCGGCAGTCGCATCACCGCCGTAATTCCAAAACAAATAATTGTAATAATCATCGATTGAAGCATGTAAAAGCGCGTATTCATGCGAGCCGATTAAATAAACACAGTTACAAACTTCCTGCATATCAAGAATTTTATCAACAACCTGACGGGATTTTCTGCCCCTGTCAATATAATCCCCCATAAAAACAATCGTATCGTCTTTTTGCGGGATAATCTTATCCAAAACGGCACATAATTTATCATATTCGCCGTGAATATCAGAAATACCAATAAGTCTTGTCATAATTACATTTTAATATAAAAGCGACGGCGAAACAAGTTTCGCTGCCGCTTAATAAAAGAAATTTAATCTATATTATTTCAATATATAATAAAATCGGATATTCAGATGTTTTGCTATTTTATCTCAAAATCTTTTATATTATTTAATCCTAAATGTTACATTTGATACCGCTGTAATTTTCTTTTCAATAGTAGATGTATCATTTATACCCATATCGGAAACATCGGTTGAATCCACAGGAGTAATCTGAAATACACCCATTCTGACAGATTCAATTTTGCCGACAGAGTTATGAGTCGATTTTAGCATTGCAGTGGCTCTTTGCTTTGCATCATTAGTAGCTTTATTTAACAGTTTTATTTTCAAATCAGACAAGCCTGAATATGAATAACTGATATTTCTTGCTTCGATATCAATACCCTTATCCATTAAAGAAGTAATATCCAAAGCTGTTTCTTTAATTTTATTAACATCATCGGATTTAACGGTAATTGATTGAGAAAGATTATAGTAAGCAATTTCATTAGTATTTACACCGCTTGGTGTGTATCTGTAAGTTTCATAACCCGAAACAGATTTCACATTAACATCTTTTTCGGTATCAAAACCTTTTGATTTTAAATACTCCAAAACAACAGGAACTTGAGCTTTAGCAGTTTGGTAAGCTAAAGTTTTCGTAGGTCTGCGTACACTAAGATTTAAATCAATATTACCCGAATCGGATTCAACAATCTCATAAGCAGAACCCGTAACGGATACAGAATTTTTCGCAAATTGAGAAACTCCGGATTTAACAGCAACAATAAGCCCAGAAGCTAATAATAATCCTAAAATTGCAATTTGTAATTTTTCAATTCTTTCTAACATGACAATACTCCTTCTTATTATAAAAATATTATTATACAAAACAAAAAAATTTCAATAACAATAAGATAGTTTATCACTTTACAAACAGTTCAGAGTATAATAAAATAATCTTATCTGCATGAGGTTAGTTTGTATTTGTAACAATAATTTAAATATTACAGTGCAAAACAGCAAAAAAAAATATATTCAGAGTTTATATATAAACGAAAGGGGTCTCGCTTATGAGTAAGGTAACTAAAATAAGCTTTAAGGGAGATAGCAACACAAATTTAATAAAGAACTTTAACGAAAAGAAACCTTCGACAGTCACTAATACTGCAGCTTTAAGTGTCAGCCCTTCTGAAAACAGAAATAATAACAAAACAATTACTTATGTAAGTTCGGCAATAGCTTTAACATCACTCGGTGTTACAACAGCATTTGCGGTTAAAAACGGTAAATTGAATAAAATTGTATCAAAATTAGCAAAAAATTTAGAAAAGACGTCTTCTGAACTGTCTAAACTTCAGGAAAACATACATAAATCAGCACCTGATTTAAGCGGTATTGATAAAAAAATCCAAGATTCCGTATCCGAATTGGCGACAGACTTAGAAAAGAAAATACAAGAATCAACCGAAGGTTTAGCAGGTCAAATCAGCAGAGGATTAGAAGATAAAGATCGACAAATAAAAGACTTGGGGAAATGGCAGGACGGTCAAATTGCAGGTTTAAGAGAAGAAGTTGTGTCTGGACTGCAATCTGCAGTTCAACCGGCTAAAGCTGTAGGTTTACAAGAAATACATCTTTCTCCTGTCGAAGTTAACGGAATGCATCTTAATCTGGCATCTGTCTTAAACGGTTACGGTAAGCATACGGGAGAATTAGAAACAAGTCTTAGAAAAGAATCAGTTAAGCGAATATTCGGAATTGTTGACCGCTCGGGAATTATTCCTAAAGACGAAGTTATGGTAAGGATTCCTACGTCCGAATATAAAAACTTTACAAGTACAGGCGGAATGTCTGTCGTACCAAGAGAAGTTCTTGCAAATTTAGGTGCTATAACAAACGGGAAGCAGCATGTACGCTTAGTTGTGGATACCCCGCTTTATTTAGGACAAGTTGAAGATAATGTTTATTATTCAATAGTAAGACAAGCAGACGGAACATTTAACTATATCAGCTCAAAAGCTCCGAACAAACCGATTGCAAGACTTGAAAGAATTGATACAATGTCTGTTCCTGTATACACGGATAAAGGTAAAACAAATGAAACCGTAGAACTTTATATGGCTCGTGATTTAGAACAGGTTGTTGACTTAAAACTTTTAAACAATTGGCTTGAAAAAGGTATCGCAGAACAAGTAAGCGCAGCAATTGAAAAAAGAGAACCGTTTGAATTAACTTTCGGACGCCTAAAAATTAAATACGATCCGTTGCAGGGAATTACATCGCCAAAAGCAACAATAAAATACGACGCGGTATTTTATAAATCCGATAAATTCAGAATGGACGGCCCGGTTGTCGATGGAAACGCAAAAAACATATATAATAATTTAACCCATGAGGCAGGTGAAACCGAAAGATTTGCATATTTCGACAAATTTTTCTATGAACACCTTTTAAGAAATGCAGAAAATTCCACAGTACCGTTAAGAGCCGACCTTATTATAGGTAACGATTGGCAAACCGGCGGAATAAGCGCAATGATGAAACTTTTAACTACAGCAAAAAGATTTTTCGGTTTAAATCCTGAAATTGCAGATACAATGTACCAAACTCCAGTTTTAACTATTATGCACAATGCAGGATTAGCAGGCAATGTTTGTCATTCTCAGCCAAAACTGCTTAATATAATGTTTGGTGAACATGCCGCAATGATTACAAGAAACGCCTGGATGCCGAAAAATGTAAGTTTAAACGGAGATTCTCTAAACGGACTTTTCCACGGAAATAACCTCAACCCGCAAACAATGGCAGCAGCGTATTCTGATGTTATCATACCTGTTTCCGAAGGTTACGGGCATGAAATGGCTTCACACAGCGGATTTGGCGGAGCAAATCACGATATATTCAGAATGCGTGCAAGATACCATGAATACGGTGATA
The DNA here is from genome assembly GCA_947570135.1 of uncultured Candidatus Melainabacteria bacterium. Taxonomy (GTDB): domain Bacteria; phylum Cyanobacteriota; class Vampirovibrionia; order Gastranaerophilales; family Gastranaerophilaceae; genus Zag111. The sequence continues at coordinate 60,007 of CANOTP010000008.1, read as the reverse complement.
TTGAACACTTAAAATATATTGCACGTCAAAATGATGTTAATCCGAATTTGGTTCCAACCGAAAATATGGGATACCGACCAATAACAAACGGGTGTGACAGAGTTAACAATACGCTTACAAAAGAAATCGCCTCTAAAATTGAAGAGGCTGTCGGGCTTAAAAAGGATTCTTTACGAATTCCAAAAGAAGGTGAAGATATCATTGATATCCATAACCATAACAAAGAAATTTACCTGAATAAGGTAATAGAAGAAATCAATATGGCAAGAAACAATCAGGGAAATCCTCTAAACATTGAACTTGCCGATATGACCAACCTTGAAGGCGTTAAAAAAGACACGACTGTATTTTCAACCGCAGGCAGAATTGTAGACCAAAAAGGTTTGGATATATTCGCTCAGGCAACCGAGGAATTTATTGAAAGACACCACGGCGAAGGGGATTTACCTGTATTTTACGCTCAAGGTGTCGGAGATCAGGTACATATAGGACAATTACTTGACGTAAAACGAAGAATTGCTCAAAAATACGGACAAAAAGCCGCAGCCAGAATAGTATTTGCAAGAGTGTTCTCAGAGCCGGGAAGATACGACGGTTGTAAACTTATGTCTGACTTTACAATTATGTCAAGCTGGTTTGAACCTTGCGGACTTGTTCATAAAGAAATTGCAGCATTTAGCGGCGCTATCCCGATTGTTAACAAAGTCGGTGGCTTAACTGACGGACTGACAGACGGAATTAATGCTATATTTGCAAACTTCAGACCTAAGTTTGATAACTATTTGGACGCTCTTCAACATAACCGATGGGAATTTGCTAACGCACTTGACAGAGCATTTAATTTATTTAGAAATAAAGAAGAATTTAATAAAGTCCTCAGAAATTCTTACGCTGCCGACCATAGCTGGCTGAACCCCGGGGGCGCAATGGAAAAATACGTTAAGCTTCTTGTTGATTTAAAAGTTTTAAAACCTGAAGTTTTAGAAAGATTATCATAATAAAAAAGGCGGCGGTGAAAATTTCACCGCCGCCTTTTTATTTTACTTATATTTATTCTACTGTTGAAACTTCTTCGACAGCCTTTCTTGATCTACGCTTTGCAGCTTTTTCAAAAGAAATTTTACCGTCAACAAGTGTTACTTTTATTGTATCACCGGAACCATACTTACCTGAAAGAATTTCTTCTGCCAAGCTGTCTTCCATTTTACGTTGAATCAAGCGTCTTAACGGACGAGCACCGTAGGCTTCGGAGTAACCGTTTTCAGCCAAGTGATCCTTAACCTCATCAGTTACTTCAACATTAAGTTCTTTTTCGGCAAGACGTTTGAACAAGTCTTTCAACATCAAGTCAACAATTTGTCTGATTTCTTCTTTAGAAAGATGAGCAAATACGATTGTTTCATCAATACGGTTCAAGAACTCAGGTCTGAATGCCTTTTTCATCTCTTCTGAAACTGTATCTTTAAGTTTTTCGTACTTGTCTTTAGATTCATCTTCTGCTGTTGAGAAACCTAATTTTGAAGTATTTTGAATCATACTTGCACCAACGTTTGATGTCATGATGATTACGGTATTTTTAAAGCTTATATGTCTTCCTTTAGAATCAGTCAAACGACCGTCATCAAGGATTTGAAGCATGATGTTAAATACATCAGGGTGAGCTTTTTCGATTTCGTCAAATAACACAACAGAGTAAGGTTTCTTTCTTACAAGTTCTGATAAATGACCGCCGTCATCATAACCGACATACCCCGGAGGTGAACCAATAAGCTTTGCTGTTGAATGTTTTTCCATAAATTCTGACATATCAACACGAAGCATATTATCTTCTGATCCAAACATTGCTTCAGCTAAAGCCTTAGCAAGCTCGGTTTTACCAACCCCCGTAGGACCACAGAAGATGAAACTTCCGATTGGTCTGTTCGGAGCTTTTAAACCTACACGAGCACGTCTGATTGCCTTTGAAATCGCAACAATTGCATCATGCTGTCCGATTACACGCTGGTGAAGGGTATCTTCAAGTCTTAAAAGTCTTTCAGATTCGCCTTCTGTAAGTTTAGTTACAGGAACACCTGTCATCATAGCGATAACTTCTGCTACGTTTTCAGCAGTAACAGTCGGCTTGTTAGCTTCATGTTCATCACGCCATTTTGCGGCAACTTCTCTGATTTGATCTCTCAAATCAGCTTCATCATCGCGAAGTTGAGAGGCTGTCTCAAATTCCTGATTACGAATTGCTTCTTCTTTTTCTTTTATTAAAGATTTTAATTGTTTTTCTAAATCTTTAGCTTCCGGACAAAGGTTAGAAACCTTCAATCTTACTTTTGAACTTGCCTCATCAATTACGTCAATTGCTTTATCAGGTAAGAATCTATCGTTTACATACTTACTTGATAATTTAACAGCCGCAACGATAGCATCATCAGAGATAATTAATCTGTGGTGTTCTTCGTATTTAGGTTTTAAACCTTTAATAATTTCGATAGATTCATCAACAGACGGTTCATCAATCATAACAGGTTGGAAACGTCTTTCTAAAGCTGAATCTTTTTCGATATATTTTCTGTATTCATCAGAAGTTGTCGCACCGATTACTTGGATTTCACCTCGAGACAGTGCAGGTTTTAGGATGTTAGCCGCGTCAATCGCACCTTCGGCAGCACCCGCGCCGATTAGTGTATGCATTTCATCAATTACAAGGATAACATTTCCTGCCTGACGAATTTCGTCCATAATCTTTTTAAGACGTTCTTCAAACTCACCGCGGTACTTAGTACCTGCAACCAAAAGTCCCATATCAAGCTGGATAACTTTTTTACCGTCTAAGATATCGGGAACTTCGGCATTAACAATTCTAAGCGCAAGTCCTTCTGCTACCGCAGTTTTACCAACACCCGGTTCACCTAAAAGTACAGGGTTGTTTTTAGTACGTCTTGCAAGAATTTGAATAACACGCTCAATTTCTTTTTCTCTGCCGACAACAGGGTCTAAACGAAGTTCTTGAGCAGCAAGAGTTAAATCTCTGCCAAATTCGTCCAGACTCGGGGTTTTTGTTTTTCCGCCAGAACTTGATGATGAACTTGAAGAAGATGAGCTTGAAGAACCTGTAGAAGATGTAGGTTTAGATTCACCAAGCATCTTAACAACATTACTTCTAACCTTATTCAAATCAACACCAAGATTTTCAAGAACACGAGCAGCAACACCTTCGCCTTCACGAATCAAACCTAATAAAAGGTGTTCTGTGCCGATATAATTATGACCTAATTGTCTTGCTTCGTCCCAAGAAAGTTCCAAAACTCTTTTAGCTCTCGGTGTAAACGGAATTTCGACAGCCACAAAACCAGAACCTCTGCCGATAATCTTTTCAACTTCGGTTCTTGCATCCTTGAGGTTAACCCCCATTGATTTAAGAGTTTTAGCTGCAACACCGGTACCTTCACCGATTAAACCCAACAAAACCTGTTCTGTACCAACAAAGTTATGACCGAGTCTTCGAGCTTCTTCCTGAGCAAGCATAATAACTTTTATTGCTTTTTCTGTAAAACGTTCGAACATTTTTTACTCCTATCTCTTCTTATGAAAAAATTATACACCGAACATGAAAAAGTTTCAAGGGGAGAAATAAAGGCTCAAATAAGATTTACAGACCCAAATCGTCAAGGAATCGTTTATTTTCAGACAGGTCAAATAAAGCCTCGTCGCTTAAAGGATTTTTTCCGTCAAATAATTCATCTACAATTTGATTATGAGATGTATTTTCAGGATCAGACAACGCCAAACGCGTAAAATTGTTTATATCTGTTTTTCTTTCGTACATATTAAGGGCATGCTTTGATAAGTTTTTTAAGAAGTTAATTTTCGCCTGATTTTTTAACGACTCAATAGGCGAAGAAACCCTGTTGTCCGAATTGACAACTTTATCTTCTCTTAATTGTTTTACCAATTTTTTAAACATCACATCTCCCTTTAGCAATAATATTATACATTATTTATGAATTATTGCAAATTATTAACCTGCTATCGGGCAATTAAGGTAAATTTTTAAAATACTCCTCGTTTTGTAATGCATAATAAGCACAAGCAATACCGTTTGAAGTATCCGAACTGTCAAGCGAACAGTATTTAGCTTTATTAGAAAAAACAGTTCCCGGAGCACCCATTGGTACAAGTTCGAACCCGCCTTCTTTTTCGGAAGACTTTAATTCAAAAGTAAATACATCATATCCCCAAACATTCGGCTTGTTACCTTTACCATTAATATCAACCGAAACAAACGGATTTGCAGAATTATTATCAAACATAAACAGCATACCGTTTTTCAAATAAAACTGACCGTCATTTAATCTCAATGTTGATATAAATTTAGTATTTTTCGCAAAATTTTTATAATTACTATCTTCCGTGCCATTCAAACAAAACGGAGAATCAGTTGTATCATAATAACCACAATCTGTTACACTACTGAAATATTTTAAAAATGATTTATAAAAATTTCTGCTAATAACAGTATTTGGAGTAAAAACTTCTCCCTGTTCTTCGTCTGCATTATAGCTTTTCACAACTTGGGATAAAATAGAATAAGCTTCCTTAAACTGAGATTTAAGCTTAATATTGTTAATTTTTGTCATTAATGACGGAATTGTAAGCGCCGCAACAACCCCGATTATCCCAAGGGTAATTAATACCTCTGCTAACGTAAATCCTAAGGAGCGAGAAAAGTTACCCCCCCCGATTTTCTAATCATAGCTTGATTTTTCATCTTTTTCTCTCCTCTTTTCTTCTATACTATCATATTGCCCAATCTTTTGCAACTCAACATAACTTGATTATAAAATATATTTAAACTAAAATGAATATGCTGTTTAGTAAAAAAGAAAGAGGCAAAAATGCTTGATATTAAACTTATTAGAGAAAATCCGAAAAAGATTAACGAACTTTTAAAAAGAAGAAACCCTGAATTATCAATAGATGAAGTTATAAAAATAGACGAAGAAAGAAGAAAAATTCAAACTCAAGCTGACGAATTAAGAGCAAAAAGAAAATCTGAATCTCAAAAAATCGGACTTATGAAGAAAAACGGTGAAAACACTGACGCTATTCAAGAAGAAGTTCGTCAACTCGGTGATGAAATAAAAGAATTAGAAGAAAAACAAAACGAACTTGATGCAAAACAAAGAGATGTTTTATTACATACACCAAATACTCCTGACGAAACAACTCCAATCGGTACATCAGAAGATGATAACGTTGTTGTTTCAACTTGGGGAGAACCTACAAAATTTAATTTTGAAGCTAAAGCTCACTGGGATTTATGCGAAGAAAAAAATCTTGTTGATTTTGAACGCGGAGTTAAACTTTCTCAATCAAGATTCACTCTATACAGAGGCAAAGGTGCAAAACTTGAAAGAGCTATTATTAACTTCTTCTTAGATCAACACACTGAAAACGAAGGTTATGAAGAAATTCTTCCTCCGTTTATGGCAAACGCAGCTACAATGACAGGTACAGGACAGCTTCCTAAGTTCAAAGAAGATATGTACAAATGTGTTGATGAAGATTTATACCTGATTCCGACAGCAGAAGTTCCCGTTACAAATATTTATTCAGGCGAAATCTTATCAGAAGACGAATTACCTAAATATATGACGGCTTACACTCCATGCTTCAGACGTGAAGCAGGTTCAGCAGGTAAAGACACAAGAGGTCTTATCAGAGTTCACCAATTCAATAAAGTTGAAATGGTTAAATACACAACCCCTGAAACTTCAGCTGAAGAACACGCAAAACTTACAGCAGACGGTGAAAGAATGTTACAACTATTAGGACTTCCTTATAGAAAAGTTGCTTTATGTACTGCTGATATTGGATTTTCAGCTAATAAATGCTGGGATTTGGAAGTTTGGATGCCGTCTTACGGAACATATAAAGAAATTTCAAGCTGTTCAAACTTTGGCGACTACCAAGCAAGACGTGCAAACATACGTTACAAAGAAAAAGCTACGGGTAAAACAAGATTTATCCATACAATTAACGGTTCCGGACTTGCTGTTGGCAGAACTTTTGCCGCAATTGTCGAAAACTTCCAACAAGAAGACGGAACAATTATTATCCCTGAAGTACTTAGAAAATACACAGGATTTGATAAAATATAATAATAAACAGAATAAAAAAAGACTCCGAGATTTTCGGAGTCTTTTTTTTATTTATCTAAAGTTATTCACTAATATCAATAACAGTGCCTCTATTTATCGGAGTATCGCCGAGAAATTCAACAACATCATCTGCTGCACTTTCAGCTGCAGATGCTTTTTGAGAAGGTAAAACTTGGATTCTGTTTCTGATATTAGCTGCATAATCCGCATCAGCTTCTATTGCTACTGCGTCATGTCTTGTTCTTAAGTCTTCTGCTTTAGCTACAGCTTTTCTGATAGCCTTCATCGACCCGCCAAAGAAACCTTCTTCAAATCTGTGAGGACCTACTTGAGCAACAACCTTTTTACCGTCGGCACTAACTAATACATCTGCTACAGAATTATTTGCTTCGCGGGTAACTAATTTGTCAAATTCTACCCAATCTGCAATTTTTTTGAAATTTTTACCTAATATTTCCATTCCTTCAGGTGTAGCTTTAACTGCCATACCAAATTGCGGACGAACATTGTTTTGTGAATTTAAACTTACTTGCATATTTACTCCTTTATTTTTTTGCATTACTTATTATTTCATCTACATTAACACTTTTCATAGTTTCTATTTTATCGCGAAACTCATTTGCATATTTACAGCATCTTTTTATAAATTTTAATTGTGATTCTAAAAATCTCTGACTATAAGATTTACAAAAAGAATTAGGCATACATACATCCTCAGTAAAAACATTTGCTGATAATTTATTAGAATTGTTGTGCCCAAATAAGTTTATCCCAACAGGATTTGATTTTTGTTCTTCAATAAGCTTTGAAAACTCCTGCCATTCTTTTGGTTTTAAAACTTTTCTTAAAGTTGACTCGGCAGAACCTATATCAATACGTCCAAACTGCGGATTTGATTTTTGGGCTTGTGAATTAAAATCTACTTTCATCTATCATACCTTTCTTTGTTTAGTTAAACATTCTAATAACCATAAATATCTTTTCTTGCCTGATTTCATATAAATTGTAACAAAAATACATATTATTTTGAAAATATGTTATAATAATTATAGGAATAGCATTTTAAGGGATAAATACATGTTCGAATTTCCATTTGAGTTGGACGATTTTCAAAAAGAAGCCTGTGAGGTAATAAATAACGGAGAAAGCGTTGTTGTTTGCGCTCCAACCGGAGCCGGTAAAACTGTTATTGCACAACATGCAATACACCAAGCACTTGAACAGGGTGTTAGAATTTTTTATACAACCCCTCTTAAAGCGCTTTCTAACCAGAAATTCTACGATTTTTCAGAAAAATACGGTCAAGATAAAGTTGGACTTTTAACAGGCGATACCTCGATAAATAGAAGCGCGCAAATTGTAATAATGACAACTGAAGTTTTTCGAAATATGCTGTACGGTACAAACTTTGGAGCTGTTGCAGATAACTTAAAAGATGTTCGTTACGTTGTATTAGACGAAGTTCACTATATGAACGATGAACAGCGCGGCACTGTTTGGGAAGAAAGTATAATTTACTGCCCGACAAATATTCAAATAATTGCGCTTTCTGCAACCGTTGCAAACTGTGATGAACTTACAAACTGGATAAACACAGTTCACTCAAAAACAAAGCTTGTTAATACGGATTTTCGTCCTGTTCCTTTAAGGTTTCATTACTTTGACAGTTCACAACCTTATAAACTTTTGCCACTATTAACACCTGACGGAAAGCTTAACAAAAAAATCCGCCCGGAAAAACCAATGTGGGCAAAAGGAAAAGATAAGCGCAAAAAAACTTATGTAAAACAAATAATAAGAAACCTTGCGGATAATGACATGCTTCCTGCGATTTATTTCACGTTTTCCCGTAAAAAATGTGATGAGCAAATGGAAAAATGTTCAGGGTTAGGCTTAAACACAAAAGCCGAGCAAATCAGGATAAAAGAGTTTATAGATGAATTTATAGCAGAAAATCCGCATCTTTACGGAAACAAGCACATTGAATATTTAATTCAGGGTGTAGCATCTCACCATGCAGGGTTGTTGCCTGCCTGGAAAAATCTTGTAGAAAAACTTTTCCAACAAGGGCTTATTAAGGTTGTTTTTGCAACAGAAACACTTGCAGCAGGTATAAATATGCCTGCCCGCTCAACCGTCATAAGTTCAACAAGCAAACGAACAGACTCAGGGCATAGAATGCTGACGGCAAATGAGTTTCTTCAAATGTCAGGTCGTGCGGGACGCCGCGGAATGGATGAAGTCGGGTATGTAACAATTGTAGGAACATCTTTCCAAACACCCGATGAAGTTGCCGAACTTGTCTTAAGCAGTTCAAATCCTTTAGAAAGCCGTTTTTCACCGAGCTATTCAATGGTTTTGAACCTGCTTCAAAGATTTACACTTGATGAGTCAAAAGAGCTTATACTGAAAAGTTTCGGGTACTACTCATCTGACTTCAGACTTAAACCGATTCTTGCTCAGCTTGAAGAGTATGACTTTGAAATCTCCGAGCGAAATTTTGTCTGCCCGAGCAAACTTTCTGATGAAAAACTGTTTGAATATGATAAACTGAGATTTTTATACGTTCAAAACCGACAAACTTATAAAAAAATTCTCCGTCAGGAAAAAGCAAAGCGCAGACCTCTATCGCCTGAGGTTATTGAATTTGGAGAACGTAACAAGGCTGACTTAAAGAAACTCCAAAGTTTTGCCTGCGATATGTGCAAACACTACAAAAAACACGCAAAAAATATCGAAGTAATTAAACGAATTGAATCTAAAAAACAAAAACTTGAACGCGAAATCGAACGCCAAAAAGACATTTACTGGAACAAGTTTTTAGCTCACCGTGCGGTACTTGAAGAATACGGATATTTAAAAAACGATTACCCGACAGAACGAGGTAAAACAACTTCACAACTGCGCTCTGAAAACGAACTTTTCCTTGCCGAAATAATTTTCTCAGGGGTGTTGGAAAACCTTACACCGTCACAGCTTGCAGGGGTAATTTGCGCGATTACGACTGAGGAGTTAAGGATAGAAATTCCGTACATTCCGTTTTCTGAGCCTGTGAGAAAAACTCTCAATCAAATCAGAAATATCAAGAAAAAGCTTTATAAAGCCCAAACCCGCCACGAGATAGACGCGCCGTTAAATATTAACCCTTATTTTTCATCGCTTATTGAACTCTGGGTCGAAGGCGCCGAGTGGGAAACTGTTGCAGGACAGGTTGAAATGGGTGAAGGCGATATTGTAAGAGCGTTTAAGCGTGTAGTTGATGTTCTTCGCCAGCTTACCGTAATTGATAATGTGCCTGAAGCGCTTGTCTTTACTGCTCGCGAAGCAGTCGAAAAAATCTTACGCGCACCTGTCGACGTAGACTAGTCCTCGCCGGACGGGGTACTATGCTACTAACAGCAGCTCCAATTGTAAGGTTAACACTTTTACTTTTCCTTCGTCGGGTTAAACTGCGTAGCTAATACGCAGATTTATAACTTCAATTATTAAACAAAATCCATTATTATAAATTTGGCAATAAATAATGGAGCATTAAATGAATAACGAATTAAGTATAATAGCAATAAAAAGCGCCGAGTTAGAATCTTTGTAAAGAATTTTAGAAGAATTAATTATTAACGATGAAGGAAACCTAAAACCTCATGATATACCAACTCTGGCAACAATTGTTGCAAAAGCGGCAGAAGAATTAAAAGAAAAAATTTACATATATCATCAACAATACAATTCCGAAATAGTGTAACTTTGCCACTATTTAGTTTTGTAAAACCCTTACTGCTAAAAGGATTGAAGTATTTGTAAAAATATGTTACACTAATAGTAGGAACACCCTATTTGCCCTCATAGGCTTCTGACGAGTGTTATTCCCCACACCACTCTAAAATCAAAAAGGTATCCGAGTTACCCAACACTACAGGTGATGCTATGGATACACTAATCGAGCGCAAACAATTTATTATTCCGCTAAGGACATGCGAATATGTTCTCACATTTTCGCTTTTCACAGTGTTTTTCCTTACAAATACCCTGTTTCAGCCTCCTATTTTGGCTAACGATTTAATCGCAAATTCAGCGATTACAACACAAAGCCTTAAACAAACAGGAAGCTATATAATTGAAGAACTTAACCCGACCGTTAAAAAAGAAAAATTTGAAGAAAGAATAGCCGAAAAATACAAAGGTTTAAAGGTTAATGCTGTAGCTGACGGGGTTAAGCATATCAAAACGGTTAAATACTACAACGGACGTCCCGTAAGAATTAATATCGTTGAAGTAAATCAAAAAGTCGCAACAGATTACGAGGTAAAACCCGCAACCGCATCTCAAACTTTACCGCATAAAAGAACGTTAAGAAATATCGCGCAACGCACAAATGCAATAGCCGCAATTAACGGTGGATTTTTCAAACCGCAAACAGGCGTCCCTTTAGGAACACTTATGATAGATAAAAAAATCTACACGGGTCCGATTTACGATAGAGTTGCATTAGGCATCTTTGAAAACGGTTATGATGTCGGGCGTGTTCAGCTTGATGCGAAAATTACTGGCAACAACCAAACAATAAAAATTGACAACATAAACCAGCCAAGAATGTTATCCTCATATATTTTAGCATATACTCGGGATTGGGGAACATACGCTCCTGCCTCACCTCAGTATGGTGTCCAACTTCAAATAGTCGGAAACAAAATTACGGCTGCGTCCGCCAATCCCCTTTCCATTCCCGAAAACGGTTACGTCCTTGTCGGGCCGAAATCAAAACTGGGTAAACTTTTCGGAGCCGAAGAAGTTGATATTCGGATTAACACAAACCCAAAATGGGAAAATGTTAAACACATAATAAGCGGAGGACCTTACTTAGTTAAGGATTATCAAATATTTATCGATATGACTGCCCAAAAGCTTCAATCTATAGGGGGACGAAACCCGAGGACGGCTATAGGGTACACAAAAGACAATGACCTTATCTTAGTCGCAGCAGACGGAAGAGAGGGCAGTTCTATCGGTTTGACACTTGTTGAGCTTGCAAACCTGATGAAAGAACTGGGATGTACAAACGCTATTAATCTTGACGGCGGCGGCTCAACCGTAATGTACGTTAACGGTCAAATAGTAAACAGACCGCAACAAAACGGAGGCATCGCTCTATCAAATGCATTGGTTATTGCTAAAAAAGTTAACAACTAAGATTCTTGCAGGTTTTGCTCAAATCGGGATGTATTCCCGTCTATTTTAACGGATAATCTTTAGGTATTACCCAGTTATTTTTCTGGAGTAACCCTGCGCAATGCATTCCCTGATAAGCTTTCCAACCGGCACCTTTAAAACAACCTTCATAAGTACTGCAACCCTTACCTGTCATTATTTCTTCTTTTGTGCAACTTGCTCCCCCGGGAAGTAAAGTATCTTTATCTTTACTAAAACCAAAGACAAAACCGTCAGTGCCTAAAGTATTTGGACCTTTTTGACCGTTTATATCAACGATTAACATCATATTCTTTATGCCTGAACCATTCCCCCTGTGACAAGTAAAAATCATGCCGTTTTGTAATTGATAAAACGGAGGCTGCCAAAATAAAAAAGAATTCCCATTATTATCAGCATCATACAAGGTATGCATTGTATACCTGTTTTTTAACTTTGTTACACTTGTTAAATAAGGAACCATATACTTATCCGAAAACTCTGCTTCATTCTCAATGTCCCAACCTGAAATACCGCCATTTTCATTTATTGATAATTTAGTTGCCTGAGAAAAAATACTATATGCAGCTTTAACCCCTGTTTGAACCTGAGATTTTCGAATTTTTGTCCTCAGCCCGGGTATAGTCATCGCCGCAACTACCCCGATAATCCCTAGTGTGATTAATAGCTCAGCCAAAGTAAATCCTAAGGAGCTATAAAAGTTACCCCCCCCGAAATTCTAACTGTAGTCTGCTTTTTCATTCTTTTATCTCCTTTATCTTTCAAATTTAGAGGCACATTATATTTACCCCTTTTCTCTTTTAATCTTTCAAATGTTTAACATGTTTGTATATATAAATTCCGCCTAAAATTAAACATGCCAAAATTATAACTATATCAAACTTGTGCCAAACAGCTTTTAAGTTATCAAGATGTTCGCCTAACTTCACCCCGACATAAACAAGCAGGTAACTCCAAACAAGCGAGCCCAAAAACGTTAAAGTAAAAAAAGTTCTCTTTCTTGCTTTTAAAATCCCTGCAGGAAGCGAAATAAAAGTTCTTATCACAGGGAGCATTCTGCAAATAAAAAATGCCCAATCACCGTATTTTTCAACCCATTTGTCTGCATCATCCAAGTCTTTTTTTGAAACAAGTACATATTTTCCGTACTTTTCAAAGAATTTTCTTCCGCCAAAATACCCCAAGTAATAAGACGGAATTGAACCGATTACACAACCGATTGCCCCTGCAAAAGCTGCGGCATGAAACCCCATTTCACCCTTGGATACCAAATACCCCGCAAACGGCAAAACCGCTTCACTCGGTAATGGAATATTACATGACTCAATTGCCATTAAAAGAGCAATCCCTGACGGACCCATTGCTGTAATAACGCTTTCTATCCAGCCTATTAACCCTGCTAAAATACTATCCAACATTATTTTATTTCCTCATATCCTTTATCCACTATACCACAAAAAACAGCGAGGCAATATATTTACCCTCAAAAAAGAACCTCGATAAATCTATCGAGGTTCAAAATTGTTTTATATAAATTAAAAACTATTTTCCGTTAACAACCGTTTTGAATTTTTTACCGGCTGAGAAAGCAGGAACTGTTTTAGCAGGGATTTTTAATTCTTTACCTGTTTGAGGGTTTCTGCCTGTTCTTGCAGCTCTCTTACGAGGTTCAAAAGTACCAAATCCTACTAAAGTAACTTTTTTACCTTTTGCAACTGTTTTTTGAATTGTATCAACTAATGAAGATAAAACTTCAGCTGCTTCTTTTTGTGTAACGTTAGCTTTTTTAGAAATTTCTTGTACTAATTCTTCTTTGTTCATAATAAAACTCCTTCTTATTTGTGTACTCTCTTATTATATAAAAAATTTCTCCGAATGCAACAGCCTTAAAGAATTTTAACACTTATTAACAGAAAAAACATCTTAACGATTGAGATTTTACGGGTATATATCCAGGAAAACAAAATAATAATTGTATCAATATGCTTAATAAATAAGTGTTTTTAGGTTTTTTCTGCTAAAATATTATTGGAATAGTCAGGAAAAAGATTAGGTGAATATGAAAGAGAGAATATTATTATTCTTAATAGTTTTGGGATTAACTGCATTTATTTATATATTCCAAAGTTATACGGTTTGGGGTTTAGCTATATTAGTATCATTAATGGCAACTTATGCATTGTTTACAAACATTGCATACAAAATTAAACAGCACAAAAACCGTAAATCTCCGCAGGTTAAAAACGAAAACTTTAAACCCTTTGTAAGTATTATGATACCTGCACATAACGAAGAATCAGTTATTGCAAACACAATCAGAACAGTCTTAAATCTGGATTATCCGAACTTTGAGGTTATCGCAATTGATGACAGAAGTACAGATAACACGGCATCTGTTTTAGAAGATTTGGAAAGAGAGTTTCCAAATAAAGTTATAGCCTTCATTCGCCCGAAAGAGGCTTTCCCCGGGAAATCCGCAGTATTAAACGACGCTTTGGCATTTGCAAAAGGTGAAGCGATACTTGTATTTGATGCTGATGCTACAATGGAGCCCGACTTTTTAACAAACCTTGTATATGAACTTGCTCCTAAAGATGTCGGAGCCGTTCAGGCAAGAAAAATCGTAAGAAATAAAGATATCAACCTTTTAACCCGCTGTCAAAACAACGAAATGACAATGGATACCCACTTTCAGGTCGGCAGAAACTCAATAAAAGGAGCTGTTGAACTGCGCGGTAACGGTGAACTTATAAAAAGAACAGCACTTGATGACATTGGCGGCTGGAACAATTATACAATTACAGATGACCTTGATATGTCAACAAGACTTCATATAAAAGGCTGGGACGTAAGATTTTGTCCCGATACTGCTGTTTATGAAGAAGGAATTATGTATATAGCACCTTTATACAAACAACGCAGAAGGTGGCTTGAAGGAACTATCAGAAGATATCTTGAGTATTTCTGGGACATTCTTACCTCGAAAAAAATGTCCATGCGTGCAAGACTTGATATGATTGCATACATTTCCCAATTTATCATGCCTGCATGGTTTATTATAGAAATCGGCATTCTTGTTATGAAAATCCTTTTAAAAGACGCAAATCCGCATATTTTAATGTCATCAGGGATTATGGGCTGCATTATCGGGTTCGGATTTTTTATGGCATGTCGTTACAGCTTAAGACGTTACGACAATCTTCCAAGGTCGGACGCATTTATTCAAGCGGTCTACACATCAGTCTACCTGCTTGTAATCTGGTTCCCGTTGGTTCTGTTTATAGGAACAAAAATTCTTTTCATGAAAAAAGACATGAACTGGGGTAAAACAGCTCACGGACTTGTTCAACATGAACATGCCATTCAAAAAGCCAAAGAAAAGATTAGAAAAGCAAAAGAAGAATTAAAGAAATTACTAATAGCAAAATAGGAGAAATATAAATGACAACATTAACAATTGAAGACGTAAAAGATAAAATCAGAGCTGTACCTGACTTTCCGAAAAAAGGTATAATCTTCCGAGATATAACAACAGGGATTAAAGATGCAGATACAATGCGCGCTATGGTAGATTACCTTTGCGATGCTTACAAAGAATACAAAATAGACTACATCGCAGGTATTGAATCCCGCGGGTTCATCTTCGGAATGCCTATGGCTTACAAATTAAACTGCGGGTTTATTCCTATCAGAAAACCTAACAAACTTCCTGCTGATACGATTAAAGAATCTTACGACTTGGAATACGGTTCAGATTCAATCGAGATTCACGCAGATGCAATCGAAGAAGGAGCTAACGTTCTTGTTGTTGATGATTTACTTGCAACAGGCGGAACTGCTAAAGCAGCTTGCTCACTTGTCAAAAAAGCAGGCGGCAACTTAGTCGGTGCAGCTTTCTTAATAGAGCTTGAAGACTTAAACGGACGAGCTAAATTAGAGAATTGCGGAAAAATAATATCTATGTTACAATACTAGTATATATACTAATCAGGAGATAAAATAATGAAAAAATTTGTAATTGTAATGGCTTTATTACTGTTTCAAACTCAGATTATAGCAAGTGCGGCACAAGACACATACAACAAGAAACCTGCTAAAAAGACTCAAGCCACAAAACCCGTCAGTAACGTAAAATCAACCGACAAGGTGTACACACAAGACGGAAGCGATTATTTGTTAAAATATAATATTAACGACTTAGAATCAGCTCCTTGGCTTAACAACGGAAAAAGAAAACTTTAATAATAAAAAATCCCTCTTAAAATTAAGAGGGATTTTTATTGAACTTATTTATTATTTTAAATAATAACTTGCATTAACGTTTGAGTAAACTCTTATTACACCTGCTTCAATATTCGGAGAAGATTCGGGCTCTACTGCATCCTCCATTGCCCCTGCAGATTTAGCCATCATCAAAGTATTTCTTGCAAAATTATAATTTCCTGCACGGTTAACCGAACAAGATGTGTCAATATTTCTAATGCCAGTAACAACAGAACCTGAAGCTGCTGCTACGAGATCGGCTCTTTTTCTTGCATTTGTTGCGGCGGTTTTTAACAGTTCTGCGCACTCTTTATCTTTTTCTGACAAGCTGAAATTTAAACTATCTACATTTGTAGCACCTAAACCTAAAGACTTATCAATAAGAGTCGAAATTTTATCTACGTATTTTGTGTGTACGATAATATTATTAGACACGGAATACTTATCAAGATATCTTTTCCCGCTGTTGTATTGATATTCGGGATAAGCCGAGAAGTTAGAAGTTTTTACGTAATCTTTATTTTCAGGGTTAATAAAAGTTTTTACGTAAGCATAAACCTTATCGGAAATTTCTTTATTTTTTCTGACAGCCTCCTGCATAGAACGTTTATCATCCGTTTTAACGGCAATAGAAATCTCTACAGTGTCAGGCGTAACCTCTTTTTCTGCCGTATAAGATACTGAAATCCAGCCTCTGTCAGAATCTTTATCCGCACTTATTGCATTCACTTGTGAAAACATAAACGGTGTAGATACAAGCATAGCTGCAAGCATTGAACCTGCAATAATCTTTTTCATAATAACCTCCATATCTGTTATTTTATATTAGAAACCTTTTCGTCTTCGATTTTCTCGACAGTATCCGCTTTATTTAATGATATTGGCGATGAAACATAAGAAGTTTCTTTCTCTTCTTTTTTATTCTTGCTGATTTCTACCTTATCAGCATTAGACATAATTTTATTCATTATTCTCATTTTTGAAGATATTTTAGCAGATTTGATAATAGATTCAAGTTCTTCTTCACTCAACTCGGGAGTACTTTTAAATGATACCGCAAGCCCGCTTTTAGATAATATGCAATAGGAAACGGCAACAATTCCCCACAATAGAACGCCCTGAAACATACTAAGCTGCGGAAACATATATAAATTCACCAAATATCTATTCCAAAAATGCATTGCAACCATTCCGGGGAATAATACAAATCCTGCAAAAAGACAGATTCCCATAAATACTGCAGTAACTAAACCTTTTATCCCGTCTATCTGTAATATTTTCATAATTATATTTTCCTTATACCACTATATCATTTCAAGAAAATCATTTTCTGTCAATATTATAACACCTAAATCTTGAGCTTTGTCCAATTTTGACCCCGCATTTTCTCCCGCCAAAACGTAAGAAGTCTTTTTTGACACTGATGACGAGGTTTTTCCGCCGTGAGATTTAATTATTGCACTTGCTTCATCTCTTGTCATATTTTGTAATGTTCCAGTCAGAACAAAAGTTTGCCCTGCCAATTTATCGGATTTCGGTTTAGCTTTAGAGGTTGGGTTTACCCCCGCAAGCCTTAATTCTTCAATCATTGTAAGATTATTTTCATCTCGGAAAAAGTCATAAATTGATTGAGCGATAATTCCGCCGATACCTTCAATATTTGAAAGACGTTCTAACGAGGCTTCTTTCATTGCATCCAAAGATTCAAACTCACCCGTTAAAAGATCTGCGGTTTCCTTTCCTACATGGCGAATCCCGAGTGCTGTAACAAGACGATTCAATGGTCTTGATTTGCTGTTTTGAATAGATGTATAAAAATTGTTTGCTGATTTTTCTTTAACCGAATCCAATTTTAGAAAATCTTCCACTGTCAAACTGTATAAATCGGCAGGATTTGAAATGAAATTCTTTTCATACAACTGTTGAATAACAGAAGGTCCGACTGTTTCAATATCCATAGCTTCTTTACTTACCCAATATTCGATTTTGGCACACATCAGTTTAGCGCAATTCGGGTTATTGCAGTATAAGCCTACATCACCTTCTCGTTCGACCAGCTTCCCTCCGCAAGCAGGACAAGTCTTTGGCGGAACATATTCAGGTAAAGTCTTATGAATCTTTGTATTCATAACCTTAACTACTTTTGGTATAATCTCGGCGGCTTTTTTGACTAAAACCTTATCACCGATTCTTATATCAAGCCTTGCAATCTCATCGAAATTATGCAAACTTGCGCGAGATACAACGCTTCCGCCCAACTGTACAGGCTCTAACACTGCAACAGGAGTCACAACACCTGTTTTCCCGACATTTAATTCAATATCAAGAAGAGTTGTTGAAACTTCTTCTGGCGGGAACTTAAACGCTGTAGCCCATTTTGGAGCTCTTGCGGTGTACCCGAGATTCTTTTGCACCGCAACATCGTTAATCTTAATTACCACACCGTCTGTTGCGTAATCCAAATCAAAACGTTTAGTTTCCCATTCTTTACAATACTCAATTGCTTCTTGAACATTTTTTACAAGTCTTATGTTAGGATTCACCTTGAACCCCAGAGCTTTAAGTTTCATCATACCGTCATAGTGGGTTTTTATCTGCTTATCATCATCATTTTCAAAAATTCCCGTGTATGTAAACATTGATAAATCTCGTTTTGCGGTAATTGTACTGTCATGCTGTCTTAACGAGCCGCTTGCTGCATTGCGGGGATTTGCAAAAACCTTATCTCCGTTTGCAATAGCTTCTTCATTCAATTTTTCAAACGAAGACTTCGGCATATAAATTTCACCCCTGACTTCAAGAGTTTTAGGTTCAAAGAGCTTCAACGGAATTGCCTTAACCGTTTTAAGATTAGTAGTAATATCTTCTCCCGTAACCCCGTCCCCACGGGTTACACCAAGCGTAAACAAGCCGTCTTCGTAGGTCAATGCTATCGCAAGTCCGTCTATTTTAAGCTCGCACACAAGTTCTAACTCCCGCTCATACTCTTTGCAGATTTTTTCATACCAAATAGTAAGTTCTTCCGCGTTATACGTATTATCAAGACTGTACAAACGATATTTATGAGTATGAGGAAGGAATTTTTCACTCACAGACCCTACCCTTTGAGTAGGCGAATCAGGAGTTCTTAACTCGGGATGTTCTTCTTCTATGGATTTTAATTCCGCAAACAGCCTGTCATATTCAACATCACTTAAATACGGATTTTCCTCCACATAATACATATAATTACTTTTATTAATCTCGTCTTTTAAAAACTCAATTCGTTCCTGTAAACTCATAATCCTCCTACTTAGACATTACCATTAAAAGTTCACGTATAACCTTTGTTGCAACCGCGGTTGAGGCTCCTGACGCGTCATAATCGGGAGCAAGCTCAACAACATCAGCTCCGACAATATTGAAGTCTTTCAAATACTTAAACCACCCCATAAGTTCATCAAAAGTCATTCCGCCGACCTCAGGAGTACCCGTCCCCGGCATAATTGATGTATCAAGACAATCTAAATCAACCGTTACGAATACATTTTTTCCCTTTAATGAATCTAAATCAGAATACTTATGACAAAGAGTATTATGTTTTGCCATAAATTCCCATTCTTCTTTCATTCCCGAACGAATACCGATTTGTTTGATATTTTCGGGGTTAACAAACTTTGAAATATGACGAATAACAGCACTATGTGACATTTCTTCGCCCATATATTCTTCTCGTAAATCAGTATGAGCATCAAAATGTACAATCGCTAAATCATCATAGAATTTTGAAACAGCTTTAACCTCAGGTAAAGTTACCAAATGTTCCCCGCCAATCCCAAAGACACGTTTGCCGTCTTTATAAATATCTTCAACATTTTGTTCGATTTGCTCTAAAGTTTTGTAAGTATTTCCGAGCGGAAATTCCAAATCACCCGCATCATGAAAATTAACATCGGATAATTCTTTATCAAAATTCGGTGAATACTCTTCCAATCCCCAGCTTGCAAGTCTTATCTGCTCAGGCGCAAATCTTGAACCCGGGCGATATGAAACGGTTCCGTCAAACGGCATTCCGAGCATTACAATATCCGATGAATTATAATCAGGATTTTGAGCCATCCAATTTCTGTCTAAAAACGGTCCTTTAAGCATAAATATTTCCTCCCTGTAGAAAATATTTTACTATAAAAATTCCTTAAAATGAAATATTTCTCAAATGTTGAATATCCAAAACAGGTTCAAGTGTAATCCCAATTACGTCAATTTGATAATTTTTTACTTTGTTTTCCTGTAAATAACACAAAACACCCGTTTTTATGTTGTTATATTTAGATCTTGTAACAGCCTCCAGCGGGGAACCGCAAGAATTTGTACGTCTTGTTTTAACCTCAACAAATACAACTTTATTTTTAACCTTTGCTATAATATCTATTTCGCAATATCTGGAAAAATGTTTATTCCGCTCCAATATTTCATACCCGTTCTTTTTTAGGTACTCACAAGCTAAATCTTCACCTTTATTTCCAAAATCACGATTACTCATTATACATCTTCAAAATTAAAAAACTTTACTGACAGGACCCCTAACGCTCCTGCGAGCTTATTAACGGTTTTGAGCGTTAAATTACATTTTCCGTTCTCAATTTGGCTTATTCTGTGTTCGGATATCCCGACAGCTTCACCAAGCTGAGCCTGAGTATAATCCTGCTTGATTCGATAAAACTTTAACCTTAATCCAAATTCTTTAAGAAATTCTTCATCCTTCATATCATAATGTTATCAATCATATATTGATTAATAAATTATGATATATTATAATTTATATAATATTATATTATAAACATGGAGATTAGGATATGAAAAAATTCGGTTTTACATTAGCGGAGGTTTTAATAACTCTGGGGATTATCGGGGTGGTTGCAGCAATTACTGTTCCGAATCTGATTACAACATATAAAGCTAAAAGATACCGAACACAATTTTTAAAAAGTTATTCAACTCTACAGCAAATATTTAAACAAATGGAAGCCAATGATGTGGCAATTGACGGCTCTTCATACTCAGGAGGAATGTTTCGGCAAGTAATAAAACCATATATGAATAATGCAGTATCCTGTGAAGGAAATGGTTCAAACTCTAAACTTTGTCTGAGTAAAGATAAAAATCTTTATAATAACCTTCCAAATACAGCAAAAATACCTTGGGAAAACTTTGATGACGGTCAATTTATTCTGGCTGACGGAAGTCAGTTATTTATAGAAAATCCCACCAGCTCAAATCAACGTGTAATCTTCTTTATAGATTTAAACGGTTATATTAATCCACCAAATAGAGCAGGTATAGATTTGTTTGCCTTTCAGATGACCGATAACGAAGTTGTTCCAATGGGTGCTCAAAAAACAAATTATTCAGGGAATTATTATTGTAATTCGAAAGTAAAAGGTTGGGCAAGCGGACTGGGATGTGCGGTTGAGGCAAAAAACAATTCGGATTACTTTAAATCAGCGCTTAAAATCAAATAAACTATTGTTTGATTCCATTTCTTGCAAAAGCAGTCAAATCAAGTAAAGGTTCGACATCCTCAATATTTACCCCATCACTCCAACGAGCAGGGCAGATATCTATCCCACCACGGCGAGTATAAAGCGCGCAGACAAATAATTCATCATCCTCATCTAACAAGTCATATAAACGTTTATAAATCATCTCGCAGCATTCCTCGTGGAAATGATATTCCGAGCGAAACGACACCAAATATTTTACCAATGACGCACACTCAATTACTTTTGAAGATTTATAATAAATAAATACATCCCCGAAATCAGGTTGATGAGTAACCCTGCAATTTGAACGCAGAGAATCGAACATCAGATAATGCTCTTTGGGTTCCCCTTCAGTAACAGATAAAAGTTCAGGAGATTCTTTAAATTGCGTAATTCTAAGTTCGGATTCATCAACAAAATCCATAACATTTTTAAACTCGGAAAATATATCAACCCGCCGAGATTCATATTCTAAGAAATTCACTTCAACTTTTGTCTGAAGTTTCTCACTCAAATCTTTTTCAATAAAAGTTTTACAAATGGAGAGACATTCTTTTATATTTTTGCCGAATCGTGACATATTAAAAGAATTCAAATAAAGCTTTAAGGATTTAGATTCAACAATAAAATTGCTGTCACAATTATATTTAAGTTTCATAACACGCGTCACGGGAAGTGAATTTTCGGTCATTACTGAAAACTCGTAAGCGTGCCAAACATCAAAACCTCCAAAAGGTAAGTTTTTATTATCAATTCCGTATCTTTCACGATTCTCAAAACGAGGTACCGCAACAAGAAGTGACGGGTCATACTTATCGCTCCCGCTTACTTTTTTACCCAACAAGGCAGATGCCGTTTTATCAGTTATATTATCCATAATTAAATTTTAACATAAAAAAACGCCCGAATGTAGAGCGTTTTTTAAGGCTATATAGATCATTCTTATAAGCTTACGCTATATCTTCATAAGATTGAGGATTGTTTAATAAATCATAATTGATTTCATTTTCATTATCAGCAATAGTTGCAGCAACTACTGTATCTGACATTACATTTAAAGTTGTTCTGAACATATCCGTAATTCTTTCGATAGTAAATAAGAACGCAAAACCTGCAACCAACTGTTCTGGACTTAGTCCCATACCGTTAAGAATTAACGCGATAGTAATCAAACCGCCGCCCGGGATCCCCGCACAAGTACTTGATGCTACAATTGCCAAAATTGCAATTTGAACAATCAGGAACGGAGTCAGCGGAACACCGTAAGCTTGAGCTAAGAATATAACAGCAACTGTTTGCAATAAAGCGGTTCCGTCAAAGTTTAATGTTGCACCAAGCGGCAATACAAAACTTGAAATTTTATGAGAAATACCTCTTTTTTCACAACATGCAATAGTTAAAGGTAAAGTAGCAGATGAACTTGCAGTACCAAAAGCAACCATCATAGCTTCTGCAATTGCTGAGAATAACATTACAGCAGATACTTTTGAAAAACATCTTAAAAATAACGGGTAAACAATAAACATTTGCAGAGCAAAACCGACTAATAATACAAGTAAGTATTTAGAAATTGCCGCAAAGATTCCGCCGCCGAAGCTTGAAACAGCACTCGCCGTCAGCGCAAATACACCAGGAGCCGCAAACAGCATAATCCAATCGGTTATCTTCATTGTAGCGGCAAAGACTGATTCAAAAAATGACACAATTGGTCTGTTAACATCACCGACTTTAGCAAGTGCAAGCGCAAAAAGAACAATAAACAGGATTATAGGAACCATATTTCCTGCTGAAATTGCAGCAAACGGGTTATTAGGAATAAAACTTAAGAATAAATTTAAAATATTTCCCTGCTGTTCCTGCATTGCGGTTGCAACAGAAGCTTGAACATCGGATGCGATATTAGCAGCAATATAATGAGCCGCCCCTGTACCGGGCTTTACAAGTAAAGCTAAAGTTGTACCGATAGTAACGGCAACAGTTGTTAAAATCCCGTAGTATAAAATCATTTTTGAGCCAAACTTACCAAGCTGTTTATTATCGCCGACACTTGTAATCCCGATTATAATAGCAGACACAACAAGCGGTATAACAACCATTTGAATAAGTCTTATAAATACCTGCCCGATAAATGTTAAAACATTATCTACCAAAACATTCGGATGCGAATGAAGGAAAATACCTACAAATATACCTGCTATAATTCCAAAGAAAATATGCCAATTTCGCTTGATACCAAGCCCTAAAGCGATAAGAATCTGCATGTGTAATTTCATTTTGTTTATCCTCTAACTCTTTCTCTTACTATACTACTCGTCAGTTGACCTGCTTATTATACACCTATTTTCAAAAAATATCAATCGGTTATTTCCCGATAAGCATCACAAGCTCTAATAAACCTTGAATTATTTTGAATTTGATAAATTCGTACAAGCGCCCACTCGGCAGCATCCTGCTGCTGTTTTGAGGTTATACGACCTTCGTTTGCTGCTTTTGTAAGCGATTTATCAACTACGTTATAAATCTTTCTCATTGTCCTGTTATCCATTCGATGTATAGGACGGTTAAAATAACCCGCAAAACCTCCCGTGTTTTCATCCAACGTTTTATATAGACATTGCAAAACATTTTTAACATCAGATAACTCATACTCTAAATATGCTACAACCTGCTCTTTAGTACCATGCCTGTAGACATAAGTTTTAGAACTCTCAATATTATCCTTTTCCTGACGGTTATGAATTTCAAAATTAGAACCGATTATTGAATTAATATACTTTCTTACATCTTTCTTGTTAATATTTAGAGCTTGTGCTAAAAGTTCAACATCGCCCTGTTTGGTAAACGAATTTTTTAACGGACGAAAACGAATCAACGGACGATATTCCATTAGCATTTTAAATTCATCTTTTGTAATTTCCGATTCTAAAACACTTTTTATCTGAGAAGAATTTTTCTTAATAAATTCAACCTTCTGACCGTCTGTTAGACTTGCGGAAGCAAGAACCTGATGTATCCTGACAGAATCTAGTGATGATATTGCATTAACTCTATCCAAACATACTCTCCTTTTTTTCTTAAGGATAACAAATTTTGATAAGTTTTACAATACTTCATTCTGCAATAAAATATCATGCCCGATATCTTGCATTAATTCAAGATAAGAGTAAAAATGTCTTGACATTGCAGCCAAATAAATTGCCAAAACATCTTGGTGCGCGCTTTCATTGATAACCAGAACGGAATAAGTGTTTTTACCTGTGATATAGTTATCGGTTGAAAGTTTTACGATTTTTTTCGAATCCTCAAGAATTTGCTTTGAATACTCCATATTTTCAGCAGAATATTTGAAAATATTATAATCTTTTTTCAACGCATACTTCAATTGATATTCATAAACCTGCTTATTGGCTTTATTTTTCATCAAAAATAGCTTAGCTTTTTCAATATCGGGAGTAAAGTTATATAAAATCGGAAAATCCATTCCCATACCGACAAAAGCTCCGCCATAATTAACATCTGTATTCGGGTGAGCCTGCCAAGCATATCCCCCCGCTAAACTAATATCAGGAACACGATTTCTTTTTGTCAAAGTTAAATCCAAATCAGCTTTTTTAACATTGCCTTCTGTTATCTTAATCATGTAACTGTATTGAAGCGCAATTTTTTCTATCTCTTTATATTCTGGCAATTTTATATTTAAAAAAGCCCAATCCCCGAATAATGAAGCCTCAACAGTATCATACATTACACTGTCATCCCCGATATTCAAAAGTTTATTAAGCTCAAATTGTTTTGCCAATAACTCGGAATGGGCACGATTAACCTCTATCTTTTGGGTTGCATACTGAATATCAGCTTTTAAATTATCAATCTCATAAGAAACCGAGTTTACGGGTCTGTCTGTTGTGATTTGAACCAATTGACTGAAAAGATTAAGCCTGTCACGTTGAATTTTATATACGGATTTCGCGTATAAAACATCAAAATATGCCTTCATAATTTGAAGTTTAAAATTATGAACAAACTGTTTTAACTCGGTTTCTTTTATGGAATAAGCTTCCATAGCGGACTTTTTACGAACTCCGCGCTTTAAAACCTCAACAGGTAAAACAACACCCGCCTGAGAACAGTTACCTAACGCAACATTTCCCATGACAACATTTGATTGAATCTGCGGATTTTGAAGCCTGTTTGCAATCTTAATATCCTTTTCTGCCGCCTGAAGTTCTAATTGCTTAATTTTAATATCATTATTTCGTTCTAACCCGATTTTAATCATCTCATCCAAATTAACGTTCACTACAGTCGCGCAAACAGGATTAACACATAAAAATATCAGGGTAATTATTATTACTAGTCTTTTCATACATAAAAATTTTAACATAAAATTTACACATTTGTAAAAAAATATTATTTATAATATTATACAAAAATGGAAATGCATAAAAATCGTAACATCACGCATATTGACTGTTTTAGCGGTCCAGGAGGTATTTGTACGGGTTTTCATGCCGCTGGAATAAAAACAATTCTTGCAATTGAATACATAAAAAGTTGTGTTGATACGTATAAAAAAAATCATCCAGAAGTTCAAGTTATTCATTCTGACATAAGAAAGGTTACAGATGAACAAATATTACATTTTATTCCTACTGAAGGCGTTGATATTGTAACATCTGGCATGCCCTGCGAAACATTTTCAACTGCGGGAAATACTTCTCGTTCATTTTATGATGACAGACAATTTTTATTCAGGGAAGGTTTAAGAATCGCAAAACTAACCAACGCAAAATTTATTTTATTTGAAAATGTTCCTGCAATTACAACAAAAACTGTTGCAAAAAAGAACAATAACTTGATAGTAAATTTAATAAAAAAAGAATTAGTTCAAGCAGGCTACTCCAATTACATAGAAATTATTTTAGATTCATCCCAGTTTGGAGTACCTCAAAAGAGAAATAGATTTTTCATATTGGCAACAAGAATCAAAAACTTAAAATTATCCTCGCCAACACCTACTACAAATATTGCAGTAACAGTTGAAGATGCTATAAAAGATTTACCAAACGTTATTCCAAATTCAAAAAAAGAAGCAAAAAAGTACTTAAAAAAAGATTCTGTATACACAAAATTACTTAAAAATGATAAATTTTGGAATCGAGAAGAAAACAAACAACTTACATATCACATGCCAATGAATCATAGAGAATATACAATCAAAAGGTTTTCATTATTAAAACAAGGTGAAAGTTTAAAAAACTTATTTGACAGATATAAAGGTGAAGAATTAGAAAATTTACAAAAACATAAAATATTACCAAAAAAAATGTTTATCAAAAGAAATTATAGATTAAAATATAATGAGCCTTCTCCAACAGTTACAAGTCATTGCTTAGATGAATTTGTACATCCAAAATATAATAGAGCACTAACAGTTAGAGAATGCGCAAGATTACAATCATTCCCTGATTCTTATGATTTTTGTGGAGGTCCATATCTAATACCTCACCTTAATCGAGAAATTCAAGATAAATACGAACAAATTGGGGATGCTGTTCCTCCATTACTAGCTTATGCTTGGGGCAATGAAATAATAAAAATGATGGAGCAAATTTTATGATTCAAGATTTAAAAGATTACTGCTATAAAATATACGAAAATACTTACATTACTCAATGCAAGAAACTTACCTTAGAAAAATGTACATCAAAACAAAATAGTATAGAAATTGCAGCTCAAAAAGCAGCTATTAAAAACACTATTATATCTGCAATGAATAAATTTAGTAACATTGAAACAGCATCTATATGGAAAGTAATATATGAAATACATATTCACAGGAAAAGCGGAATAGACAATTCTGAAACAATTGCTAAAGTTATTAGCGCGGATCAAAGTTGGAAAAAATCTAGCGGACACGCATTTGAAGAAATGGTGAAAGTATTAGGAAATAATGCGTTAAATAATTATAACATTGAAATTATACTACAGAAAGATTTAAACAATTTAATTAAAACTCACGAATTAAATAATGAACCTAGAGATATAAGTTGGCTTAAAGAACAAATTAAAGCTAGTGTTTTTGATTTGTATGCAATTATAAACAACAATGGTCAAAAATTTTGTTATGGATGTATTCAGAGTAAAACAAGTATTAGAGATAGAGTTACAAGAGATAGAGAACCTTCAATTTCCGCGATGCAATCTTTCTTCTGGAGTACTGTCATAGTATTAGACGGAGATTTCTTAAGATTACCAAAATTTATTTCTATGGTTAATGGTGGGACCTCGGAACATATAATGAATGGCTGGCATGGTATGTATGTATTTTCAGAAAAATATACTCACGATAGAATTTATTCAACAAATTTAGAATTAGCGAATTTCAAAGAACATGCAATTGAAGCTGCAGAATTCTGGTTACATCAACGTCAATGGTTTAATAATACTTGGAAAGCAAAATAAGACTGCAAAAACAATATTGCCTGTAGGAATCTCCATACATTGCTGGCAGATAAAAACATTACGAATTTGTACTTAATTCCAAATTATAAATTTTCATTTAATAAATTTCAAACTAAAAAGAAGATAGGTTTTACCTATCTTCTTTTTAGTTTGGGCGTGAAGAGACTCGAACTCCCATGCTTTCGCACTAGTTCCTAAGACTAGCGTGTCTACCATTCCACCACACGCCCTCGTGCAGTAAGATTAATTTATAATAAGCATTACAAAATGTCAAGCAGGTAGCAAAAAAAAAATTTACGGTTTTTATAATTGATATGCGAGTAGAAGAAAGACAATTTATACAACAGCCAAACTTTGGGAGCAGATTAAAATCGCTCAATGCACTTAATCCTATATCATATTACGGAAACCGATATCTCAAAAGATCTGCAAGATTATCCCAAACAAAACTTCAAAAAATTATACCCGAGCTTGAAGGAAAAATTAATTTTATCGAAATTCCTAACGGTAAACACACAAAAATTTCAGCCTGGGATATTAATCCTTCCAAATCAAAAACTTATGTTGTATTTCTACACGGAATGGCACAGAACATAAGTGATTATCAAAGGTTATACAATACAATTATCAATAAAGACATGGGAGTTTTTGCGTTAGAATTTAGAGGTTACGGAACAAACCCAAGAGCTTTTTTGAGCGAAGACAGATTAAGAAAAGATATCGAAAAAGCTTATGAATACCTCACAAAAAAGAAAAATATTAACCCCGAGAATATAATTATGATGGGTCACAGCATGGGAGGTGCCTTGGCCACAAATTTCGCATCAAAACATCCAAATCTTAAATCACTCATTTTGATTTGTCCGATTTATAATTTACATAATCTTGGTGAAAGATTTCTTGAAAACCCTCGACTCGGAGCGGGGATACCGAAATATGTAAGAAAAATAACAAAATGGTTAAAACCATTGGAATGGCTTAACAGTCTGAGATTCAGTACGGCAAATAAAATCGGGAAAGTACAAGCTTCAACTTATTTACTCCAATCAAAGAATGATTCAGTTACAACAATTGAGAATGCAAGATTACTGGCAAGAACAGCCAGAAATGCAGGAATTTTAAAAGATTTTCGGGTATTCCCAAACGGCGGACATAAAGTTGATAAAGCAAAAATTGAAAAAATTTCAGTAATATTAGACGAAATCATCAATAAGCATGTGTAAAAGTTGTAAATCAACAACATTTATGTAATAATTATTATTGTAGATTTTAGAATTAGGGATGAGCTTATGGAATATAAATTAAAAGACACTTTGTCTAAAGACGCCTTCAGATACGGATATTTGGTCGGTAAAATTACCCCGTTTTTAAAACCGCACCTGCCGCGAATAATATTAAACATGATTATTGCAATACCGTTAGGACTTTTAGATGCTGTCGTCGCTTATGCCCTAAAACCATATATGGATTGTGTCATTAACGGAAAAGATTGGACAATCGGTAATTTTACAATTGAACAAAGCCTTTTGGCAACAATTATTCCGTTTGGAATTGTTTTATTTGCCGTTGTTCAAGGTCTTTTAAAGTATACTAATAATTATTTAACAGACTGGACGGGGAACAAAATTTCAAACTCTTTAAAAGTCGAATTATTCAGAAAACTAACCTCCCTTGACTCAAAATTCTACGATATTAATTCTTCGGGCTTGGTTTTAACAAGGTTTTTAACAGACCCTGAAACAGCATCTAAAAATATTATCAATACAATTAAAAGCTTTATAATGACGATATTCGGGATTGTTGGGCTTGTAACGGTATTGTTGTACAATTCTTGGAAACTTGCGATAATCGGAGTCGGAATTATGGCGATCGCTATTACTCCCGTTACCCTTATCAGAAAAAGGATAAAAAAAGTATCTAATGCCACAATGGTTGTCGGCGGTGATATGACGACAAACTTTAACGAAACCTTTGCGGGTAACAAGATTATGACGGCTTACAACCTGCAACACCAACAAAACAAGAAATTCGAAAACCAAATAAATACTCAATTTGCACTGACAATATCTTTAACTAAGCGTGTTGGTTGGATGTCGCCTATTATGTATTTTATTTGTTCAATCGGGATTGCGCTTGTAATGTTCTACGGAAACCATTTAATTATAAACGGAGAAATGACAGCAGGAAGTTTTGCATCTTTTGTAACCTCACTATTATTACTTTACAAGCCTGTAAAAGACTTAGGCAGAACTTTAACAGACCTTCAAACAACATTTGTAGCCTTGGGAAGGGTGTTTGAACTGTTTGACCTTGTTCCTCATATTAAAAATTGCCATAACCCTGAACCAATGACAGGATTAAATACCGCGATTGATTTTGAAAACGTTAATTTTGAATATGAAAATAACGTACCGGTTTTGAAAAATTTAAGTTTGCATGTTGATAAGGGTGAAACAATAGCACTTGTCGGAAATTCAGGCGGCGGGAAAAGTACTATTGTTAACCTTATTCCAAGATTTTATGATATAAAATCAGGAGCTATAAAATTTGACGGAACAGATATTAAAAACTTTGACATAAGTTCATTACGAGATAATATTTCATTCGTATTCCAGGATAACTTCTTATTCTCAGGTTCAATCAGAGAAAACATCTTAATGGGGAAACCTGAAGCAACTGATGATGAACTTCAAAATGTTATAAAAATGGCACATCTTGATGAATTTTTATCAACACTGGAAGAAGGAATTGATACATATGTAGGAGAGCGCGGCGCATCATTATCGGGCGGACAAAGACAAAGGGTTGCAATTGCGCGCGCGATGATTAAAAACGCTCCGATTGTAATCTTAGATGAAGCAACATCAGCATTGGATAATGAATCGGAAGCTATTGTTCAAAAGGCTTTGGATAATCTGATGCAGAATAAAACCGTGTTTGTTATCGCGCACAGACTGTCTACAATAAGTAATGCTGACAGGATTGCCGTAATCAATGAAGGTGAACTTGTAGAACTTGGAACACATGATGAACTTATAAATATTCCAAACGGTAACTACAAACACCTTTATGAAATGCAGTTTAAAAATCAGGAACAAGCGGTACTAAATTAATATTCGTTAACAATTAACGCAATTTTTTCCATGAAAATTTCTTTATATAAATATAGGGGAAATTAGACAGGGAATATGGTAAACATTTTTAGTACAAACGTAATGTGTTGTTCATACACACCACCAATGATTGGCTATAACGGATTTTTTGCCTGCAATTATGCGCCAATGCCTATACTGCCACTGCAGATGCCGTTTATAAATTTCGGAGTAGGAAATTATTTTCCTACTGCGCCAAGTTCGGGGAACATTTTCACAAGAAGAATGAACCGTGCACTTTATTCGGCATACGGGGGTGGCGGCGGACATATTACAACAGCAAGAACCGAAAACACAAGAAAAACCGACCACCCCGAAAAAATAAAATCGGTAGAAAAGCCTAAAACGAAACCAAAAGTTCAGCCAAAAGTTCAAAAACCTGTTTCTCGGGATTTGAGAAAAGATTTTGTGAACACAGCTTATAAATATATGGGATTTAACGAAGCTGACGGTTCTTCTCAAATGATTTCAAAAAGCGGAGAATGGTGCGCGGATTTTATCAAATACGTTATAAATGAAAGTTACAGAAATAAAGGTTTAACACCTCCAACATCAGACTTAAGGATTGAACCTGATATGCCACATTTGCGTGTCGAAAACATAAAACAATGGGGAATCAGACATGGTACGTATTTATCTGTTGCAAACAAATCAAACAAGGTTCAAACAATAACGGAAAACGTTAAAAAAGGTGATATAATAATTCTGCGCGAAAACGGAGCATCTCACACGGGATTTGTAACAAAAGTCTACGCAGACGGCTCGTTTGATTCAATTGAAGGAAACCGTGATGATAGAGTTAAAACCCACCATTATCAGGCAAATGATCCTAAACTCAGCGGATTTGTTCAAGTACGAGCGTGACGACTTTTTCCAAAGCATCAAGAGAATCGTTATTGTATATTACAATATCTGATTTTTTAACCTTTTCGTCTTGCGGAATTTGTAAATCCATTCTGAGTTTTGCATATTCTTTTGTGTAATTATTGCGTTTCATCAGACGCTCAAGTCGGATATCGTCATTTGTATAGATAAACATGATTTTATCAAACAAATCAGTCATCTCAGCTTCAAACAAAAGCGGAATCGCCACAAAAGCAACATCTCTGTCCGAATTTTCAAAAAACTCTTCTATTTTTATCCGAAGAGTCGGATAAAGTATATCTTCAAGTTTTTTGCGCAAATCATGATTATTAAAAACAAGCTTTCCGAGTTTTTCGCGGGAAATTTCACCGTTTTCAAAAACATCATAAGAATTGAACGCCTCATTAACCTCTGGCAATTTAACAAGCAAACCGTGGCATACCTTGTCGGTATCCAGAACTTCGCAGCCGAGTTTTTTTAAGACAGCTTCTACTGCTGATTTTCCGCTTGCAATATTCCCGACAAGTGCGACTTTAAGCATTTTTTTGAGATATCCTGTTTAAAAAGTTTTTTAAATCTTTAATTTGACCGGGTTTTATGGGCTTAAATTCACCGCGCTTTAGTCCTGTTAAGTCTAACGTTGCATGACGAGTTCGTTTCAGGGTTAAGACTTCATAACCAAGGTGCTCAAACATCTTACGAATCTGTCTGTTTAACCCTTGATATAAAACAATTTCCATAACGGTATGATTGTTATCGACTTCCAGCACATCAACTTCAGCGTAAGCCTTTTTGCCTTCTTCGATTTCAATACCTTTATACATAGCATCAATATCGTTTTGGGTAATTTTACCGTTAATAGATACTCTGTAAAATTTCGGAACCTTAACTGACGGATGAGTAAGCGCGTTTATCAAATCCCCGTCGTTTGTTAAAATCAAAAGTCCTGTAGAATCTTTATCCAAACGTCCGACAGGTTTAAGATTATGCAGATTTTCAGGCAGCAAATCATAAATTGTCTTTCTTCCTTTTTCATCTTCTGCAGTTGTTATGTAACCTGCGGGTTTATAAAATCTGTAATATTCGTGCTTAACGGGATGAATCATTTTGCCGTTAACAAAGACTTTATCTTTGCGACCAACAGAAAACCCGAGTTCCGTTACTTTTTTACCGTTAACCATAACAGCGCCCGATTCAATAAGTTCATCAGCCTTACGTCTTGAACAAAGTCCTGAAGAGGCTATATATTTATTTAAACGAGTGCCGGGCATTTTAAAACCTCGTTAAATGAATTTGCAAGAACTTCGGGCATTCTGCGGTAAAGCTTACCTCCATTTGATATTGCAACCACAACAACATCCGCTTCAATAAAAGTCTTACCTGTTTCTTTAGATTTAATTGATTGTTTAAACGTTACAGAAAAACCTTTAAATTCAGATATTTCCGTTTCAATAATCATTTCATCTTCCAATCTTGCAGAAGATTTATACTTTACGTTAAGGTTAACAACAGGAAGCGTAATATCTTGGTCAATCAAATCATTGATTTTATGCCCCATCATTTCGAAAAGTCCTACTCTGCCCATTTCAAGCCATCTTAAATATGACCCGTGCCAAACAACACCGTAAGCATCAGTGTCTGAATAAAATACTTTTTGTTCAAATATATGTTTCATCATAAGTCGATTATACCATTAATAATAAATTTTCATGTATAATTATTTTATGGATAAAAAGATTTCAGAAAAAGTTATAAACCGTCTAACCCTGTATCACTGTATTTTGCAGGATTTTATAAGTAAGGGTAACGAATATATTTCAAGTAAACAAATCGCAACACTTTTAAAAATAGACGATTCGCAAGTGAGAAAAGACATCAATTTGCTTAATAATTCAGGCAAATCACGCGTCGGATATATCGTAAAAGAATTAAAAAAATCTATTGAAACAAATTTAGGCTTTGCAAAAACAAAAAAAGCATACATAATAGGGGCGGGAAACTTAGGAATGGCGCTCGCAAAATACGACAATTTTACAAGCTACGGATTGAATATCATTAGTATGTTTGATAACGACAAATCAAAAATCGGCGGAGAAATAAACAATAAAAAAATTCTTGATATAAAAGATTTGCCGAAATTTACAAAAGAACACGGGGTTGAAATCGCAATATTAACTGTTCCCGGGCAATACGCTCAAGAAACTGCCGATTATATCGTAAAATCAAATATTAAATATATTTGGAACTTCACACCGACAGTTCTTGATGTACCCGAAGATATTCAGGTCTGGAACGAAAACCTTATGGGAAACTTTCTGCAATTTACGTATAATATATAAATTAATACCCGAGTTTTTTCAAATCAAAAACTTTGTTATGTTTTAAGATATAAGCTGTCGGGGAATGTCCGTCATCAGGAGAACAGATTTTACCGTTACGGGTTGAGCACAACCCTTTATCAGAGCCGCCTGAACCGTCTTCGCCATAATACGGATTTATACCTTTATACCTGTCGTTTTTGAATGCTCCTAATGCTAAAGGAAAAACATCCGCTCCGATACGATTTGGACCCGCCGAATTATTAATATCAATAAATATCGGAAGATTTTTCACAAAAGTATCAAGCATTAAGACGGCTGAAACTCCGTTTGGCAAAAGCATTTGTACAGAATATAAATTATCTTTTTTACTTACCCCCCAATATGATTGCCCCGAGGTTCCGTCAAGCGCTGTTGCAGGATTATCGGAAAGCCATTTTTTCTTATTTCTGTCAGTCCCGTCACCTTTATAAATAACATCAGCGACTTTTATATATTTAACAAATTCTTTCAGATTACAAGCAGAGTGGGCTCTGCAACCCGAAATGCAAGCCTCTACATCAGCCACACAATCAAACTCTTCCTGCCAACGCTTTTCAGCCTGAGCAAAAATAGAATATGTTTCTTTAACTTTTGCAATCGTAACTTTTTCTCGGAAATTGTTAATCAAGGAAGGAATTGTTATCGCTGCAACAACCCCGATTATTCCGAGGGTAATTAAAACTTCTGCCAGGGTAAAAGCGGTGCTCGCTAAGCAAATAAAGCCCCCTCAAAGATCCGAGAGGGGCCTTATAAAATTTATTAGTTCATGTCACTTACACTTGGAACATAGTATTGAAACGTATCAGGTCCGTTATCAGGGAACACTAAGAAGAACGGTTGATTTTGTCTGATTAAACCGTTGTTTCCCTTAAATGTTGCAGGATACTGTTTTTCAATAGGAAGACTTTCTTCCTGATAGTTAACATAACTTACAGGAACAAACACAAAACCGCCGTTTTGGGCAACAACTTTACCCGTAACCTGAAATCCCTGAAATAACATTAAGTCATAATCAAGTCTTGTGTTAGCATTCATTTGAACACGAAGCGATTGAGGAGGATTCATTGAATTAAAATCATCCAATGCTGTAACCTGAACTGTTTTAGCCTCTACGCCCTGCATTAAAGAAACTGATAGTACTAATGCCGCAAATGCCATAAATAATTTCTTCATAATTATATTACTCCTTTTTAATTATCTTTATTTTTCTTCAATTTTTTATCAGCATTCGAAAATTTCATAAAAAAGTTTTGCTCGGTTGTAATATACAAATCTTCACCTTTTTCTGCATAAGAAAGCGGGCTTGAGTCATAAAGCGAAACAACAGATGATTTCAATCTGTTACCTTCTTCATTTTTTGCAGCGCCTTCGACTGCTGCAACTCCCATTGAAAGGCCTTTAACAAAGTAGTTTCCGACACCTAATGCGGCATTTTTTGCCAAATTGCCTTTATTAACAGGTTTTGTATATTTAGCTGTAATGTTCGAATCCAGATTATAAGTATTTCCGTTCAAATCCGTATATGTTACAGGTTTAAAAGAAAACCCCGCATCCCGTTTAAGTCTTTTCGGACTGACTACATCAACCAGATTACCGTTTAATACTATTCCTGCATCCAGAATCGGTGAATCTTTCAACTCCAGCGGTTCCACAAGCTTAACCGAGATTGACTTTGGAGGCTCTGCCGTTGTGAAATTACTCAAAGACTTAACCTCTATTGTTTGAGCGTATGTTTTTAGAAACATACCTGATAATACTATTAAAAAAACAAAATAAAATTTTTTTTGCCTCATAACAGTTTTCCTTTTATCAAAAACATAATAACAAACTTTTCAAAAAAAGACAATATATCAGTAAAATTAAGATTTTTTAAGGTACTTAGCCAAATATTTTCCCGTATAAGAATCTTTACATTTTGCAACTTCTTTCGGAGTACCTTGAGCAACTATACAACCGCCGTCAACACCGCCTTCGGGGCCCAAATCAATAATATGATCGGCAATCTTAATTAAATCAAGATTATGCTCAATCATAAGTATAGTATTACCCTGATCGGCAAGCGCGTGAAGAATTTTTGCAAGCTTATCCAAATCCGCCCAATGTAAACCTACAGACGGCTCATCAAGTAAGTATAAAGTTTTACCCGTGGAGCGTTTATTAAGTTCAGAGGCAAGTTTAATTCTTTGAGCTTCTCCGCCAGATAAGGTTGTAGCACTTTGACCGAGTTTCATATAATCTAAACCTACATCATTCAGGGTTTGAAGTTTATTTTTAACCGCAGGAATACTGTCAAAAAATTCCAACGCTTCTTTTACACTCATATCAAGAACATCGGCAATAGTTTTCCCTTTGTATTTAACCTCAAGAGTTTCGCGGTTGTATCGTCTGCCTTTACAGATATCACATTTCACATAAACATCCGATAAAAAGTTCATCTCGATTTTAACAAGCCCGTCACCTTTACAAGCCTCACATCTTCCGCCTTTAACGTTAAAACTGAATCTTCCGGGTTTGTAACCGCGAACTTTTGATTCGTTTGTTTTTGCATACAAATCTCGAATAGGTGTAAACACATCTGTGTAAGTTGCAGGATTTGAACGGGGAGTTCTGCCGATTGGGGATTGGTCAATATCAATAACTTTATCAATATTCTCAAACCCGAGAATCTCTTCAACACCCTGCGGTTTCGGTTTATTTTTTCTAAGTTTGTGTGCCGCATATTCATAAATCAACTCTTGCATCAGTGTTGACTTACCTGAGCCTGAAACACCCGTTAACACTACAATTTTTCCAAGCGGAATATCGACATCTATATTTTTCAGGTTATTTAAGTGCGCATTTTTAATTTGTAAAAAGTTTCCGTTGCCTTCGCGAAGTTTATCGGGAACAGGAATAAACTTTTCTCCGCTCAAATACTTACCCGTAATTGATGATTTTGCGGCGATAATATCATCAACAGAACCTTTTGCTATAATTTTTCCGCCCGCTTCACCCGCTTTCGGCCCAATATCAACGATATAATCGGCACTTCTTATTGTATCTTCGTCGTGCTCAACTACAATTAGAGTATTACCAAGATTACGAAGCTTAAACAGCGTTTTGATAAGCATATCATTATCGCGCTGGTGCAAACCGATTGAAGGCTCATCTAATACATACAAAACCCCGCTTAACCCGCTTCCTATTTGAGAAGCAAGCCTTATACGCTGAGATTCACCGCCTGAAAGTGTTCCTGCCATACGTGCAAGATTAAGATAATGCAAACCGACATCGCTTAAAAATTTCAAGCGAGCACGAATTTCATCTAAAATTTGTTTTGCAATCTTCATTTGATATTCGGTCAAATCAAGATACAAATCTGTGATAAATTGCAACTCGTCATCAATCGACATTTGAGTAAATTCAAAAATATTTTTATCTCTGATTTTAACGGCAAGCGGAAACGGTTTTAATCTTGCACCGCCACATTCGGGACACGGTTTTGCAACCATAAACTTTTCGATTTCTTCGCGCCAGTAATCGCCTGATGCGTCATTATAACGTTTTTCAAGAAACGGTATAACCCCGACAAACGGCATAATATTTGTCTGATAACGACCTGTTCCGAATTGTTTAACCTTAATTTTTATAGGATTTTTAGATCCGTAAAGGATAATATTCCTTTCTTCTTCGGTCAGCTCGCCAAAAGGCTTATCCATATCAATGCCGTAAGCTGAGCAAACAGAAGACAATAAATCGTGATAATAAGTTGTAGCGCTTCGCGTTGCCCAAGCATATATTGCACCGTCATTTAATGATTTAGTTTTATCTGGAACAACCAAATCAGGATCAACTATAAAGTCCGCACCCAATCCCGAACATCTCTCGCAAGCCCCGTAAGGTGCGTTAAATGAGAAAATTCTCGGGGTTAACTCTTCAAAACTTATATTACAATCAGGACATGCCAGTTTTTCGCTAAAAACAATTTCTTTATCTCCGACAACATCAACAATTACGATTCCGTCAGCCTTTTTCATCGCAATCTGAACACTGTCTGCAATCCTTGATGTTGCGGATTCTTTTATGACAATTCTGTCAACAACAATACTTATATCGTGTTTTTTTGTCTTGGCAAGTTCGATTTCATCCTCATCAAGGTTATAAACCTCCCCATCAACTTTAACCCTGACAAAGCCTTCTTGTCTTAATTCTTCAAAAGTTGAGGAGTATTCGCCTTTTTTACCGCGCACAATCGGCGCTAAAATCTGAATCTTTATACCTTCCCCAAGCGCTAAGATTTTATTAACAATCTCATCTAAAGTTTGAGGCTTAATCTTTTTCCCGCAAACAGGACAATATGGAGTCCCGACCCTTGCATATAAAAGTCTTAAATAATCGTAAATTTCCGTTATAGTACCGACAGTTGAACGGGGATTGTTACTTTTGGATTTCTGGTCGATAGAAATTGCAGGTGATAAACCGTCAATATATTCAACATTAGGCTTATCAAGCTGCCCCAAAAACTGTCTTGCATAAGTAGACAAACTTTCGATATAACGTCTTTGACCTTCGGCAAAAATCGTATCAAAAGCCAGCGAACTTTTCCCCGAACCCGATACTCCCGTAAAAACAATTAACTCATTTTTAGGAATCTCCAGGGAAACGTTTTTTAAATTATGCTCTTTTGCTCCGACTATTTTAATCATGTCTGCCATACCATTATTATGATACGAGTATAAATATTTTTCAAATTTAGTACAAAAAACCTTTACAATACAGCTAAAATATGCTATAATGTGTGTATTCCGAGCTATAAAGACCAGTAAATATTTCCTTGTAGAAAGGAAATTAAAATTATGGGAAAAAAATCAAAATATCCTGCATACACAACAGGAAACATTGTCGTGAACGGAAATACTGTTGCAACAACCACTAAAAACAAAAACGGAGTTTCCAGCTCATATAATATGTCAGATACGGAAAAAGAGATTTATAACACTATTCAAAAAGGCTTATCGACCTCTTTGTCTAACCTGTTTGAAATTTCTGATGAAAAACAACAACAATGGAATTCAGAAATGAACGCTTATAAAAGAAAAGGTTTGCAAGAACTTGACAGTATTTATACTCCAATGGAAACAAATCTCAAAAACGATATTGCATCACGCTTTGGAAACTTTGATAACTCAATATTTATGGATAATTTAAGTAAAATTACCGACAATAAAGCTCAAGCCGTTGCCGATTTTAACGATAACCTGCTATCTAAAGAAAGTGAACTGTATTCATCTGAAATGGCAAACCGAATTAACTATATTACACTGTTAAGCAACCTGAATTCAATTATGAATAACAATATCCTGAACTACGCGTCAGCTGCTATGGGTAACTCCGAATCAGGAAATAATTACAACCACCAAAATTTTACGGCAAGTAACCAAAATGCACTAAACTGGTACAATGCAGGATTAAATACCGTAAGTACAATAGGAAACTTAGGATTGGGCTTCAAAAAAGCATAACTGAGGCGGGAGAGTTTACAATAACTCTCCCGTTTTTCAAATAATAACAAAGATTTTTAAACCCTAAATACGATAAATTAAAGACAGTCCTTTCTAATTCCGATACTCCTGAAAGAAAGGAAGGTTTACCAATGGCAACAATTATTGAAAGCGAAAGACGCATTATCAGATTAAGCGTAGAAGATGTATTAAGCATCGTAAGAGAATACCAACAAATCACCCGCAACAGCTGCTGTTACGAACACACCAGAGAATTGTTAAAAAAGCATTCAATGTACATACCCGAAGATTAATTGTAAATTTCTGTTAACATTTTTCTAAAAAAAATCAATTATTTACTTCATATATACTTTATATATATAAGAGTAAAAATACGAGGACTTATCATGTGTTTTAACAGTAACAATATTGGTATCGGAGGAATGCTCCCCGGAATGGGTATCGGTAATCTTGCACCGGGCAGTAAAGTAAAATTTACACAAACAACAACAGGTGGAGCACCATCGGTTTTTTGCGGCAGAAATTTTTACCAGGGCGGATTTTTCGGCGGTTCTAATACAACAAGCATAAATATCCAAAACGGCCCTAGCGGATTCTGGGGCGGAGCACTCGGATTTCTTGACGGGTTAAGCGGACGATGCCGTACAGGTTGGAACAATATGTGTAACGGTTGGAATAACATGATAGGAAACTGGGGCATGAATAACGGATATAACATGAGAATGCCAAGCTACACCGCTGGCTTGAATCTTGGCGGAACTTCAAGTCTGACAGGTTCAACTCAGACAAATCCGTTATTAAGTAACCTCAATACACTAGGCGGAGGTAAATAGCAAATCGTAGATAATTACGACGGAACCTTTACCGCTAAACTTGACGGGCAATACACTGAAGATGGAGAACCTGTATTCATTAAAGCAGAAGATTATGCAACCGTTCAAGAAAAAATAGGTAATACAAAAATCAAAGCAAGTGCAGCTTCTACAGCAAGTTCAGAAACCGAAACTGCAGTCTAAAAATAATAATAAAAGGAATAGAGTTTTCTATTCCTTTTTTATTTTGTAAACAAATGTTACAAATAATTTTAATTCAGGCAATTATATCGTAATTATATACTTTATATATATAAGAAGCACTAAAAAGATAAGAGGACGAGATTATGGGCATTCACGGAATGGGCCAAGCCTTTAACTTACAATACCAAAGACGCGGAAATGTGAATATACACAGAGGAGTTCCGCAATACTGCAATAATCAATCGATATTTCCACAATATCAAATGCCTGCATTCCAGCAGTCAACTCAGATTGAAATCCAAAACGGACCGGGAGGATTCTGGGGCTTTATGCAAGGATTCACAGAACAAGGCGGATTCCAGGGATTGTTTGACTGCTTAGGCAAGATATTCGGCGGTGGCGGTAAAACATCCGAAGCTTATGCAACAACACCAACAACTCCAACGACACCTACGGAAACTACAACACCTACAGAAACTACAACACCTACAGAAACTACGACACCTACAGAAACTACAACACCGACGGAAACTACAACACCGACGGAAACTACAACACCGACGGAAACTACAACGCCTACAAGCCCTGGAGCTGATGACGGTTGGGGAGCAGCAGGTCCCGGAGATTTGACCGACGGAGCTAATATTAGAGTTCACGATGATGTTAAACCGGGCGGTGGCACAGATATTAACGGACAATCAAAAGTCAGCAGTGACAAATCAGATGACGGATATCCTAAAACTATTACAGTAAAAGGATATCGATATGAATATCAAGAAACTAAAGACGGAGTAGCCTTATACAAATCCTTAGACGGTAAGGGCGATGTCTACAGACTTGAAAAGAATACTGACGGCAGTTTCGGTCTTAACCAATACCAAGGCGACAAAGGCGCAGGAAGTATTGATATAGGACGCAGAGTTGGCAATGCCGGCGGAGCATCAGGTAATACCTCTACAGGAAAAATCAAAGTTCCTTTCAACTGGGGCAAGGTTAACCAAACAGGACAGAATTTACTTGCAGCAGGTTTATCGAGCGGAAAAATCAAAACAGCCGCAGATCTCGCAAAATGGTTAA
This sequence comes from uncultured Candidatus Melainabacteria bacterium, assembly GCA_947570135.1. Lineage (GTDB taxonomy): Bacteria > Cyanobacteriota > Vampirovibrionia > Gastranaerophilales > Gastranaerophilaceae > Zag111. The sequence goes on along the minus strand of CANOTP010000008.1, from coordinate 18,427 downwards.
AATCTATGCAACCGGGAGCAACAGTATTCCAAAATGATTTGATAAAAAATAACCCGAGTGTATTCACACCTGACGGAAAAGTAAAACCGAATGCTGATTTTAGCAGATTAGATATTCCTAACGGTTTTTCAGTAATGATACCTAACGAAACTTAAAAACAGATTTTGCATTTACCCTTGTTCATAGTATTATCAGATTAAAAGGATTTATACTATGCAATTTATAGACAAGGCTAAGATAAAAATAAGTTCAGGCAAAGGCGGCAACGGAGTTGTCGCTTGGCGCCGTGAAAAGTTTGTAGATAAAGGCGGACCCGCAGGCGGTGACGGTGGCAAAGGCGGAAGTGTTTACCTTATCGCGGATGAAGGATTATCAACCTTGCTTGACTTTACTTACCGTTCAATATTCAAAGCAGATAACGGTGAAAACGGGTTCAAGAAAAGTATGCACGGTAAAAGTGCTAAAGATTTATACATAAAAGTTCCGACGGGAACTATAGTTAAGGACTTAAAAAGCGGCAACATTATTGCAGACTTAACTCAGCACGAACAAACCGTACTTGTTGCAAAAGGCGGACGCGGCGGACGAGGAAACATTCATTTTTGCACCCCGCAAAACCGTGCACCTCAATATTGTGAACCCGGAGAACCGGGAATTGAACGCGAGCTTCAATTAGAGTTAAAACTGCTGGCTGATGTCGGTTTGTTGGGATTCCCAAATGCGGGTAAATCAACATTTATAAGCAGAGTTTCGGCTGCTAAACCAAAAATTGCGGATTATCCGTTTACAACTATTACACCAAACCTTGGGGTTGTAAGAAAATCAAACGGTGACGGATATGTTATCGCAGATATCCCGGGGTTAATTGAAGGCGCATCGGAAGGAATCGGCTTAGGGCACGACTTTTTACGCCACGTGGAACGCTGCAGATTCTTATTACACATCGTTGACGGCACAGAGCACGATCCTATTAATAATTTTAAAATTATCAACGCCGAACTTGAAAAGTATTCCGATAAGCTTTCAAAACTTCATCAGGTCGTTGCTATCAATAAAATCGACTCAATACCTGAAGAGATTCAGGAGCATTTGGTTGAAGAATTTAGAAAAATCGGAGTTGAACCATTTTTGATTTCAGCCGTAACAGGCGAAAATTTGGATAAAATTAAACTTGAATTAGAGAAAAAAGTTGACGAGATAGAAAAACCCGAATCCGAAGTCACGATTGAAGAAGATTTGGATGCTACAAACAATGACGACGGATATTGGGATATTCAAAAGCTTAACAAAGACACATATCTGATAACAGGCGGAAGAATTATCAGAATTACTCAAGTTACCGACCCGAGAAGTTCAGAGCAGGTAATAAGACTTCAAAACATAATGAAGGGTATGGGAATAATGGATGAACTTAAGCGTTTGGGAATCCAAAACGGCGACACCATTATTGTCGGAAAACTTGAACTTGAATACTGGGATGATGAAATGTATTCATAAGAAATAAATCATTGACTTATAGCTGTACAAACGCTAAAATTAAGTAGTAGATGAAAAAGAAATGAGGGTATAAATATGGCAAGATTAATCAGACCGACTTGGGCTGTAAGATGTGTACAATCAGGATGTAAATGTTTATTTGAAGTTGCTCAATTAGAAAACGGAAAACAGCAGGAAGTTGTTTGCCCTAATTGTGGAGAACATTATGTTTATCCGATTTACGATAACAACGAGGATGACAGTCAAAAGTAATAATGTTTAACAATACAGACAAAAGATACAACCAATTCAGTGCATATTTAAAGAACAAGTTTGGCGCTAAAGTCTATAAAATCACACTTGATGCAGGCTTTTCATGCCCAAACAGGGACGGAACAATATCCACGGGCGGTTGTATTTTTTGTGACGAGGGTGGAAGTTTTTCTCAAGCACATTCTAATCTTCTTTCAATAGAAGAACAGGTTAAAATCGGTGCAGAAACCTTACACAACAGATTCAAGGCAGAAAAATTCATGTCTTACTTTCAAGCCTATACAAATACTTATAAAGCAGTAAACGAACTTGAAAAAATATATAAATCAGCCCTGACTCACCCTGATGTTATCGGACTTTCAATCGGGACAAGACCTGATTGTGTAGAGGAGGAAAAACTTGATTTAATAGCGGATATTGCAAAAGATTACTACACATGGGTTGAATACGGATTACAGTCAGTTCACGATAAAACATTATTAAAAATTAACCGCGGGCATGATTTTGATTGTTTTTTAAGAGCTTATGAAAAGACAAAAGAAAAAGGAATAAATGTTTGCGTGCATGTAATTTTCGGACTCTGGGAGAACCGCGATGAAATACTTCAAACAGCGCAAAAACTTGCAGAGCTTAACGTTGACGGGATAAAAATCCACATGTTGTGTGCATTAAAAGACACTAAACTTTCAAAACTTTATGAAGCAGGCGAAATTGATTTTATGAGTGAAGAAGAATATGTAAACTTATGCTGCGATTTTCTTGAAATTCTACCGCAGACAACGACTATTCACAGGCTTGCAGGAAACGGTTTAAAGAAGAATTTAATAGCTCCCCGTTGGCTTGGAGCTAAGCTTGACTGTCTTAATAAAATTGACCGCGAATTCCTTAACAGAAATTCATTTCAGGGTTCAAAACACTTTACAAACTTGAATTAATGTGAAATAATGTTAGTGTTAAATTGTAACAAATTATTAATAAGCTTTTAGTGTAGTAGCAAAAAAAATAATTCTCGTTTTTTATAGCGGGTAAATAAAGATTTAATAGGTAGTGAGGAATTACAATGTTAACAATCCAACCACATTTCACAACAAAACAATACAACACAAAAATGGCTCAACGCCCTCTGCATTTTAAAGGTATAGACGAAGGTGAAGGTGAAATCACTGAAGAATTTATCAGAAATAAACAAGCTTTTTATGAAGAACAATCTGAGAAAGCTGAAAAAATTATCAATAACGAAAAAGCACCTGAAACATTAAAAAAAGGTATGCGATTTATTAAAATCATATCAGACGGTATTTGGGAAGGTTTAGCAGTTTTATGGGGTGCAAAAGTCGGCTCAAAATTTGTTAAAGGGTCAACCGTAAAAGCAGCAAATTCTAAAGCTGCAAAAAGTGTGGCTGGCGGATTCAAAAAGGTTAGCGGATACATCGCTAAAGGATTTGAAAAGCTTTCACAATCAAGCCTGGCTAAAAAAGCAGGGGAATTGGTTGAAAAATTAGATAATACAAAATTCGGTAAATATATAGTAGCAGCGGGAAAAGCCGTAGTAAATGCCGTTAAATCAGTCGTAAGATTTGTAAAAGGTAAAACTCAAGGTACTGATATTGGAGCAACATACGATAAAGTTGCAAACGGAGTATCTACGACATTAGGTGTCGGCTCAGGTGTTGCAGCGTCATACGATACAGCAAGAAAAACAAACCCGCCAAAAGAAAATATTGATGATACCGAAGACAACATCATAAATGATGATGACATTATTGACGATGACGATGAAGTAGGAGGGGATGAATAATGCCTATAAAATTTAATCATCTGACTCAACCATATCCATCAACCCCCCAACAAAGAAACAATAATACAACCGAACAAGTAGCAGCAGGAGTAGGCGGCGCAGCAGGTGTAACCACTTCCGCTACTAAAATGGCAGGTAAAAAAGGTCTTTCTTTACAGCAAATGATGTCAAACGTAACTAATGCGGCAGAAAAAGTTACAGAAAATGCTGAAAAAGCAACAACATTATGGGGTAAGTTCAAAAATAATACAAAAATTTTTACTAAAGATATTTTAGCAAGATTCAAAGCATTAGAAAACTCTAAATTTATCGGCGCAATCGTTAAAAACCCTATAGTAAAAAAATCCGCAGCAGTATTTGGAGGTGCTTTAGCATTCTTCGTTCTTATAACAGGTGTTAACAAAGCTGCAAAAACATACGTTAATGCAGCAGGAGATATGAAAGATAAAGTTAACAAATTAAGAACAGCTGCATAAATTATAAAAAATTGTTAAATAAAAAAAATCGTGCTAAACTAAGTTTATGCACGATTTTTTATTGAAAGAATTACATAATACTGATCTTGAACAAGAGCTGAAATTTATCGGCTTTGATAAATGCTACACGTATAAGGGCAAAAATAAATTCATTTATAAGAATTTTAAGATTTTTAACCTAACTTGTGCACAGGCAAATATCATTAAACAAACAGCGCTCAGTGTCGGCGCGGATTGCGGAACTCACAGAGAAGTTATCACGGGTAAAATTGACAGCTCATGCGTAATTTTGGGCGGAAGCATTTCCCAACTTGTTAAGATTGCAAAAAAATTAGAGCACCAGCCGTTCGGGTTAAAAGAGCTTGGCGCAATATTAACAGAAAAATGCAATCCTCAAACCGCACACAGCACAAAGATAATGGGAATCTTAAACATCACAGAAAACTCTTTTTCTGACGGGGGTAAATATTACGAGTTTGATGAGGCCGTAAAACAACTGAACCGACTTATAGAAGATGGTGCAGACATTATTGATATCGGAGCTGAATCGACAAAACCGTATTCTGAACCCGTGCACGCTGAAAAACAACTCGAAAAACTGATTCCAATATTAGAATATATAAAATCTAACAACATCAAAATACTCGTAAGTATTGACACACGCAGTGCAAAAGTCGCGCAAGAATGTATTAAACTTGGTGCGAATATTATAAATGATGTATCAGGGTTTGATTATGATGCAGATATGGTAAATGTACTTGCAAACAACCCGCAGGTTAAAATCATTATTCAGCACTCCCAAGGAACCCCTGAAAACATGCAGGATTCACCACAATACGATAATCTTATGGATGAGATTTACATAAACCTTAAAAATAAAGTTGATTTTGCTCTGTCAAAAGGAATAAAAAAAGAAAACATTATAATTGACCCCGGAATTGGATTTGGCAAGACAAAAGCTCATAATATGGAGATTTTAAGACGCCACCAAGAATTAAAAACAATCGGATGCCCTGTTTTAATAGGTTTATCGAGGAAATCCCTGCTTGAAATGCCTGATGCTTCAAACGAAGAAAAAGACATTTTTACACTTTCATTAAACAGTATTCTAATCAATGACAACATTGATTACATAAGAGTGCATAACGTCAAATTACACAAAAAATTACAAAACATATTAGGGTAGCTCAGAAGAATAATTTATAAATTTTAAAAATTAGCAAATAATAATCCTATGACTTTTCAAGCAATAAAGAGTTTCGGATTATTAGTACTTATAACATTTCTTTTATTTTCCATATATATGTACCTCAACCATACATATATCAAGGCTGAATTTAAGAAAATGGATCCTATGCCTTCAAAAATGGGAGTTTACTATAAGGGTTACAAACTCGGTACAACCACAAAACTTAGGATATCAAAAGACTTTAAGACCACTTATTTATATATAAGACTGAATCAGCGAGGACTGGAATTGCCAAAAAACATTTCTGTTAAGATTAAAAACTATGATGAAGACACAAAATACGTAGATATAATCTACCCGAGCGCCCCTATGCTTAAATATATTAAATCGGGCGATATAATTAAAGGCGAATCTTCATTTACATTTAACGGAATTTCAGATATTAACCAGGCACACATTGACGATTTATCGGAAAAAGGTGAAAACTTACTAAGTTCAGCCACAAAAGCAACGGATTCACTGACAGAGATGTTTGATTTAATTAACAACATTCTGGACGAAAACAGGGAAAATATTCACGCCTCAACCACGAGCCTAAAAAACAGTATGGCAAACCTTGAAGATTTATCAAACAAGGTTAACGATGAGATAACAAGACAAACTATCAGAAACAGCGCTCAAAACCTTGAACAGGTAACCGCAAACTTTGCATATTCATCAAAAGATTTCATCTCAATTTCAGGCAACTTTAATAAAACAAGCTCCGAATTTTCGGTTTTAGTACCTAAATTAAGTGTTTTAATTGACGCGGTTCAGCTTGTAGTTTGTAACGTAAATGAGATTATCGTCGGAGTTAAAAAGACCCTTCAACAAAAATTTGGCGGAGCCAGACTTATTTTCGGCAAACCTATAAAGTGATCAGGGGTAAATATTAAAAATTCACCCCGGTCATTACATCAATCATACACTCTCGCGCGATATCCGTTACAAAATCCATATCCTCAGGCTGAATAATAAGCGGCGGATTAAAATAAATCACATCCCCCAAAGGTCGTAATAAAACGCCTTTTTTCAGAGCTTTTTTGTAAATCTGATAGCCTAAGCGCATATTTGACGGGTAAGCCTCTTTTGTTTGTTTATCTTTAACTATTTCAATTGCGTTGATAAGCCCGATATGACGAACTTCCCCGACATACGGAAGATTAGCAAACTTCTCATTTATTATTTTATTAAAATACTTAGCGTTTTCATTAGCTTTTTGAATAATTTGTTCATCTTTTAAGATATTTAATACCTCAATCGCCGCAGAACAGGCTAAAGGGTTTCCTGCATAAGTGTGAGAGTGCATAAAAGCTTTACCCTTGCCGTAATCATCATAAAACGCATCATAAATATTCTGAGTCGTAACACAAACAGACATTGGCATATAACCGCCCGTTAAACCTTTAGACAAACACATAATATCAGGAGAAACACCCGCATGGTCAAAGGCAAACATTCTACCTGTTCTACCGTACCCCGTTGCAATTTCATCGGCAATTAAGTGAACATTATACTTATCGCAAAGTTCGCGTAGTTTTTTCAAATACAAAGCAGGATAAACCTTCATCCCCGCAGAACCTTGAAGTAACGGTTCTACAAGCATTGCACAAGTTTCATCGCCAAATTGTTCAAAACTTTTTTCGGCACGTTCAAAACACTCACAAGTACAGTTATCACGGCATTTTCCGTAAGGACATCTGAAACAATCAGGACCTTCAATTCTAACTACATCCATTAAAATAGGCTTATAAATCTCAGAGTACAAATCACAAGCTCCAACTGACAAAGCGCCGATTGTTTCCCCGTGATAAGCATCAGTCAGCGCCATAAAACGTTTCTTTTGACCGTTCCCTACCTGCTGATGATATTGAAAACTCATCTTCATAGCCATTTCAATTGATGCGGAGCCATTATCCGCAAAATTAAACTTACATAAGCCTTTCGGCAAAACTTCCATTAATTTTTGGCATAACGTAATTGCCGTTTTATGCGTAAAATTAGCAAAAATAACATGTTCTAATGTATCTAACTGTTTTTTCATCGCTTCATTTATTCGAGGATTACAGTGCCCTAAAAGATTACACCACCACGAAGACACGATATCTTTATAACAATTTCCTTCTATATCATACAGGTTAATACCCTTAGCGCGCTCAACCACAATCGGCGATAGAGTTTCATAATCCTTCATCTGCGAACACGGGTGCCAAATGTATTTTAAATCTTCTTCCTGCCAATTCATATCTTAAACCTCCGAGGTGAATATCTTTAACAACTCACCTGATTCAATATCTAAATCCTTATCACCTTTTGTGACGGTTGCAATAACCTTTATGCCTGTTAATCTTTCAACCTGAACCTTATTATCTTGATGCATAAAATCATCTTTATCAAAATTATTTAAAATTATCCCGAGGATAATAAGACCTCGTGATTTCGCGTACTCAACGGTAAGTAACACAGAATTAATAGTTCCTAAGCCGCCGTCAGCTACAATTACTATACCTAAATCTAATGCTTTTATGACATCAGGAAGAAGTACTGTTTCATCATCCAGCCTGAATGGACATGTAATTCCTCCTGCGCCTTCTACGACCATATAATCATAATCCGCCAAGATTTTGGAAAACTCACGCTTAATAACGGGAATCTCGATATTTTCTCCCGTTCTTGAGGCCGCTAAATGGGGTGATACAGCTTCTTCAAAGCAATAAGTAACACAATCTGACGGCTTAACTTTAAGATTTGCCATATTTACAACAAACTCGCAGTCCCCGGGGATTAAGCTGTCGTCAACTCGTCTTGCACCTGACAATGCAGGTTTATAGTAACCGCAGTTAAGCCCTAAATCTCTCATTTTCTTTACCAACAAGGCAGATACATAAGTCTTTCCGATATCAGTCCCAGTTGCCGTGACAAATACTGATTTTGTCATACTTCCTCCAAATAAATAAGCGGTGACATAACATCACCGCTTATATTATATATCAAAAATAATTAACAAATTATAAAGATGTTGCAGAACCGTCTAACAAGTAGTCATAGTGTCTGATATCATCATAATTGTTAGGTCCCAAAGGAGCCAACGGTTGCTGAGGTTGAGCCTGAGGCTGTTGTGGAGCAGGTTGTACAGGCTGAGCCTTAGTTGAACGTTTACTTAACAATCCGTCAAAGTCAGGTTCAAGAGTCAATTCAAAGTGGAATCTTCCCATGTGTCTGTGCTGTTCGTAAGCATTGTTAACTAAAGGATAGCCCCAATATAAACGAGCACTCAAGTCTCCAGGTAGCTGAACTCTGACACCCATACCGATAGATGCTAAGAAATAACTGCCTTGATAATAGTCTTCGCCGACATAAGGGAAAATACCTGCGGTATCTGCAAATAATGCACCTTTAATGTATTGACCGATAAAGCTGTGAATTTCACCGTCTTTACCTGTTCTTGTTCTTGGCAATAACGGGAACATCAACTCACCACTGAAATAGTAACCGCTCTTACCCATCATAACACCTTCAGAATATCCTCTTACGGTAGCCAAACCACCTGTTTGGAATTGATCAAGGTATGGAATATGCTTGCTGTTAGGAATAACCTGATAACTACCTCTTAATTGACCGATAACGCCGTGAGAGAAGTCATGCAATCTTAACAATCCGCCGCTCATTTTGAAGTAGCTTGATTCACTGTCAAAAATAGGGATTGCCATAGCCGCACCTTGGTTAAAGTACCAAATACCATGCTTTGTATCTTTTCTTAAATTCAAACCTACATCAATACTTGTAACCTGGTCGGTATCAGCAAACGGAGATCTTCCAGTCGGGCTGATAGCTTCCCATAAATCATCGTATTTAGACCAAGTTCTTGCGCGTTTGTAATTTAATGATGCGAAAGTCTTTAATTCAAGACCTCTTTTTCTTACAATCGGTTGGTCATAATATAAACTGTAGATATATGAATTACTTCTTAATCCTAATGCCGTTAAGTATTCAGGACCGTGTTTAACTCTTGCAAATGTAGAAGAGTAAGAGAAACCTACCTTACCGTCTTTTTTGTTAACAGGCATATTATAATCAAAGAACGGGCTGACTGCGCCGCTTGAGAAGTATGTACCTAAAGACATCTGGTCTCGTCTGTGGAACAAACTGTCAGCAACGATAGCAGGACCGCCTCTTAATTGACCTGTACTTCTACGACCCGCATTATCCATCATACCAATTAAGTGGAATGGAAAAGTTTCCTGGGCAGTTAACTCAATATCAGTTGTTCCAGGTTGTTCTCCGGGCTTTAAGTTAGCCGCAAGGTTAACACCGTCATGATATCTGTTAAAATCAAGAACATCTTGTTCTAAACTTACGATATCAAATAAGTCGCCTGATTTTTCAGGGATTCTGTCTAAAATATATTTATCTCTTGTGTATTTATTATTTTCAACGGTAACAGCACCGATTCGGCTTTCAATAAGCTCAATTCTGATATTTCCATTTGAAACAGTTTGTTCCGGCAAATATGCTCTTGCCGTTACATAACCTTTTTCTGCATAAAGATTATTTAAAGCATTGATTGCAGACTGAATATCAGACATAAACACGTTACGTCCGACATATTGCCCGATTACGTTATTAATTTCATCTCTTGTTAAAATTTCAGACGGAGAAACTTCAATAGAGTTTACATAAACCCCTTTTGAACCGACTTCATCAATGGTAGCTTTCATATAATCAGGGATAGAATTAATGGAAGATGCGGAATTTGTAACGGGAGAACCGCCTGTACCATAATATCTTCTTTGTTCATACTGATAATAGTCTTCTTTACTTCTACGTTGATTTTTATCATAACGCATCATATCACTGTCATGAGTTGCAGCACCGCCGACTTCGTGCATAACAGGAACATGACCCGGGGCAAATCCTGAGCCAATATTATTCAAACCGCCACCAACGGCAGCAGCTTCACCAAAGGCATAAGCAGAAGAACCTAACCCTGAAACAGACAATGCGCAAAGAGCAGAAACTGATAGGACAGTTCCAAGCAATCGATTGTTTTTCTTAATCTTTCTCATTGTATTATTCACCTTCTATATTATGTAATTGTATATCTGTTTATATATCTTTCTAGTATATATTGTGTTACGATTATAGTTAAATAAAAACCTTTTTTTAATTTTTGTTACCATATCTTTACAAAAATTAAATCTGTATATATTTTTTACCTACTAACACATTATACAAGATTACAAAAATCATGTAAAGTTATTACAAAAAAAATAAATCAAATGGATTACTAAGTGGAAAATTTAAGATTTTGTGCTAATATGATTTTGTTAAAAAGGAGAGATAATTATGAAGAGAAATTTAGGTTTATTTGCATTTACTTTGGCAATTTTAGGCGCATTAACACTTAATACCGTTCAAGCTGCAGAAGTGACTGTTGCAGTTGTTGATGTACCTCAAGTTGTTAACGCCTCAGCTCAGGTGCAAGCATTGAAAAAAGAACAACAGGCTAAAGCCGATGAAATTATGAAGTTCATCGAAAAAGCAAGAAAAGATATCGCAAGTATGACAGACGCTAATAAGAAAAAAGCGGCAGATGAAAAATACACAAAAGAACTTCAAGCTAAAAAAGATAAAATGGACAAAGATTACGCTGAAAAATTAAAGGCAATCGACGCATCTATTTCTCAGCAAATCGAATCACACGCAAAAGCTCAAGGCTATGATGTTGTGTTAAGTAAAGGTATCGTTTTATACGGCGGAAAAGACATAACTGAAGACATCAAAAAAGTTGTAAAATAACTTTAATCAGATAATAAAAATCCCTCTCTGGTATGAGAGGGATTTTTTAGTGCTAAATATCTTTATAAGAACCTGCAAACCTATCGGTATAGACAGTATGCAAAATCTCGTGAGATTTATGAGAGCCCGGGTGTTCCAAATACTCTTGATAAAGTTTTTGGATTGAAGGATTTGTGTGAGATTTACGAAGAGGAAGTTCGTTATCTTCTTTGTAAAGACCTTCTGCACGTTCTTCTTTTGTATGAGAGTTATCACAGCTTCTTGGTTGTCCGCCTCCGTTAACACATCCTCCCGGACATGCCATAACTTCCAGCAATTGAAAATCAGCTCTTCCTTCTTTAATTTCACGGATAGCCTTTTCAGCTTCTACAAGAGTTGAAACGACTCTTACTACAAGCTTTTGACCTTTTATATCAAGTTCAATGGTTTTTGAACGGCTTGAAGTTCCTCTCATTTGCTTAATATCAACATCGTTAAGTTGTTCACCCGTAGCAAATTCATACGCCGTACGAGCAGCAGCTTCAGCAACACCGCCTGAAGCGCCGAAAATTGTACCTGCGCCTGAGTATTCTCCAAACGGAGAATCATTTGCCTCAGGTTGCAAAGACTTAAAGTCAATTCCCGCAGCTTTAATCATCTTACCGAGTTCCTGGGTTGTTAATACGTAATCAGTATCAGGTCTTCCGTTTCTGTACATTTCAGGACGTTTGCACTCATACTTTTTAGCAGTACAAGGCATAATCGCAACAACTACTAAATTTTCACGCTCAACATTGAAATACTTCGGAACCAAATCAACCAAAACAGGTGATAGCATACTCATCGGAGATTTGCATGTTGAAAGATGATGTAACATATCAGGATGCTGATCTTCCAAATATTTTACCCAAGCAGGACAGCAAGATGTAAATAGCGGTAAATTTTTACCTGATTTTAATCTTTCAAGAAACTCAGATGCTTCTTCCATAATAGTTAAGTCAGCAGAGAAATTTGTATCAAATATGAGATTAAATCCGATTCGTCTTAATGCGGCGTTCATCAAACCGATTGTGTTTTCACCCGCGCTAAGTCCAAACATTTCACCTAAAGCAACACGGGTTGCAGGAGCCATTTGAACAACTACAGTTTTATTCGGATTGGTAATTTCTGCCCAAACCTTATCGGTTTCGTTTTTGATACTTAAAGCACCCGTCGGGCAAACTGCAGCACATTGACCGCAGTTTACACAATCGACCTGACCTAAAGGTCTTCCGTTCATTGGTTGAACAAGGGTTTTTGATCCGCGATTGGCAAACCCTAAAACCGAATGCCCTTGAAACTCTGAGCATGCTCTTACACACGCTCCGCAAAGAATACATTTATTTGGATCACGAACAAGTGACGGGCTTGAATCGTCAACAGGAAGATAATCATCCAGCGCTTTATCAGGGAATCTTATATCTGTGATACCGTAATCCTGAGCGTATTGCTGTAATTCACAGTTACCGTTTCTTTCACAAGTTAAGCATTTTCTGTCGTGGTTAGCAAGTAACAACTCCAAAACTGTTTTTCTGATACGTCTTGTTTTTTCGGTATTCAGATGAATTTTTAAACCGTTTTCTGGCGGCATCGTACAAGATGATTGAATCCCTCGACCTTCAACTTCTACAACACACATTCTGCAAGCCCCAAAAGAGGATAAATCAGGTCGGTAACAGAATGTTGGAACATTCATGCCTGCTTTTCTGATTACTTCAAGCAAATTCGGTTCATCAGTAAATTCAACCTCTTTGCCATCTATAAATAAAGTCTTTTTATCTGTCATTTTTATAATTCCTTATTATTTGATTATTCCAATACGATTGCCTTAAACGGACAATTAGTTAAGCAGGCTTCACATTTAATACATTTAGATTGATCAATATGGTGAGGCTGTTTAACGGTACCTGAAATTGCCCCGACAGGACAAGTTCTTGCACATTTTGTACAACCTTTACAAAGATTTTCGTCAATAACAATCTTTTTCATTGCAGTACAAACACCCGCAGGACATTTTTTATCCTTAATGTGAGCAATATATTCGTCTTTGAAGTATTTCAAAGTTGAAAGTACAGGATTTGGAGCAGTTTTTCCAAGTCCGCAAAGCGAACCGTCTTTAACTGCTTGAGCTAAATCTTCCAATAAATCAATATCGCTCATTTCACCTTTACCTGCAACAATCTTTTCCAAGATTTTGAGCATATTTTTTGTACCTTCACGGCAAGGAACACATTTTCCGCAGCTTTCGTGCTGTGTAAAATTCATGAAAAATCTTGCAACTTCAACAATACAAGTATCTTCCGCCATTACAACAAGTCCGCCTGAACCAACCATAGCGCCTGCCTTGATTAAGTTATCGTAATCCATAGGAATATCAAGATGTTCTTCTGTCAAACATCCGCCAGACGGTCCTCCGATTTGAACGGCCTTAAACTTCTTACCGTTACGAACTCCGCCACCGATATCAAAGATAATCTCGCGAAGTGTTGTTCCCATAGGAACCTCAATTAAGCCCGTATTATTTACTTCACCCGTCAGCGCAAAAGTTTTTGTACCTTTTGAAGTTTCGGTACCCATTGATGCAAACCAATCAGCACCTTTCAGCATAATAACGGGAACATTAGCAAGAGTTTCTACGTTATTGATAAGAGTCGGTCTTCCAAACAAACCTTTATTTGCAGGGAAAGGCGGTTTTGGTCTTGGCATACCGCGTTCTCCTTCTATTGATGCGATAAGCGCAGTTTCTTCACCGCAAACAAATGCTCCCGCGCCTTCTTTAATATGGATTTCCAGATTAAAATCGGAACCCAGAATGTTTTTACCCAAATAATGACGTTCTTCGGCATCTTTTATAGCTTTTCTTAAACGTTTAATTGCAAGCGGATATTCTGCTCTTACATAAATATAAGCTTCATCAGCACCGATTGCAAAAGCCGCAATTGCAATACCTTCTAAAAGTTTGTGCGGGTCACCTTCCATAACCGATCTGTCCATAAACGCACCAGGGTCGCCTTCATCACCGTTACAAACAACATAAGACTTTCCGCCTCTGTTTGCAGCAGTAAATCTCCATTTACGACCGGTAGGGAAACCGCCGCCGCCACGACCTCTTAAGCCTGACTTTTCAATCGTTTCAATAACAGCGTCAGGATTATTTTCAGCTATTACATTTGCTAAAGCTTCATAACCACGAACAGCAATTGCTTCATCAATACATTCTGCGTTAATATGACCGCAATTAGCTAATGCCGTACGGGTTTGTTTAGCATAAAAATTAATTTCTTCACTTTTATGAATTTTTTCATGGGTTCTCGGGTCGGTATACAAAAGTCTTTCAACAGGTTTATTGTTTTTAATATGACTTTCATAAATTTCCTCAACATCCGCAAGCTTAACTTTTACATAAGTTACGTGCTTATCTGGAATGCTAACCAAAACTCCTTGCTCGCAAAAACCGTGACACCCTGTTGGGATAATGGTCATTTTATCGTAATCAGTTAAAACAGAAACATCAGCTCCTAATTCTTTAAACTTTTCAATAATTTCTAATGAACCGTTTGCAACACAACCTGTTCCTGCACAAACCAATACTCTTAATCCCTGAGATTTGATTTCTTCCTGGGCCTTTAGCTGTTCATTTTTAATATCAATACTTAGTGTTGTATTTTCCATATTATCTTTCTCCATTCAAAAGAGTATCTAAAATAACTTTAATCGCGTCAGATGTCATCTGCGGATGAACTTTATCATTTATAACACACACGGGAGCTAACCCGCAGGCTCCAAGACAACTTACGGTTTCTAAAGAAAATAACCCATCAGGAGTTGTCATTTGACCGTCGTTAAGATTCAAATGAGCTTTTATGGCATTTAACACAGGCATTGAGCCTCTAACGTGACATGCTGTTCCATCACAAACCTTGATTTCATATTTACCTTTCGGATCTAATGAAAATTGGGCATAAAAAGTTGCAACACCAAACACCGTAGCAGGTGAAAGTCCTTCCATTTTTGTACCAATGTAAATTAACGCACCTTCAGGCAGGTATCTGTACTCTTCCTGAACTTTTTGTAAAATCGCAATCAAGTTGGACTTTTTGGCGCCGCACGCTTCAATAATAGAATCCAGCTTCGCAGTGTCGATTTTGTGAGATTCTTTTACACTCATTTACCAAACTCCTGTAATATTCAATTGTATTAACCCGCAATTGCCTTGTTTGTACACTAAAAGACATGGCAATTAATAATTACACAATAGCACAATTTATACCCAAAAAGCAAGTAAATTACTTCAATTTCTTTTGATGGGTTGTATAAAGGTAGGATACATACATCAAAATTATACCTAAAGCCAAAAATGCAATAAGCTTATACAGCGCATCAACTTTAGCCAAATCAAATATAAATATCCTGAATATTGTTAATATAATTATGGCTATACCTGAATTAATCAAATAACGACGCTCTGATAAAATTCCGCATACGGTAACCGCACCCGAATATAATACCCAAGAAAGAGAAATAATATAACTCATATTACTGTGTAAATAAGCCGCCCCCACACTTTCAGCTTGCACAAGCAAAAATCCTAAAAACACCGCCAAATATTTCAATAAATCATGTTTACCTAAAGTTAAAGTTGCATAAATTGAAAGAACATAAGCCGCAACTTTTAAGTTAAGTACTGGAACATATCCCGTTTGTGTATGATAATCAATTCCGCTAATGAGTAATATTAACAGAGAAAATCCGTAAATTACCCAACTTACAACATTAAACAACATACAATTGTTAGATTTATATAATAACCTGCAATTTACAGCATAAATAAAACCTAACATTGAATATAAAATACCTTTATTTAAATTCAAAAAGTTTAACTCTCCGACCAAATACAGATAAATCAAAGAAACTCCGTTAAATAACAATAAATTAAAAGACTTTTCATCCTTAGCTTCTTCAAACATCATAGCTGATATAAAAGTTGCAAGTATCGGAAAAGAAAATACAAGTGTTCTCATATTAACTAAAGGCATATATTTAGCAAACAGGCAGAATTGTCCGTCATATTTTGCCAGAAAAGTTCCCGCAACAGCCGTACCTAAATACCAAACAAAAGCAGGATTTAAGAATTTTAAACCTTTTGAATTAATCGCTCCAGCCAAAATAACAGCCGCCAACGACCAGACAAACACGGAAAGAACATCAGGTAATAAGAAATATACTCCTAACCAAAGGTTAAGCAACATAAAGTAAACATAGTTTTTATAAAGAGTATTTTGCAATTTGTATGAATAACAAGCCGATACACTATAAACCAAACCTGTACCTAAAAGCAAATATCCTATATAGTTATGAATACTTCTAAATAAAATTACCGAAAACAACGTTAACACAACATAATTTATAAAAGTCAACGCAGTATCAACCTTATTGTTTTTGTTACGCAGCAAATCATAAATTATATAGATTCCCCATAACGTAAGCGGAAATAACGGTTTTGCAGGTTCAACCACATAAGGGCAAAACGCGAACATAGTAATAAGAAGATTTACGCAGTTAAGCCAATTGAAACGCTCATTTCTTAAAGTAAATATTAAAGACACCAAATTTAAAAATATTAAATACCCTAGAGCAACTTCATACTTAACTCCCGAAAAACACGGAGTTAAATATCCGCCAATTAATCCGATTACAAGCATTGAAACCGTTTTCATCTGCTGAGCTATAACAAATGTTGCGAATAATAAAATCGCTCCAAGAGTAATTGCTGCAACCGAATTAAAGATATGAAACATTGAATACGCGCAAAATGTCGTAATAAACAAAGTCGCAAACCCCGTGCCCAATAAAACCTCAGAATATCCTTTCAACTCATCTTTGCGATGCATATACAAAGCTCCAAGCGCCATTCCTCCGCCTACCGCGAAGCCGAAAATTACTTTCATCAAAGGGGTAATAACAATAAACGGAGATACAAGTTTTATCAAAATAATCATTGCAATAATAATTGCCAATGCACCGATTTTATTAAAGATATTACCTAAAAACACACCCTGCAAATCACTTTTTTGAGGTTGTTTCTCAAACGGGTACTTAACAGAAGATACAGGTTCCGTCTTTAGAGGTTCTGTCACCGTTTCCACATATTTTTCTTCAACAGGAGGCTCTTCCTGTGTTATTTCAACTTTAGGGTCGACTTTAATCTGAGTTTCATTCCCGCTCTTAGACAACAAATCCAGCTTAACAGAAATTTTATCCAATCTTTGCTGAATAACCAAAAGCCATATAAAACATATCAAAGCTAAGACTAAAGACATAACCATACCTCCGAAGGTATGCTAACACACAACTCAACCAAAATGCTATTTATTACAATTTTGTTATATTATTTTCTTACAGTAATTCGCAACAGGACACTTGTCACATTGAGGTTTTATCGGTTTGCAAACATTTTGCCCGTGTGTTACAAGCAAAGAATTTATCGGAATCCAATATTCAACAGGCAAATTTTCTCTTAACGCAAACTCGGTTTCTTCAGGATTTTTGGTCTTTAAATATCCCAAACGGTTAAAAATACGGTGGACGTGAACATCCACACAAATTGCAGGAACCCCAAAACCTAAAGTCATAACCAAATTCGCGGTTTTTCTGCCAACCCCGCGAAATTTACAAAGTTCATCGATACTATCAGGCACCCTGCCGTCATATTTTTCAACAATAAGCCTTGATAATTCAATAATCTGACCAGCTTTGTTTTTGTAAAACCCGACAGGATAAATTGCCTTAGCTAAGTCCTCCTCATTTACCCCCATCATTTCTTGCGGGGTTTTGGCAAGCTCAAGCATTCTTAAAGTTGCAGGATATGTGGTTCTGTCATTCGTTCTTAAACTTAAAATGCAGGCAATTAAAACCAAATAAGGATTCTTAAACGAATCCATAAGCTTAACAAACTCACTTTGCGGCTGTTTTGCATCCTGTAATAATTTTACGACTTTTCCTATATCTTCCATAAATAAATATTAGCATAGAAATAAAAATGTTGTTAAGCCGCTTACATTTCCAGCACTGCGCATTAAACGCCTACGCTTACCTTTGCAACGACTCACTTGCCTTAGTGCTCATGATGTGCTCGGGCTACACCATGCACTCCTACGTCGCCATATTATGTTCCATTCCTGCTTGACTTGCTCATCTCTCGCCGCCGTTCTCACTTGCGTCAAGACTCATCGTCTTGCCGACGCGTGCTCATCTCTCGCTACCGCTCGCGGCTCTGCTCATCATCCTTCCCGCCTCGCATTAAACGCCGCCGTTCTCACTTGCGTCAAGACTCATCGTCTTGCCGACGCGTGCTCATCT
>CANOTP010000007.1 GCA_947570135.1 uncultured Candidatus Melainabacteria bacterium | reverse complement strand
AAGGAAATAAAACAATGGGTATCAAAGGAAAAAATGACAGAATGGTAGTTCTTGCTTGTGAAGAATGTAAAGAAAGAAACTACACAACAACAAAAAACAAAAAAAACATTAAGGAAAGAATGGAATTAAACAAATACTGTCCTAAATGTCAAAAACATACTGCTCATAAAGAAACGAAATAGACAATTTTTCGTAGAGTGTAGTGAGCGACAGCGAACGAACTCGTAACTTCCGAAGCTCCGATTGAACGGTAATTTGCAATAGCAAATTAAAGTGAAAACAAGGAGCCGGAAAGCCGAATAAATTGTAGAGCAAGGCAAACATAACAGGGGGCAACCCCGCTTGCGTCCTTAGTTCAGTTGGTAGAACGTCGGTCTCCAAAACCGGATGTCGAGGGTTCGAGTCCTTCAGGGCGCGATTTATAAACAAAATAAAGGATTACAAAATATGAACAACACAGTAGATGCAATAAAAACATACTTCAAAGGAGTAAAAACCGAATGGGGTAAGGTTAGCTGGCCGGAAAGAAGACAAGTAATCTTTGAAACTTTTTCCGTAATCGTTATCGTGTTTGTTTTTACAGTAGCGATATATTTAATGGATCTTTTATTTAAAGGATTGCTTAGCCTTATTAAGTAAAATTTTAACCAAAATTATAAAGGTGGCTTATGACTAAAGAAGAAAAAACTATGGAAGAACAATTGAACGAAGATATCTTAGCAGAACAAGCTCAGATTGAAGCAGAAGAAACAGCTTCCCACGAAGCTAAAGAAGCTAAGAAAAACCAAAAAAGATGGTACATCGTTCATACATATTCAGGATACGAAAATAAAGTAAAAGTAAACTTGGAAAAACGTATCGAATACATGAACATGGGTGATAAAATCTTCAGAATTGAAGTTCCTCAAAAAACAGTAACCCAAATGAAATCAGGTAAAAAACAGGAAAAAGAAGAAAAAATCTTCCCTGGTTACGTTTTAGTTGAAATGATAATGGATGAAGACAGCTGGTATGTTGTAAGACACACATCAGGTGTTACAAAATTCGTAGGTTCAGCAAAAAAACCTATCCCTGCACGCGAAAGCGAAATCAAAAAGATTCTTCACAGATCAACATCTCAAGTTGAAAAAATCGAACTTGACGTTAAAGCAGGTGATAAAGTTAGAATTATTTCAGGACCGTTCGCAGACTTTGATGCAGATATTATCGAAGTTTATCCTGATAAATCAAAACTTAGAGCAAATGTTTCAATCTTCGGTCGTGAAACGCCTGTTGAATTGGAATATAAGCAGATTAATAAACTTTAGCAAATTTTGCGCAGGGTGGAACGAAGTGAACCCGTAAGGTGCGAAGGTTAAAGTGAATGACAGCGAAGCGAAATAAACAAAAAACCTGAGCTCAGCAAAATTCAAGACCACAATAACAAATAAAAATGTAAGTACAAAAATGTGGAAGGGACGCCCCCGATTGAACCACAAAAGGAGAAAAAAATGGCAAAAAAAGTAGTAGGAAAAATTAAGCTTCAAATCGAAGCAGGAAAAGCAAATCCGTCACCACCTGTTGGTCCTGCACTAGGTCAGCACGGTGTTAACATCATGGATTTCTGTAAGCAGTTCAACGCTAAAACTCAAGACAAAGCAGGATACATTATCCCTGTTGTTATTGATGTTTACGAAGACAAAAGCTTTACATTCATAATCAAATCACCTCCAGCTCCTGTGTTGATTAAAAAAGCATTAAATCTTTCAAAAGGATCATCAGCTCCTAACAAAGATAAAGTTGCTGAAATAACAAGAGCTCAATTAGAAGAAATCGCTAAAATTAAAATGGACGATTTGAATGCGACAACAATGGAAGCAGCAGTTAAAATGATTGCAGGTTCTTGCCGCGCAATGGGTGTAACAGTAAAAGCAGAATAAGGATGGAAGGATAATTATCTCAAACGAGTTAATTTCCGTTAATACCACGAAAGGAAAAATTTAAAATGTCAAAATTAACTAAAAAACAAAAGAAAATGCAAGAAATGCTGGAAGGTTTTGTACAACCGTCTACAGCAGTTGATGCAATTAAAAAATTACAAGAAATTTCAAAAGAAGTTTCAAAATTCAATGAAACAGTTGAATGCCACATGCGTTTAGGTATTGACGTTCGTCAAGCAGATCAACAAATTCGTTCAACAGTTGTATTACCTGCAGGCTTAGGTAAAGAAGTAAGAGTTTGTGTTATCGCTAAAGGTGCTAAAGTTTCAGAAGCAACTGAAGCTGGCGCAGATTTTGCAGGAGCAGAAGAAATTATTGATAAAATTTCAGGCGGTTGGTTCGAATTTGATACATTGATTGCTACACCTGATTGTATGGGTATGCTTGGTAAATTAGGTAGAGTATTAGGTCCTAAAGGCTTAATGCCAAACCCTAAAACAGGTACTGTTACAATGGATATTGCTAAAGCAGTTAAAGATGCTAAAGCTGGTAAAGTTGAATATAGAGCAGATAAACAAGGTATGATTCACTGCCCTATAGGTAAAATCCAATTCACAGAAGAAGATTTGATTAAAAACTATGCAACTTTAGCTGATGCAGTTTTAAAAGCAAAACCGTCTTCAGCAAAAGGTACATTTGTTAAATCAGTTTACTTATCAACTACAATGGGACCGGGTATCAAATTAGATCCGAAAACATTTGCAGCTGAAGTTAAAGAATTGGTATAAGTTACCTAAAATCTCTCAATAAAAAAGCTTAGAGGTAATCTCTAAGCTTTTTTTAGTTATTAAGCCATGAAAATTACATGCGGATTCTTTTTTATATGGTCCTGAGCTAACAATAAATAATCAAAAACATTTCTTTCTTCTACGGGTTTCTTTTTAGCTTTTTTCAAATCGCGTTTTAGCATTCTTTCATACATAACTTCTTGCGGATCTCGAGTTTTAGGTACAGATTCATCTAGTACCCAAGGATTTTTTGATCGCTCGTTTTTAGGAGCAACAATAGCAACTCCGACAGGCATAATTCCGTTTAACATAATACATATCCTTTCATACTTATACCACACATTAATATAAAAACATATTTTTAGAAAATTTTGCTAAACCTTTCAAAATTTTTATTTTTTTGTTACAATGAAGGGGTAAATAATATTTACGAGCGATTGGCACTCTGCCGACGAAAAACGATACTTAATCGTTTTTCGGAGAGGGGTAGCGCATCTGTTGAAAACGGTAGTTTTCGACTTGACAATTAAATAAGGGCGATTGGCGCAGTTGGTAGCGCATCACATCGACATTGTGGGGGTCACGTGTTCGAGTCACGTATCGCCCACCATTTTGAAAAAACACACTCTTGAACATTGGTTTGAGAGTGTTTTTTATTGTTATTGTTAGGTTTTCACCATCCCACAAAAAGTGTGAGGTTATCAATTTTAACAGGGTGCGTTTTTGTTCAATATTTCCTGAAAGATAAGCATTATAAGCATTTTTGCAAAGTGTGAGGATTGCAGAAGCTCTTTGCATAATTTCATCAGATTCTTTGCTTATATAATCAAATTGAATTCTTAATTCATCAAGTTCAATTTGCCATTCATTTTTCTTTTCAAAATAAAATTCTTCAGAAATTGTTTCATCTAATTTGTCAATATAAAGCTTATTCAAGCGGCTTTTCAGCATGCTTATTTTCTTTTGTATTGCTTCAAGCGATTCTTGTTCATATTGTTCTTTGCCTTGCACCATTTCTTTCAGTTTTGAAAATATTGCTTCAGCAAATTCAGGCGGACAATACAAGTTTCTGAACATTTCTTCAATCATTTCATCAATATAACCTTCTTTGAGAAGCTTAAGCCCTTTATCTTTGACATCAGTGCTTCTGTAATATACATATTTGCCTTTTTTAATATCACCCACAAGAAAATAATTGTTAGGTGATTTTATTAGCCCGGAATAAAGAAATTCATGCTTTGTTGTGTGTGGTGCGGTTCTTTCATTTATAATTTTTTGCACCGTATAAAACAATTCTTTTGTGATCAGCGGCTTGTGCTTTGCATCATAAAACCTTTTGCCTTTATAATTGAATTCACCCATATAAAATGGGTTGTGAAGTATTTTTTCAATAGTTCCTTTTGTACAGTTTCTTTTGCCTATTGTGAACCCATCCTTTGCAAGTTTTTTGGCTAAACTTTGAAAAGTGAAGCAACCAGTGGAATATAATTCAAATGCTTTTATAACAAAAGGAGCTTTTTCTTTGTCAACAATAATTTCACTTTTCTTTTTGCTGGTTCTGTTGTTTAAATATCCAGTTGGGGCTTTGCCCGGAAAGAAACCTTCTTCAGCTGCTTCAACCATGCCTTTTTTAACTTCAATTGACAAATTGCGTGGGTATAAAGAGGAAACAGCTGAAAACATCATAAAAATGAATATTTCATAAGGTGTTGAATGTCTGTTCAATACCATGTTATCTTTTACCAAATGCACGTGGCATTCTGATTTGGTAAATAAATTTTTAATCGTAGCTGCGTCATCTTCATTTCTTAATAGCCTGTCATTTTTTTCACACAAAAGATGACAGGCTTTTTTTTGTTTTTTTATAATACGCAACATTTTTTCAAATTGTTGCCTTCCTGTTTCTTTTGCAGTGATACTTTCAGCAAAAATTTCAACAACTTCAAAACCTTTTCTTTTTGCATAGTCTTGTAAGTATTTTATTTGTGCCGGGATAGAAAAACCACTTTCTTCTTGTTCCTTGCTCGATACTCTAACATATATGAATGCTGGTTCTTTTTGCTTCATTTTACCGCCTTGATATATTCATTTGTTTTTGTATCTTGAAAAATTGCTGAAATATTTGGTTCTTGATTCTTCTGAACAAGAATTCTAAATGTTTTTGTACTGTTTGGCATAATAATTTCAGATTTTGCAGTTTCAAAATTTGAATTGAATGTTGCAGCTTCAGCAAGTGCCACTTTTTGTTTGTTTATAATAGTGTTATTTTTTGCAGTTCCAACAAGTGTTGTGATGCCTAAAGTTAGAATTCCCATATAAGCATATTTGTTGTTTTTCTTAACAGCTTTCAAGCCTTCTGACACAAGAACTTGATTTGCATTTGTAACCATGCCGCTTATATCAATATTGGCTATTTTTACCGGGTTATTGCCTAAATTTGTAAAACTTAAGGTGTATGCATCAAAATTTTCTTTCAACATTTCTGAACCAATTTCAACACCTGAAGTTGTTTGCTGAATAGCTGCAAACACTGGTTGAAACAGCATACTTAATATAATTGTAGAAAATAATATTTTTTTCATTGTTCACCTTCCTTATTCAATAAAACTTTTTGCAAGTTCAGGCACTTTTAAAATGCCAATGAGAGCATCAGCAGCTTCTTCATCACCATTTAATGATTTAATAAGAGTTTTCACTAATGAACGCACCCTTCCTGTTTCTAAAACAGTTTTTACAGTTGGCATGTCAACTTTGTCAATTGAAAAGTGTTTTTCAATTTCTTTTAATAAAATATCTTGTGTGTGGTCATTTGGAAGTTCTGAACCATCCATAAAACGATTAAAAACAGCCATGCTTATTTCAAAATACTTTGCACACTGTTCAATTTTGTCAAGTGAAATTTGTTTTTCAGGGGCTTTAAATAATCGCCCTACATATTCCCTTGAATAATTCATTGATTTGGCTAATTCTGTTTTCTTAATAATTTCTTTTTTTTCATCACAGACAATTTTGTGAAGTTCTTTGATATTCATTACTTGCAACCTTCTTTCTGACAAATGTGAACATTATTTAATAATTTACTTGACAAATGTGAACACTTGTTATATTCTTATCTTATCAAAAGTTATACATTACATAATAAAAAAAGGAGAAGAATTTTGCAACCTTTATTGACAAATGTTACAGAATACGGCATTGAGGATATTGCAAAAGTTTTGCCAATCGGAGAGCAACAAATAAGGCGATACATTAAAACAGGCGAACTTAAAGCAACTTTAAAAAGAAACCGTTACAGAGTAGCTGAAGAAGATTTGAAAACCTTTATGGTTGAAAAAGGCTTCACAAATTTGAACTTATAGGAGAACAGAAAATGGCATTAGATGCAGTTTACAATTTGAATTCTTGCTTATGGCAAGTAAAACATGAAATTGAAGAACTTGGACAAGACCCAATTAGATTACTTGGCAAGTACACTTTGAGAGCAGAACAAGATCCACTGTTTAACAAAACAATGGTTACAGCAATTAAACAATACATTCAAGAAAATGAAATTTCTTGGAATGATTAAAAAAAGACTGCTGAAAGCCAGCAGCCCTAAAAAATAATTTTTTCATTTTAGATTATAGCACAAATATTTCAGCCTTTTTAAAGGGCTTAATTTTGCTACGCAAAAACAGAGAAAAATACATGTCAAGGTACGAAAAAAAGAAGAAGAAACCAAATTTTATATTCACATTTGAAGAAGGTGAACCAACAAAAGAAGAATGTATTGCCGATATGGCAAAGGTTGTTTTTCTTCTTTATGAAATGCAAAAGCGAGGGTTAAAAAATGCGTAAAAAATTTAAAAAATCAAAGCTTGAAAAAGCAATGCAGTTCTTTTTGAGATTTGCACGCAAAATTGAAATTTTTAATAACACAGAAAATGAAGCATTGACTGAAGAATTTAATGAAGTATTGCTTGCCATAAAAGAACAGAATTCAAAAGCTGTTTGGGATGCTTATTATATGCCCAAAGCAATCAATGCAATTTTGAAAGAAGAAGGCTATTTGACCACAGAAAAAGGTGCAACACCGAGAGCAAAAGCAATGCTGCTTGCTGATTTGGCAAATGGTGTTTTAGATGAACTTTACAGATTCAAATAAAAGGAGAATACAACATGGCAAAAATTACAAACATTAAAATCAAAAATCTTTTTGGAATTACAGAATTTAAAGCTGATTCCAAAAGTATTGAATTGTTAGGTGGCAATGGAACAGGCAAAACTTCAGTGCTTGATGCAATCCGTTATGCAATAACCAACAGAAGCACAAGAGATTGCATAGTTAAGCAAGGGGCAACTGAAGGTGAAATTCTTATTGAAACAGATGCCGGGCTTTCAATTACAAGAAAACCACGCACAAATAAATCAGATTACAAAAGTATTAAGCAAGACGGCAAAGAAGTTCAAAGCCCTGAAGCATTCCTATCTGAATTATTTTCAGAACTACAATTGAACCCGGTTGCTTTTATCAATATGGATGCCAAAGAACAAAATAGAATTATTCTTGACCTTATTGAATACAACTGGGATCTAAACACAATCAAAGAATGGTTTGGCGAAATTCCACAAGGTGTGAACTATGAAGCACACATTCTTGAAGTTTTAAAACAAATTGCTGCTGAAAATGGCTTTTACTTTATGCAAAGGCAAGAAGTAAACAGAAAAATAAGGTTCAAAAAGCAGCTTATTGAAGAAACACAAAAAGAACTTCCTGAAAACTTCAATGCTGAAAAGTGGGAAAAATACGACTTGCAAGAAATTCACACAAGAATTGAGCAAGCAAGGCAACACAATTCACAAATTGAAAAAGCTGAAACACTAAAAGCAAACTATGACAACAAAATAAGAGGGTTTCAGGCTGTAAAAGAACTTGAAGAACAAAGATTGCTTCAAGGTCTTAAGGATAGAGAAGCAGAACTTCAAGCAGATATTGCAAGGCTTGAAGAAATGTTGAATTCATCAAAAAAAGAACTGGCTTCACTTAATGCAATTGGGATTGATAAAAAAGCAGTTATTCAAGCAAATTATGAAAAACAAGTTGCACAATTTAATGAAGAATTAAAAGCATTTGAACCATATTTGCAACAACAAAAAACAAATATTTTGCCGCTTCAAGAAGAAGCTGCTGAAGCCTTAAAAATGAAGCAAAACTTGCCACAATACAACAAAATGATGGCAATGAACAATGAATTGGCTGAACTTCAGGCGGATTCTGATGAATTTACAAGAAAAATTGAACTTGCAAGGTCATTGCCAGCAACAATTCTTGCTGAAGCAAACATGCCGCTTGGTGAAATGTCAATTGACGGTGATCAAGTTCTTATTAAAAAGCCCAATGGCGAATTGCCAATAAGCAATTTGTCTGAAGGTGAAAAACTTGATTTGTGGGTAGATATTTACAACCAAAGTGGCAAAGACGGTGCTGAAACTTCTGTTTTTGGTGGCACAAGGGTTCATTCAAGGTGCTGGGATGACCATGCTGAAGACATGCGGCTTATTGGTAAAAGATTTTTATGGGATCATGAATTCACAGAAGCTGCTGAAGGTTCACCACAAAAAGTTGCAGTTAAAGGTGCAGCACAGCCAAACCCTGACACAACTGGTGGACACATGGCAACAAACAATTTGTATATTATCAGCAAATATGGTTTGTGGGAGATGCCCGGATTGCAATGGCAGTGGCTTGCAAATGTTGGTGCAAATGGTGGTTCAGGCTGGTCTGGTGCTTGTGGTGCTGGAAACAATAAAGGTCAACTATATGGGGCTTCAAATGCCTTGCATGCTGGTGGTAATTGGCATGATTCTTCGTATTGCGGCTCTCGTTCTCGTAGTGGTGATCATGGTCGTGGTACGGTTCTTGCGGCTTACGGCGGGCGGGGTGCGTGTGAGCCTTTAGTTTCTCGCTTAATCGTGGCTTGATAAATCGACGGCAAATTTTTAGGTGGCTGGTCTATTGCCTTGCTTGCTGGTGGTAATTGGAATAATTCTTCGTATTGCGGCTCTCGTTCTCGTAATGGTAATAATGGTCGTGGTACGGTTAATGCGAATAACGGCAGGCGGGGTGCGTGTGATATTGGAACAGTTTTTGTTGTGAGAAACTCCCAAGCTGGATCGGTTCACCCTGTCAATATCCTGAAAAGGTGCGGCAAAATACACAACGGAGTAAAAGCTCTTGTTAGTAGCGAAAGCGAAAGCAAGGGCTTTTTATAGTGAAGATTTGAAGATGGTTAAAAAAATAAAAAATGTATGGTGCAAAATTATTGCAGATGACAATATTGCATGGGCTTATCAAAAAGCAAAAAAAGGTAAATCAAAATACAATGCAGTAAGGTATATTGAAGATCACAAAGAAGAATGTTTGAAAGCTGTGAAACAGCAACTTGTTGAACAAACTTTCAAAACTGGTGAATATAAAATAAAAATTATAAAAGAACCAAAAGAAAGAGAAATTTTTGTTCTTCCTTTTTATCCTGACAGAATTGTGCAACATGCAGTAATCAATGTTCTTGAACCCTTATTTGTAAAAATGTTTATTGCTGACACTTATGCTTGCATTGAGGGCAGAGGGATTCACAAAGGTTCATTGCGAATAATGGAATTTGTGAGAAAAAACAAATACTGCTTAAAAATGGATATTAGAAAATTTTACCCTTCTATAAACCATGATATTTTGATGCAAATTCTTGAAAGAAAAATTGGTGATAAGCAGCTTATGTGGTTGTTAAATGACATTGTGCGTTCATTGCCGGGTGAAAAGAATGTGCCAATTGGAAACTTAACTTCACAATGGTTTGGCAATATTTACATGAATGAACTTGACAAATTTGTAAAACATAACCTAAAGATTAAGTGTTATTTGCGATATTGTGATGACTTTGCACTATTTTCAAACGATAAAAAAGAATTGAATGAAGCAAAGCACAAAATAATAAAATTCTTGAATGAAGAACTTAAATTGACTTTAAGCAAATGTGATTTGTTCAGAACAACACAAGGTGTTGATTTTCTCGGATATAGACATTTTAAAGACTATATTCTTATAAGAAAAAGCACAGTTAAAAGAGTTAAGAAAAGACTTGTGAGAGTAAAGAAGGCTTATTTGGCTGGCAAGATGCCACATGACAAATTCCGTTCAATTATTGCATCTACTGATGGCTGGTTCAAATGGGCAAATTCTCATAATTTAAGCCTTTGTTTGCAACTTGATGAATTAAAGGAGATGGCGAAAAATGACAAGCGAAACAACACAGCAAAGAAAGCCGCATAAGTTTTCTGAATTTGCAAAAATCAGAACTAAACTTGAAGGCGAAAGAGTAAAAGACATTACTGAAGTATTAGGCAAAGAATTGATTTTCACAGGCTTCACAATCAGCAGAAGCAAGGTTCAAAATTGTGAAAAGTACATAACAATTCAATTCAGAGAAGCTGAAGGCACACCTTTAAGAATTGTTTTCACAAGTTCACAAGTCCTTATGGATCAATTTCTTGAATATGAAGAACAATTGCCTTTTACGGCAACAATCAAAAAAGTAAACAGGTATATGACACTAACATAAGGAAGGAGAAACAAAGATGCTGACTTTGAACACAAAACAGGATTATTTGAATTATTTGACAATTCAACCTGAAGAAACAAAGAAAGCCCTTCAATTGCTGCTTAATACAAGATTTATTTGGCAAACAACAGCCATTCTTGCAGCTGATGAAACTGGGCTTACAGATGACACACACAGGGTAATTGGTGAAGAACCTGAAAGAATGCAGCAAGAATTGGTTGAAGATGCCAATGCAAAAATTTTCAGAATTGATTTCACTGTTGCTGAAGTTAAGGAGATTTTAGAAAATGCTTAAATTAAGAATTGAAAAAGACACTGGCAAAGTTATGGGGGCATATCCTGAACATTTCACAGTGCCTGAACCATTTGTGCTTGTATCAGAAGAACAGAATTCACAAATGTCTGAAGATTCTGACAATGTTTATTTTTACAAGAAGAAAAAATTTGTTCCAGTTCCAAAAGCTGATATTGAAGCGAAAGAAAAAAGAAAAGCTGAAATTAAAGCAGAACTTCTTGCACTTGATGATAAACGCATAAGGGCAATATGTGAGCCTTCAGTAAAAGATGAAGAAACTGGTGAAACATGGCTTGAATATTACAATTCAGAAATTGAAAAATTAAGAATTGAATATCAAAGTTTGTAATTTTACTCGGCAACAACAAGCCGGGTTTTTAGTGTAGTAAGAGTAAGAAAAGGAGAACACACAATGAATTTCATTAAAAAACTTGTGAATTTTGTGAAAAAATCAAAAGAAAAAGCTGCTGACATCAAAACAAAGGTTGAAAACTTTATTGAATTGCACAAGGGCAATATTAAAGTTTTGATGAACATTCTTCAGGCTATTTATGAAAAAGGCAAAGGTCGTGAAAAAATGGAAAATGTAGTTAAAACAGTTTGCAAAGCTGCTGGTGTTGCTGAATTTGGTGAAGAATATGCTGACGACATTGCAAACTTTGTTGAAGAAAAATGCCAGTCCATTTATGATGAACTTGTTGCTGAAGGTGGGTTGAGATAATGAACATTATTGCAATGCTTGAACAATTGTTTTCAGCGGTTGCAAAATGGTGTTCATGCAGTAAAGCACAAACTGAATTCAAAGCAGAAAATGAAGTTTTAAAGGATAAGAAAAAACTTCAAAAACAAGTTGCTTTAATGAATGAAGATTGTGAAACTATGAAAAAGCAGTTCAAAGCACTTCTTTTGAGGTGCTTGGACTTGCTAAAACCATTTAACAACCAATTCACCAAACTACAAAAAAGGCAATACAGAAAATTGCTTGCAGATATTAGAAAGGCGGTGCTGTAATGCCTGAATTAACATTTCAAACATTTATGGATCTTGCCCCCTTCTTATTGCTTGTTTATTTGTTTTTCAGAAAAGAAAAATTATTTGTTACTCCACACCAATTGGCTGAAATGAAAACTGAAATTATAAAAGAAGTTTCACAAAATTTTCTTTCACTAATTGTTTTCAAAGAATTTGAAAAAAGAATGGAAACGAATTTTGAAAATATAGACAACAGGATGGAAGAAGGCACTGAAAGATTCAACAAAATTGATCAAACACTTGAACACATAGTTGATTTAATTATTAAAAAAGGAAAATAAAAAATGAGAATATCTGAACATTTTACAATTGAAGAACTTACTTATTCAGATACAGCTATAAAATACAAAGCTTCAAATTTACCAACTGAATTGCACAAAAAAACTTTGAAACATACTTGTGATTATTTTCTTGAAGTATTAAGAAGTTTGCTGAATGCTGAATTTGTAGGCAAAATATATAATGGCAAAAAAGTAAAAGCTGTAATCATAAATATTACAAGCGGTTACAGAAGCCATACAGTAAACCAACTTTTAAAAAAAGAAGGTTATCACCCATCAGAAACCAGCCAGCATTGCACTGGTGAAGCGGTTGATTTTGAAGTTGTTTTGATTTTTACAGATGGCACAAGGTACAGTTTGCCTTATGCAAAAACCTATGAATATATTAAAAGATGGGTTAAATCAGGCAAATTGAGTGTTGACCAGTGTTTAATGGAAAAACAAGGCAATATGTTTTGGGTTCATTGTAGCTATAAAGCTGCTGGGGCAACTGTAAACAGAAAACAATTCAAAAAAACAACAGATGGCATTCATTTTATAAATGATATTCTATAAAGCACTTGTATTTTATGAATATAAATGTTATAAAACTGAAAGATGAACATTGAAAAGGTGGATTAAGCAGCAAGGAAATTTTGCACTGCTTCAAAGAAAATAATGTTGTTTGTATTCTTGCATTCAGCCAAAAGTTCTTTTGCCAAAAGTGTGAGTTTCGTTGCCGAAAGTCCAGTTTAAAAGACAGGATAATATTATCATCCTGTTTTTTATTATCTTTATTCAATTTTAGCCAGTTCGAGAAATTACGGGTAAGCTGTAGGTTGGCATAATTGTAAATCCAATCTACTGACTGGGGCTGTTGTTTATACAATATTTTTTAGGTAATGTATAAACAGAATGGAATATATATTTTTAATCATCATAATAGCAACTTTAATTATATCAATTTATATAATTAGATTTATACTAAGTTACAAGACTTATAAGAACAGTAGTTATTATAAAGCTACTCAAAATTCTTATTGGTCTGTTCATTATGATAGTGGACTGTATGGGGAATATAATTTATACAGGTATTTACAACCATTTGAAAGAATAGGCTGTAAGTTCTTATTTAATTTATACGTACCAAGAGATAACAATAAAACTTCTGAAATAGATATAGTAATGTTTCATAATAAGGGCTTGTTTGTTATTGAAAGCAAGAATTATAGCGGTTGGATATTCGGAAATGAAAATAATAAACAATGGACTCAAACATTGCCTACCGGCTATGGGGAAAGTCATAAAGAACGTTTTTACAATCCTATAATGCAGAATGCAACGCATATAAGAGCAATTAGAAAGCACATTGATGATACAATTCCTATTTATTCAGTCATAGCATTTTCTGATAAATGTACTCTTAAAGATGTTACAGTTAAAAGTAATGCTATTGTAACTTATTACAGTAATCTACAAAGAGAGATTGAATATATGTTGTCTGGAATTAATAATTATTCAATGAATCTAGAATTGTTAAATAAAACCTATGACAAACTCTCACAATATGCTAATGCTGATGAATATACTAAATTCCAACATATTTATAATGTTAGATAATTTATTTTCTATATTCTTTATCATTCTTTAAAATGTCTATAAGATATGGTTTCATTTCTGTAATTTCATGCCAATTAAAAGTTCGAGTTCCGTCAACTTTCTCCCACCATAGAGGAGATAAGTTTTCTTATCTCCTCTATGGTTTTGTGATTTCGTATGAGAAATGTAGTATACGTGTTCGGCGGATTTACGGACGGATGGAGCGATAGCGAATCCGGATAGCGAGGAAATTGAGCATAGTGTGGCGAAGCCACAAATGCGAAACTTTTCGAGCGTGGAGCAAATCCAAGACGAGTCACGTATCGCCCAGTAAAAAAAGAGGTCTGTTTATTTACCATTACCCTTGACTTTAAAAAAAACATCATTAAACCTCTCATACAGATGTATGATTTTTGCCAAAAAACTTGGGGAAAATCAGAATTTGTCCGACAATATTAATAATATAACATGGTAGAGGTAGAGCTATGAGATTAAACAGCGGAATATTCTATAACGACAGCGGCTTAACAGCCTCAATTCGGGCAATGCATTTGCAAAGCGAGATTATCGGAATCGGTAACGAAAATATTACGGGATTCGATAAAATCGGTTATCAACGAAAAGAAGCCGTTGTTTCTTCATTTACCGAGTTTTTGGGTGTACATGCTTTGTCTACAACCCGTGATGATAAAATCGGACGTATCGCAGTTTCCGAAAACCCGTTAGACCTTGCAATTGCAAACAAGGGTTATTTCCAGGTTAAAACCAAAGACGGCGTGAAATTAACCCGTGACGGACGATTTCAGGTGGGCAAAGACGGAACGCTTTTGACTTTGGAAAACCAAGAAGTATTGTCAAACGCAGGTGTTCCGATAAAATTCCCGTTTATACCGCAAGACTTAAAACAGGTAAAAATAGATAACACAGGGAAAATTACCATGTTCAACCCCGAAACACACAAATTAACCAAAATCGGGCACATCGGAGTCGTTGATTCCAACGGGATTGCAGTTATTGAACCTAAGATTAAACAAGGCTTCAATGAATATTCAAACGTCGCCCTGCAACAGGAATTCCTGGCTTTAATGCCTCCTATTAAAAACTTTGATGCTAACAGACAAATGTTTATGCTTCAAAATTCGGTGTTAGGCAAAACAATCTCACAATTAAGTCAATAATAAATAAGAACAGAGGGTTTTATAGATGTATAACTTACAAGGAATTATTTCAAAAGGAACAAATAACGCACTTTTACAATTTGAACGTTTCGGTCAAATTGCAAATAACGTTTCAAATTTCCAGACTACAGGTTATAAAAGTGTTTCTTTTGAGCAAATTTTAAGAGAAGACGGGTACTTGACAGGTGCGGTCAGAACAAATAACAAACAAGGATCAATAAGAATCACCAGCAACCCTTATGACGTTGCCATAAACGGCGCAGGATATATTCCTGTCGTATCACCGTCAGGTGAAGTTCAATATACACGTGACGGAGCATTTAAGCAAGGTAAAAACGGATACCTGACAACTCGTGACGGTTGGATTGTCGGAGAAGGCATAAAAATCCCTGCAAACTGTTTTAAATTCGAAATCAAGAAAAACGGGGATGTTATGGCTTACGATTCCAGAGGAGCCAAAGCTAAAAAAGTCGGAACAATTCCTTTGATTCAGTTTGATAACCCTGCAGGAATGGAACAGGCTGATATGAACAGAGTAAAACCGACAGAAGATGCTGGAGAAGCAAGACTTGTTAAAAACCATGAATGTATATGGCAAAACAATCTTGAAGCATCAAACATAAATATGTACAAATCAGCAACAGACTTAATGAGAATGAACGCTTCAATGCTTGCAAGTATGCAGATGATAAAACTTGCTGACACAATGTACAACAAGTCAATAAATATCAGAGAAGCTTAATAAATAACGAAAGGTTTTAAAATATGTATACCTCACTTGACAGCATGGGTAAAGTAACATTAATGATGGATTTGATTTCACAAAGACAAAAGGCTTTGGGTTCAAACATCGCAAACGTTGACACCCCGGGTTATATAAGACAAGATATTAATTTCGGACAGTATTTAAGCTCAATGAACAGCCCTTTAGAAACAAGATTATCTGACAAATTGGGACCTTCTGCTGTTATAGCAGACCAATCGGAAGAACCAGTTAACGCAGGTCATGAGATTATGCAATTACAGGAAAACTCTTTACTATATTCAATGGCAACACGAAGAATGTCAAACATAGTTACGGAAATGAAAACAGTAATCAATGTTGGTAAATAATAAATAAGACGGAGAAATAAATTATGGGTATAATGGATTCAATAGATATGGGAGCAAAAGCTCTTCAAGTACACGGAAAAAGAATAGATGTTCACGCAAAAAACATCGCAAACCTTGACACCCCTAATTATGTAAGAAAAATTCCTGTCTTAACCGCAGTTGATGATCTTTCGTTTCACGGTTTAATGAACAATATGAAAGAAGACGCTTTCGGAGTTGGAACATTACCTTACCTTCAAGGCGGAGTAAATTTCTCAGGAGTTGTTGAAGACCCGACATTAGGTCAAAAAATCTACAAACCGGGGCACCCTGACGCTGACGCTGACGGATACATCAGAGCTTCAAATGTTAATGCTATGGTTGATATAGCAGACGCTCTTGTTGCTCAAAGAGCTTACGAAGCAAACCTTGCTTTAGTAAATATTTCAAAAACAATGGCTCAAAGAGCTCTAGAAATAGGTAAATAATGACTTACTACATGAATAAATACAAAAATGATTTTACCATAAAGTTTGCACAAATTATGCAGGAAAAACTTTCCGACTGGAAAACATTTCAACAAGAAGAACGCAAAAGTTTGTATAGTAAAAAAGCAATTGTTGGATATTTGTTTATAGCTCTTTTGGGTTTTATTCCCGGAAAAAACGAAGTTAATTATGATTTAAATCTGCATTGTTGGATTGCTATTTGTTTCTTTATTTTTGCAATTATAACAAATATCAAATGGACCAATAAAACTTATCAAAACAGGGTTAAATCTACTTTCTTTAATGACTTATTGAAAGTTTTTGGGGATAAAATATCTTTCGCAGGCGGATATATTCAGAACACATTATTCAACAGTTGCAAGCTTTATCCGCGAGATATTATGACACGTGAAGATGATGACAGATTTTATGGGGAATATAATGGAATAAATTTTGTCGTTAACGAGACCGAGTTTGGTTGGAATGAAAATGATAAACATAAAACCTACCATAGAATGTTTAAAGGTGTTGCAATGCACTTTAAAATGAATAAAGAAATTAAATCACGCGTTTTGATAAAAAGTAAAAATATCTTTAATAAAGCTCCGAAAAATTACGAAAAAGTTATTGTTGAATACGAAAAATTTAATAAAAAATATGATATTTGGGTAGAAAAAAATAACCAAACAGGCTCAGGACAAATCGAGGCAAGATATTTACTTAATACTGCTTTTTTGGATAGATTTATGCAAATACAAACAAGTTTTAAAGTAAATAAAATTGCATGTTCCGTTTACGGTGAAAATATGCTTATAATGCTTTCTACAAATCGAGATTTATTTGAAATGAATCATTTGCTTAGTAAAATTGATGATACAAAACAATATAAAAATCTTTTTAATGAATTTGCTTCGGTTTTATCGTTCATGGATATATTAAATCTTGCAAGTAAAACAAAATTATAATTTTTATATATAATATGTTTATGGAACTGTCAAGATTCAAAAAATTTGTAAGCTGGAACCTTATTTCACTTTTAGGATATTTTTGTCTTGTTATAATGATTGCCTTTATCGTAATGTATTCTTTAACATCTTCAAACATTAACATGCGGGCTGACTTGAATAAATATTTTTATGATTACTTGATAAATAATGTTATATTTCCATATTTGTCATTTTACAAAATTCAAATATTTTTAATAATGACATTACTGATTACATCAATATTTGAGAATAAATATTATATAAAAAACGGAGGTTACGGGTTCAGAATCTTTGAAAATAATGACAGTACGTATTCAAAAGCCTTTGTAACAGGCTTGATATTAAATCTGAGTCCAATGTATTTGTTTACTATGTTTATAGTGGCACAATTTATGAAATATTTATAATTTTGTGATATAATGGGATAAAGATAAATTCTTGTCGTGGTGGCACTCTGCCGCAGAAAATTGATTAAGTATTATTTTCAGAGAGGGTTTTCTTTGAGAGAACATCCGCCACGAAAACAAGCAAAAATTTGACAACTAAATATAGTAAATAAACATAAGTCGTAGTGGCGGAATGGTAGACGCGCACGCTTGAGGGGCGTGTGGTTAACGCTGTGGGGGTTCGAGTCCCCCCTACGACACCATAAAAGAGATTAACAACAACAGTCGTAATTTTTTTACAGTATCAGGGTACTCTCACATGAATTTTTCTTGTTGAGAAAAATTCATGGTTCAGTCGATAAATCGGCATACCTTCGCTGTAAGGCTCGAATTTCATATTCTCGCCAACGCTCAGGCAGAGTCCCCCCTACGACATTATATTTAAGAATAGTTTATATGAACAAAAAATTAAGATTATAAACATCAATATTTGCTTTGTAGTTAACGACAGAGATAATATAATTAACATATTAAATAATCAGATTTTAAAATAATTAAAAGGAGAAATATGCAAAAGATTTGAAATTTTTATTTAGCAGCATTCAAAAACATTTTTGACTATAAATCAACGGCGCAAAGAGCCGAATTAAATTGGTTTATGTTATTTATGACAATATTTTGGATGATACTTGTAATCCTTTTAATGACAAGCTGTATGGTATTTGCAATTATAGATAAAGAAACTTTAATCCCCCTATTTTTCGCAATATTCTTTGGTTTTGCGGGGGTATATTTCATCTGCCACGTATTACCTTTAATATCATTAATTAAAAGAAGATTTAATATGATAACTCCCTCTAAATCAGGAATATTTTTCGGTGTCTGGGCAAGTATTTGGTTTATTCAGTTTGTAATATGTGCAAGCATGTTTTTAATTGCAATCAAATTTCAACATGACGCAAATCCGTTAATATTATTTCCGTTAGCATTTATCGGACAAATTTGCGGATTAATAGTAATAGGCACTGTTATATTTTTAATGATTAGAAAAACTCCGTTAGAATAAAATCATTTCCTTATAGGGAAGTTTTTTAAATTCAAGTTTATTATAAACGTGAAGTGCGTGTGTATTTTCATCTTCAACTTCCAACCTGTAAACATTTTCAGGATAATTTTGTTTTATATATTCAATAAACTTCGGAACAATTCCTTTTCCTCGAAATTCTTTTTTAATATATAAATCCTCAAACCAAACACATGGTTGCCCAAATTCGGTTGAATAACTTTTTGCAATCATTGCATATCCTAAAATTTCTATACCTGATGAAAAAACATAACCTTCAAGATATGGATTATCATTTATACAATTTAGAAAATCTGATTCAAAAATTGTATCCGAACCATTTGTATAAACAGCATCGGATGAATAAAACTCTCTCATCATAGAAAGAATTTCATTTTTATCATTGGCATCCATTTTTCTGATTAAAAATTCCATATAGAAGATATTAACATAAAAAATATTACCTTGACCAACCCCATATCATCAAGTAAAATTAATACAAAAAAAGGAGAACAATGAAAATCGGGATTATCGGACTCGGATTGATTGGCGGGTCAATATATAAGGATTTGAAAGCACTTGGATATGAGGTTGTTGCGGTATCCAAATCCCAAAGCGGAGAATGTATTTCTAAAGATTACGACGCATTAAAAGACTGCGGACTGGTTTTTGTTTGTTCTGCAATGAATAAAACCTTGGAGATTTTAGACAAACTCGAAACAATATTACCCCCTGAAACCATTGTAACAGATGTTTGCTCGCTGAAAAGTTTTGTTTGTAAAAAGAATCGTCCGTACAGGTTTGTGCCGTCACATCCTATGGCTGGAACCGAACATAAAGGATTTGAGAATTCTTTTGAAGGACTTTTTAAAGGGGCAAAATGGGTAATTACTCCTGTTTTTGGAAAAAGTGAAGAGTTAATTGAAATAATTAAGCAATTAGGTGCAAAACCGATTATTACAACTCCTGAAAAACATGATGAAGCAGCGGCGTTGATTTCGCACATGCCAATGGTGATTGCGCAAGCAATATTCAAAACCGCTCAGGATAACCCGCTGGCACTTGAAATAGCGGCATCGGGGTTCCGTGATATGACAAGACTTGCAATGTCTAATACCGAAATGGCAAACGATATGGTACAAATGAACAGCGACAATATTCAAACATCTATTTTAAAACTTTATAAAACAATCGGCGATTTAACCAATTCCAATTATCTTAAACAGATAGAAGAAATTAAGAAAAATCGCCAACTGATGTTTTAAATTTTCAAAATTTTATGATGTGGTTGCAGTTGTGCCTTTACTAAAGAATTTAACAACTTTACCGATAAGAGTTTGAGCATGATCTTTAACAAAGTTTACAGCTTTACCGGCATATTCC
This sequence comes from uncultured Candidatus Melainabacteria bacterium, assembly GCA_947570135.1. Classification (GTDB taxonomy): domain Bacteria; phylum Cyanobacteriota; class Vampirovibrionia; order Gastranaerophilales; family Gastranaerophilaceae; genus Zag111. The sequence goes on along the minus strand of CANOTP010000007.1, from coordinate 74,019 downwards.
AAACCTTTTTTTGCAAACGGTTTAACAAATTCAGCAACTTTTGTAGCACCTGCAACAACGGCTTTAGCAAGCGGTTTTCTAAATACAACTGCAGCTGCAATAGCTGATAAACCTAATAGTCCTGCTGCAACTTTTGCACGTCTGTCAGCATTTCTTTGTTGAGCTTCAGGATCAAAAATACCCGGTTTCCAGGTTGTTCTTTCACCTGTTTGAGGGTCGATATAAACTTTATCTTTTCTCGGGTTTATACCGCGAGATTGAAAATTGGGTGCATAAGCATTAACTGAACCAACATTAAAAGACATAATTATTTCCTTTCACACTTTAAAAATACCTACATATACATAAAGTAAATTAAGGTAAAGGAATTGTTATTATGTTAACTTTTGTTTACAAATTTTCATTCAACAGATAACACGGGAACACTCTTTTCCAGGTGCAACGTATCAATCAGAGAATTTAATCTTGTAAACACTTCTTTAAATTGCGGGATTGATAAACTTTGCTTACCGTCGCTTAAGGCTTGAGAAGGATTGTGGTGAACTTCAACCATAACACCGTCAGCACCGACAACAAGTCCTGCTTTAGCCATTGGTTCTATCAAATAACGCTGTCCTGTGCCGTGGCTCGGGTCAACGATAATCGGAAGGTGCGAATATTTTTTGATAACAGGAACGGCTGAAATATCAAGCAGATTACGGGTGAAGGCACTGTCAAAACTTTTCAGACCGCGCTCACAAAGGATTACCTGCTCGTTTCCGTTATACATAATGTGTTCTGCGGCAAGCAAAAATTCTCTTATTGTACTTGCGGCACCGCGTTTTAAAATAACAGGTTTGTTACATTTACCGACTGCTTTTAAAAGCTTAAAGTTTTGCATATTTCTTGCGCCAATTTGAATAACATCCGCGTAATTACAAACCAAGTCCAAATCCGCTGAATCCATTAACTCTGTCACAACAAGCAACCCTGTAGCTTCACGGGCTTTTGCAAGATATTGAAGCGCTTTTTCACCCAACCCGTCAAAATCATAAGGTGAAGTTCTGGGTTTAAACGCCCCGCCACGCAAAAATTGGCAGCCAAGTTCTTTAGCAGCTGTTGCAACTTCTAAAAGCCCTTCATAATCTTCTTCAACAGAACACGGTCCGACCATTGAAACAGGACGGTTAGCTCCGCCGATTTTTACACCGTTAGAAAACTTGATTACAGTATCTTCTTGTTTTCTGTCGCGTGATGCTAATCTGAACGGTTCGCGAATAAATTTAATCTGCTTAACACCGTCTAAAGCCTCAATTCGTCCCGGAGATAAAGTTGTTTTATCACCTAACGCATCAATTACCGTATGCACATCACCCTGTTTTACAAGAACTTTAAACTCGTGAAACTCAAGTAAATTTACCACGGTCTGAATATTTTCAGATGTTGCATTGCGTTCCATTATTATAATCATAGTTACTTCCTTTTAAATACTGACGTTACCACAATTATAATAAAACTCGGCAAATAAATCAATTAAAACGGTTAAAAATAAAATCTCCGCCGTATTCAGAGACATAGCCTATATGCTGTTCGATTTTTAATAATCTGTTGTATTTTGCAATCCTCTCACCGCGTGACATAGAACCTGTTTTGATTAAACCCGAATTAACTCCGACTGCCAAATCCGCAATAAATGTATCATCAGTTTCTCCCGAACGATGAGAAATTATCGTTGTGTAGTTATACTCTTTTGCAAAATTTATACACTCTAAAGTTTCTGTTAGTGTGCCGATTTGGTTTAATTTTATCAGAATAGAGTTACCGATTTTTTGTCTTATACCGTAATCAGCAAACCTGTTTACATTAGTCACAAATAAATCATCCCCGACAAGCTGACATTTTTTGCCGAGACGTTCTGTCAAAAGCTTCCAACCGTCGACATCTTCTTGTTCCATTCCGTCTTCTATTGAGATTATCGGATATTCTTTGACAAGATTTTCCAGAACCTCAACAAACTCAGAACTTGTATAACGGTTACCGCCTACAACATATCTTCCATTTTCGTAAAACTCGCTTGATGCCACATCAAGACAAATTTTTATTTCATCTGTTGTATAACCCGCTTTTTCTATTGCATCAATAATAAGTTCGATAGCATCAGAATTACAGCATAAATCGGGTGCAAAACCGCCTTCATCACCAACTGAAGTAGATAATCCTCGTTTTTTAAGAATTTTTTTCAAAGTATAAAATACCTCAGCACCCATTTGCATAGCTTTTGAGAAACGACTTGCACCGACAGGTGCTATCATAAACTCTTGAAACTCAAGTCCGTTATCAGCATGAACTCCACCGTTTAAAACATTCATCATCGGAACAGGCATTGTAACAGCATTCATCCCGCCCAAATACCTGTATAACGGTAAATTATAAAACGCCGCACCGGCTTTAGCACAAGCCAAAGAAACCCCAAGAATTGCATTTGCGCCCAACTTACTTTTATCATCCGTTCCATCAAGCTCAATCATTCTTTTATCAATTTTTGACTGCAATAAAGCGCTTTTTCCGATTAAAGCAGGAGCAATAACATCAACAACATTATTTACGGCTTTATAAACGCTTTTCCCATCAAATTCAGGCTCATTATCACGAAGCTCCAATGCCTCGTATTTTCCCGTAGAAGCACCTGACGGCACTGATGCAACACCAACCGCTCCACAGACTAATTCAACCGTAACCTCAATTGTCGGATTTCCGCGAGAATCCAAGATTTGACGTGCGTAAATATTTTTAATTGCTGATGACATTTGTATTATCCTCCCTCAAGTAAATAATACAAAAGAGTCAAAAAACAATAATTCTACAAACTACTTAGCCAAATCTACCAAATATTTAATAATCTCCTCAGATGAGTTAACAATAACCTGTGCATTATGCGCTAATAAAAACTCTCTGTCCTTAAAACCCCATAAAACACTAATACAAGGTATTCCAACATTATTTGCCGTCATAATATCAACTTCGGAATCCCCAACATACACACAATCATCAATTTTAGAGCAAAGCTGCTTCACAACTGACAAAACAGTATCGGGGGCAGGTTTCTTTTTGATACCTTCTGCTTCATTTTCACCGACAGCGATATCAATTAATCCCGAAAAGTACTTTTTACACAAATCCTTCACCGCCGCATCAAATTTATTAGACACAACGGCAATCTTGCAGCCATTTGACCTTAATTCTTTCAACATCTCAATGATACCATAGTAAGGCCCTGTTTTGTTATACATATTTTTTGAATAATTTTCCTTAAAAATTTGCAGGCATTTTTCAAAATCAGGATTATCCTTCCCTTTTGGAATCGCACGCTCAATCAGCTTTGCAACCCCGTTTCCGACAAAATTTCTAACCTCATCAATCGTCCTTGTCGGATATCCTAAAGTTTTAAGTGCAAAATTCGTACTATCTGCCAAGTCATCCAATGTATTTAACAACGTTCCGTCTAAATCAAAAATTATAATCCTTCTTTTCATAATAAAAATATTATACCTCAAAATTATAATAAAATTTTAAATGGGATATCCTCGCAGATATCTTATATGATAAAGGTTTTCATTTTCAATTTTAAAAAAATTATAACAAAAATTTTTTATTTTTTAATAAATTTTGAAGGGTTTTCTAAAAAATACATCATTTTAATGAATTTTTTATTATATTTTTACATTATACTTTGAAAAAGTTTAGAAATATTAAGCAGTAAAAAGCTTATATTCTCTGAACTTTAACCAATTCCAAAAAATAAATATTCCATTATTTTTAAAATAGTAGTATTATAATTTTGTACATAAAGGAGGAAAAATACATGTTTACATCAAGCAAAAAAGAACAAAAAGACACTCAATCACAAATTATCGAATCAGCAGGTAAAATTTATAACTACCTTTCTGATAAAGGTGAAGTTACTATCAACAAATTAAGAAAAGATATGGATTTAGATGATAACTTTACTTACATGGGTCTTGGTTGGTTATCAAGAGAAGATAAAATCTCTTACACTCAAAAACCAAAATCAGTTACAGTTAAATTAGTTTAATTTGTATTGATTAAAAGTATTAAAAAAAGACAGGAAAATCAAAGATTTTCCTGTCTTTTTATTTATTCGATTATTGATATTATCTTATAAATTTTATGATATTGCGATTTTCTCGGCAAGCCCTTCTTGAGTTAAATATCTCTACAACCTTTTTTAGCTTCAAGCGGCAAATTTGATACAGCGCAAGACTCGGACATTTAGGTAAATATCTGAACGGAGAGGTTTGTAACGACCATTATATCTACTGCAGCACGGGAATAAGAGAACACCTTTTTAATTATGTTGATACAAACGGAGTACAAAACGGACCTAACAGATTAGATTATGATCTTTTTGCCTTTGCATTTACGGAAAAAAAACCGTATACTCTGATTCTAAAATCCTTAACAGAGCAATGCTGTTTGTTCTTATACTCAAAGTACAGCCATACCAAACTCTAGAGGAATTCAATGTGCATACTACGCGCTGCATGATATTAATCCCGAAACCAATACAAAAGGTTACTGGCAAAAATTCTTAAAATAACTCGCCCCATTTTTTCATCTCAAGTAAAATCGGAATAAGGCTTTCTCCTCTATCTGTCAGCGAGTATTCAACATGCGGCGGAACAACAGGATAAACTTTTCTTATAATAATCTTATCTTCTTCAAGTTCCCTAAGTTGGCTGGTAAGCATTTTGGGTGTTATACCCTCAATTATTTTTTGTAATTCACCATAGCGTAAAACTTTTTTCTGATATAAAAACCAGATAATCATTACTTTGTATTTGCCGCCGATTACAGCAAGTGTTCTCCCCAAAGGACAATTATATTTTTCAAGCTTGTTTTTCATATTATTCCTTAATACTATCTTTTTACATAGTATATAACAAAAAAGTAAGTACTTGCAATAAATATAATATTGTTGAAAAATATACAAAAAGGAGGAACTATGGATAAGAAAATTATTTATATCATTAATGGAAGCCCTAGAAAAAATTGGAACACCGATAAAATGTGCAAAAGTTTTGCAAAAGGCGTTACAAATTCAGGAGCCGAAGCTGTAATTATTAATCTTTATGATATTGATTTTAAAGGATGCAGAGCGTGTTCTGCATGCAAATTGAAAAACGGTAAAAATTACGGAATCTGCTCATATCCTGATAATTTAAAAGAAATATTAGAAAAAGTTTCTATCGCTGACGGGATTTGTCTTGCAACCCCAATATATTTCGGGGATGTTACAGGTGTTATGAAAATGTTTCTTGAAAGATTAGTTTATCCGTTTATAAGATTTGATAAACAATATACCCCTATTCCGCCAAAAAAATTAAAAACTGCCGTAATTTATACAATGAATGTTGATGAAAATACTTTTTTAAACCAATATATCGGACAAAATAATTCAGCACCTATCGGATTTTTTGAGAATTGGATTACACATCTTTACGAAAAACCCAAAAGAATTTGCGCGTTTAACACATTCCAATATAACGACTATTCAAAATACGACGATGTAAGGTGGAATATAGAAGACAAAATCAATCAACATGACAACATTTTCCCAAAAGATTTAGAAAACGCTTATAACGCGGGTAGAGAATTTGTAAGTTGATTAACTCAACTTACAAACATCAACCCATTGAATATAATTTGAATACCTTTCAAGTTCTTCAACAGTAAACTCTATCGCGCTATTTGAACTTCCACAAGCAGGAAAAACCGTTTCAAAACGCTTTAATGAAACATCAAGATAAACTTTAATACTTTCATTGATGCCAAACGGACAAACCCCGCCGATTGCGTGCCCGATTAAAGTTTTAACTTCATCAGACGCTAACATCTTTGCCTTTGTTTGAAAAAATTCCTTAAACTTTTTATTATCAATTCTCGCATCTCCTGCCGCAATAACAAGAACTGTATCATCATTAACCTTAAATGACAAAGATTTTGCAATTCTTGAGGGTTCACAATTCAATGCCTGTGCCGCAAGTTCAACTGTTGCACTTGAAACTTCAAATTCTTTAATCCTGCCTTCTATCCCAAATTGTCTAAAATATTCACGCACTTTTTCTATCGACATAAAACCTCCGTAATCTGAAATCATGATATAATAAAATTATGGATATAGAAAATTGGTTGAACAATGTTACAGAAAAATTAAATGAATCCTTCTCTGATAATCTCCTTTTTATCGGGCTTCAAGGCAGCTACAACAGAGGTGAAGCCACCGAAACAAGCGATATTGATTTAGTTGTAATTTTGGATAATATGTCTTTTGATGATTTAAAACAGTACAAATCAATTATCAATAATATGCCCGATAAAGACAAAGCATGCGGATTTATCTCAGGAAAAGCCGAGCTTCAAAAATGGTCTAAAAGTGATTTGTTTCAATTTTTTTATGACACAAAATCTCTATTTGGAAAACTTGAAAATATAATCCAACCACCGCCAATCTCTGATATCAAAAAATCTATCAAAATAGGAGCAGAAAATATTTTCCATGCAGCAGTGCACAGTTTTGTACACTCAAATAATTACATAGAAGATTTAAAAAGTCTGTATAAAATGACATTTTTTATCCTTCAGGCAAAATATTTTGTAAAAACAGGAAACTATATCCCGACTAAAAAACAGCTTATAAAAGTGCTAACAGGCGAAGACAAAGAGATTTTAACCGAGTGTATTAACAAAGAAAACATCTCAGATAAGGATTGTGAAAATTTATACAATAAACTTATTAAATGGAGCTCTGAAAATATTTAATCAAATTCAATAACATTTATTTCAGGCGGACAATTAAAACGAATCGGAAGAATACTTGTTCCAATCCCCCGAGTAACAAGCATTTTATTATTATTCTCCACAATTAAGCCTTGCGCATATTTATCATAATACTCTGATGCCGTAAATATCGGTCCAAAAATCGGAATCCTTACCTGACCACCATGCGTATGTCCTGCTAATGTCAAATTTACTTTCTGCAAAACTTTTGGAAAAACATCGGGAGAATGAGTTAAAAGAACTATCGGTGAATTTATATTTCTCAAAGCTTCACTGATATCAGGATTTCCTGTCATTAAATCTTCTACTCCCGCAATATAAATATCTTTATTTTTTATACGTACTTTAATATTTCTGTTATTAAGAACTTTTATTCCATTATCTTCTAGATTTTTTGTAACAATATCAACACCGTACCAACCGTCATGATTACCTAATGAAGTATAAAACCCGTATTTTGATGAAACTTTTCCCAAAGCTTTTGCGATATCTTCAATCGACATTGTTGAACGTTTTGTATGCCCTGAAACATAATCACCGACAGATAAAACTAAATCAGGCTCTTCTTTATTAATTAATTCTACAATTTTTTTAAGCCGTTTTTGTTGATTTGATTTTATATGAAAATCACTTACAAAAACGATTTTAACACCTTTTAACTCCGAATCCTTAACAGTACAACGGTGAACTTTTAACATCGCAGGTTCTACAAAAAGGCTGTAAAAACTTAATACGAAAAATATGATTAATATTAACTTTTTCATAATTGTAATATAGCTAAATAAAAAAGGATTGGCAATACCAATCCTTTTTTATTTAGCAAGGGAGAGATTCGAACTCTCGACCTCACGGGTATGAGCCGTGCGCTCTCACCAGCTGAGCTACCTTGCCATATTTCCTTTGATTTCCCAACGGTTTTAACCACGTAAACCAATTTTTACATAAAGATAAAAATTTTTCAAGTATTTTTTCGTCCGATTATAATATTTTACCGAACAGGAAATATTATTAAGTTTAATATTTATCTTTAAATTATATTATACTGTGGAAGGAAAAATTATGACAGATAAAAGAATTAATGAAATTATTAAATACGTAGAAAAAGGTCACTCAATAAGTAAAATAGCAAACAAATTACAAATCAGTACCCACACCGTTAAATCTCTTATCGCGTTGTATAAAAACAAAAAAGGTATTGAATTTTTGTTCAAATAAAAACCCTGAAAAATTCAGGGTTTTTAAATTATCTTTTCGCGGTTGTTTTAATTATATGCCAACCAAATTGTGTTCCTACAGGATCGGATATTTGTCCGGGTTTTAAATCAAACGCCGTATCAGAAAATGCAGAAACCATTTGTTTACGGTTAAAGAACCCTAAATCACCGCCCCTTTGACCTGAAGGACAAAGTGAATACTGCCTTGCTGCATCTTCAAAAGAAATTTCACCTTTCATTATTTCTTTTCTCAGCTTAACCGCTTCAGGGCGGGTTTTCACCAAGATGTGACTTGCTCTTACTTCATGCACATCTACGGGATTTAAAAAGCTTGCAAATGAGCCCAAACCCATAAAAAGTACAACAAGTAATGTAAAAACTTTCATTATTAATTTCATAAAATCCTCCTGTATAATTCTTAAATCAAAAAATAAAATATTACAATTGCACGGTTCTCAATACAAAATAATACCTGTAATTACCCCAATAAACTATTATTGAAATAAAATTATTATCTAAATCTGATGCTTCCAAATACGTATCAGGAATGGGTTTTCGTTTAGAACTGTCAAAATGTTTTCCGACAAATTTCAGAGCTTTTTCCCGAATCTGCTGAACTTTTGTCAACTTAATCTGCGGAAGATTATTTTTATAAAAATCCATCGGAACCATTTCTTTTTTGTAGCAAGGAACAATATATTTAACTTTTCCCGCTTCTTTAAATAAAATAAACCAATCACCGTCATGCTCACGCGGAGTTAAAAGATAATAACCCGGGTCAATTTTTACCGATTTAAAAAACAACGGTGCCGTCAGCCTGAATAAAGGATACGGGGACCAGGTTGAATACATTGTGTCCTGGTATTCCCCCGGGTCAATATTATGAACATATTTAAACTCAGGAACAGGCATATCACGATACATTTGTTCAATATCAATTTCATCCGTGTATTCATCATCTGAAATCTCCTGTGCGTTAACATCATCAGGATAAGAAGTTCCTTGAGATTCTGCCCCAACTGCAACGGAAACAGAAAATAATATCAAAAATAATACCGCGAAAAACTTTTTCATAGCTTTATTTTAATATTATTTACCTAAAAATCAATCCTTCTGATAATGGATACAAAAGAAGGCGGCAGAGCTAAAGCTCTGCCGCCTTCTATAATATTTATTTACTATTATTTTGGTCATAAGCTGCAAAACTTTGTTTGACTATTGCATCAAGCTGCTTTGCATACGTTCTGTCAATATTTTTTGCATCTTTAATTTCTATTTTATCAGCCAAATCATTCATATTATTTGCTTCAAAGAAAGTTTTTAACTTTTGTGCCACATTTATGATTAAGTCTTTCTTTTCATCAAAGCCCCACTCTGACACAAGTTGTTCAAAGAAACTGTCACCAGAAAAACGTTTATCTTCTTCATAACCGCGAAGAACTTCTAAAACATTGCGTTCATTAACTCTGCCTTGGATAATATTTTTAACATGATTTTGATCACCGCCCGTTGTCCACATATTTGTCAAATAACCCGCAATTTGACTACCTGATTCTTGCGCATCAGCGATTTCTTCTTGTGTCAGCGGCTCAGGCTGCGGAGTAACATTTTCTTCTTCTTCGGGAATCTCTTCTTTTTGGGCAGGAATCACCAGAACCTGACCCGGTTTTATCAATACATAGTAATTTTTCGGAGTTCTGGTATTATCATATTCCAGTTTATTTAATTCCATAATTTCTTTTGTAAACTCTAAAATTTCTATCTTTTTAGGTTTTTGACCGTCATTATATTCTTTTAAATATTTTGCAGCAATATCCCAAACATTTTCGCCTTTTTTGACTTCATGCTCAACAACATCTTGTTTTTTTGCGCTTTGTTTTTCTTCTGTTTTAGCTTCTTCTTTTGCAACTTCAAGACCTTGATTTTCCCTTATTTTTTGGGGATTAAAAATCGAATTAAATCTTGCAGTATCTGTCAAATTCGGTATAGCATAATTCGGACAATACCACCGATTAAAATCTGACACATTTGTCACATGATTTACTGACATAGTAAATTTCCTTTCATTTTCCTCGTACCTGTATAAAATAATCTTTACAAATATATAAACGTTTTTTAGGCGAAAAAATTGCCCCATTAATTAAAAAAATATTAAAAACCCCTCAAATATTGAAAAATTTGTTATAATAAAGTTATGGATAATATCGAAAAAAATTACGAAGACTTTATATCAACAGTAAGCCACGAATTAAGAACTCCTTTAACCTCTATTCGCGGATTTTCACAAACAATGCTGTCATCTTGGGACAAATTGGACGATGAGAGTAAAAAAAAGTTTTTAAAAATCATTGAAGAACAATCTAACAGGCTTATTCATCTTGTAGAAAATATGTTATCTGTTACAAAACTGCAGAGTTCAAATAATTTCATCTTTAACGAATTAAATATAAAAAATCCGATTGAACAAGTTATAGCAGTCGTAAAAAACCAATATCCGTCACATAAATTTGAATTTAATTATAAAAATAATTTACCGAATATTTTTGTTGATAAAGACAAGTTTCAGCAAATAATGACAAATTTGATTGAAAACAGCGCAAAATACTCTGTTGAAAACTCAACTACAACAGTTACAACAGGTGTTGAAGGCGAAAACGCAGTTGTTGAAGTTACAAATCTCGGTATCGGAATCGAGGAAAAGGATTACGATAAAATTTTTACAAAATTTGCACGAATTGATAATCCTTTAACCAGAAAAGTTCAAGGCAGCGGCTTGGGATTATATATAACAAAAAACCTCACGGAAAAAATGGGGGGTAAAATTTCTGTCAGTTCAAAACCCACCGATAATCCAAACATAAGTAAAATAACTTTTAAAATTCTTCTTCCGATAAAAACAATAGAAGAACAAGCGAGGATAAAATGCAATCAGTAACACTTATTATTGATAAAAGACTTGAACTTTCAACAAAGTATAAAAAACTTCTGGAATCCGATTCAAATCATGTAATCGTTTCTAAGGATTTGATTACATCTATTAAACTAATTCAGGATAAAGAACCTGATTTGATAATCATTTCAGACAGTTTTGATAATGAGTTATCTGATTTCTGTAAACAGGTAAGAGCGCTAACTTACAATATGCGTCCCGTAATTGTTGCCTTATCTAAATCTGCTGATTTTAACGACAGAATAAAAGTTTTAGAAAGCGGAGCAGATGATTTTCTTTCTGAACCCGTAAATATAGAAGAATTTAAGGTTCGAATGAGCGCACATTTACGTCGGGAATTCGAATCAAATCTTGATACAAAACAGTTATTACCCAATAAAAATTACACAATGCGAGCAATTAAACGCAAATTATCCGACAACAGCAATTGGGCTGCTTTATATATAAGTATCGAGAATTTTGAAAGCTACAAAGAAGCTTACACCCAACTTGCCTCGGACAAATTACTCCAAACCTATTGTGCAATCATTCAAGCCTCACTTAACGAAAACGATTACTTAGGCGAAATCAGCGAAAACACGTTTTTGATAATCACAGACACAATAAAAGCAGAACGATTGGCAAGTTTTTTAACATTTGCATTTGACTCTGTTGCTTCAAAATTTTACGCCGAACACGATTTAGACAGAGGTTACATGATTATGCAGGGGGACGAATTTGCAGGACGACGCGCAAATTTTGTTCATTCAACAATAAGTATAGTAACCAACGAATTTACAAAATATAAAGACACCGCGCAAGTTTTAAATAACCTTGTTCAAATTCATAAAATGGCTGATTTATCGAACAAATCCAACTACCTTATGGAACGCCCGAAAATCGAAGGACAGGATTCGGTTTTTGAAAAAGAATACAATAATAAAATCCTGATATTTGAAACAGATGAAGCACTCGGAACACTTTTACACACAATTCTAAATCTTCAAGGCTATCAGGCACAAATTGTTAATGAGTATAAAATACCCGAAGAAAACGATATTCCTGCACTGATAATAGTTGATGCAGGTAATTTGGAAAAGAAAAACGGGTTAAATCTTTGTTACTTTTTAAAACAGCAGGAAAGTTTTAAGAGTTCAAAAATCATCGTAACTTCAATAATTCACGATAAAGAACTTGTATTAAACACAGGTGCCGACCTGTATTTACCAAAACCTTACGACATTCCTCAGCTTATAAAATGGGTAGATAATTTTATAAAAGAATTTAATAATTAGCCTAAAATATCTTCCAATATTTCAGCATTACGGGAAGCATTTTCAAGCTGCTGTTTTGAAACTCTGCGCATATAATTTCTTAAAGCCTCTCTAATAAGCTCACTTCTTGAACAGCGTTCGGTATCAGCAAGTCCGTCTACTTTATTTAAAAATTCATCAGGCATAGTTACCAGAATTTTAGCCATGTCATCTCAACCTTTCTTGTTCAATATAATAACATAGCAAAATTATTTTATCAAGCAACAAACTGTTCAAATTGGCACCCCTAATCGGGTATTGTGAAAAGCTGTTAAAGAAATAAGATTAATTTGAAAGGAGCTAATATGGAAGAAAATCAAAACTACAATGAAGAGACGGTAAAAGTAAAAGAGGAGTACCGCCCGATGTGTTCAAATCATCCATTAATGAAAACACTATTAACAGGATTATTAATCTTTTTAGGAGCATTTTGTGCATTTTATGTTGTTGCAGACTGGCATTTCAAAAGATTTTTCAGCCCTGAATTTATGAACCCTGCAAGAATGGAACACCGTATGTTTAAAGACATACGCCAAATGGACAGAATGATGTTTAAGGAAGGAAAAGACTTTTCACGCAAAAGTGCTCATGTTATTCACCTTGAACAATCAAAAGATTTTTACAAGGTTATCATCGATTTAAGAGCGTTTGACAATAACGAAAACAATGTTCAAGTCACAACAAACGGTAATATCTTAACAATCAACGGCCGTTCAATCAGAAAAACAAAAAACAACGAGCAAATCTCGGAATTTCAACAGCACTATATGTTTGGCAACAACGTAAGACTTGCTGATTTAACAAAAGAAACCAACGGAAATTATTACATAATAACAATTCCAATTGGTGAGAATAAAGATAATAACGAAGAAAACGATGATTAAATATAAGCCGCGGCGGATGACAATCCGCCGCGTTTTTGATAGAATAAACCTATGAAGATATTAGGAATAGACCCGGGAATGGCAATAGTCGGATACAGTGTCGTTGAATTTGACGGCAAAAATATTAATTTGCTAAACTCAGGTTCAATCCAAACCCAAAAAGGAACAAGAGAATCATCAAGATTATTGGAAATCTTTAACGATATGAACTCTCTTGTTGAAAAATATAAGCCCGATGTTTGTGCAATAGAAAAATTGTTTTTTTTCAGAAACCAGACAACCGTCATGCCTGTTGCGCACGCGCGCGGAGTTATTTTAACCGTACTTGAAAAATACAAAATCCCGATTTATGAATACACCCCTATGGAAGTAAAACAAATTCTTACAGGATACGGCCGCGCAAGTAAAAAAGAAGTTGAACAAATGGTTAAACTGAGTCTTGGCACAGACAAATTACCAAAGCTTGATGATACTGTTGACTCGATTGCTATCGCGATTTGTTATACGAGAAATACTTCAATTAATTAAAATCATACCTCGTCAATCCACCTGAAATAATAAGATGAATTTCCTAATTTATTATTACAATACATTATGTCTTCCTAATAAAACTATACTCTAAAATGGTTCTATATATAGATAACCTTTATCAAAGTTTACCACTGAAATTCTATGCATGCAACCAAAGCTTTCAGAAAAAGAAACTCAAATACTTATAGCTTTATCTAAAGTAATTAAAGGTAAACGATTAGAAAAAGCTAAGTCACAACGTATTTTCGCTGATGAATACGAAATACAAAAATCCCTGATAAGTCGACTTGAAAACTGCAATAACGAACCTAAATTATTTTCTCTGTGGAAAATTGCAAATGCTTTAGAAATCAACCCCTCAGAGCTATTTCAGTTAGTAGAAAAAGAATTAGGAGAAAATATTATTTTAATAGATAAATAGCAGTAACATTTATTAACAATTTATTTCTCAATCAAAGAAAAGCCTTTCGGTAATCTTGACTCAACTTTTTTTATTAAATCAGACAACTTCATCCCCAAAGCCTCACTTATTACCCAAAGCGAAATAAGCATCGGCTCGTTTTTACTGCTTTCAACACGGCTGAATAATGAACGCTGAATATCATATTCATCAGCGATTAATCTTTGTGACTTGTTTTGTGAAAGCCGCTCTTCTTTTACGATTTCGGCTATGATTTCACGAATGGTTTCTGATTTTTTGGAATTATTCTGTTGCATATATAGAATATACAAATAATCTTATAATTACTATGTCTATATATAGAATTTTCCAATTGTATTTTAATCTTATCAATGATAAAATATTTTAAGATATGAATAAAACTTTAGTTAAACAAATTGTTATATTAAGCTTAATACTTGGCGCAGTTTTAGGGATTCTTGCTCCGATTCCGCATGTCGGTTTGGTTATGTTGATTTTAATTTTACTTTTTGCAGCGCCCGCTGTTATGGTTTATATGATTATGGACGGAAAATTTGACCTGACATCTGTTGTTGACAGTATTGTATTTGGAGCATTGTCAGGTTTTTGCGCAAACTTAACTTTTTCGTCGGTTTTTGTATTTATCACGTGGATTCTGGCTGTAGGGTTTAAAATTACACCTAACATGTTTTTATCTGCAATGATTACAAACTCACCTGTGTGGCTTTTAATCACTTTTATAATTTTTGTCGGTGTTTTGTGTGCAACAACAAACGCGTTCACTGGGCTTGCAACCCATTATATAATAGATTTTATCAGAGATATGTATGAAAAAAGGAACAAATAAAATGGCTGAATTTACATCAAAAATAAGAACAATCGAATGGATTGACACGTATTCAAGAATGGTTGACCAGACAAAATTTCCCGAACATTTTGAATATGTTAATATAACAAACGGACAGGACATGTTTGACGCGATAAAAACAATGATAGTTCGCGGGGCACCTGCTATCGGGATTGCAGGAGCTCACGGGGTTGTGCTTTATGCTCAGGAACTTGAAAAACAAAACTTAACGCATGATGAATTTATTACAAAACTTTTAGAAAAAGCAGATTATATGGCAAGTGCGCGCCCAACAGCAGTAAATCTTATGTGGGCGGTTGAAAAACAAAAAGATATTATAAGAAATTCTACAGATGATATAAAAGAGCTTATCGAAAAATTAAAAGAAAACGGTAAAAAACTTGAACTTGAAGATATCGAAATCAATAAAAAAATCGGTGATTACGGGGCCGAAGTTGTTCCAAAAGGCGCAACAATACTGACTCATTGTAATGCGGGAGCTTTAGCAACAGTCGGATATGGAACGGCATTGGGAGTTGTTCGTTCGGCTTTTGCAAACGACCCTACCGTGCAGGTTTTTGCGGATGAAACAAGACCGCGCCAGCAAGGTGCAAGAATTACCACACTTGAACTTACTATGGACGGAATCCCAGTAACTTTGATTACTGACGGGATGTGTTCATATTTCATGAAAAAAGGTATGATAGATATGGTTTGTGTGGGTGCAGACAGAATCGCGGCAAACGGAGATGCTGCTAATAAAATCGGAACCTATACCGTTGCAATTGCGGCAAAATATCATAATATACCGTTTTATGTTGCGGCTCCTTTATCAACTATTGACACAAGCATAAAATCAGGAGATGATATAGTAATAGAAGAGCGTTCACATGATGAGGTTACACACATCAACGGAAAACCGATTTGTGCTGAAGGGGTTAATATTATAAATCCCGGGTTTGACGTGACACCGCACGAACTTATCGCGGGAATTATAACGGAAAAAGGGATTCTGCGCCCTGATTACACAAAATCAATCGCAGAAGCTTTCAAAAAATAAAAGGAATTAAGATGATAAAAAAATTATTAACAGCAGTTGCTGTATTGATTATGTTGACAGGTGTCAGCGTATTTGCTGACGAACCGAATGTTGACTTTGGTCCGTATATGAGAGAAATGCAGCGAAATATCAAACTTAATTGGGAACCGCAAAGAGTCGGTCACTCAACTCATACAACAGTTTTTTATACAATAAAAAAAGACGGAACTCTTAAAAATGTTTCAATATTTAAAAGTTCAGGCGATAAAAAAACAGACTCAGCTGCAATAAAAGCTGTTAAAAAAACAAAATTCAGACCGTTACCGACGGGATTTGATAAGGATTCAATTGATGTTCAATTCACATTTGATTATAACGTATACGGGAAAAACGGAAAACAATAGGAGGAAAGTATGAAAAAAGTATTATTATCAGTTATTGCATTATCAATGTTAACATTAGGCGTTCCTGCATTTGCAGGCGGAACTCACGGAACTGACGGTGAAGTTTCAGGACGTTCTGTCGGTGCGGCAGCTTTATCACTGTTTATTTGGCCGGGTATCGGACAAGCTGTTAACCACAACACTAAAGAAAAAAATGTTACTCACGCAGTTTTAGGACTAACAGGTGTATTTAGAATTTGGTCTTGTTATGACGCGCTTGTTGACAGAAAAGGCGGGGTTTGGAAAAACAGAATTTAATAAGTTTTTAGAAGTCGGGCAAAAACCCGACTTTACTTTTTGCCTTAAAGTTTTATTATTAATATACTTAAGGAAGAAATTATATGTACAATCCAAAATCCGCAAAAGCAGAAGAATTTATTGATCATAACGAGGTTTTAGAAACCTTACGATACGCGCAGGAAAACAAAAATAATATTGAACTTATTGATAAAATTATCAATAAAGCAAAACTCGGGAAAGGTTTAACTCACAGGGAAGCAGCCGTTTTGTTAGATTGCGAAATTGAAGAAAAAAATAACGAAATTTTTGAACTTGCAAAAAAAATTAAACAGGATTACTACGGAAACAGAATTGTACTTTTTGCACCGTTATATCTTTCAAACTATTGCGTAAACGGATGCGTTTATTGCCCTTACCACGCTAAAAATAAACATATTCCGCGCAAAAAAATGACTCAGGATGAAATCAGAGAAGAAGTTATAGCACTTCAAGATATGGGTCATAAGCGTTTAGCAATCGAAACAGGCGAAGACCCCGTTAATAACCCGATTGAATACGTTTTGGAATCACTTAAAACAATATATTCAATCCACCATAAAAACGGAGCAATCCGCAGGGCTAACGTTAATATTGCAGCAACAACGGTTGAAAACTACAGAAAACTGAAAGAAGCTGGAATCGGAACATACATTCTGTTCCAGGAAACTTATAACAAAGAAACATACGAGCGGCTCCACCCGACAGGACCAAAACATAATTACGCGTACCACACGGAAGCCATGGATAGAGCGATGCAGGGCGGAATTGATGATGTCGGATTAGGAGTTTTGTTCGGTTTAGAACTGTATCGTTATGAATTTTCTGCACTTTTAATGCACGCAGAACACTTAGAAGCCGTATATGGTGTCGGGCCGCATACAATTTCTGTTCCGAGAATAAGAAAAGCTGATGATATTGACCCTTCAACATTTGATAACGGAATTGATGATGATACATTTGCAAAAATTATTGCTTGTATTCGTATAGCAGTTCCATATACGGGAATGATAATTTCAACCCGCGAATCACAAAAATGCAGAGAAAGAGTTTTACAACTCGGAATTTCACAAATTAGCGGAGGTTCAAAAACAAGTGTAGGCGGGTACGCTCATCCTGAAAACGAGTCAGAAGAAGATACTGCACAATTTGAAGTAACCGACAGAAGAACACTTGATGAAGTTTTAAAATGGCTTATGGAACTTGACTATGTACCGAGTTTTTGCACAGCTTGTTACAGGGAAGGAAGAGTTGGCGACAGGTTTATGGCAATCTGTAAGGAACAACAGATTCATAACTTCTGCCACCCGAACGCTCTTATGACGCTGAAAGAATATTTGGAAGACTATGCCTCACCTGAAACAAAAAAAGTCGGTGAAGATGTTATCAAAAACGAATTGGCAAAACTTGCAGACAAGAAAATTGCTCCCGTATTAAACGAAAACCTTGAGAAAATTTCCCAAGGTCAACGTGATTTTCGTTTCTAATAATGGAATAAAGCTTATTTAACCCTTTTAACCCAGTTTTCCAGAACCTTTAGCGGTGAACGGGTTAGAGCAAGCGCCCATGACGGGACATTTTTTGTTATGATTCCACCAGCTCCGACATTTGCACCCTCCTCAACAGTTACCGGTGCAACAAGAACAGAGTTTGAACCGATTTTTACATCATCTTTCAAAACCGTTTTTGATTTGACCTTAGTGAGCGGATTGTAATTTGCCGTAATCGTTCCCGCACCGATATTAACACGCTCGCCAAGTTCTGCATCCCCGATATAAGAAAGATGTCCGACATTTGTGTTTGAAGAAATTTTTGCCTTTTTAACTTCAACAAAATTACCGATTTTAACATTATCCAAAACCTCAACCCCGCCTCTTAAATGTGCGCAAGGTCCGATTTTGCAGCTTTTTCCGATAACATTTTTACCTTCAATATAAGTTGCGGGATAAATAATCGTATCCTGCCCGATTGTTGTATCTTCGCTAATCCATGTCGAATCAGGGTCAACAATCGTAACTCCTTCTGTCATGTATTTTTCAAGGTTGCGACGGTTCATCATCTTAGCAGCCTGCGCAAGGTTTAATCTTGAATTAATCCCGAAAATTTCATCGCTGTTTTCTAAAATATAAGCGTTAACACTTAAATTCTGAGCCTTGCCCCAAGAAATAATATCAGTTAAATAGTATTCCCCTTGAGCGTTGTTGCTTTGCAACTGTCCAAACGCAGCTTTTACCTTACCCCAGTTCAAACAATAAATCCCTGCGTTTACTTCTTTCACAGCTTTTTGCTCTGAATCCGCATCCTTTTCTTCAACAATACATTTTAAAGAATCATCAGCCTCGCGAATAATACGACCGTATCCGTAAGGGTTCTCAAAAATCGTACTCATAACCGTAATATCGGAGTTTTTTGACTTGTGAAATTCGATAAACTCTTTCAAAGTTTCTTCTCTTACAAGCGGGGTATCACCGCAAAGAATTAAAACAAGCCCGTCAAAATCATTAAGCTCGGGACAAACCATTGAAACTGCATGTCCTGTACCTAATTGAGGTGATTGAAGCACTGTTTTGGCGTTATCATAATTATCTTTCACAAACTTTTCAACCTCATCCGCGTGGTGTCCTACAATTACAAACTCTTCTGAGACAAAGTTTTTCACATTATCTAAAACATACCCGAGCAGTGTTTTCCCCATAATTTCATGTAAAACTTTTGGTGTAGTAACAGACTTCATTCTTGTACCTTTGCCTGCTGCAAGTATTACGGCTTTTATATTCATTTTATTTTCTCTCCTTTTAGTTGACGATATCCTACTTAGCCCTCTGGAAAAATCCCGCAAGTTCCTTATGCGGAATAACTTTTGAAATAGTTCTTCCGTGCGGACAAGTATAAGGCATTTTTGTCGTACGCCATTTTTTTATAATATCCTGCATCTGCCAGATTGAAAGCTTTGTATTAGCTTTCACAGCAGCCTTGCAAGATGTTGTAATCAGAATTTTTTCTTCCAAATTATCAATATCACCTTCGATATTATCCAAAATATCAGCTAAAATATCTTTTGGATTGGTTTTTGACAACATTTGCGGAACTTTTCTAAAAATCAACTCTTTATCACTCAAAAACTCTATTCCGTACCCGAAACGCTCAAATTTTTCAAGGTTTTCTTTAATAAGTTCAATCTCACTTGCTGAAACTTCAATAACGTCAGATACAAAAAGCATTTGAGAAACAACATTTTTTTCTTCTTTCAGTTTTTCATAAATATAACGTTCTTCTGCGATATGCTGATCAACTATCTCCAAACCTTCTTCCGTGTCAATTAAAATATAAGTATCGTGATATTGACCGATTACGTTATCTTTCTGCTCATCTTCACAAACCTCATCAGGCGTAAAAATAGTTTGTTGACTGACTGCAGCAGTTTGCTTTTGCTCTAATTTCTCCATCTCGGAATCCGTGATAAACATTGTATCTGATTTCGTATCAACATAAAAATCTTTATTTGAATTATTAACAGGAAACTCTATAACCTTAATCGGCTCGTCTTGAGTTTCAGGCACAACAGCAGCCCCAATCGGTGTGACATTTTTTTCAACATAATTAGCCAAACCTGCTTGAATCGCTGAATAAATAAAGTTATAAATCTGGTTAGGATTCTTATACCTGACCTCTTTTTTTGTCGGGTGAACGTTAACATCAACATCAGTTGTCGGAATTTCAAGGTTCAAAACCACAAACGGGTATTTGTTATTCGCGGTCAGGTTTTTATACACCATATCAATGGATTTTTGAAAAACAGGACACTTAACCCCTCGAGAATTAATGTAAATATGGTAATTTTTCTTACTTGAACGGGTGTAATCAGGTGTGCTTACAAATCCGCTTATTCTAAGCCCTGAAAGGTCATCGGATTTTAGAACTTCTTTTAAATTATTTGTTACATCGGATGAAAAAACTTCTTTAATAGTTTGGGTTAAATTACCTTGACCCGTTGTTTTTAACACGGTTTTACCGTTTTTCTTAAGCTCAATCGCCACAGCAGGATGAGAAAGCGCGATAGTTTGCACAACTTCCTGAATATAAGAAAACTCGGTGTTAGGATTTTTCATAAACTTCAAACGAACAGGAACGTTATAAAACAAATCCTTAACTTCCATAATTGTACCGACAGCACACCCCGTTTCTGTTTCATAAACTTCTGAGTTTTCACAACGAACTTTTTTACCTGTTTCAAAATCCTTTGTACGGGTTATACAGGTTAATTTTGCAATAGAAATAATACTTGCCAAAGCTTCCCCGCGAAACCCGAGCGTATGAATATCAAATAAATCATCATCTTCCTGCAATTTACTTGTCGCATGTTTTGAAAACGCAAGCGTAATCTCATCAGGATGAATTCCCGAACCGTTATCAGCAACCCTTATATCGCGGCAATCGTTTGTAATTTCGATACTCACTCTTTTTGCTCCCGCATCAACCGAGTTTTCTGTTAACTCTTTTACAACAGATGCAGGACGTTCAATAACCTCTCCTGCTGCAATTTGGTTTATTAAATGTTTTGATAACTGTCTGATTTTTGCCATTTTTACTCTCTAAATCCCTATCTAAATCTACACCAAACATAAAATCATCTAAATGTTTGATTACAAATTTGAAACATTTTTATAAGATAAATCTGTACAATAAAAGACTTGGATAATCAGGGGGACATTTTGGTCAGAAAAGCAATATCAAATTTAAAATTACAGCCTAAAAAACAGGCAGATTTACAAATAGTAAAACAACCTGAAATAAAGACTACCAAATACAGCGACATAAATCTTAAAAAATGGAGAGATTATGCGCATATTCTGACAGGAACCCTGTGGCAGTTTCCGTCAAGATTGAAACAACACGGACACTCAAACGAATACCACGGAAACTATATCCCGCAAATTGCACAACAAATGTATGAAAGATATACAAAGAAAAATGATGTAGTTCTTGACCTTTTCTTTGGCTCAGGAACATCAGGTATTGAAGCAATTAATATGAACAGACGCTGTATCGGTGTTGAATTGAAAGAAGAACTTGCTGAAAGCGTATCGGAAAAGTTCACCCCAAAACAGCTTGTAACAGATGTGAGAGTAATCTGCGGTGATTCATCTTCTGATGTTGTGAAAGATAAAATCCAAGCAGGACTTGATATTTTAGGCAAGAAAAAAGCACAATTTTTGATGCTTCACCCACCTTATGACGATATTATTAAATTCTCCGATAAAAAAGAAGACCTTTCAAATTGCGAATCAACAGAAGAGTTTTACGATATGTTTGAAAAAGTGGCAAAAAACGGTTACGACATGCTTGAAAAAGGACGTTTTGCATGCCTGATAATCGGTGACAGCTACAAAAATTCTGAAGTTCAGCCTTTAGGCTTTGAATGCATGAACAGAATGAGAAAACTCGGGTTTGTCTTAAAATCTACAATCGTTAAAGATATTCAAGGCAACGAACGCGGCAAAGGCAGAACAGCAAACCTGTGGCGCTATAGAGCTTTAGCAGGAGGTTTTAGCATATTTACCCACGAATATATTTTCGTATTCCAAAAAGTGTAAATTGTCATTCTGAGCTTGACTCAGAATCTGTCAATGTTGATTTATCACGTAAGGATATAATATTAACATGGATAGACCCTGAATCAAGTTCAGGGTGACGTTAAATACCCTTAAGCCTCGTATCGCTTGAATGATTTTTCAACAGATTTTGTTACCAAAGATTTTACTGTTTCATATTCCTGAGTCAGTGAAGAAATCTCTGTATCAAGATTTTTCATCTTCAAGTCTAAAGTTTGTTCTTTATTTTCGATACGTGTTTTTTCGGTGTTATATTGTGCTTCAGCTCTTGCTATAGCTTCATCATCAGCAACTTCTCTTACTAATTTTTCATTAGAATAAACGCTTTGATAATAAAAACCGTCATCACTTATTGAAGATATGTATGCCATACCGTTTTTGAGCATTTCGCCCATATATTCTTTACTATCAATTTGTGCGTTTTCAACCCAGCCTTTTGTACAAATCATGTTAAACATAGTATCATAAAACGCTGCGTTCATATCACTGTCACCATTGTCAATCTCAGCTTCTGACGGAACAGTGAATACAAAATCTTTGTCAGTGTTTCCGTTAAAAAGATTTGAACTTGAAATAGCACCTTTATCCCAGTTATATTCAGACTTATCAACATCTTGCATATATTGAACATAAGATGTTAAAAATGCATCTGCAAGGTTAGAAATATTGATTGATGCTGCAGTATGATCTTTACCGTCATTACCGCCATCTTTATTTTTTGCAGAAAAAACAAAGCCTAAGTAATTATTTGCGTGTTTTCTGACATCATTACCGCGGACATCACCCCATTCAACAAGAGTACCGACCATATCGACTCTTGTATAAATATCATTAAAGATACCGTCTCCGCCTTCATCATATTTTTTGTTATTATCATTATACTGTGTAATTTCATCATAATTACTACGTGTATAATTACTATTATTACAAGCAGTTCCCAATTCTTGCAGGTCTTTATTAGGCATAATTAAATCAAACAATTGATTATATGCATATTGTAATGCTGTATCATTTTTATTTGCACCGCCCAAAACTGCCGCAAATTGATCATACATCCAATCTAATACACCACCTGTTCCTGCAATTTCTTTTTGCATTTGAGCAAGTTCTATAACAGGAGTTTGAGCCGATTTACAAGTATCATAATGTAATACAACTTCAGAAGTTAACAAGTCATATAATGACACTGCATATCCTGAACCTTCCGGAGGTACTTTAGAACCATTATCTCCTTGATTAGACCATTCCTCAGCCTTTTTAACCCGTACACCATTGATGTACAACTCTTCTTGAGAACACCTATTTTTGTCATCAGAACGTTTATAAGTATCCGTTTCATTACCGCCTAATTCCATGCCGTAATCCTGGGTAGTATCAGTTGCTACAGCTTTGACTCGATTTAACAAATCATTATAAGACAAATCTTCAGTAGTTGCTGAAACAGAAATGGTATTACCAAGTCCTAAAGTATTTTTATAAGGTACTGACTGTATTGAAGCAGCAGTACTCGGACTGATAATATTAGTTGTTGCAAGTGCTTGGATAAATCTGTTACGAACATCAGATGACGGAGTACCAAGTAAACCTTCTGCAGGAATACCCGCTGCTCTTGCTGCTGTTGCCAATGCACCGTTTAAAATAACTCTGTTTTTATTATCGGTAACTAATTTCGGATAATAATCATTATAAATAGAAGGTGTCATTAACAGCCCGTAAGATAAATCCAATTCAGCACTGTTTTGACCCTGATAATCATAAACTAATTTAGTTAAATTTAAAGCATTCTGATAAGCCGTAGATACAGCTTCCATGTCACGAGAAAGTGATAGCTTTTGGTGAGATAAAGTCATTGACTGAAACTCGCAATCAGCTTTTCTGGATGTTATGGTCAACAATCTTGCTTGTGATGCTGCTAATCCCATTGCTTTCCTTTCATTTTACTCATTTTTTCGTAACTTTTGAGTGCTTTCATGTATTATTACGGCTTTTTAGGTTTAAAACTTTAAAACTTCAACCCATATTTGTAACAAAAATTAACAATTCCAAAATCAGTATATTTAGGCTATTATTTAATTAGGTCAGACTATAAAAGGGAGAATGATATGAAAAAGAGAATCGGTATAGATGTTGGCGGAACTAATGTAAAAATAGCTTTGGTTGATGAAAACGGCAAGATAATTTATTCAAACAGCGTTCCGACTTATGCCAAAATGGGTTACGAGTATACGGTTAATAATATTAAACAGGCAATTCGCGATCTTATGAAAGAAACCAACACCGATTCAAAAGCTATTGATGCTATAGGGTTTGACTTCCCCGGACAAGTTGATTACCAAACAGGTGTTGTAAAACTTGCCCCAAATATCCCGGGTTGGGTAAATGTACCTATTGCACAAATGATTGAAGAAGAATTTCATATCCCAACAAAAATTGATAACGACGTAAGATGCGCGGCTTTGGGTGAATTAAAATTCGGCGCGGGAAGAGGATGTAAGAACTTTATTTGTATGACAGTCGGAACAGGAATAGGTTCAGGGCTTGTTATTGACGGCAAAATCGTTCGAGGTGCTGCTAATGCGGCAGGCGAACTCGGTCATATTAAACTCCAAATGCAAGGCGGACCGCTTTGCGGCTGCGGTGATACGGGATGTTTAGAGGCTTTTGCCTCAGGTCCTGCAATTGTTGCAATGGCTTATGATTATATTAAAGGCGGAAAGGCTGCAAAATTCAGCGAAATGGCAGGAGACGGCGAAATTACACCTTACATTGTCGCAAAAGCTGCCGAAGAAGGCGACCCTGTTGCAAAAAGAATTTTTGAAATCGTTGGGGAATATATCGGAATAGGCTTATCAAGCGTAATTAACCTTCTTAACCCTGAAAAAGTTATCATAGGCGGCGGGGTAGCAGAATCTGGAGAACTTTTACTTGACCCTATCAGAAGAACGGTTCAAGAGCGCGCAATGAGTGTTGCAGGAGCATCTGTTGAAATTGTTCAAGCAGAACTAGGTAATTCAGCAGGTGTAATCGGCGCAAGCATGCTTGTTGAAGGGGAATAGAACAGGACAAAACTCAATGATTTATTTTTTCTATGGCGATGAAGAATTTAATATTTCAAACGAAATCAAGAAATTTAAAAATAAACTTGATAAAAATTTTCTTGAAATGAGTTACAAATATTACAATAACCCGAAATTTCCCGATTTGGTCGCAGTTTTAAAGACTCAGCCGATGATGTTCGGGAAAATGCTCATAGAAATTAACTGCCTGTCGTATTTAAGCGGAAAATCAACTGATGACAAAGGGTTTGACGATAAGCAAATCGCGCAGATTACGGAAGCACTTGAGAATTGCAGCGAAGATTTAGACATAATTTTCACAGCACAACTTCCTCCTGACAGTCAGAAAAAAATCGATAAACGTAAGAAATTTTTCAAACTTCTTTCAAAATACAACGCAAGAGAGTTTTTGCAAATCCCGTCATACAAAACCGCAGAACTTGAATCATGGATTAAGCAGCAGGCAAAAACAAAGGATTTTAAACTATCTGATGATGTTGTATCAACTATCCTGATGCAAGTCGGCGGAAATCTGCGACTTTTAGATTCAGAGTTAGAAAAACTGAAAATCTACGCAGGGAAAAACAGTGTTACAAAAGATATGGTAAAAGAAATCTGTGTTACAAATGAGGATTTGTTTGTCTTTGCGGATTTTCTAATAACAGGCGACAGGAAAAAAGCACTTGAAGAATATCAAAAACTTTTGACAAAAAAACATCCGCTTGAGATTATGTCAGTTCTTCATACACTTTTGCACGGGAAAATTCAAATAAAAGCACTTTCAACTTCACATAGCCAAGATGAAATCGCAAAGATTATCAACATGCACCCGTATCGTGTGAAATTGGAACTTCAAAAACTTAAAAACATATCAATAAAAAGTCTTGTAAGTTTAAAGAAAAATCTGACAAACGCGGAATATAAGATTAAATCAGGACAAGCATCACTGGATTTAGACAAGGAGCTGGAATTTGCAATACTACAATAATCAAATTGGCGAAAAGTTTCCAAAGATTTTAGAATACTTCCAAAACGGCATATACGATGAAAACAAAAACATCAGCCACTGTCTTTTGCTTTGGGGTGCTGATATAACTTCTCAATGCGAACTGGCGCTTGAAATCGCAAGGCTTTTAAACTGCACGCAAGGCGGAGGGATTGATTGTGATTGTTTAAACTGCAAATGGATAAGAGAGCAGGCTCACCCTGCTGTTAAGATTTATACAAGACTTGATTTTAAAGAAGCCGAATCACAAACTGATGATGGTGAAGGAACAAAAGGCAAAAAAAATATTAATATAAATCAGGCAAAAGCAATTATTAATGAGCTTTCCGTTACAAGTGATTATCACAGGGTTTACATATTCTGTGACAGGGACGAAGACGGGAACCTTCTGCCGCTCAACCGTGCAAACTTCCCTGAGGCAACTTCAAACGCACTGTTAAAAACCTTTGAAGAACCGCCGAAAAATACAACTTTTATTTTCTTAACAAAAGACCGCTCGGATATAATTTCAACGGTCGTATCACGCGCACAATCATTTTTTGTCCCGTCAAGTATTCAAGAAAACCAAACTTACGAACTTGTGGAAAACTTTATTTCAAACTATTGGACAACAGACAGAAATAAAGTATTGGATTTTGAAACAAACCTCTATAAACTCGCAACAGAAAACGATAGCACAAAAGTTCTGACTCAAATCCAAAATTATATGCTGAACGTAATTAAGTCAAACTCTGGAAACAAACATCTTTTTTATAAATTATTACAGGATATGGAATCGGTTGAAGAAGCAAAACGCCAGCTTTCGCTGACACCTGCAATGAATTTACAAACAGTAACAGAAAATTTAGCGTTCAAACTTATATTATAAAAATTTGCACAAATAAAATTTACTATGATATAATTTTTTGACAAAGCAAAAAATATTATAAATAAAAGGATATAATAACATGGATTACGTAGAAATACTAAGACAAATCGCACTTGTAACAGCAGCATCATATTTGATAGGCTCAATCCCGACAGGGTATATTATTGTAAAACTCTTCACAGGACAAGATATAAGACAAGTCGGTTCAGGCTCAACAGGTGCAACAAACGTTAAACGCGTAATGGGCAAAAAATGGTTCTTTACCGTAATGTTACTTGATGCATTAAAAGGAGCTTTACCTGTTGCATTAAGTGCATATTTTGCAACAGCACTGCAAGATTACGGCGTACTTCCCGTTCTTGCGGCAATTTGTGTAATCTTAGGACACAGCAAGTCGGTATTTTTAAACTTCACAGGCGGCAAATCTGTAGCTTCAGGTGTCGGAACACTTATGGCACTAAACTGGCAGGCAGGTTTGATTATTGCGGCAGTTTGGGGTGTTGTAACCTGGGTCAGCAAATATGTTTCACTGGGTTCAATCGTTGCTTTAGGGCTTTCACCGATTATTATGTGGCTTTTAAACGCTCCTGTAGCTTACATTGTTTACGCACTTATCGCAGCAATTTATGTTATCTGGCTTCACAGAGAAAACATTAAACGCTTAAAAGAAGGTGTCGAAAACAAAGTTCGCGACTAACTAACCGAGCAAAATTAAGCTTAGCCAGATAAACAAAATACCTGACATAATTCCGATAATTGACAAGTGCCAGTTACCGTATTCTTTTGCAAGCGGTAACAAGGTATCAAACGAAATATATGTCATGATCCCCGCAACAGCAGCCATTAAACATCCGACCAACACCTGCGGAACAAAGAATCCGAAAATAAGCATTCCAACAAGTGCCCCGATAGGTTCTGTTATGCCTGACAGTGCCGCATAAAGCATTGCATAGCGTTTTTTACCCGTAACATGATAAATCGGCAGCGCAACCGCAATACCTTCAGGAATATTGTGAATCGCAATCGCAAACGCAACCGATAAACCTAAAGTCACATCCTGAGTTGTTGTTAAAAATGTTGCCATACCTTCAGGAAAATTGTGTATACATATAGCAATCGCTGTCATAAACCCTGCGCGTTTCAGTTTGTAATGGTTATGAGAAGCCGTCTGCGGATCATCAGGGTGCAAAAGCTCCTCCGTATCAACGTGATCGGGTAAAAAATAGTCAATTAAAACCGAAACTACAATCCCCAAAATGAACCCGCCAAAAACAAGGTATTTATATATATCAGGGAAATTAACCTTTAAAAGCCCTTCCGAACTCGGAATAATATCAACAAGCGAAATAAAAATCATAACACCTGCCGAAAAACCCAATCCGACAGATAAAGCTTTTAAATTATTTTTCTTGGTTACAAACGCTACAGCACCGCCAATTGCGGTTGTCAAACCCGCTAATAATGTGAGGCAAAATGCTAATGCAAAATTATTGTGTAAATTCATTATTTTTTTAAGTCCTTTGAGTTCATACTATCACAAAGAAAAAGTTTTCGTAACTTTTTGTAAAATAACCCTCCTACATCCAAATATTGATGCAGGCGTGATAAAAAGCATGCCTTTCAATAAAAATAAGAGTTTAAGGCATGCTCCACATAACATTTGTTAAGTAATATTAAGCATTACAGCTAAAATGCAGATATACCTCAAATCATGTCACTGACATGGTTTCAGCCCCTTTTAAACACGCGAAAAAACAAAGTAAATAAATATTTTGGACAAGGTAAAAACTTAGAGTACAATTAAATTATGCTCAAGTTTCGGGCAGTTTCTTGTAGAGGTGAATGATGCACAACACAGTTAGGGAAAATCTTTTACAAATACAGGAAGAAATCGCACCTTGTAAACCCAGAATAATTGCAGTGACAAAGTATTTCGACAAAGACGCAATGATTGAAGCTTACAACGCAGGTCTGCGTGACTTTGGAGAATCAAGAACGGTAGAAGCCTGTGCAAAAATTACTAATCTGCCTGATGAAGTAAGAAAAAATTCGACATTCCACTTTATCGGACACCTGCAAACCAACAAAGTTAAGCAGACAGTCAAATTTTTTGATTACATTCACTCGGTAGATTCACTAAAACTTGCACAATGTATTTCTCAAAACGCGCTTGATATCGGTAAAACTCAGAAAATCCTTGTTCAGGTAAACAATGCAAACGAAGAACAAAAATTCGGATTTTCAAGAAAAGAAATCTTCGAAAACTTTGAACAAATAAAATCACTTGAAGGAATCCGCATTGCAGGAGTTATGAATATGGCACCTCTCGGTATTGAAGAAGATGAGATTAGAAAATTATTTTCAGACATAGTTCTCTTAAGAGATGAGTTAGAAAAAGAATTTGACTGCAAACTAAAAGATATATCAATGGGAATGAGTCAGGATTACCAAATCGCAGCTCAAGAAGGTTCGACAATGTTAAGGGTAGGTAGAAAATTATTTAAACGATAAACGGAGGAAAAATCGGTGGCAGCAATAACAGATAGTTTCAGAAAAGTTGTAGATTTCGTAATGGACGGATTTCGCGGAGAAAATCCTTTTGTAGATATGAACGACTCTGATGAATATGATGATGATTACGAATACGTAGAAGACGGTAATGCGGTAAGAGTAGCAGAACCTGCTTATACACCTTTCCAATCAATGGAAAAATCAAACGAATCAAAAGTAGTAAGTCATCCGAGCATTAACAGAGGCGGAAATGAAGTTGTAGTTGTTGAACCGCGTTCATTTGACGATGCTGCCACAATCGTTCAACACTTAAAAGACAGAAAAATTGTTATGCTTAACCTTCACCTTTTAGACAAAGATCAATCACAAAGAACAATTGACTTTGTTTGCGGTGCATCACAAGCATTAAACGGAAACCCTAAAAAAGTCGGGGATTTGGTATTTGTATTTGCTCCAAGCAATGTAACATTATCAGCAGATTCAATTCCTCAACAAAGCAAATTTAATGATTCTTTGTGGAGAACATCTCTACAATAGAATTTAGGGTATGAGAAGAGAGATAGTTTAGGATAGATAGTTTGGATAAATATTGGCGGCTTTTCAAGTCGCCCTTTTTTTATTTACGTAACATTAATTTAAAAACTATCGACAAAATCTTATTTTTGTTGTATGTTAGGGCTACATGCAGAAATATAAATACAAAAGGAGAATTGTAAAATGCAAGTTATATTAAAAAAAGAAGTTCAAAATTTAGGCGAAGTAGGCGATATCGTTAACGTTAAAGACGGTTACGCAAGAAACTTTCTACTTCCTCAAGGTGCTGCTGAAGTTGCTACAGCAGGTGCTTTAGAAAACAGAGAAAAAAATATTGCAAGAATTAAAGCTAAACAAGAAAAATTACACAACGAAGCTTTAGAAAAAGCAGAAGCTATCAAAAACTTCGGTACATTGTCTTTATCAGCTAAAGCCGGTGAATCAGGCAAATTATTCGGTACAATTACAACTAAAAAATTAACTGAAGAATTACAAGCTCAAGCAGGTATTGAAGTTGACAGAAAAACTGTTTCACTTAACGCTCCTATCAACAAAGTTGGTGAATACACAATGTTAATCAAATTAACTTCAAAAGTTAAATGTGAGTTACCTATCTCAGTTTCAGCATCAGAAGTTGTTAAAGAATCAATCGAAGAAACTGAAGAAACTGCTGAATAGTTTTATAAAATTAAAAAAAAAGAAGGCACAATAATAATGCCTTCTTTTTTTATGCGGAAATTTTGTAAAAAATTTGACTAAAACAAGTATTGATGAGAAACTTAATATAGACACAAGCAAGAAAGGATAAGGATTTGACAGTCAAACTCGCGATTACGGGCAAAGGCGGAAGCGGAAAAACAACTATAGTAAAAGCATTTATGCAGATTTTGCAGGAAATGTTCCCCGAAAAATCAATACTGCTTTTTGATAACGACCTGTCAAGCGAGTTAGGGCACACTTTCGGGCTCGATATCAGAAACACGATTTACGGTATCAGAAGCGGTAAACACGAGTATAAAACAGGAATTCCCAATGATATGACCAAACAGGAATTTATCGAATGGGCAATGGAAGAAATACTTGTTGCAATAGACGATAACGTTGATATAATTGTTTCTTGGCTTGTCGGCTCAAAGGATTGCAGATGTCCTGTAACAAAGCTTATCAATGATGCTGTAAACAAGCTTATAAACACTTATGATATAGTAATTTTTGACTGCGAATTTGATTTAAAATACCTGAATCAGCTTGTTGATACCGAAATTGACTCAACAATAATCGTTGCAAATCCGAGTGAAGAATCCGCACACCTTGCAAAACGTATTGAAGAATTCAGCTCAAAATACTCTGCAGGAAACCAATTGGGCGTTGTAATAAACAAAGCTGATGATAGCGACCTGTCTTCGGTTTATGAACTTTTAAGAAAATACGACTTAGATGTTCTGGGGGTAATCCCTTATGACAAAAATTTAGAACAAAATGCTATATCAAGAGAATCAAAAGCGGTTCAAGAGGCAATAAAAGAATTTTACTTCAGATTAAATCTTCCGCAAATAAAACAATAAAATTTTGTCATTCTGAACTTGATTCAGAATCTTAAAATTTTATTATAAAAAGAGGTAATATGGTTACAATACTTGACGGAAAAAATTTAAAAGAAAAAATCTCAAATGATTTAAAACAAAAGCTTGAAAAATTCCAAATCAAGCCTACACTTGTCGTGATTTTAGTCGGAGAGAACCCTGCAAGTAAGATTTATGTAAACAACAAGAAAAAAACAGCAGAAAACCTGGGGATTAATTCTCAAGTTATAAATTACCCGTCAGACGTAACAGAAGAAGAGTTACTGAAAAAAATTGACGAACTTAATAACGACAAATCAGTAACGGCAATCCTTGTTCAATTGCCTTTGCCTGAACATATTTCAAAAGAAAACATAATGAATGCAATTTGCCCGAGAAAAGATGTAGACGGGTTCACGCCGTACAATTTCGGTAAATTGTTCTCAGGCGAAACTCCGACGGTTTATCCTTGCACCCCGAAAGGAATTTTACTATTGCTTGATGAATACGGTATTGAACTTGAAGGACAACACGCGGTAATTGTCGGACGCTCAAACATTGTAGGAAGACCATTATCCCAAATGCTTCTGGACAGAAACGCAACCGTAACGGTTTGTCACAGCAAAACCAAAAACCTTACAGAAATAACAAAAACTGCTGATATTCTTATTTCAGCAGTAGGGAAAAATATTATAGAAGGGAAAATGTTAAAATCCGGTTGTGTAGTGGTAGATGTCGGGATTTTTAAAGATGAGAACGGGAAAACCCGTGGAGATGTAGATTTTGAAAGTGTATCCCAAATTGCATCATACCTGTCACCTGTTCCGGGAGGTGTAGGACCAATGACTATTACGTCATTGATGCTCAACACCGTGGAACTTTTTGAAAAATTTTCATAAACGTCAGCTATTAACCGCCACTTGCAAGGTTTAATGTACAGCTTGACTTGATACTGTTGTTTACAAGTGTTTTCAAACTTGATAATTCATTATCAATTGCAGTCATTTGTGAATCAATTGAATCTTTTTCTGTTTCTAACTGATTGCTTAATTCTTCATAATAAATGTAATCCGCATCTTCAGTATAATCAGGTGTTTGACCGTTTTTGTCTTTCATACCGGAATAGTATTTTTCAATTGAAGACATTTGCGCTAACGCTGCCTGGTTTTGGTTTGAAATTGATAAATACTGAAGTTGTAAAAAGTTTTTTTGTAGATTTAGTACGCTCCTTTGAGCTGCTAATGCTAAAAATGCCATAATCTCATCTCCTTATTTTTAAAGTTCTCTCTTCTATATAAAGTTTTTTGGAAATGCCCGATTTCAACAAAGGGCTTTTTTGTTACATTTGTTTACAAAGTATAAATGTAAATATATATGTAAATAACTTGCTCATTGAGTTATATTCAGGTATCATGGGTATATAAGTTTGGGGAGGAAAGGTTTAGGGATGCCGAAATTAGCAAGCAGATACGATGAGAGAATGTATACCCGAACTCCTTCGTATGGAGAAATTCGCTATATCCGTCAAGAGCAGCCTCAAATTGTAAGAAGAAAAAAACATAAAGCAAGAAAAAGAAACCCCATAAAGGCTTTAATTTCATTTTCACTTCTTATGTTTGTGCTGTTTGGAGCAATGCCTTATTCATTCAACAAACTTTCAAAAGGTCTATTTGTCCCGACACCTTACAGTAAAATCAAAACAGATTTAAGAGATATCGCATTTCCGACAAATAATTATCTTGCAAACTCCCATATTTTAGGAGAGCGCGTGTTCAGCTACAGCACTGAGGGCAAACACGCTAAAATGCTTCCGATAAAAGAAAACGTTAATATGCCTGTATTAAAACAGGAATTGATGAATCTGGCAGAACTTTACCCGACAATTCAACCTGCTGTTTATGTTTGGGATTATGAAACAGGTAATTACATTGACCTTAACGCTTCAAAAATATACGCAACAGCAAGTATTATAAAAATTCCCGTACTTATTGATGTATTTAAATCAATCGAGGCAGGGCAGTTTTCACTAAATGATAAAATGACTTTAACCGATTATTACAGAACAGAAGGTTCAGGCAGTTTACAGTTTAAAGGAAACGCACAATACACAATTGATGAACTTGCGAACCGAATGATAACCGAATCAGATAACTCTGCAACAAATATGCTTATGGCAAAAGTCGGTTCAATGACTGATGTAAATTCATCAATGAGAAGCTGGGGATTAAAAAATACCCGTGTAAACACCTGGCTGCCTGATTTAGGCGGAACAAATTACACAACTGCGCGCGAAATGGCTGATATGCTTTATAATATCGACGAAAACAGCGAGTTTTTGACAGAAGAATCCAGAGCAAAAATCTTTAATTATATGGGACATGTTCACAACAACCGATTGATTCATGCAGGACTCGGTAATGGTGCCGTATTTTTACACAAAACAGGCGATATCGGTACAATGCTTGGGGATGCAGGTATCGTAATTCCGCCAAACGGTAATAAATATATAGTAGTAATCTTAGCAAATCGTCCCCATAATTCCGTTGCAGGTAAAGATTTTATCGTACAGGCTTCTGAAATTATTTATAACTATATGGTGAAATAATGCTTAAAAAATTATTAGATACTAATCATTGTTTTAAATTAGTTTGCGGGGCAGGTAACGAAGATGTTGAAGAAATTAAACGTCTTGTTTATCTATATGCAATAGCAGGATGCAGATTTTTCGACCTTTCTGCAAACGAAGAAGTTATACAAGCCGCGCGTGACGCACTTGATATTGCAAAAGTTTATGATGCTTACCTATCTGTAAGTGTCGGGATAAAAAACGACCCGCACGTTAATAAAGCCGTAATAGACTACGATAGATGCGCAAACTGCGGATCTTGCGAAGCTGTTTGCCCGCAAGGCGCGATACATTACGCTAAGGTTAAAAAAATCAAATGCATCGGCTGCGGCAGATGTTGGAAAGTCTGCTCACGCGCAGCTATTTCTTATGTTTCTGAGGAAAAAAACCTTGAAGAAGTTCTGCCTTCAATTGTTGATAAAGGAATTGACTGTATAGAATTTCACGCAATGGGCTTAGATGAAGAAGAAATCACCTCAAAATGGGAATATATTAATGATAATTACGAGGGAATTTTAAGCATCTGTACAAGCCGCGGCAAGTTAAGCGATGAAGCACTCATTAAACGAATTAAAACCATGATAAAAGACCGTAAACCGTATACAACAATAATCCAGGCAGACGGCTTTCCTATGAGCGGCGGAGAAGACGATTATAAAACAACACTCCAGGCTGTTGCAACAGCAGAAATTGTCCAAAACGCAAACCTGCCTGTATACTTGATACTTTCAGGCGGAACAAATTCAAAAACAACCGAACTTGCAAAAATGTGTAATATTAAATATTCAGGCGTCGCTATCGGGTCTTATGCCAGAAAAATTGTCAAAAGGTGGGTTGAGCGAAGTGATTTCTGGACAAACCCGAATGTTGTAAAAAGCGCGCTTGAAGTAGCTAAACCGCTTATTGATTCGGTAATTTTATAGGTAAAAATTTATGGAAATCTATTACTTAAAAAAAGAAGAATTTCTAAACTCTGTTAACATAGAATCACTTGAAAAGTTCACCGATAACAGAGAATACAAGTGCCGAGATAAGTATCTTGAACACCTTTGCGGACTTTTTTTGGTAAAATTTATCGCGAAAAACGTTTACGGAATTGAAAACACGGATATTGTATCAGAAAATCATAAACCCGTTTTTAAAAACCACAAACTGAATTTCAGTATCTCGCATTCAAAAAACATTGTAATGGCAGCGTTTAACAATAAAAATATCGGGCTTGATGTTGAATATATGTACCCCAGAGATTACAAACGAATTCTTGAACGCTACAACAGGAATATCAAAAACCCAACGCGTCATGATTTTTACAGGTTCTGGACACTGCATGAGGCAGAAATAAAACTTGGCGCCGAACCAAAATCGATTTACTCGTCATTTTTGAACAAAGATTACGTATATACCTGCGTTTCAGACAGTGTGATAGTTACAAAATACGGCATAAAAGAACTTTTACCGAAAAGTAAAGATATTAACCTTGAGCAAGAATACGAAAACCCGTCATTAATAGGATTTTAATTTTATATTACATACTATAATAACTGCAAGTAGGTAAGTATCTACAACTTACTACCCTCTGACACACAGACTATGAAGGAATGAGGTCAGAAAGGAGGTGGTAAGTATGATTAAGCGAATAATAAAAGCTGCAATCATTACAGTGATAGCAGCTCTTAAAATTGCTTTATTATTCTTGTAGGTATGAAGTGGAACTCTTATGAAACGGAACTTCGTTAGGGTTCCCCCTACATGCATATTATTTACGATTTTATATATTTTGTCAATAGTAATAAAACCCCGTTGAAGTTTATGTTTGTTTGTTATAAATTAAGCATGTGTAATATATTATACGTAAAAGAAGGAGAACTCAAATGAGTGAAAGAAAATTAGTTGGAACAAACGAAATGTTCAAAAAAGCATTAGCAGGCGGATACGCTATCGGTGCTTACAACGTAAACAACATGGAAATCTTACAGGGTATTGCAGAAGCTGCTGAAGAAACTCAATCACCTATTATCTTACAGGTTTCAGCAGGTGCAAGAAAATATGCTAACCAAACTTACCTTTTAAAATTGGTTGAAGCAGCATTAGCTACAACAACAGTACCTATCGCACTTCACTTAGACCACGGTGCTGATTTTGAAATTTGTAAAGCTTGTATCGACGGCGGATTCTCATCAGTTATGATTGACGGTTCAAGATTCCCGTTTGAAGAAAACGTAGCTTTAACTAAAAAAGTTGTTGAATACGCTCACGAAAGAGGAGTTTCGGTTGAAGCAGAACTTGGTAAATTAGCAGGTGTTGAAGACGACGTTAACGTTGATGCTAAAGATGCTAAATATACTAATGTTCAAGAAGCTGTTGAATTTGTTAAACAAACAGGTTGTGACTCTTTAGCAATCGCTATCGGAACATCTCACGGTGCTTACAAATTCGCAGGTGAAGCTAAATTAGACTTCGACAGATTAAAAGAAATTAAAGACGCATTAAAAGAAGCTGGATTCGGAGATTACCCAATCGTTCTTCACGGTTCATCTTCAGTTCCTGCAGAATTTGTTGCTAAATGTAATAAATTTGGCGGTAACTTACCAAACGCTCAAGGTGTTCCTGAAGAAATGTTAGCATACGCTTCTAAACACGGCGTAGCAAAAATCAACATTGATACAGACTTACGTCTTGCAATGACATCAACTATCAGAGAATTTTTCGTAGAACATCCTGAAAAATTCGACCCTCGTGAATACATGGGACCTGGTAGAACTGCTGTTAAAGAAATGGTTATGCACAAAATGCGTGACGTATTAGGTACAGCAGGCCACGCTCAAGACTAATTTCCAAAGGATGATATTATAAAATTAACGGACCTGATTTCTAATGAAATCAGGTCCGTTTTTCTATTCTATTAACTAACTA
Organism: uncultured Candidatus Melainabacteria bacterium; assembly: GCA_947570135.1. Classification (GTDB taxonomy): domain Bacteria; phylum Cyanobacteriota; class Vampirovibrionia; order Gastranaerophilales; family Gastranaerophilaceae; genus Zag111. The sequence goes on along the minus strand of CANOTP010000007.1, from coordinate 36,597 downwards.
CTGACAAGCACCTGTACCTGTTGAGTTTCCATTATACTTATATTTTACAAAAACACATTTTTTCCCAGTGTAAGTTTTCCCACCAATCGTAACAGGTGGTATACCTTTCCTGTAAGGACAAGAATTTATATGAGTATCTACCTGAACATTTGATACTCCTTTTTCAAGCATCTTTTTATAAATTTCATTCGATTTTGTCCTGTCACCCTTCAATTCTGCAACCGCCATTGCCTTTGCCATGCTTTCAACAGAGCTTATAGGACTTTGAAGCGGCTTATCTACATCATAAAAACTTGAAACTGGTTTTGATTCTGGCTTTTCAAAACCGGGCTTTTTATAAGCAGAAGACGGAGCTAAATCCTGAGTATCAACCGTTGTTCCAAAGCTCGGAGCACCGGGCATACTGACATCAGCGTATACAGATGTACCGATTAAAGCTGCAACCATTATTAATACAATCTTTTTCATAAACTCTCCTTTTTTATAAGTATAACAGATTTTTCGAATGTTGAAAAGTGTGTTTTTATGTTAAAATCGGCATATAGTATTAAAAGGGATATAAAATGTTTGATAACTTAAGCGAAAAACTTCAAAATATAATTTCAAAAACACACTCACAAGAATTAACGCAAGATAACATGCAAGATGCGTTGCGCGAAATCCGCAGAGCACTTTTAGAAGCAGATGTTAACTTAAGAGTAGTAAAATCATTTATCTCATCAATAAAAGATAAAGCTGAAGGTGAAAATGTTTTACAAGGGGTAAATCCATCTCAACAATTAGTAAAAATTGTCCATGATGAACTTGTGGAATTGTTGGGAAAAGAAGTTAAACCGCTTGACCTGTCAGGACATCCGTCAATTATTATGATGCTAGGACTTCAGGGTTCAGGGAAAACAACATCCTCAGCTAAGCTTGCAGTAAAGCTTAAAAAAGAAGGTAAAAATCCGCTGCTTGTTGCATGTGATGTATATCGTCCCGCTGCAATTTCGCAATTACAAACATTAGGACAGGAAATCGGATGCGAAGTTTTTACGATTGAGGGTTCAACAGATGTTCAAAACATTGTTCAAAGTGCATTAAATCATGCAAAAGATAACGGATTTAACGTAGTAATCCTTGATACAGCAGGACGTTTACAAATAGATACCGAGATGATGTCGGAACTGTTGATTATAGACAGAGTCTTCCGCCCGCAGGAAAAACTTCTCGTAATTGATGCGATGACAGGACAAGAATCCGTTAATGTTGCGGAAAACTTTGATGCCCAAATCGGTTTGACAGGTTTAATTTTAACAAAGCTTGACGGTGATTCCCGCGGAGGTTCGGCGTTATCTGTTGTTCACTGTACGGGAAAACCTATCAAATTAACGGGTACGGGAGAAAAATTAAACGCACTTGAAGATTTTTATCCTGAGCGTATGGCAACAAGAATTTTGGGAATGGGCGATATTGTTTCCCTTGTTGAACGAGCCCAGGAAGTTTTTGATGAAAAAGAAGCCCTAAAAATGCAAGAAAAAATGTCAAAAGCTGAATTTTCATTCAATGACTTTTTAAATATGCAAAAACAAATGAAAATGTTTGGTTCAATGGATCAAATTTTAGGAATGCTTCCGGGAGTTAATCTTAAACAAGCAGACAGAGAAAAGATTTCACACGCAACAGACACAGAATTTAAAAAGATTGAAGTATTTATCCAAAGTATGACACCTGAAGAGCGTGAACACCCTGAACTTATGAACACAAGCCGTAAAAAACGGATTGCAAAAGGTTGCGGTATGGATATGCACACAGTAAATCAATATGTTAAACAGTTTGAACAAATGCGTCAAATGATGGGCGGCATGAACAAAATGCAAAAAATGTTCGGCAGCTTTGGCAAAGGAAACGAGAAAAAAGCCATGGTTAAAGCAATGAACGCCATGAAAATGATGAGAAAGTTTAAATAAGCGGTTTTACTGCTCTTGGCAAAATTCCCAAACAGTATGAAATAGCGATTCCGTAGTTTGTAACAGGAACCCCTTTTTGTCCTGCAATCAAGATTCTTGATAAAACTTCACGCCTGTTTGTCATACACGCACCGCAATGGATTACAAGTGCGTACTTTGAAATTTCAGGGAAATCATGTCCTGAAATATTTTCAATGACCAAATCTTTACCCGTTTTTTTACGTAAAAGATTAGGAATCTTAACCCGTCCGATATCATCTTCTATCGCGTGGTGGGTACAGCTTTCAAGAATTAAAACCCTGTCGCCGTCTTTAAGGTTTTCAATCGCCTCCGCGCCTTTTATAAACGCCCTCAAATCACCTTTCAGCCTTGCAAAAAGTATAGAAAAAGATGTCAGAGGAATATTTTCAGGCACAATCTCCGCAACCTTACGAAACGCCTGTGAATCCGTTACAACAAGCGCCGGCGGTGTTTTTAAACTGTCTAAAGCTCCTTGAAGTTCTGATTCTTTCACAACCATACAAATACAATTACTATCAAGTAAATCCCTGATAGTCTGAACCTGCGGTAAAATCAAACGACCTTTTGGAGCTTCTTTATCAATCGGAGTTACAAGGATTACAATACTTTTTTCATCAACCAAATCCCCGACGATTTTCGGTGAATTTACAAACTCGTCAGGCAAAAGCTTAATTAAAGCCTGTTTGAACTTATTAACAAGCTCGGAATCTGTTTTTACAGAGGTTTGAAGGATATTTTCGTAAGGCAAATTGACTTTCAACTCACCCATATCAAGCTTATTAACAACAACAATAAACGGAATCCCGAGTTCATTAAATTTTTCAATTAAACCTTTTTCGTACTCATCAACCCCGTTGTAGTCACAAACAACCACGCCGATATCCGTACGATTAAGGATTTTCATTGTTTTTTCAATACGCTCCGCACCAAGTACCGAGGTATCGTCAATCCCTGCGGTATCTAAAAAAGTTACGGGACCAATCGGTAAAAGCTCCATTGATTTTTCGACAACATCTGTTGTAGTGCCTGCAATGTCCGACACAATCGCCACATCTTGCCCTGTAATACGGTTAAGTAAAGACGACTTACCGACATTAGTCTTACCGAAAATTCCTATATGTAAACGCATTGATTTTAATGTCTTCATATTCCTCCCAAAACCTCACCTCAAGTTACGAGGGTGTATACTAAAAAACCGACCTTTAAGGGGTCGGTCTTTTAAAAGCTTTATCAGAACTAACCTCTGATACCTAATTTTTTAATCAATTCTCTGTATTCGTCAAGGTTTTGAGATTTGATGTAAGCAAGTAATCTTTTTCTTTTACCTACCATCATCAAAAGACCTCTTTTTGTTGCAAAATCTTTTTTGTTAGATTTTAAGTGTTCTGTAAGTTCGCTGATTTTTTGAGTCATCATCGCAACTTGAACAGCAGAAGAGCCTGTGTCTTTTTCGTTTTTACCGTATTCCTTAACGATTTCCTGTTTGTTTTTTAAGTTAATTGACATTATTAGTTTTCCTTTTTTGCTTTTGGAGTTCATATCGGACTTTTACGATTAGCCTTTTACTTACTCCTGTTGAGTGATTATTGGCGTAAGCACTCTACATGATGATAATATTATAGTCAATATAAAAAATCAAGGGGTACCCCACACCCGTGTTTACAAAAAGAAAAACCCCGCAATTTTTGCGGGGATATATTTCTACACTACATACCTAACCTTTAAGGATATTATCTTAAATTGAGGAAATTAAGAATATTTTTTAATCTTCGTACGGTCTTGCATATTCAGGCTGACCCATTGCAACTGCAATTTTTTCAACAATATTGTCAAAGTTTTCTGAAATATCATTGCTTATGAACAAGTCACCCAATTCATCGTATATTGTTGCAAAATCATCTTTTAACTCGTCATATACGCCGACTTCTACTGCTTTTTCTTTTAAAGCGTTAGCAATTTGTTTACCGTATTTGGCTTTTTGACCGTGATTGGCATCCCACATAAAAGCTTCCATAAATGATTCGCCGTCTTCTATTGATTGGAATCTGTTATATGCCAACATTAAGTCCATAACGTTATCTTTGTTAATTTGAGAACAAATATTATTAAATGTTTCATTATCTGTTCCCCAGCTGTCATTAACAGCATCTCTGAATTGTTGTGCAATTTGCTCTGCAGATCTGACTCCGCCTGTTTGGGTATCCATTTCCTGCTGCATTTGAGATTCAAGCTCAGCTCTTGCAGGAGCGTATTCAGGCGCTACAAAGAATCCTTTATTATCAGTTTGTTGTGATTGTTGTTCCTGAGATTCTGAGAGATTTTCCAATTGTTCCTGCAACTGTTGTAACTCCTGAGTCAATTGTTGACTATTTGTACCTTGAGACTCGTTTGCAGCATCTGCAGCTTCTGAGTTTTCAGCTTCCTCTGATTGTGATGCTCTTTGCGGCGTAATATTTAATTGCGCGCATTCTGCCGCAATATCACGCATTGCACGCTCAATTTCTTTTGACCTTTCGTAAACTTCATCGTTTGTTAAGCCTTCAGCGTTTTGAAGTTCTCTAAGTTTTTTTTCTTGTTCGTCTAATCTGTCTAATAAAGCTTGTACTTTGTTCTTATCTTCTTCGGATATGCCTTCTGTTTGTAATTTTGAATTTAACTTTGCTTTTGTTGATTGAATAGTACCGGCAACTGATCCGACATTACTTTCTGCCAAATCTTTTATAACAGGCTGCCACATTGCATCTGCCAATTTATCAACCAAATCGGGATCAAATTGTACTTGCGGAATTTGACATCCTACACCTGCAAACGGAGCAGATAAACTTGCCATTGCCTGCGGATTGTATACTGTAAACAACGGTTGTGAATATTCATCTACATTATAGACCTGAACATCGCCGCCATAGTTTGATATGCCCATTGGTAACGAACCCCAATATGCGAGATTTGCCATTCCGATTGGTGAAATTGCCATAAATTGCCTCTACTTTCTTTATTCCTTGTGTAAGTATGTATTATTTTTTTCTAATATCTATGCCATAAAATCAAAACTTAACGGCGGCATTGGAATATTAACTCCGCCTCCGAAAAACGGTGCTGAAAAGTTTGCCATTGCCATAGGATTGAATGCTGTAAACAATGGTTGTGCGTATTGACCGACATTATAAACCTGTATGTCACCGCCATAATTTGAGATACCCATTGGTAACACATTCCAGTAAGCAAGATTTGCCATTCCTTGTGGTGATATTGCCATAATTTTTCCTCGTACTTTCGATTTTCCCCTGTACCTATATAAACAATTTGCTTATTCAAAAATTGCATGACTTGTCACGATTTACATGTGCTAAAAAAAACAAAACCCTATAGCCATACGGATTTCAACCTACAAACATTCTTGTTACATTTCTTAATAATTATAAAATCCCTACTTTATGCTATGATAATTATATGAAAACATTAGCAAGATTTATCCAGAATAAACGTGAAGAATTAGGGCTAACTCAAAAAGGTTTGGCTGTTGCCGCTAATATTCCCGTAGAAGTCGTTGAAGAAGTCGAAGCGGGGAAAGAACTGTTTCTTCCCGTAACAATCAGACAAGCTATTGCCAAGGTTCTGAAATGCGAAGCACATGAAATTAAACAGCTTGAAAAAGATATTGCAAGCGATATTGTATCACCTGAGATTATAGAAAGCTTAAAACAGCTTATCTTAAACGGTGCAGGCGGGTTAAAATGCCCAAAATGTGGAGCTCCTTTAGATACAAGGGTTGCAAAGATGTACGATTTAGAAGATAATCTTATACTTCACCCGAAAGCTCACTGTACAAAGTGCCCGTTCCAGATTCATTCTTAACCTTTGAACCTGCCTGACAGATAACTTAAAATCGCACCGCCGATTTCTTCGTTAGGGTCAAAGGTTTGGTTTGGGTTATGGGGTTTTAGGGAATTTTTTATAAGCATATTGATAAGCGGTCCGAAAGCGTCAGGAATCTGAGTTTTACGATAAATTCCCGCCAAAAAAGTTTGAATATTAGGGGATTCGGTATTATTAAACCTTGCAAACACAGGGTAAAGTTTATCAATCCCTTTTGTTCCGTTATCTGTCATTCTATCTATTATATAAAGGGTTTCAGTCACTTGCGCCTCGTTATTTGAATGCTCTAAAATGTCTGTTAAATACGGCAGGGCGTTTTCTTTTTGTTTAACAAAATAATCAACTTCGTTTTTATCAAATATACAATAATTTCGCTCACGAGTCGGAAGTTGACAGGAGTTACAAATGTAATTAGGTTGAATCGGTTGAATCATAAATATTACCTTTTTATAATTATCATTAACAGACTCTGAATCAAGTTCAGAGTGACAATAATTTTATGAATATACAAACGGCGGTCCGTTTTTGATTTCAAAAAGAACGTTTTCCGCCATTGTTTTTAATTCTTCTTTTGAACGTTTACCGCTATCGACCTGTTTGTAAAATTCTTCTACAAGCGGTAAAATTGCCGCATCTTTTTTGGATTTAAAGTTGCGAAGTTCGGTTGATACAAGGCGCTGTTGGAGTTCTAATTCTGTTTGCGCGTTTATCTTTTTCACCTGAACTTCTTTAATAGCATCCCCCGCGAGTTTTCCGCCATAACTTGCCGCACTTAAGCCCGTAATCCCGTAAAACAAATACGCAAACTGAGGATTACTTGTATCTAAAAGCCAATTGTATAAAAATGCCCTATAGTCTTCCACAAACGAGTTAAACGCAGGACGTGGAGTTCCGTCACCCGCGTAATTCGGGTTGGCTTTCGTGGTTGAAGTCTTTAGTTTTGTCAGAATTTTTTGCAAGAATTTGTCTTTATCTTCCTTACTCCATTTGAGCTTATTAACCTGCTCTGTTACAAATTCCGTTAAGTCTTTTGCCCCGTCATCAATCGACATGAACATATGTTCAAGAAAATCCATTGAAGTTTCGTCAGGTTTTTCAGGAGTCTTTTCAACAATTGTTTTAATCAGTGTTTTAGTGTTTTCTAAACCTTCTTTTAAGTAAGCTTTACTTTTAGAAAGATTTTTTAACGATAAAAACCCAAGTCCGACAATCCCGCCAATCGTTCCAAGCCCGAACATGATATTACAAAAATTTAGCGATTTTTTCTTATCCTCAATACGAGAACCTGAGCTAAACGGCATCTTGAAAAACTTATTCTTGCCAAAATTCGGTAAAATCTGTTCACATTCAGGCTTTATGTATTTTTCAAAATCATTGCTGTATTTAGACAACATACTGCGAATTATCTGCATTTTGCCTGAAAACGATTGCGTTTCAACTCCAATCAGGTTTTCTTGAAGATTTTTCTGAATATTTGCTTCTTTTCGCTTAACCCAGATTTCCTTATAACCATCAAAAAACATTTTTCCCATAAAAGCCATAGCAGACAGGGTTAAAACCCCGACACCCGCATTAAAAGTCTTTCTGTTAGGATTTTGAACGTATTGATAAACAAGCTGATGCAGTTCTTTACTTAGCTGAACGTTTCTTGTAACGGCAGGAAGCCATTTTTCTTTCGGCAAGTCTTTGGCAACCAGCGCGCTGTGTCTTGCAAACCCCGTTACAACAGCAATCGCACCCATAACACCAAGCGCTATGGCACTTAGCGGCAATAATTTTTTATCAACAATCTTGGAATCTTCATACAAACCCTGCGGCATCTCGACCTTGTCGGAAATAAGATAAGTGTTTTTTGTATCACATAGCCCGTCTTTCACAAAATTATTAACAAGAACGCCTTCTTTTGTCGTAAGATTATTCCTGCGCTGAGAAGTTGTTAAATTCCGCTGCTGACGTATGATTTCCGCATCATGTAAAGGATTAATGTTCATTGTCATTCTCCTTTTTCAATCGCTGCGCTAATTTATGAACGAAAGTTTTTAAGTCAAAAATTCGCTTAGCTTCATCAATCTTTTTTTCTTCATCATCTGATTCATCGGCTCCGAATACAAAGAAAATCGATTTTAATTTCTTTTTAACATCCGTTACAAATTTTGAAATTTTCTCTTTCATAGCGGCTTTTAATTCCCCGTAAACTGCCGTCAATTTATCTGAAATATCTGCAAACTTTTGCAACACCACCACAACCGCGCGCATAACAACCTGAACAGGAGTTAATATTACTTTTAACACCAAATTAACGGGTTTTGCTATAACAGGCGGTAAGTTTTGTGTAACTTTTACAATAAGTTCGGCAAGTCTTTGATGAGTGTTTGCAAGATTTTTTGCAAAATCGGTTAAAGACTGGATATAATTTTGCTGCGCGATTTTCGCTTGTTCTTTAGCGTGTTTTTGAGCTTTAAGCATTGCACCGATTGCAGCACACTGATTATAAGTCATCTCACCGACATTTCGCGGAATATCACGTTTTGTGGTTGAGTTTCCGCCTGCCATTCCGTTACAAATCGGACAAGCACCCAAAGGAAGCCCGTGCGGGCAGGTACCTGCTTTCATTGTTCTTGAATGTATTGCTGACGGTGATGCCATTAAAAAAGTGTCCTCTCATTTTTCATAAGAGGACACTTTAAAAAATTTCCTTAATTTTTACCCAAACTGTGCGTAGGTATGAATTATTTTTTAGAGCATTCCGACTTTTACGGCTGCGCCAGCAGTTGAAGATATTCACTTCATTTCCTCTTATTTAATTGTTATTATCTAAACGCGGTAAGGATACTTACCCTGCGAAAGCCATTTCCTTATTGCAAGATTCGGTGGAACACACCATTGAATCACCTAAGATTTCAGACTTGATTGCCGCTAAATCCTGCTGCATAAGTCTTCTTGGTGAACCTTCTTCCATTGAGTGGTTTCTCAACAGATATGACGGGTGGAAAATAGCCATTGCACGGTATTCTTTTCCATTAATTGTTACATTAAACCAGTTTCCGCGGACTTTTGATATTTGAACTTTCTTATCTGACCAGAAAGATTTTAATGAAGTTGCGCCGCAGAAAATTATTGCCTTAGGATTCATAATATCAATCTGAGCAGTTAGATATCTTTCACATAAAGCCTTCTCAACATCTGTCGGAACTCTGTTTTCAGGCGGTCGGCATTTTACGGTATTGATTATATACAAATCATCCTGTCTTGAAATTCCCGCTTCTTCCAAAAATTGGTTTAAAAGTTTTCCTGCACGACCTACAAACGGTTTTCCTGTTTCATCTTCGGTTTCACCGGGTGCTTCGCCGATTAATACAATTCTTGCAGTTTCAGGGTTTCCGTCAGAAAATACCACATTGTTACGGGTTTTTCCAAGTATACAATCCTGACAGTTTTCACATTTTGCCTGAACTATATCCAAACATTCTTTCTTAATCATCAATTATTCTCTCCTCATTAGTCTTTATTTTTAAACCAACCGATATTGTATTTTTTACAATATCTTTTCAGTTCTTTCATTATTATATCAGATAATAAAAATACTGCAATCAAATTCGGCACGGCTAAAAATAAAGTAAACGCATCGGATAGATTCACGACACTTTTTAAGTTCATAGCAGAACCGATTACGATAAATAAACAATAAATTATCTGGAAAGTTCTTGTAGTTAATTTTGATTCACCGAACAAAAATGTCCAGCTTTTTGTACCGTAATATGAGCCGCAAAGCATTGTAGATAATACAAAACAGCTTGCCATAAATGTTAACAGAACAGGGAAAAACGGACAAACCGAAGCGAATGCCTTTGAGGTTAACTCAATTCCTTCGATTCCCGTTGTATTAAGGTAAGCTCCCGTCACAACAATAATAAACGCGGTTGAGGCACCGACTATCACAGTATCAACAAACGGCTGTAACATCGCAATAAAGGCTTGCGCAACAGGCTTGCTTGTTTTAACCGCAGAAAACGCAATCGGTGCGGTGCCAAGACCCGCCTCATTTGCAAACATTGCACGGCGAAATCCCCATAACATACAAGCAAAAACCCCGCCCCCGACGGCTGTCGGTTTAAAAGCCTCATGCAAAATTAAAGAAATAGTATGCAGCACATGATGAATATTCAATAAACAAATTACAAACGCTGAAAATACATATAAACTGCACATTACAGGCGTAACTTTAGATGTAAATTTTCCGATAGATTTAATCCCGCCGATAACAGTAACATAAGTAATCACTGCAACGATAAGCCCGAAAACCCAACGCTGACCTGTGAACAGCCCCGTAACATTTGTAATCTGGGTTGTTATCGCATTGATTTGGAACAAATTCCACCCGCCAATCATTGCAAACACGCAGCAAATCGCGTAAATTTTTGCTAAATACGGAGTAAAAGGCTTAATCCACGGCGCACGAAGCCCATTTATAATATAATACATAGGTCCGCCTGAGGATGAACCGTCTTTATTTATTTGTCTGAATTTGATTCCGAGTAAAACTTCGGCAAACTTTAACGCCATAGAAAATACACCCGCAATCATCATCCAAAAAATTACCCCAGGACCTCCGACAGATACGGCAAGAGCTGAACCTACAACGTTTCCCATGCCTGCCGATGCTGAAATTGTCGCAGTTAAAGCTTGGAACGATGATACTTCACCGTGTTTTTTCTTTTTTATCATATCATCGTGCTTGTATTTTTTCGTAATCAAATCAATCGAGTGACGAAATCCCCACAGACCGATAAACCGTGTTCTGAACGTAAAATACAACGCCGCAATCATTAAAAGTACAATCAAAAATTCCACACGTACACCATGAATTGTTACGTGAGAAAAAATTAACCCTGAAATTTTATTAGCTATTGGTGATAAAATACTATCTATACGGCTATCTAAATTCATACCCCGATTTTACAATAAACATGGATTATTTTCCACTAAACATAAATTCTGTACTGTTTTTCAAATTATCAAGCACCTGACGAAAGTTTACGGTCACGGGAGTCGGCACGGAGATTTCAATAATATCCAAAAATACACGGGCATTTTTGGGCTTCTCTCCGTCAAAAAAATATTCCGAATTTGCAACTTCAATCCTCGCAGGTACAACTAGTCCGCTTTTAGTAAACTTTTGCAAACTTTCTTTTGATGATAAATATTTGATAAGTTTTACGGCTTGAGTTTTGTGTTTGGAAGATTTTGCAACAACCCAACCTGAAGCATCCAGCGGAACAACAGAACCCGCATCACCTTTAGGGAACTCCACAACATCCCAATTAAATTTTGCTTCCTGACGATATTTTGGCACAAGCCAGCGTCCCGATAAGTGCATCCCAAGCTTCCCTTGCAAAAACATTTGAGCCATTGTGGCACTCGCCGATTCTTCTTTTTTCGGTGCAACGTGATATTTATTTCTTAAATCAGCATAAAACCTAAGTCCTTTTTGCATTTTTTCATCATCAAAATCAGAAAAATCATCAGCACCAAAACTTGTCAAATAAGGCAGATAAAACAACGGCTCATCTTCAAACGACACCCCGAAAACCTCAGGTCGATGCGTTAATTTTTCAGCAGCGGTCAGAAATTCATCAAAAGTCCAACCTTTTTTCGGATACGGAACATTGTATTTATCAAAAATATCTTTGTTATAATAAATAAGCAAATTAGAAACATCTCTTGGCACGGCATAAATTTTATCATCCCGACTCAGCGCCTTTAAAGATTTTTCATAAAACTTGTCAAACTCAAAATCATACCCCGACAAATCTTCCAAAACTCCTGCGTTAGCATAAATCGGCAAATACTGATTATTCATAAAAATCACATCGGGTGCCGTGTTTGACGCAAAAAGCAGGTGAATTTTTTGAAAATAATTCTGCGGAATATGCATAAAATCAACTTTTATATCAGGGTTCTCTTTCTCAAAATCAGCCAAAATCGGTTCAAGAATCTTTAATTCAGACTCTGAACCCCACGAAGAAAATTGTATGGTAACTTTTTGCAACATCTTCGGTCTGCTGAAAAAATTAACACAGCAAAAAATACTCACAACAATTATGATTAACGCCAATATAAGCTTTTTAAACGGCAAAACTTAACCCCGCTTAGATTTCGATAAGTGTTCCCATTTTGTCTTTTGAAACATCAACCAAACATTTATATCTTCCAACTTTGACAATATAAACATTCGCGTCATCTTGTCTTACCTGAAGCGGTTGATCCATTACGCGGTCAAACTTTTTCAAAACATAAGTGCTGTCTTTGATTCTGCCGACCAATGCTGAAACACCGTCCATATTTACAAGGTAAAATCCCTTATCAGAATCAATGTTATACCCAGATTTTACAATCAAGCCGTTCATATAAGGTGTTGCAGACTTGCTTCTTGAAATAGGATTAGTCATCCCTGAGCGACTCATAGGCTCGGCGTTTGGTCTGATTTGAGCCAAGCTGTCTGCCACTGATACATTTGTTGAACTTGTCCCTTCACTGTCTAAAATTGATAAATATTCATCCAATGATGACAGTAAATAATTTTCTTTTTCCCTTGCCATTTTCATTTCCCCATTATTCATTAAATATTTACTTCCCGTATTGATTAAATCTGATGCATTAATATCAGACGATGCCGAATGTCTTCTGCTCATGCTGAGCGGTGAATCCTTTAATTTCACAAACTGACCTTCGCGATAATGTTGTTTTGTTTTTTTATTATCATTAAGTATTGTTCTATCCGAACCCTTTAACGAAACAGGTTTTGAAAAAGATTTCAATTTAACATCAGAAATCTTACTGATAATTGAATCATCTTCGGATTTAACTTCGTTAGTAACCTCTTCCGGCTCTTTTACGGTTGATGCTTGAGCAAAAGAATGTTCCAACTGAGAAATCTTTGCTCTCATTTGTTTTTTAAACTCTTCGCTGTTACCTTTAAGAACTTTTTCTTTTTCAGGTTTTTTCGTAAACAAACTTGAAATAGGTTTTTCTGCTTCGTTAATAACAACTTCTTCAACTGCTTGTTGCTGAGGTTGTTCGGTTATAACAGCTTTTTTAGTAGCACCAAGATTTGTTACGTAAGAAATTTCCTTAAATGAAGGATCTTTAACAGTTTCTGCTTGCTCTTGAGCATTATAACGTTTGTATTTTTCCTGCCAGTTTAATTCGTTATCATTAACAATATCCGAGTATTTGCTTTTTGGTGAAGTAAATTTGGCAGAAGAGGAAACAGAGAAAAACGATTCCAAACTTTGTCTTTTGCGAGATTCTCTTGCAACAGACGCTAAGACACGGAACAATATACCCAATGCCAATACAGAACCGCCAGCAATCAACATCCATATTGGAATATGATGAGATTTATTTGTATTGTTGTCTTCGGTTACGGTATTTTCTTCAACTTGAGCTGAATTATCCGTTATTAAAGGTGTTTGAACATCTTCTTGTACTAATTGTTTTTCTTCTTTATGAGAAACTCTCGGTTCTAAATCAATAATACGTTTACCGTTTTCATCATATTTCATTTTAGGTACGTAATCAGAAGACGGGGTTGAGGCAACTTTCTGCTCAGGCTGCTTTTGAACAACAGGCTCAGATATTTTCGGTGTTGTAATCGCCTTTACTGCTTTTGGCATATCAACAGGAATCAGTTTCGGTTTTTGAGCAGGTTTTGAGGCTTCTTTTTGCACGGCAGGCTTAACATTTTTTGTTTCAGGCTGCTTTGTAGTATTTGAAACAGGTTTTTCTGCTTTTAGTTGCGCTTGAGGCGCAGGCTTTGATTGAGTTTGAGCTGCTTGAGTCGGCTGCGTTTGGGCAGCAGGTTTTTGTGTATTATTTTGAGCGATAATATTTTTGTAATCCTTTTGAACAGCAGTTACAGGATTAGCACGCTTTGTATGAGTTTTGAAATTAACAGGTTTTACTGTTGAAAAAGTAATCTTTGTATAGCCGCCGATACCGTCATTTACGTGTTTAACTTCAACATCGGAGATTAAGTCTTTAACAGCACCAAGGCTCGGGGTAACTGAGGCTGAACTTGAAATATTCGGTAACAGCACAACATATCTGTTATTTGATTTTCTTGTAACAACAGAGGCTTGAGATTGTCCTGTTGTATAAAAAGTTACATCAACAGTATCAGATACAGATGATTTTTTTACATCCACCTGAGTTAAACTTATATTATCTGCATTTGCGGGATTAAAACCTGTCGATAACATGGCTAAAACCGCTGCAACTACTATATATTTTCTTTTTCCCATTGTTTCTCGTCAATCAATAACTACACGTACCTGATAATATAATACCCGAGAGTAAAAATTTTTGCTACTTTATTTCAAAAAAATCGGGTTTATGTTACAATATCTTCATGAAAAGCGGATTCACAGCAATAATAGGACGCCCGAATGTCGGTAAATCAACTCTTTTAAACCAAATTCTCGGGCAAAAAATAGTAATAACAACAGATAAGGCCCAAACCACCAGAAAAAGAATTAAGGGTATTTACACAACACCCGAAGGGCAGATTGTTTTTGTCGATACTCCTGGAGTTCATAAACCGTTAAATAAGCTCGGGGAATTCCTACTTGATGAGGCAAAAATCGCAGTGCCTGATGCGGATGTCATATTATTTTTGGTCGACGGTTCAGAACCTGCGGGGAAAGGCGATAAATGGATTGCGCAAAACCTTCTCCAAACTAAAATCCCGATTATTATTGTTATGAACAAAGTCGATAAGATTAAAAAAACCGAAAAGGTTGAGGAAAATCTTTTATCATACAAAACCTTATTCAACGAAAACCTTCCTGTTGTAAGAATTTCTGCAAAAACAGGGCGAAATATCGACACACTTATCAAAAATATTTATAAAAAATTGCCAGAAGGTGAAGCCCTGTATCCTGAAGATATAGTAACCGAAGAAACCATGCGTGATGTTACAGAAGAAATTATAAGAGAAAAGATTTTACTGAATACATCTGATGAAATTCCGCATTCTGTTGCAGTCAAGGTTATAAAATACTCGGAAGAAGAAACCATTGACAAAATTTCAGCGATAATCTACTGCGAACAAAAAAGTCAAAAAGGAATCCTTATCGGTAAAGGCGGAAGCCTGCTAAAAAAAATCGGAACGGAATCACGTCTGGAATTAGAAAAAATCGTTGAGAAAAAAGTATTTCTACAGCTTGAAGTCAAAGTCGAAAAAGATTGGCGCAAGAAAGAAAAAGTTCTTAAAAACTTCGGCTACCAACAAGAGGGGTAAATAAACTCCTAATAATTCAACAATCTCAAATTCTGTGCTGTTTGAAACTTACTGATTTCTTTCAAATATTGTTCCAAAGCCTTATAACCGTTATAAATTTCGTTTGAAATTGACGCATAACGGCTTGCCTCCAGAAACTTTAACTCCTTAACCCTAATTAACAGCATATTATCAGAAACATTTCTCAAACTTTCATCATCAGAGGCTGACCACTTTTGTAAAAGTGTTAACTCATCATACATTTGCTTCATAGTCGTAAACTCAAGAACATTGAAATCATATTTCTCAAGTAATGATTTTTCAACATTAGAAATTCTGCTCATACATGCCTGAAACTTAAACACTTTTTTGATAATAAAATAATTATCCGCAATTCTTTTATGCGAATTCGGTACATTATTCTTTGCCAAAAGTGCAGCAAAAGACCTTGATGTAAAAGTATCATTCTCGTTTGAAAACGCGCTTTTTGAAGTCAAATCCAACATATCGTTTAACATTCTGCCTCCGAAATTAATAAAATAATAAGATAAGGGAACGCAATTGTCATGAGATTTTGTCAAATTGTTTACATTTGTTAAAATTTATAATTAAACTTCCGAAACATCAGGTAAATCAATTCGTTTCAATCGCTGCTCAATTCTGCGATACCATTTTAAATGCTGTTTGAACAAAATCTTATAATCATCAATTTTACCTTGAGAAATGTTTTTAAACTGTTTATCGCTTGTTTCGGTCAATTTAGCTTCCAAGAACTGTGTATAAGCTTTTCTGTCAAGATTCGGATCGGTTAATTCGATTCTTTGACCGAAATCCACAATAACTTCAGGTCTGTTATCTCTTAAAAAACAATAATCAATAGAAACAGGTATTAAGTTAACTTTACCGTATTTCTTAACAGCATTTTGCGCAATATAAGTCAAACCGGTTTGGAAAATATAAGGTCTGAAATGAGGCGGACGAATGATTCCTTGCGGGAAAATACACAAAATGTTTCTCAAATCGCCCAAAACATCAACAGAATATTGAAGAGCTTTCATAGCTGATTGTGCTGATTTTTTGTTAACAGAATATGCTCCGCCGCGTCTTAAAAGCGGGAATCTGTTCAATTCTTCAACCATTAAACGAATTTCTTTACGACAGATTCTGTGGGTAATATTATATAAAACTATTCCGTCCCACCAGTTGCAGTGCGGTGCAAAAAGAATTGTCGGAGTCTTTTTATCACGCTCTGTATAGTTTTCTACACCCGTATAACGAAAAGCATAAAACCTATTTTGAAGCATATTATAGAAAAACAAGCTTGCAATAGTCAGCCAAAAACGGTTAGTTTTTGCAGGTTTAAACTTTTCTTCCTTATTACGTAATTTTGTCGGCGGTATATCCGAGTATAATTTTTCTTTTGTCACCATAAATCTAATTTTACCCTAACAACATATTTATTTTAATAATACGATTAAGGAACAAAAAAAGCAAGTTCTCCGTATGTATTAATTCTTAAAGCTTTGTTACAAATTGGCAAAAAAATACTTTTATCTGTTTTAATAAAATTGCAAAAACAGTAGGAGGTTTACTACATGGCAGGTGTTGGAAAATGTATGGGAATTATGACTGCAGCAGGTTTTGCATTTGGTGCGGGAGCTACATATTATGCTAAGACAAAACAAGGAAAAGCTATAATGCAGCAACTGGAAACAACCGCAAAAAACGGCAAGATTCCTATTGGCGGTATGACTAAAGACGGTAAAATGTGGGACGGTGAAGTTACCGTTGATGAAGCTAAGAAAAATTTAAACAAAGCATCTAAAATAATGTCACTTGTAACAGGCGCTGCTGCTGCAATCGGAACGGCATTTATTGCGGGTGTTACTTTAATGCTTCGCGGTAAAGTAAGATAATTATTTCACATCAAGTGCTTGCAGTTGACGCATTTTTGTATTGATTTCGTTCATCAGATTAACGTTATCGCTTTGGCGCGCGAACTTTTGTGCTTTTGATAAAAGGTTATAAGCTTTATTCAGGTTGTTAAATTCAACCATAATATCTGCTGCTGCAAGGTAATTTTGAGCACTTTTTACGGGAGACTCCGCTTTGGTGTAATTCAGTGTTGCTTTTGAGTATGATTTTAGGGCGTTTTCAGGCTCATCAAACTTCATATACGCTCCGCCAAGATTTGAGGCTACAAAACCTTTAAGGTTATAATTATCGGTTTCGTTTGCGATATCACCTGCGGTGTCGTAGTATTCAAAGGCTTCTCTATCATACATATCAGTGTAAATATTACCGATTTTGGTTAAAGACGCACTTTGAGCAGGTAAATTCTCAGCTTCGCCCGCATGTGATACCGTACTGAAATAATGGTCCATTGCAGGAGTAATTTGGTTTATGTCATCATAAATTTGCGCCATAGAATAATGCGCTTTTGTTTTCACATTCTCATCGGTTGTAAGTCTAAGTGACTGATTATAACTTTTCAAAGCCTGCGCTAAATAATCATGATCATCATAAATTTTACCAACCTCATAATAAATCTTGCCTGATGTTTCAGTGTCATCTATTTCCATAGCACGGTTTAAGGCTTGTTCAAAAGATTTTATGGCTTGTTCCGGGTTATTTGCATAGGCATATTTTTTTGCCTGAATAAAAAGTGATTTTAACTGTTTATCTTGCGGAATTTTTGTTTGCGTGGTTTGTCCTGCAACACTAATCGGAATAACGTTTGACTCGGATTCAACAGGAGTTTGAACCTCTTGCTGCGCGGTTTCCTGCAATTCTTCCTGACGTTTTGTTTGGGCAGGCGACCCTTCAGGGAATTTTACCAAAAATCTTTCGTTAATATCTTCTTCGTTGTAGCGAAGGTTAATCTGCTGCATAAACAAGGTATCAACCCATTTTTCTACAACATTTGAATCTTTTCCCAAGGTTTCTGAGATATGCCTATCAAGAATTGACGCGGCACCTTTCAGGGTTGATTTAACAAGTTTTGGATCGGCAGCTTCTTTTTTAACCTGTTTTTCTACAGCACCAAGATAGCTGTTAACGATTTCATTTAAATCATCAGGGGTTCCGATAGCAAGCGCCGTATTGCGAAAATCTTTCAGGATTTGCGCAATATTGATTTTATTGTTAATTAACCCTTGCGGGGCACTTTCTGTTGTTCTTGGAGCAGCTTGTGCCTGATGAGGATTGATATTTACGTTATTATAAGCATTTTGAGCGGGAACTGAAAATTTTTGTTCATAAGCAGGAGTGTATTTCGGCTGTTTTTGCTCAACATACTGTAACCCCTTACTTTTTGAATTTTGATTAGATTCTTCCTGACGCTGAGCGTTAGCAGCTGAAGATTTTTCTTCATCCTCACGCTTTTTAACAAGACGTCTGTCATCTTGCTTCACAAAAGGTCGTTGATAAATATTATTTAGGCTAAGACCCATATCTTTTTTAATCCACCCTTGTCTGCTTTCTTACCATTATATTTTTAACATAATTTAAACACGAATGACTCATTCTTTCGTATGATTTATGCCATGTTTTATTTAAGTTTTTTTGAGCAAATGTCAGATTTTAAAAAGAAATTTTTAACAATATTTAAAATTTATACCTTACTGATTAAAATGACCGCGTTAGCTTCAATCGCAAGCTTTTGACCTACAGCATCCATTTTTTCTTTTGTTTTTGCTTTAATAGAAAGCTGTTCGGGATTTATTTTAAGAACCCTGCATAAAACATCTTTCATTTTCGGAATATAAGGCATCATCTTTGGAACCTGGGCAATAATGTTACTGTCAATATTGACTATTTTGTAACCCTTAGACTGCACAAGTTCATAAACATGTTTTAATAACACCGTACTGTCAATATCTTTATACTTTGGATCAGTATCGGGGAAAAGTGTTCCGATATCATCAAGACATAAAGCTCCCAACATCGCATCAATTATTGCATGAATTAAAACATCCGCATCAGAATGCCCTAAAAGCCCTTTTTCATGCGTAATCTTAATTCCGCCGATAATTAAATCACGTCCTTCAATAAGTTTATGGATATCGTAACCCGTTCCGATTCTGTACATTTTTTATACCTCTTTTAATTAATTATAACATATTATATAATATAATTAAACCAAGGAGAAATAATGGCACAAGATAACGGCGTTGTAGTAACAAGAGGAATATCAGCTCCCGCTCCTGCACCGACATATGATATGGAAGATTACGGAATAGTTTATTATTACCCGAGGTTTTCACTGCCATCTTTTGACGGAGCATTTAAAACAATTTTTTATATAGAAATTATCATACTTATCATCGCAATCCTTGGCGCAGGATTCTTTTTAATCTATATTCTGACTTCAATGAACAAATACCGCTGCCCAAGATGTAAAAAACAATACTGTTTTAAAAACGAGATTCCCGAATACTGCAGCCGATGCGGTGCAAAGCTTACACTTGGGAAGATTCAACCCCCTGAATGATATAAAACTTGCCAAGTTTACAGGTACTTATATATTTACCCCCTGAATGACAAACTTTTCAACAGCCTTAACAAACCCGTCATTATCAACCGTATCGGTAATAAAATCAGCACACTGTTTTAATTCAGGCGTTCCGTTACCCATTGCAACACCAATTCCACCTGCTTTAACCAAATCAATATCGTTATTCTGATCACCAATTGTTAAAACTTCACTTTTATCAAATCCCCACATTTTGCACAGAAACTCGACACCCAAAGATTTTTTTGCCTCTCCACAGCCGATTTCGCAAAAATACGGAGTAGATTTAACTATATACAAATCAGGAAATTTTGCGCGAAGTTCATTAACCCAGCCAGTAACCTTATCAGGGTCGTTTAAATCAATCGCAAGAATCTTATTAACATTTTTTATTGCCAATGAGTCAAAGTTTATTACCTCATAGTCAATAAACTTTCCGTCAGTGTATTGCTTTACAATGTCATTATCGCGCTCTACGTAAAGCTTATCATCTATATAGAGGTTAATGTGTATATTATTTAACCTTGCCCAAGAGACAATACTTAATGCATACTTTGAGTCAAGGTTCTTTTGATACAATGTATTGTTGTCAAAATCCTTAATCAACCCGCCCTGATAAGAAATTATAGGTGTATCAAGCCCTAACTCACGCGCAACTGGAAGTGCCGCACAGTGCATTCTGCCTGTAACAAGAACTACCTTAACCCCTTTTTCTTTCAGGTTTTTTATACACTGCTTCAAGGCAGGAGTAAACTCCAGACCCCATTTTAAAATAGTTCCGTCAATATCGGTTGCAATCATTTTTATCATAAACAAAACCCTCTTGTTATAGCGCAAATCGTTTTGGCATCGTTAACTTGACCGTTTTTTACCATTTCCAAAACATCTTTTATTTTATATTCATAACACTTGATTATCTCACCCTCATCAGGATGCTCGCCGACAAACTCCAACTCTGACGCAAAGTAAAGATAGAGTTTTTCCGTACAAATTCCCGGGGTTGTATTTATGTATCCTAAAGACTTCCAGTTTTTAGCTCTGTAGCCTGTTTCTTCCTCCAGTTCACGCTTGCAAGCCTCATCGGGATTCTCACCGATTTCAAGTTTACCCGCAGGCAATTCCAAATTAACCTGTTTTAGCGGATACCTGTATTGTTTTACCAAAAGAATAGTTTCTTCATCTTTCAATGCAACAATTACAACCCCACCGCTATGGATTACAACCTCACGAAAAGATTTGTGACCGTCAGAAACCTCCACATCATCTCTTATTACTGTCATTACCTTCCCGTCATAAACTACTTTAGACCCGAGTGTTTTTTCTTCAAATTTCATATAGGAATAATAGCATAAATCTTGCTTAAATTAAAATATCCGATATACTTTTCGTATGAAAAAATTTATTTTTTTAACCGTTATTATTATATTGGGAGCTTGTTCGGCTTATAAATAAACATACCCATTCCCCCTCATTGAAAGAAGTCAGAAATGAGGGTTTATTGTTTTATTAATTTCATGTTAAAATTATTCTATGAAAGAATATGATTTTTACGTCGTACCGACACCGATAGGCAATTTAGGCGATATAACACTTCGTGCAATAGAAGTTTTAAAATCGGTTGACTTGATTGCCTGTGAAGACAGCCGCGTAACACAAAAACTTTTAAACCATTTTGACATAAGAACAAAATGTGTATCTTACCACAAGTATAATGAAAAAGAGCGCATAAACCAAATTATCGACACCTTAAAAAGCGGTAAGAAAATGGCGCTTGTGTCTGATGCGGGAACTCCCCTAATCTGTGACCCGGGGTCAATAATTGTTAAAGAACTCAGACAAAACGGATTTTCACTGACAGCACTTCCCGGGGCAAACGCTGTTATTACGTTTTTGTCACAAATTTCTCGTAAAGATGAAACTTTTTCGTTTATAGGATTTTTGCCTAAGAGTAAAAGTCAAATCGAAACTATTGCCAAAGAGTATAAAAATCAAAATATGATTTTTTACGAATCACCTAACAGAATTGTACAAACTCTTGAAATAATAAAAGAAGTTCGGCCGCAAGTTAAAGTGGCTTTTGGCAGAGAACTTACAAAGGTTTTTGAAGAAATTGTCGTTGATGAAATCGACAATGTTATTAAACATTTAAAAGAAAATGTTTCAAAAGGCGAATTTGTTTGTATGATTTTTCAAGATGATAATAAATCAGATGTTTCGGAATTTGATTATAAAATAAAACTTTTGCAAGACAAAGGTTTCAGCGCCAAAGATATTTCTGTAATCCTGTCAGAATTATACGGAATTAACAAAAATAAAATTTATAAATCCGCAATTGGTAAACAGATGTAAAAAATTTGTACTTTTTTAATAGTTTATGCTACAATTTTGTTGGAGAGTAGTGAGAGTTTGTAAGGAATTATTTTCTTGAATTTCAAAAAGATAACCGAACATTTAGTATTAGCTGCAGTTATAGCAATGACAACCCAAACAGGAGCCTTTGCCGTAGATGATGCGTGGGGTTCAATGGGCTTAACTGAAGACGCAGTGCAAAATAACACAAACTATGCTAACACTATCTTTGACAAATATACAACCCATGATTCTGATACCCCGCAGGTTAATACAACAGGAAATTATCCGACAGACTTTTCTTTACCGAAAACAACATCCAACGACCCTATTGATAAAGAAAAAAAACTTATTAAAGATATTGAATTTTACGGTTTAAACTCTATCTCCGAACACGAACTAAGAGAAAAAATGCAAATGCGTCAAGGCGGTGAGTATTCCAGAAATTTATTGCAAACAGACCTTAAAACAATCTATGAAACAGGATATTTTACCGAAAAAATGAAAGCCATCCCGTCTAAAAACGCAGACGGAACAGTTACGGTTAAAATCGTATTGGAAGAAAATATTCCCGTCAAAGATTTTACAATTGAGGGAAATTCAGTTGTTTCAACAGAAGAAATCATATCAGCATTTACTGACATGAAAGGTAAACCTCAAAATATCGCTCAATTAAACATTGCAATTGCGCAAGTTCAGGAACTTTACAACTCCAAAGGATACATTTTAGCAAGAATAGATTCTGTAACTGATGACCCTGACGGAACAATTAATATAAGTATTAAAGAAGGTATTATTGACAAAATTATGATTGAAGGTAACGAAAAAACCAAAGATTATATTATTGCCCGTAATATCTTAACAGAACCGGGGATGATTTATAACGAAAACCTTGTCAAAGAAGATTTGGTAAGACTTTACGCAACTCAAGCCTTCAAAGATGTAACCCGTGAAATCGAACCGAGTGAAGAAATTCCTGACGCTTACGATATTACAATTAAAATTCAGGAACAAAGAACCGCAAGTATTTCTGTCGGCGGCGGTCTTGACACGGTAACGGGTCTTTTCGGTTCAATGGGGATTTCTGAAAACAACTTCCGTGGAAGATGCGAAAGACTGTCTTTAACCGGTTTGGCAGGTACAGGGGTAATGCTTAACGATTCATCCGTTAAGGACCACATGAATATTCAGGCTGAATTAAGCTACTTTAAACCGTATTTCTTTAACGCAGATACTTCTTTAAATAACAGATTATTCTTTAGAGACTTCGGTTCATACCAGGTTCCGCTTGCAATCGAAAGAAGATTCGGCGGCGAAATGACTGTTGCTCACAGACTTAAGAAAAACAGACACGCAAACGCAACATTCAGCTTAGGTGTTGAAAATATTGATGTTAGAGAAGGTGATTATAACGGCATCTTAAGCATGTACCAAAAGTATAATATTCCGATTTCTGAGCGTGCTAAGCAATTAGAAGGCGGATTGTTCATGTCATTAAGCCCTGCATTGATTTATGACACAAGAGATTCAGGCACCGTCACAAGACGCGGAACAATGGCAAGTTTAAGATTTGACGAAAATATCGGCTTAAACGGATTTGATAAAACAAATGGTAAACTTACGGGTATGATTAAACAATACATTCCTGTTGGTAAGAAATCATCATTATCATTCACCGCAAAAGGCGGCGGCGCAATCCACGGAGATATTCCTGAAGTTATGGCATACCGTTTAGGCGGACCTTATACCGTCAGAGGTTTCAAAATGAGTGGTGTTGGTACGGGTAATGCCTTTGTTATGGGTTCTGCCGAATTTGCAACACCGATTCCGTTTATGGACAGAACAAGAATTGCATTCTTAAACAACATCAGATTCACCGTTTGGGCTGATGCAGGTAAAGTATTTGACGGAACCGTCTCAAACAAAATGTATGACAGACCTGAATACGCAGTATCAGCAGGTGTCGGCTTAAAAGTATTCATCCCCGGAATGGGACCTCTGTCAATCGACTATGGTATTCCGCTTACAAATCCGGGTGATAACGGCTCTAAACACGGTTACTTCACATTCGGTGTCGGCGACCTAATTTACTAAAAAAGAATTAATATAATATAGGAGGATTTATGAAAAACTTAAAATTAATGGCTCTGACTTTAGCAGCAGGACTAATGGTTGGTTTAGGAAACCAGGCTTTCGCAGAAGTCGGTTATATCAACTACCAAAAAGTTTTGGAAAACTACCCTGCAGCTCAACAAGCTGTAAAAGAAATTGATTCTAAAAGCTTGGAATTACAACAATATATGGTTGATAAAGAAAAACAATACAAATCTTTAGATACACCGTTGAAAAAACAAAACTTTGAAACTCAAACCGCAACAGAATTTAACGCAAAACAAGAAGCTTTGTTTAAACTGAGAAACACAAAAGAAACACAAATTCTGAACCAGGTTCAAACAGCAGCAAAAGCAGTAATGGTTGCTCAAAAACTTGATGCAATCGTATCTGATCAGGTTATATTTGTAGGTGGTGTGGATATCACTGATTTGGTTATTCAAAAATTAAAAGGACAATAATGAATTATTCAGAAAACGGTATTCAATATCACATAGGTTTAAAGGAAGGTGACGTAGGAAAATACGTCATACTTCCGGGCGACCCGAAACGTTGTGAAAAAATTGCACAATATTTTGATGACCCGAAACTTATCGCAGACAGACGCGAGTTTGTAACTTACACAGGTTACCTTAACGGTGAAAAAGTCAGTGTAACTTCAACAGGAATCGGCGGTGCATCAGCCGCTATTGCAATGGAAGAACTTGTAAAAGTTGGAGCAGAGAATTTTATTCGTGTGGGAACCTGCGGCGGTATGCAGTTAAACATTAAAGGCGGCGATATTGTTGTTGCAACAGGTGCAATACGTATGGAAGGCACAAGTAAAGAATACGCTCCGATTGAGTTTCCCGCGGTTGCTAACCTTGACATAACAAACGCACTTGTCAATGCCGCAAAAAGCTTAGACTATACTTATCACACAGGAGTTGTTCAGTGTAAGGATTCGTTCTACGGTCAGCATTCACCTGAAACAAAGCCCGTCAGCTACGAACTTCAAAACAAATGGGAAGCCTGGAAACGCTTAGGTTGCCTAGCTTCTGAAATGGAATCTGCGGCATTATTTATCGTTGCAAGCCACTTAAATGTCAAAGTCGGTTCGGTATTTTTAACAGTTGCAAACCAGGAACGAGAAAAACAAAACCTTGATAATCCTGTTGTTCACGATACCGAAAAAGCTATTAAAACCGCAATTGAAGCAATTAAATTATTAAAAGGATAAAATTATGTTCAAAAAGAGAATGGAATACGTAATCAAAACCTGCGCGGCAGAAAATGCTCAGGAACTTCAAAACCTTCTTAATGAAATGTCAATGAACGGCTGGGAATTATACAGCATGCACGAAGTTGGTGATGAAGAAGAAAGTTCTCAACTTAATTGTATTTTTATGCGCGAGGCAAAAAACGACAACCATTCGGAAAGCGACATAATAAATATCTCTGACTTCAAAAGCCAAATGGAAAAAATGCTTTCTCCAAAATTAACCGAATACGAACAATGTCTTGAAATTCAATCAAAAATCAGACGCGAAAAATCAAGAATTAATAAAATTAAAGCAGAACTTGAAGGAGAGGCTCCCGCTTCTGTTTCAAGAAAAAAACTTAACGATAGAATTTCAGCAGGCTTAAAAGAACTGGAAGATTTGAAATGCCAGCTAAACAAAGCCACCTCACCTGATTTGATGTATTCAAAACTTCATGAAGAAAAACTTACAATATATTTAAGCGAAGAACTTTTAGGTTTTGTTGATTCAGACCGCGACAATTCAGGCGAAGAACTTATTGCAGAAACCGTTAAATCCCGCTTGAAACTTACAGAACGTTCAGGATATATTATCCCGAAAGTTGTGTTTAAAGACGATGAAAACCTTAATTCTTGCGAGTTCAGCATCAGAATCCGCGGAATGGAAGTCTTTAGAGCAGGAGTTTGTCCGAATTACCTGATGTTTTATTCTGATGAGCTTCACACAGAACACAAAATCAAAAACTCAATCGACGGAATAGACTTAATCACAGACAGAAAAGTTATCTGGATTGAAAAAGACAAAGCAAAAGATTTCTGGCAAAAAGGGATTACTCCGTCAGAATACATCGCAAAAGCGCTTGAATATGTTGCAATTAAATACGTTGATGATTTGATTGATTACGAAGATGTCGATAAATACTTGGAAGTTGTCGAAAAAGAAAACGAATTTCTAATCGAAAACATCATTCCTGATTTATTGACTTACGCTGATGTTAAGTACCTTTTGACAAGCTTAATCAAAGAAAAAGTTTCAATAAAAAATATCACATATATTTTTGAAAAGATTAACGATTTCGCGGAAGAAGGCGGAAAATCAGATATCTTAAACAAAATCAGATTATCTTTATCAAGACAGATTTGCAGTGCTTACACAAACGAAGACTCCGAAACAATCAGCGCGTTTGAGTTGTCTGAAAAAACATACTCGGATTTAGTTCTTGGGTGTGACGAAGGCGAAGACAGCATAATCTCTATCGACGGAGAATTTGCCGAAAAACTTGCCGATAAGATTATCAAAAAATCAAAAAAATTAGGCATCCATAACCCGAAACTAATCGTTCCAATGAATTACCGCCAAATATTTTTCACGCTGTTATCATTATACTTAAATGATATTACGGTTCTGGCACATGAAGAAATCGGATGCACATACAAAATCGACAGCCTGGGCGAAATCTAGGGGTAATTTATTTTATCTAAAAGTTTTCTTGCGTTTTTTAATTGTTTGATTGCTAATTTTAATTCTTGAGATGAAGGATTAGCACTCAATGCAAATTCGCTTGTTTCAATAATATTATCCAAAGAAACATAAAGTGATTTAACAGAGTCTTCATAATATGATATTTGTTCTTCTAATATACTTTTAAACATCTTCTTTTTTCTCCAATGAAATATTAACTTGATTCAGTTGTTCATCTACCTTTTTTAAACATTCTACAGATTTAAGAACTCGTTTTATAAAATGCTCAAGTTGTTTATTATAAATTTCGTTATTGTCTTTATTTTTCGCAGAATAACAAATTGATATTAAAGCTGCACCAAAACCTATATTATAAGCTATTTCTGATTTAAACAAATCTAAATCTTCTTTTATAATTTTGTTCATTATTTTTACCTTTCTGTTTATTGAACAATTTGTCAGTGTATAAAACAGTGGCTACCTCAAAAAATAATAACTATTATATAGTTATGTACGAGAGTGAATCTATTAACAAGATACTTGGCACGGTAATTAAGGAATTAAGAACTCAACAAGGTCTTAGTCAAGAACAATTAGAAGAAGCTGTTGGCTTACAGCAAAAAAGTTTGGGACAAATTGAAACGGGACGTAATTTTGTAACCAGTAAACTTTTAGCTAAATTATGCAATTATTTTAATGTTGCACCTTCTGTTATGTTTACCCAAAAACCACAAATAATGTATGACAAACATATAAATTATTCAAATGAAATAACCAAACTTCTGCCTTCATTCAGTGCCGATAAGCTACAAGAGATTTACAACATACTACTTATAATGAAAAAATAATTCATTTTGCCTCCTTTTGTTCAAATTTTTGAACATATATTAATACTATAACAGCTATTATAAAAACATGCAACCAAACATAGAAAAATTAACTATATTTAAAAAAGCTATAGGAAATGTTGTCAATCAAGTTCGGTTGCAAAATCCTAACAAAATTTCTATGTCAAAACTTGCCAATGAATATGAAATAACAAAAAGTACCCTAAGCATTATTGAAAACGGCTATTCTGACCCCAGAATTTCAACGCTTTGGAAGATTGCAGAAGCACGCGGGATGAAATTTTCAGAATTTGCACTGCGCTTAGAAAAAGAACTTGGCGAAGATTTCATGTTTATGGATGAATAAACCTTTACCCCTAATTATTAAAAAATAATAAATTTCCCTTGTTAATTCCTGTTGATAGCTTATAATATAAGTATATATTATGTTGTGAAGGGAAATATTTATGACAAACGAAAACACCAATCCGTTTAAGAACGAAGATATAGTTACAAACGAAGAAAATACAAACACTGAAGAACAAGCAGTTCAGGAAGAAACTCCTGTACAAAAAGAAGACAACAAACTTCAGGAAGAATACGATAAACTGAATCAACAATACATCAGACTTGCTGCTGATTTTGATAACTACAGAAAACGTCAGGAAGCAGAACGTGAAAATCTTATAAAATTCGGAACGGAAAATGCACTGAAAAGTATGTTAGAAGTTCTTGACAACTTTGAACGCGGCGAAAAAACATTAAAAGATGTAGAAGACTGTGTAAAAGTTAAAGAAAGTTTTGAACTTGTCCACAGACAGGTTTGTGAAACACTTGCAAAACTGGGATTGGAAGAAATTAAAGCAATCGGCGAAGAATTTGACCCGAACTTCCACGAAGCTGTAATGCAAACCCCGACAAGCGATCACCCTGAGCATACCGTAATCGCTGAGCTTCAAAAGGGTTACAAACTGGGTGACAAGGTTCTAAGACCGACACTTGTAAATGTCGCCTCAGCAGGCTAGATGTCACTCCGTACTTGATACGGAGTCTATCAATGCTAATAGAACCGACATTGACAGATCCTGAATCAAGTTCAGGATGACAAAGATTAAAAGAAAAGGAAGATTTAAAAAGAGGATATGGCAGACTATTATGAAATATTAGGAGTATCAAAAGATGCTTCCAAAGATGAAATAAAATCAGCTTTCCGTAAGAAAGCCAGAGAATTACACCCTGATGTTAATAAAGCCCCTGATGCTGAGGAAAAATTCAAGGAACTGGGCAAAGCTTACGAAACATTGTCAGATGAAAACAAACGTGCAACTTACGACCAGTACGGCGAAGACGGACTGAAAAACGCAGGATTTGACACAAATGGACCGTTTGCAGGCGGTTTTGGAGACCTTAACGATATTTTCGAAAGCTTTTTCGGAGGTTTCGGCGGGTTCGGATTTGGCGGAAGACCTGATCCTAACGCTCCTCAACGCGGTGATGATTTAAGATATGATATAAAATTAAGATTTGAAGATGCCGCATTTGGTATCAACAAAGAAATAAAATTTGACCACCTTGAAGTCTGCTCAGACTGCCACGGTACAGGCGCCGAAAAAGGTACAGGCAAGAAAACTTGTCCTCAATGCGGCGGCTCAGGTCAGGTAAAAACAGTTACAAGAACACCTTTAGGCAACTTCGCACAAATAACTTCTTGCCCGCACTGCCACGGTACAGGTCAAATTATCGAAAAACCTTGCAAAACCTGCCAAGGACAAGGTTTAGTTAACAAAGAAAGAAAAATTGAGATAAAAATTCCTGCCGGCGTTGATAATATGTCAAAAATCAGAGTATCTGGAGAAGGCGATTGCGGAATTAACGGCGGACCAAACGGGGATTTATTTGTCGTAATCCATTTAGAACAATCAAATTACTTTAAACGTGACGGTATTAATGTATTCACCGAATGCGAAATCTCTCCTGCTCAGGCGGTTTTAGGCGACGTTGTTACCATAAAAACACTTGACGGTGATAAAGAAGTTCAAATCCCGTCAGGAATCCAGCACGAAAATATCGTAAAAATTAAAGGTGCGGGTATTCCTATTATAACTAAACCTTCTCAAAGAGGTGACCACATCGTTATTGTTAAGATTAAAATACCTACAAAATTAAGCGAAGAAGAAAAAAATCTTTATACAAGATTATACGAAATAAACGGAGGCAAAAAACCTCAAAAATCAATTATGTCAAAGGTTAAGGGAGTTTTTAAATAATATGCGCAAATTATTAACAGCATTATGTTTGGTTCTAATGACAAGTACTCAAGTCTTGGCAGAACAAGTTCCGCAATCCGTTCAGGATTTTGTCAACAAGGATTTCCCGGGGACAAATTTCAGATTTGACGGCGCGATAATCCTGCCTGATAACACAATGTATCTGCCTGTTTTTCCTGCAAAAACTCAAGAAAATGAAGACCTGAACATTAAATCATCATATCCTGTTAATACAACAATGAAGCAAAAACCCGATATGATTATCTTAGATAACAATTATGCGCTGTTAAAAGTTATCAACACAAACGGTAAAAAAACGGTTATCAATATGACTTCCGTTCCCGAAGAGCTTCAAAATGGACTTTTACCGCAAGATATTTTGCTCCCGAAGGGTTTAGTTATTCCTGAATCTTTAAAAGGGATTATCGGAAACATTGATGTCGGTGTTACTCAAGAAACAGGTTTGAGAATAAACAACTCAAGAAACAAAGGTAAAAAATCCGAAACAACTCCTGTTGAGCCGCTTAATAACAAAACATTCTACATCTCAAGCGGAACAAATAAAAATATTCAGGTAATCCACACGGATTCAAAAAACGCTCAATACGCGCTTGAACAAAAACACGTCATAAATGACCTGAAAGCCTACAACAATCAGTTTCTTCTGGTAACTTATTTTGATTCAAAAGTTATGAATATAATTTCACTTATGGATGAAAAAGTAATTAAAGAAGTTAATTTTGAAATCTGCCCTGAGCAAATCATTATTGATAACGATAAAAAACTTGCTTATATTACATCAGGCTCAGATTCAAGTGTTTACGTATTCAGCCTTGAAACAATGACACTAAAAAGACAACTAAAAATTAACGGACTATGTGAAAAATTCACCCTCTCTGAAGACGGAACAAAACTTTTCTACGTAGACCGCAACAAAAACGATATTTGGGCAATCGAGCTTGATAACAATTACTTACTGAAAAATATCGGAAGCTTCCCGAATGTTTCTAAAATTGCATACGTAAACGGTAAAATCTATGTGATAAGCCGTACAAAAAACAGACTTGCAATAGTAGATTACGAAACAAACGAATTTATCACAGAACTTGAAGTATGCGAGAAACCCGTTGATTTATACGCTCACGATAAAGAATTATTCATTCTTGGCGCTCAGGATAATATCGTAGAAGTCCTAAATACCGAAGAAGACGTGATTACTGATAAATTGTTCTTAAACACAAACGCATTTGCAACCCAACTGACACCGATTGAAAACAGCGAATTGATAATGGTTACAAATGCGCGTTCAGGGCTTTATTCTGTTATTAATACAGAATTAAAAGAAGTCATAAAAACAAGCCCGCTTGATGTTCCCGTAAGAGCAATAGTTATAACAGATAAGGTGAAAACAATAAAATAATGATTGAAAATTTTGATAATACTACACAAGAAATCTTGAAAGAACTTGAAAAAACACAAAAAGAATTTTGGAATATCTCCAGAACAACCGCCGAGTTTTTATATAACCTGGTTGTTGATTCAAAATCCAAAAGTGTAATCGAAGTAGGCACATCTAACGGATACTCTGGAATTTGGCTTGGCAAAGCACTCAAAAAAACAGGCGGCAAGCTTACAACTATCGAATTTTACGACAAACGTCTTGATATCGCGAAAGAAAACTTTAAAAAATGCGGAGTAGCTGATATTATTGATACGAAAAAAGGTGATGCTGCAACGATTTTAGAATACCTGCCCGATGATTTTGAAGTGGATTTTGCATTTATTGACGCAAACAAAAGACAGTATATAGACTTTTTCCACCTTATTGCACCGCACTTAAAAGTCGGCGGATATATAGCTTGCGACAACGTTTTATCACATGCAGCGAAAGTTCAAACTTTTATTGATGATATTAATGCTAATCCTGATTACGAAAACGTTGTACTACCGCTTCCTGCAGGATTATCGTTAGCAAAGAAACTAAGGGGATAAGGGGTAAATGGGTGAAAAAGTCCACATCCCGGAATTTGAAAGGAGTAAAAATGAGCGAAGATTGTATTTTTTGTAAGATTATAAGAGGCGATTTCGGAACAGAATTTATTTACGAAACCGAAAACACCGTCGTATTTAAGGATATTAACCCCAAAGCCCCTATTCACATGCTTGTATGTCCTAAAAAACACATTGAATCACTAAACGAACTTGAAGATAGAAATCTTATGTCAGAACTTTTACAAACCGTAAAAGATGTTACAAAAAAAATCGGACTAAAAGCCTACAAAACACAAATTAACACAGGAAAAGAAGCAGGTCAGGAAGTCTTTCACCTTCATATCCATGTACTGGGTAATAAATAAAATTTATCGTCTAATTTTAATTTTTAACCCTAAAATTGTAATTATCTTATGTCTTTTATCCGAAGATTTTCTTATGGAAAAAATTCTTTCCCAAAAGCTCATCCCCTCAGGATTGGTATATTTTTTCAAAGATTTATCTTCTATTCCATAGACTTTATACCCACAATCATCGGTTAATATAGAAAAAATTCTCTCTATAGCATGAGCACAAGTACCAATAGAACCTGTTGCCGAAGCCAAATCAAAATCCCTTTCATTTAAGTCCGAACCTGCAAGTTTTTCTAAAATATTTGCACGCATAAGAAACATTGTTCCGGCAAGAAAATAATTATAATTACTGTTTTTACAATGAGATATATTTTTTAATTTTTCAATAAAATAATCAAGCTGTTCATAATAATACAGATGAACATGAACCAAAATCGTTTTAATACCAAAAGACTCGTTACCTAACATTTTCTTAATTCCAATTCAAAAACTAATTCTTATTGCAACAATTCAAAACCGATAGCAAAAAAAATCTTCACCTACATTATTTAAAATATGAAAATAACATCAAATAACTATAATCCAAATTTCAACGGAACAACTCAAATATATGCTATATCTGATTCACATCAGAAGACCCGAAAAACAAGAGCGTTTTTATCAAAAATTTTACAAGACAGTCCTCAAGATGATAACGTATTATTACTCAATTGCGGAGATATTTTTAAAGGTATATACCCAAATGAGCTTGAAAGGGACAGCTACATAAAAATGAAAGAAGCTAAACCTGATATTGAAATGGTTATGACATTGGGAAATAATTCCAAAACATTATGATGATGGTGGTTTTTCCGGTGGAACATTAAATAGACCGGCATTTCAACAACTTTTACAGGACATTAAACAAGATAAAGTTGATATCGTCGTAGTTTATAAAGTTGACAGGCTAACACGAAGTCTAATGGATTTTTCAAAAATTGTTGAAGTCTTTGACAACCATTCTACATCCTTTGTTTCAATAACTCAACATTTCAACACTACAACCTCAATGGGACGATTAACATTGAATATTTTACTTTCTTTTGCTCAGTTTGAACGAGAAGTCACAGGTGAAAGAATTCGGGATAAGTTTGCAGCTTCTGCTAAAAAAGGATTGTGGATAACAGGAGCTACTCCTTTAGGATATAAAAAAGATAATGGGGCTTTAGTCGAAGATACAGAACAATCGTGGAAAATCCAAACAATTTTTGGAAAATATTTAGAACTTAAATCTGTTGCAAAATTAAAATTCTACCTTGATGAAAACGAAGTTCATACAAGATCTGACAAAAAATTTTCAAAAGGAAATTTGTACCACCTGCTTTCAAATAAGGTTTACATCGGAAAAATCACCAAAGATAATAACATTTACGAAGGTAAACATGATGCTATAATATCAACAGAAATCTTTGAGCAAGTACAAAAACTTTTACAAGCTAATAGTATATGCACTCCTACAACAAAACGTAAATCGTCAAATGCCTTGTTGCAGGGAAAAATATTTGATGATAAAGGTAACTGCTTCAGTCCCTCAAGAAGTACAGGACGAGGTGGCAAAATTTACAACTATTATATTAATCAAGGAATTAAACAAGGAAAATATGACAAAACTCAATGCCTTACAAGAATTCCCGCAAAACAAATTGAAGATTTTGTTTTCAACGAATTAAATACCTTTATCCATAATACAAAATCTATGCAAAAAATTATTGCAAACAAACCTTTAAACTTACAAGCAAAACTTTTAACAAACCTGCAAAATTTTGAATTCAATAGAGATTCTATGCGAAATGTTCTCTCAAAAGTAATTATTGATAATAATTGTACGGAACTTTTACTATCAAAAAATAAACTTTACGAATTAATCACATCAGAAACTAGCTTTTCGAAAGATGAAAATATAAGCCTTAAATTTAATATAAAAATAACCCAGTGTTCACAAAAAGGTAATACGATGCTTAAGGCTCCGGGGGTTGCAGGATTAAAAGTTGTACCTACAGCAACATCAAATTCATCTGCAAAATCTGCTACTAATGAAAAATATCAAAAAGAATATCAAGCTAAATTAGCAGAACAATCAAAAAAATTAGAAGCTGTAAAATCTTATGATAAGGCAGCAAGACTAGAATTGGCTAATGTTATTTTAACATCTGAACAAATTACGGAAATTAAAGGTTTATCAGGTGAGGAACAAGATGTGAAACTTAATGAAGCTCTAGCCGCAACACTTAGTGATGAAACATTTGCTCTAGATTTCAATAATATCAAGTCGTTTCAGTATAAAGTTATCAATTGAACACAGTATTTGTTAAGCAAAATTTTTACAATTTTTTTGTAAATTTTATTATTTTTGTTAATTTGATTAGGTTAACCATGATATACCTTGACTTTCCATGTCAATTACCCTTTTGGGTTACGTAAAAATACTGACTTGTAGGCTATTGTAAGAATTTTTATAATGTGAATGTTTAAAAATTTACATTACAGGAGAAATATAAATGGCAAAATTAAAAGAAAAAATTTTACAAGCACTCCGAAATAACGAGCAATTAGAATTAACATTTGATAAAGTATCACAATCGCAAGAAAATCTGCTCAGAAATCATTCAAACCCAGTATTCAGTAATAAAGATAAAAATAAAATTTTAAGTGGGTATACAGATTTACAAAATATTGGTAAATCCTTATATAGATATAACTCTTTGCAAGAACATAATTATATAAATGATGCACAAGAAGAAAAAGAGGATCTTGAAGATAAAGTTCTAAAAACAGGAATAACTTATGACAAATATGTTTGGCATTCTGAAAATAGCGAACATACTTGTGACAAATGTAAAGAATTAGATGGACAGGTTTTTGATTTTTATGACGAAGTGCCGGAGCGACCTCACCCAAATTGCAAGTGTACAGTTGAAGTTGTAGAAAATAATGACGAAAATTATTCTCAAGAAACCAACAGAGATGGGGTACAGTTTGACACGATAAATGAAATAGAATCTATGATTAGTGAAATTGAAATAAATATAAAAGAAACTGAAAATCTTTTATCTGAAGTTGAAACAGAAGTACAAGATTTAGAAAATGATGTATTAAGAGTTCAGAATTTAATACAAGATGCAAATAATACTCTGGAAAGTTTAAGTGAAGAATATGGAAAACACTTACCAAATTGTGAAAATAATGTTGATAATGATTATGCATATATGTATGCTAAAAAAGCTGAATGGCAAACATTATTGCATGATGTTTTAGGACTCTTAAATCCTATTGGGGCATTTTTAAATACACTTAGAATTTTTATATCAAATTATGTAGAACTTTTGTATCATGCGTATCATTTAAGAGAATTTGAAATGGATAAGTACTATCATTCAAAAGCTAATTGTGAGGCTACACAAGAAATGGGTATTATTGGTGAAAAATCTGCCATTTTTTTGAGTGATCAAAAAGAAAAATTTGATCAATGGAATAATGTTTATGCTAAATCTCACAAAGTCACAATAGAAGAAGCAATTGCAGATTCGGAAAGAGATCAAGTTGCAAACAGACTAGGACGAGAAAGAGGTCGTAAGTATCCTTATTGTAATTGTTCAATATTGATGTATGATTTATTACCTGATTATAAAAAAGAATAATATTTATAATAATGGATGGGAAATATAAAGAACAAAATAGATAATAAATATTAAAATGCAAATTGATATTATAAAAATATTTTTTCTTATAAAAAACGGCAGCCACAGACTTATTAAAGTTATTATTGATAAAAATCTAAAAAATACAGTACCATTAATCCTAAAATACTCTGTATCAGATAATATTGAAACAATAATCATTGTAAAAAATATTGCAAATATTATGTTTATTATTTTATAAATTATGTTCATATCTAAATTATAAAATATAACTAATATAATTTCTTAATAATATTTCCATCTTTAGATTTTTCAAAATAATCTATATTAAAATTATATTCCAAAAAGGACTCTTTTTATTTACCGCAAGAGAATTTGGGTGCAAGTGGGGTTAAATTCTCCAAAAATCAACTCGAGCAAATTCTCTTTAATTGGCTAAAGCCCGCACTGTGCAGGGAAATTGGTATTAAAAAAGAGCGCTATTGCGCTCTATACTTGTTATTGGTGGAGATAGTTAGAAGCAAAACAATGTCCAAGATTTCCCCATTATGTATTTTATCCTATTTATAGTATTGCTCTAGATTTCAATAATATCAAGTCGTTTCAGTATAAAGTTATCAATTAAACACAGTATTTGTTAAGCAAAATTTTTACAATTTTTTTGTAAATTTTATTATTT
>CANOTP010000006.1 GCA_947570135.1 uncultured Candidatus Melainabacteria bacterium | reverse complement strand
ACAAAATACTACAAGAACGACTAATGCGGCAGTTCTGAAGTCGTTATAATACAAGTGGCGCGGATGATTACATCATCCGCGCCTTACTTTATTTAATTTTTGTAAACAATTAACGTAAAAAACTAAAGTTTTACAAAAAAAGTCCGTATATACATTTGTAAATAGATTTCACGGAGTGTGTATTACAATGTATGAGGACATTTTAAGACAGCAAGTTATAGTAGAGATTAAAAATCTTATAAAAAAAGCTGAGGATATTGAAGAAGACAAAGATTTATATTGCGATTTTATGAAAACGGTTATATTAAATACATATAGCTGTAATTAGACAAAAGTATAATGAATTTTTCGGGTAAATATATTAGACTAATTCTATTATGAATATAGTTGTTATTGGCGGAGTTGCCGCAGGAGCAAAAGCCGCATCAAAAATAAAACGTTTATTACCCGATTCAAAAGTTTCAATATACACGGACGATACGCATGTATCATACTCATCTTGCGGATTGCCGTATTATATCGAGGGTAATTTTAAGGATTACAGCGCACTTTTGGTTCGTTCGGTTGAAGAATTTAAAAAACTGGGGATTGATGTTTATTTAAAATCCAAAGTTGATAAGATTCTTATTGAGCATAAGCAGGTATTGGTAAAAGATGAACATAACGCGTATCTTGTTCCGTATGACAAACTTATAATTGCGACGGGCGCAAGTCCAGTTATACCGAATATCAGCGGCTTAAAGTGTAAAGATAATGTGTTTACGGTTCGAAAAATAGAAGACGGAATAAATATAAGAGAAAAAATGTTTAATTCAAGTCATGCAACCGTAATCGGCAGCGGATATATTGGTATGGAGCTTTTGGAAGCCTTTGTTAAAAACGGTTTAAAGGTCACTGTAATTGAAAAAAACGAACGAATAATGACAATGTTTGATGATGAGATTTCGGATATGATAAAAGCCAGGATTGAGTCTGAAAACAACGGTAATTTCGAGTTTTTAACAAGTGAAATTGTTTCGGAATTTATAGGAGAGGAATCTGTCGAGGCGGTTAAAACTCTTTCGGGGAAAGTTATTAAAACCGATATGGTAGTAATTTGTACGGGAGTTAAGGCTAATATTGATATAGCGCGTGATGCGGGTATCGAAATCGGAACAACTGGCGCAATAAAGGTAAATAAAGTTATGCAAACTTCTATTCAGGATATTTACGCATGCGGAGATTGCTGTGAAAAACGGCATTTGGTAAGCGGTCGTAATGTATGGATTCCGCTCGGATCAACTGCGAATAAAGAAGGTAGGTGTGCCGCAATTAATGCCGCAGGCGGTTTTGAACAATTTGAAGGGGTTTTAGGTTCTGCAGTGACAAGATGCCTTAATACGACAATGTCAATGACGGGATTAACCGAAAAAGAAGCTTCAAATATAGGTTTTAATCCGGTGTCGGTTATTTTAAATAAAGATGATAAAGTCGGTTATATGCCTGAAGTTGGAGAGATAACCTTAAAGGTTGTTGCAGATAAAGTTACGGGATTGCTTTTAGGAGCTCAGGCAATAGGTTCAATCGGGGCAGATAAACGAATTAATTCATTGACTTCGGCTCTTGTCGCACACATGACCGTTGATGAATACAGTAGAAATGATTTGACCTATTCTCCTCCTTATTCACCAACAATCGATCCGTTAATTAATGCTATGTTAATGTTACAATCAAAGATTAACAAATAGATTTTATGTATTTTGCAACTGCTTCGCCCATGGAAAAACAGCTTGCTTGAACTCTTAGTGCGCCTTGTGCCATATAATCGGCCGATAAGCATCTTCCTGCAACAAAAAGGTTTTCGTAATTATATGACATAAGACTTTCTATCGGAAGCTGATATTCACCTGTTTTTTCACAAGTTGATGAGTCTTTTGATCTGTTGTGAACATCCACGGGATAATTTGAAATAAGCGCGGGATTATCAAATTTTTTACCGTTTTTTAAATCTTCTATCGTGTAAATATATTTACCCTTTATACGATTAGAAACCCTTATTCCTATTGAATCTGAGATGTTCGAGATAAAAGCATGTTCAAATCCTGCGAGATATTTTTTGCAAAAATTTGATAGGCGTAGAATTACTTCTCTTGCTGTTATTAAGGCTTTTGATACGTCTTTTGAATCGTTCGGGTTAAGGTTTTGAACTACTCGCGGGCAGTTAAAAGCAACGGTACCGGGCATCCCCGCAACCGTAAACACCTGAAAATAGTTTCTGTCTTCGTCTTTGAGAGTCCCTTCTTCAACGGCCTTGTCAAAAAAAGGGGCTAAAGCCCAGTGTTTACCTGTATCCCAGGTGTAAGCAGTCGAAAAATGTACCTGTTCCCCTGTATATTGGACAGTTGTAACCTCTCTGTCTTTATCAAATTCATATATCCAATCAGCAAATTTCTTACAATCGACTCCGCTCATCAAAAATCTTAAGCTCATCGGTTGAAATTCAGAGTTATTTTCAATAAATTCGCAATTAATTTTTTTAGAAAATTCGCAATTTCCCGTTGCGTCTACAAAGTACTTCGCGCCGATAGATACCGATAATTTATTGTTTGAAATCAGAGAAATATTATTGATATATATCTTGTCGTTACATGGTGATAATAAACCAGTCGAATAATCTGCAACCTCAGTATTGAATAAAACCTCTACATGGGCATTATTCATCATTTTATCAAGCACGATTTTTAATAATTCGGGGTTAAACCAGCCTGAGTTACCCTGATATGTCACTTGACCGCCAATTTTGGCAAGTTCAGTGACCAAAGCATTATAAAAATCAGTATTAATTTGATTATCACCGCTTTTCATCACGGGAACTACAAGTCCTGATGTCATTGTTCCGCCTAAGACCTGACTTTTTTCTATCAAAAGAGTTTTTAAACCTGATTTGCTTGCAACATAAGCTGCCGCACATCCTGCGGTTCCTCCGCCGATAATAACTACATCATATTTATCCATAAATTAATTATAGTATTTTATTTTTTCTTGTGCAAATAGTTCATATTCTGAAAATTTAGAAAATGGTAAGCATACCCCCAACCTGTAGAGTTTTCAGCAAGACAATCTCTGAAAACAGCGATAAAAAATATACAATGGACGGTTTGCCGCATAAAATAAGAAAGGGTTCTTTAGATTTTAACGATGTAGAATTTTTTGCAAAACTTTTAGGATATGAAATTGTATTAAGAAAATATGATAACCAACATTAGTATCGTTCAGATATATGCTTATAATGTTTTGTATTTTTTATTGTATTGAGAACTTGTCATAAGGTTCGAATTTTGAACTTCCAAATTTCTGCGCTCGATAATTGCCTCATTTTGCCCGTTTAAATTTTCGTCGTGATAAAATATACCTGCCGTTGTTTTTAAAAGCCCTAAATCAAATTTAGAAAGCGGATATTTTATTAGATATTTATTTTTTGTAGCAATTGTCCCGATTACTTTATTTTTAGCGGGATTAAAATTATTGCCTACAAAGAATCCTGCGGCCGCCATGGCATTTCTTACAGATGCCGAAATTGAATAAGTTAAAAGTAATCCGTCATATTCTAAATGTTCATAAAGTAGCTTAAAAAATTCATAGGACCACAAAATCGGACATTTTGACGGAGTAAACGCGTCTAAAAATATCAAATCATACGTGTTACGATCATTTTTTATAATTTCACGCGCATCACCTGTTTTAAAGTTAAAATCAATATCCTGTAATTTATACCTTTTTAACCTCTTTTTATAACATTTTGATACATGGTTATAATATATATTATGTAGAAAGGATTGATTATACTCAAAAGGGTTAAAGTTACCTGTCGTATATTTATAATGCCAAAAAACGGCCTTTATTTCATCGTCAAAATAGCGGCTATATTCTTTATTACCTAAAATCGTCTCAATATCCTTATTCTCAAAGATTTCGGGGTAATTTAAGGCTATTTTTTCAAAAAGTAAAAAATTAATTATTTTTTCGATTTTCGGTTTTGGAATATTTTTATCATTTTTCAAATATTTTTCTAAAATTTTATATTCAAAATCAAATTTTTCATTTTTAATATTTTGTTCTCCTGTTTTTATAAACGGAGATAAAAAAGCTAAATTTTTATCATTATCTATAGCGGTTACAGAAATCCTGCTTAAAATATTATCAGCATGTATCTCATTGGTATATACTGATAATTTATCTTTAATATTATTTGTATATAACGAAGCGGTATACGGTCTTGTAAGAAGATACATTTTTTGTAAAAAACTTTTTGAATTGTATCCGATTCCATAACAAATATCCAGAACTTTTACTTGATATTTGTTAAGATATTTTCTACATTGAATCGGGTCAATAAATTTTTCGTTTGCCTCTGTTAATGCTCCTGTTGCACTATGGTATATATCGTTATATATAGGGCTATACAGCCCTACAGAGCCGTCAGATGTAAAATATGGGTGAAAGTCGTACATAGTCTTATTTTACACCCGTTTTACCGATGTGGCAAACTCTTAACATTAGTATTATTTGTCATATTTACACCTGTTTTTGGTATAATATAGCAGAAAGGTAAATAAAAATATGAAAGTTAGTGTAAAAGTACCGGCAACAACTGCCAATATGGGACCGGGGTTTGACTGTCTGGGTATGGCTTTGCCGATATATAATACTATTACGATAGAAGAAACCGTTCTCCCGGGAACAGGTATAGAAATAAACGTTATGGCAGATACTGATTCTATTGATCAATTATCATTAGACCATATTCCGTCAGATGAAAACAGTATTGTTTACAAGGCTGTAGAGCTTTTGTACAACTCAATCGGGCAGACTCCGAGCGAGCTAAAAATAAATATTCACTCAAATATTCCTGTTGCAAGAGGTTTAGGCAGCAGCTCATCAGTAATAGTCGGGGCATTAATTGCGGCAAACGAGCTTTTGGGCCGTCCTGCTGATGAAGTTGCGTTATTATCAATCGCATGTG
The DNA here is from genome assembly GCA_947570135.1 of uncultured Candidatus Melainabacteria bacterium. Classification (GTDB taxonomy): domain Bacteria; phylum Cyanobacteriota; class Vampirovibrionia; order Gastranaerophilales; family Gastranaerophilaceae; genus Zag111. Next base: position 98,693 of record CANOTP010000006.1, on the reverse strand, counting down.
AAATCGAAGGTCATCCTGATAATATTACACCTGCAATCGTTGGTGGGCTTGTAATATCGTCTCAAGAAGATGATGGAAGCGTCGTATACAGAAAACTTGATTGGCCGCAAGAATGGGCAGTGACGGTTTGTGTACCTGATTTTGAATTATCAACCGATATTGCACGTTCAGTATTACCATCTGAAGTCCCGATGAAAGATGCTATATTTAACGCAAAAAGACTTGCGATGTTTGTTGAAGCAATACATACAAAAGATTCTGAGTTAATGAAACTCGCGCTTCAAGACAGACTGCACCAGCCATACAGAATGAAACTTGTACCCGGCTTAGATAAAATTACCGATAAATTAAAACATTTTGATAATGTTTTAGGTTGTGTATTAAGCGGTGCGGGCTCATCTATTCTTATAATTTCAGAGAAAAACAATGTTGATAAGATTAAAGAAGTCGTGCGTGAAACATGGGCTGATTTAAACATTAAATGTACCTTAAAGACGCTCTCTGTTGAAAATAACGGTGCTCAAATTATATCAAATGACGAATAATAAAATTATCCGAATTACTGTTTAAATTTATAAAAAGGTCTTCCATAATAATGTTTACGGAGGACTTTTTTATGTATATAAGTATTTTAAATACCTGTGTAGGATGCGGTGCTTGTGCGGTTATTAATCCTGAGGTTTTTGATATTCAAGGCTCGAAAGCCATAATTAATTCTAATAAGATAGATGATACCGAAGATTTATGTATAGACGCTGCGATAAACTGCCCTGTAAATGCTATTGAATTGAACGATTATTAAGAAATATTAAGCAATAAGTTCGTAAAAAATCAATTTATATTACCTTCACTTTATATAAAAGTAGGTTATTTTTTTATTTAAAAAAGGAAGGTAATTATATGGTAGGAGCTATTAATACAGCAAAAGCTGTAGGTAAAAGTATCGGACAGGCAGGTAAGTTTTTAGCGGAAAAAGTCTTTAAAAAAGGATTTGGCACAGGTTTGTTATCAAAAGTTTTGAATAATCCTGCTAAATTCGGTGCTACAGGTTTAATAGGCGGAGGTGCTTTGTGGTTAATTAAGCAATTTTCAAAACATGCATATAATGCAGGTCAAATAGACAAAAAATATGAGCAAATAGCAGAACGTGAGCAAGATCAAAAATTTATTGTAGTGTAGAAACACAAATTTTTAACTTATTATCAGTTACGCCGATAATTGCCCAGCGAATGACTTCGCCGCACTTATCGGCTAACTGTTTTTCAATTTCTTCTCTGCTAAGTTTTGAATCAAAAAATACGACAGTTGATTTAATCATTATTCTACCGTCACAGATTTAGCAAGGTTACGCGGTTGGTCAACGTCTTTACCCAAGAACTCTGCGATATAATATGCAATCAATTGCAGCGGAATCATCGCTATAATCGGCGATAAAAGTTCTGTAACTTCAGGAACTTTTATAATGTAGTCAAACAAATCATCTAATTTTGAATCATTTGAATTTGTCAGGGCAATCATTCTTGCGTTTCTTGCTTTAGCTTCTTCGCTGTTAGATAAAAGTTTTTCGTATACACTGCCGTTCATAAGTATTGATAAAACAGGCATTGTTTCATCAAGCATGGCAATAGGACCGTGTTTTAATTCTCCTGCAGGATATCCTGTCGCGTTAATGTAGCTTATTTCTTTAAGCTTTAGCGCACCTTCCAAGGCTGTCGGATAGTTTATACCTCTTGCAATATAGATAAAATCTCTTGTATTAGCGTATTTTCTTGCACAGGTTTGAATATTTTCTTTATGAGCAAGAATTTGTTCTATTTTTTGCGGTAATTGCAAAATTTCTGATTTTAGATTAGTTAAATCAGATTTTGCCATTGTACCTTTAACTTCGGCCATATACAAAGCCAGAAGGTAGAATGATGTTAACTGCGCGATATATGATTTTGTAGCGGCAACAGATACTTCAATACCCGCATTTACAGGAACCAAACTGTCAGCTTCACGTGCCATAGCACTGTCGGGACGGTTTGTGATTATCAGAATATGTGAACCTCTTGCTTTGGATTGTTTGATAGCAGTTAATGTATCTGCGGTTTCTCCCGATTGAGAAACCCCGATAACAAGAGTATGTTCATCTGTTACTGTTTTTCGGTATATATATTCGCTTGAGGCTTCGACATCAACAGGAATTTCACAGAAATTTTCAATAATATATTTACCTATCATTGCGGCATGTAATGAAGTACCGCAAGCAATTACTTGGATTCGGTTAAGGTTTTTCAGAGTTTCTTTTGTTAATTTAACTTCATCTAAGACAATATTTGAATCAGACGTATGGAGTTTTCCGACTAAAATATTCCTTATTACATCGGGCTGTTCGTGAATTTCTTTAAGCATAAAGTGTTTGTAGCCCATTTTGCTTAGCGCAACAGGCTCCCAAGGTAAAAGTTCAACTTTCGGGGTTAGAACGTTACCTGATTCATCTTCAAGCTCGATTGATGAAGATGTAAGCGTTACAATCTGATTGTCATTTAGATATATTGCACGTTTTGTATGCTTAATAAATGCAGGAACATCAGATGCTACGTAAAACTCGTTTTCGCCAACTCCGACAATAAGTGGTGCATTACGTTTTGTAGCAACAATTTTGTTTGGCTCGCTGTTGTGCATAATACAAAGCGCGTAAGCTCCTTGAAGTTTTTTAGTAGCAATTTGAACAGCTTTTTTAAGGTCTTTAACTTCAGCAAAAACCGATGCAACAAGGTGTGCTACAGTTTCGGTATCGGTTTGCGATTTGAATTTGCAGCCTTTTGCTTCTAGTTCTGCTCTTAATTCTTTATAATTTTCAATAATCCCGTTATGAACAACTACAAGGTTTCCGCAGTTACAAGTGTGCGGATGAGCATTTACAACAGTCGGCGCGCCATGTGTTGCCCAGCGAATATGACCTATTCCTGTTGTTGATTTTGTAAGTTCATAAGCATGCGGGGCAAGCTCTTCTCTTAAGTTTTTTAATTTACCTTCTGCTTTATAAAGTTTTATTGAATCAGAACATTTAAGCGCAACACCTGATGAATCATATCCTCTGTATTCAAGCTGCTCTAATCCGTCTAATAATATATCAATTGCGGGTTTATTCCCTACATATCCAACGATACCGCACATATTGTACTTCTCCCATCTGTAACTACAATATATATAATATCATCAAAATAGCAGGTTTTTAAGAACTTAATATTAATTTAATATATGAACTCCCATTCCCGTATTTGCAGGGATATAGTTGTTATAACCGTAACCTCTGTTAGATGAAAATGATTGGTTTATACCTGAAAAAGATGGTCCGAAGGGTAAATTCATAATTGGCGGAGTAAAGCCTGTTGGCTGACCAACAAAACGATTTCTTATGCGCGATGTCGGGGTATTTGCGTATTGGGTTAAGTAGTTTCTGTTATAGTAATCATCTCTATAGTTTTCTAAAGCGTTATTCATGCGTTGAGCAAGATTCAGTGACGGATAGGTTCTGTTAAACAAGTTCTTTTCGATTCTGTTTAAGCGAGCTTCGGAAGTTTCTCCTCTATAAGTTCTGCCAAAAAGATAATCCTCAATCTTTGATAAATCGTTTGTGTAAGGATTAATATTACTGTAATTATAGTTTTGATTAGGAACATTATAAACTTGTCTTATTGTTCTTGTTGCGGCGTTTGCCTGTAAAAATAATCCCGTGACAGCTAAAATAAAACTGATTGCTAAAAATTTTTTCATAATTTACCTCACCTTGTTAAAGTTATACTAGGTTTTAGTAATATTTATTTCATTCCGCTTTCGGGTAATCTTAACAATTAGCCAATTTTATACAAAAATGCTATTATTTTATTATGTTTAATCAAAAAAATAATAAGAAGAAAAAAGAAGTTATAGCATATATTCACACTCACTGGGACAGGGAGTGGTACAGAGAGTACGAAGTATTCAGATTAAGACTTGTAAGAGTCATTGATAACGTTCTAGAAATGCTGTTAAATGATAAAATCCCGTCATTTTATTTTGACGGACAGGTTGCCGCTCTCCTTGATTATTTGGAATTAAGACCTGAAAAAGAGGACTTGATAAGAATGCTTGTCGGGCAGAAAAAACTCTTTATAGGACCGTTTTATTGCCTTGTGGATGAATTTTTAACAGACGGAATCTGTTTCAGGAAAAATCTAGAAATAGGTTTAAAAGTTGCAAGAGATTTTGGATGTAAAAATTATATCGCATATCTTGCAGACACCTTCGGACACAGCCAAAATGTACCTGAAATATTAAAAGAATACGGTATTGATAAAGCAATCGTATGGCGCGGATGCGGAGATTTACCGTCAGAGTTTATTTTTAACGGAGTAAATACGGTTAATCTTGTTCGCGGGTACTTTATGGACATTTTTTCATCTGATAAAGATATTCAAGGTAAAGCTGATTTTCTGAAATCAAATCTTGATAAAATTGCCGAAAAATCTGGTGATACTCTTCTTTTACCGATTGGTGCTGATCACTTGGGCGTACCTGAAGATATTGCAGCGCAAATTGCTGCGGTTAACTTGCTATTAGAAGATTATGAGATAAAACTCGGCTCACCGTTTGATTATTTTGATAAGGTAAAATTCAAGCATAAGCATAACAATGAACTCAGAGATAATTCTAAAACCTTTATCCTGCAAGGTTCATATTCATCTCGAATGGATTTAAAACAACTTAACGCAAAATGTTCTTATGAACTGGATTTAGCGGATAAGTTACAATATAATTTCGGTGATAATTACAGTAACGTAATTGAGTACGCATATAAGCTGTTGCTGCAAAACCAGGCGCACGACAGTATCTGCGGATGTTCAACAGATGCTGTGCATGAAGAAAACAAGATTCGTTATAAAAAAATTCTTCAAATTGCCGATACGATTTTTAATGAGCTAACCTTTAATCAGCCAGAAGATCTTTCAATCAGCTTTAAATACGCCGATAAATATAAGATTCTTGAGGCAGAAAGAACCGTTGTTGATCCTGAAACAGAACAGATAATATCAAAACGCAAAGGTTTTCCGAAAAGTTTGCTTTACGATACAAACAAAATTCCTGTAACAGAAGATTATACAACTATTTACACTGTTATTAAAGAGTTTAATAAAGATAATTCGGAATCTGATTTACACGCAGATGATACAAATATATTTAATTCAAACATAAGACTTGAAATTGAAGACGGTAAATTGAACGTTTACGATAAAGCAAAATGCTACAAAAACTTTATTGAATTTGTAAGATGCAATGACAAAGGCGACAGCTACAATTTCGGACCTGTTAAAGGTGATAAATATGAAACAGCCGAAATTAAATCCGCTAAAGTTGTTCTGGATGGACCGCTAAGAATGGTATTAAGAGTTAAAACTTCATTTTTTAACGTTGATATTATGCTTAACAAACGTTCTAAACTTATAAATATGAAGTTTAAATGGCTGAATCTGCTTACAAATAAATTATGGCAGGTTAAATTCAATTTATCAAAACCGATAAATGAAGTGCATTCAGAAGACATGAACCTTTTAATTATGCGTAAATTTGATTCTGGGTACGATATAAGAGAAAATTTACCGACAAAAAAAGGAATAGAAGTCAAAACAAATACAGCTCCGATGCAGCGATTTGTCTGGACTCAAGGATGTGGATTTATAACAAGCGGACTAACAGAGTATGAGGTTAAGCAAAACTCGCTTCATATAACACTATTAAGAAGCACAGGAGTAATCTCAAACCCGAAAAATCCAGCCCGCACAACTCCTGCCGGACCTCCGATTGAAACACCCGCACTTCAACAATTAGGTGAAAACTCAGCGAAAATTTCGTTCGGATTCTTCCCAGTAAAAGACTGGGCAAATTATGTGGAAGAAATTTATCCGCAAACAATATTATTTTAGACATTATAGAAGCCCCCGATTACTCGAGGGCTTCTATAATGTTTGTCCCAAATCTTTCGCTTTTTCCGTTACCTTTTGATTATCCCAACAACGATTCTAACAAGTTAGCATTTTGCATTGCCCCTGTTGATTCTTTAATCCTTTGCTTATAGATATACGTCCTCAAAGCTTCTCTGATAAGCTCACTTCTTGAACGATTCTCTCCGTCTGCAATTTGATCAATTCTGTTCAAAAAATCTTCCGGCATTGAAATTAGTACTCTGGCCATATATTCTCCTTTTTTATTATCTGTTTGCTTGAGGCTTACATATATATAAAAAAATTTTGTATATAAAAAGTGCTAAAATTTATATAACTAATATATATAAAATTTTAAAAATCCTGTTATTATTGAATTATAGACACACAAAGTGAAGTTACAAAACTTAACAATTATCCCATAAGAATAGCAACACATGCTAAAAGCATGAATAGAGTTACAATATTACGTGAATAGAAAAATCTGAAATAAAACGGTGCATCTTTAGTGTTTGCAATAGTTTTCCAGTTATCAAGCGGATAATGCCAAGGATAGATTTTTGGCATGTTCGTTTTGTCATGGTTAAATTTTTTCATGCTGTTATATAAATCAAATACTTGCGGAATGATTAAAAACGTTAAAAGATACCAATAATTCTTACTGATAATCGCAAACAACACAAGTAAAACAAACCCGGCTAAATAGAATCCGCCAAGAGCTTTAAGCGCATTTCCTTTTGTCTTGAGGGTTGTGCACAGAGTTTTTTTATCAGCTTCAACATCACCGTCAAAATCCATTAACATGTGTACATATAGTATAGTATTTGTCAAAAATGCACATGCAAGCGAAAGCAAGCAAACCGTCCAGGAAAAATGACTAGTCATAACATAATAAACACCTTCATATAACAATGGACCATAGGCGATTATAATAGCAATTTCACCTAAGCCTTTTATTGAAAACTTTTGATAAGTCAGAGCAACAACAAGCCCTATCAAGGCAAGCAAAGCAACATATATACCCGATGCGAAAAATAAAAAAGCTCCTATAAATCCTGCCAAAGCCAGAAATACAATAATCGCCGTTTTTAAATCATTAACACTTGCATGACCGTTTTTTAAATAAGCGCATTTACAGTTTTGAGAAAATTGCATATATTTGTCATCTTTATAATCAAAATAGTCATCTAAAAGATTTGTTGCCATGTGAACAAGTCCTATTCCAAACAGCGCAATCATACCAAGTAAAAAATTTCCGCCTAATTTTAGCGAATAAACAAATATAACCAGCCAATTTAATACGGTAATCGGCAAAGAATAAACTCTGGCACAATTAAGCCAAAAGAATACGGTTTTTATCATACTAAGAATCCTTAAATATATTTTTTAGTGATACAACAGCTTCATAGCTTGCGCCTGATTCAAGAACCTCTTCTGCAGTTAAACCAAACATCGTAATTAAGTTTCTGGCATCTGAAATGTTGTTTAAATTAAGAAGTTTTGCGGTTTCGACAACAGCACTTTCTCGAGTCATGCGTGTAATTTGGTTATTAATACCTTTTCTTAGGATTCTTGATTTAGATTTACCCATTATGCACCTCAAGCGCTAATAATGCAGCCCCTATCATTCCCGCATAATTTCCCGTTGTAGCTTTTAGAACTTTTGTCGGAGTTGTCACGATTTGTGAGTTAACCTCGGCTTCAACCCTGTTTGTGTCAACAAATTCAGCCATAGAACCTGATAAAATAATACAATCAGGGTCAAAAATATTGGCAAGTCCTATAATACCGTTTGCAATATCATTCTGCCAGCGATTTAGGACATCTGTCATTTTTTTATCACCTTTTGCAACGCCTTCAACTACATCATAAGTCGTAACATCAGGATTATCAAGCATTTCCTCTGCTGTCAGTTTTAACCCTTTGCCTGAGGCGTAAATTTCAAAACAATCCCAGGAACCACAGCTGCATTTTCTTCTTTTGTCAGAATACATTTTAAAATGCATCTCGCCTGCGGCTCCGTTTTTGCCTTTTAATAATTTATTATTAACAATGATACCTCCGCCGACACCTGTCCCAAGTGTCAGCATAACTGAATTTGCACAGCCTTTTGACGCACCGATTTTATACTCTGCCCAAGCTGCACAATTAGCGTCATTTTCAACATATACAGGTTTATCGGAAAGTTCCTGAAACTTAATCAAAGGATAATCATTTGCAATATTTCCCGTTGAACCTACAATCCCATCATTTTGATTATTTACGGCACCGCAAGTTGAAAACGCAATTACATCAACGTTATCTTCATGCTTTTCTATTATTTGACGAAAAGTGCTTTTAATTTCATCAAAAGTTTTAGGTGTTGCATGTTTTTCAATTTCACTTAAAATCTCACCGTTTTCATCTATTATGGCACTATATATCTTAGTCCCGCCAACATCTATGGCTAAAGCTTTTCTCATTTAATTAACCCTTCCTGAATACAAAACGCTTTGTAATAAGCTGCGGTCTTGTTATCGCTGAACCTATTACAACACAATGAGCACCCAAATCAAACGCTTTATCAACCTGCTCGGGCTCCCAGATTCTGCCTTCCAAAACAACAGGTAAATCAGTAGATTCAACAAGTTTTTTTAATAATTCAAAATCAGGTTCGTTTTTAGGCGAATCTGCAGATTCTAAAGTATACCCCGCAAGTGTTGTTGATAAAATATCAGCACCTGCTTTTTGAGCTGCAAGACCTTCTTCTAAAGTTGAAATATCAGCCATTGCAAGTCTTTTTCTCAAATGAATATATCTTATTAAATCCTCAATTTTTTCATTATTCGGACGTTTTCTCTGCGTTCCGTCAAAAGCTACAATATCAGCACCCGCCTGAATTAAATCAATAACATCATGCATAGTCGGTGTTATATAAACAATTTCTTTCCAATTTTTAGGAATAATTTCAGGCTTTGTAAGCCCTATTACGGGCACATCAAAAAGTCTTTTGGCATTTTTTACATCCCTTGTTCCCGCAACTCTTAAGGCTGAAGCTCCGCCTGTTACTACAGATTTCATCATCGCAGCCATACATTTTTCCAAATACAAAGGCTCTGACGGCATTGCCTGCACTGATACTACAACGGTTCCCTTAATTTGTCTTAAAATATCCTTCATACATGAATTATATATTAAACAAAACTTTTTGCATTATGTTATAATAATTGTATCAAATTGGAGATGAGGAATTTTATATGAAAAAAACATTAGTAAATTATCCGTTTTTAACAAAACCTGTAGAAGTATATGAACGCGATAACGGACATAAAATAGTACTTGCACACAAAGAAGGAGATATGGTAAATGTATCATCCTGGGTTAAAACAGGTTCAATTAACGAAGATGATGATAATAACGGAATTTCTCATTTTCTTGAGCATTTGATGTTTAAAGGCACTCATCGCTTTAAAGTCGGAGAATTTGACAGAATGCTTGAATCTAAAGGTGCTATAGTTAACGCTGCAACCTGGAAGGATTACACATTTTATTATGTAACCCTGCCAAAAGGTATTGATAGCAGAGATTTTAAACTGGCACTTGATTTACATTCTGATATGATGATGGATCCTGTTTTCCCATCAGAAGAACTCGGAGCACCGTTTGATATCAATGATTCAACGGTAACAGATAAACGAGAACGTCATGTTGTTATCGAAGAAATTAGGATGAGAAAAGACCAATCATGGACAAAAGTTTACAATACCTGTAACCATAATATGTACACTAATCACCCGTATAAACGCGATGTAATTGGTACCCCCGAAATTATCTCACGTCTTACTAGAGAAGATATAGATAATTATTACAAAAAATTCTATACGCCGAAAAACATTACAACAATCATTGTAGGTGATTTTAACCACGAAGAAGTATTAAATACACTTTGCGAAAAATTTACTTTCCCTAATAGAATTGAAGCTGAAACACGTGTTAATATAATAGATACACCCGTTCAGGAAACAAAATATATAGAAAATAAATCAAATGTTCAAACATCATACCTTATGTTTGGTTGGCTCGGACCAAGGGCAAGTAATTTAAAACAAACGATAGCTCTTGATTTATTGAGTTTAATCTTTGGTGACGGTTCAAGTTCAAGGCTTAACCAAAACCTTGTTGAAAAATTACCTGAGAAAATATTTAACATGGTTTCATCTGAAAATTATCCGTTCAAAGACGGTAATAACTTCTTTATTCAGGCAAACTTTAACCCTAAATATAAAGAAAAAGCAATAGAACTTATCAAAAAAGAATTGTCTGATTTGATAAATATTCCGATAACAGAAGAAGAACTTATGAAAGCTAAAAAACGTATTAAATCAAAATTTGCATACGAAGCAGAAACTGTATCCGAAATCGGAGAAAATATAGGCTTTTATCTAACAGTATGTGAAGATTTACAACTGATAGAAGATTATTTAACAGATTTATCAAGTATTACGATTGAAGATATAAATAACGCAATAAAACAATATTTATCAATTAATAATGCGGTAATATCTGTATTAGAACCGGAGGAATAAGTTTGGCAACAGAATTTGATGCTCAATTAGCGGAAATTAAGAATAAATGCTTGAATTGTGATAAATGTAACCTGTGTAAATCAAGAACAAATATTGTATTTTCAGGCGGGGTGCCAAATTCTAAACTGATGCTGATAGGTGAAGCTCCGGGATATTATGAAGATCAAAAAGGCGAGCCTTTTGTTGGAAAAGCAGGTCAGCTTTTAGATAAAATCTTAGGCTGTGTCGGCTTTTCAAGGCATAAAAATATTTATATCTGTAATACTTTAAAATGCAGACCGCCTGAAAACCGTGACCCGCTGCCTGATGAAAAAGCTGCTTGTTGGGAATATTTAAACGCTCAGGTAGAAATCTTAAAACCGAGAATTATATTACTTTGCGGGCGAGTTGCCGTTAACTCTTTTATTGATACAAAACTCGGGATTACAAAGCTTCGCGGTAAATGGTTTGAAGGTCCTAATTACTCAAAAATGATGCCGATATTCCACCCGTCATATTTGTTAAGAAACGACAGCCGCGAAAAGGGTTCTCCAAAATGGTACATGTGGCAGGATATTAAAGAAGTTCGCAAAGTATACGACCAGATGAATTAGGAGGTAAATAAACCTCAGTTTAACCAATCAAGGCAAAGTTTCGAAAAATCATCTTCAAAATGAAGGAATAAATCTTCAGCATGACATCCGTCTTTATAAACCTTGTATTCTTTTTGGCAAACAGCCTTATCATAGAGCGCTTTTGTGTGCCAAGGATAAACCGTCGGGTCGTCTTTCCCTGCAACAAATAACGTCGGAACCTTAATTTTATCTACAATATTAATAGGTTTAATTTTCTTTAAAAACACGGGATAAGGTCTTATTGACATAAATCTGTCAATCTCAAACTTTTTAAATGTTTCACCCCATGCTTCTTTTTTCCACATTTTGTTTTCAATTTTATCAAAATCTGCAGGAGCTGATACTGCGATAATTTTATCGACAAATATGCTTTTAGAACCGTAAATTAAAGCCATAGCGGCACCAAGCGAAAATCCCGCAAAATAAATCTTTTTATAATTATTTTTTCTTGCGTATCTTACAACAGCATCAAGATCCATTAATTCAAGGGATGTAAAAGTATACATCCCGCCACTTTTACCATGACCGCGAAAATCCATACAAATTACATCATAAGAGTTTGTAAAGCACTCCGAAATCCTTACAAAAGCTTCCGAATCCTTTGTCATGCACCACCCTGGCATAACTATTACAACTTCATCATGATTATTTTTATAATGATTTATTGCAATCTTAATTCTGTCTTTCGTTATTAAATTGTAAGAAAATTTGACCATTATATATATTATACACAAAAAGAGCGAGATTTCTCCCGCTCTTTTCATTTTATAATAATTTAATCATTATTTCATCAATTCACCGACTGCTTTGTAAACATTCATACGTTTTGCAGCATCTTCTTCTGCTTGCGTATAAAGTGCTTCAGCAGCTTCAGGGTTAGTTTTCAATAATGATTTATAACGACCTTCGCTTCTGATGAAGTCTTGGTAACTTCCTTTAGGATCTTTAGCATCCCAAGTGAACGGTTGTTCATTTGCAGGATTGTATCTGTATAATGGGAAGTAACCTGCTTCAACGGCACGTTTTTGTTCGGTTTGAGTTTTACTCATATCGATACCGTGAGCAATACATGGAGCATAAGCAAAGATGATTGACGGTCCGTCGTAAGCTTCAGCTTCCTGGAACGCTTTCAGAGTTTGAGCTCTATCTGCACCCAATGCAACTGATGCAACGTATACATAACCGTAAGACATGCTCATTAAGCCCATGTTTTTCTTGTATGTTTGTTTACCGCCTGTAGCAAACTTCGCAACAGCACCTGTCGGTGTTGATTTAGAAGCCTGACCGCCTGTATTTGAGTAAACTTCGGTATCAAGAACAAGGATATTAACATTTTGGTTTTGAGCCAATACGTGGTCAATACCACCGTATCCGATATCGTTTGCCCAACCGTCACCACCAATAATCCAGATTGACTTATCAGTGAAGTAGTCTTGAAGTTCTCTTACTTTTGCCAAGTCTTCGCATTCAACATCAGCGTATTTTGCAAGAATTTCTTTTGCTTTATCTTGAGCGGCAACAGCTTCTTCGGTTTTAGAGTTATCAAAGTGAGCCATAGCACCTTCTAAAGCTTCTTTTAAGTCTGCAGGTGTTTTGTCGCATTCAAGAACTTTTTCAACATAAGTTTTCAAAGTATCTCTGTTTTGGTTTACAGCAAGTCTCATACCGTAACCGAATTCAGCATTGTCTTCAAATAATGAGTTAGCCCAAGCAGGACCTCTGCCTTCCTTATTTGTTGTGTAAGGAATTGTAGGGAAAGTACCCGAGTAAATTGAAGAACAACCTGTAGCGTTTGCAACAATTGCGTTTTCACCGAACAATTGAGAAACCAATTTAACGTAAGGTGTTTCACCGCAGCCTGCGCAAGCGCCTGAGAACTCGAATAACGGTTTTCTAAGCATTGCGCCTTTGATTGTTTTAGTTGTGTTTTTACCCATGAAATTGTCAGGCAATTCGTCAAAGAATTTTTCATTAACAAGTTCGCAATCATCAACTTCTTTTTCGATTGTTGACCATGTTAAAGCTGCTTTTTCAGGGTTTTTAGACATAGGACATTGATCGATACAAACACCGCAACCTGTACAATCTTCACAATATACCTGAACTTTGAATTTTTCATCTGCCAAAGCAGGTTTTGCAGGGATTGTATTGAATGATGCAGGAGCATCTTTCAAGTCTTTATCTTCAATTAATTTAGTTCTGATTGCAGCATGCGGACAAGCTGATGCACAGATACCGCATTGAATACAGAATTCGCTGTTCCAGTGTGGAACTCGAGGAGCGATACCACGTTTTTCAAGACAAGCAGTACCTGTAGGAATTACACCGTCAACGCTCATTGCTGAAACCGGAATATCATCACCTTTTAATCTCATAGAAGGTTCAATGATTTTCTTAGCAAATTCTGAAGCGTTTTCAGGTAACAATTGAACATCATCAACACATCCTACACCGTCTAATGTTGCAGGAACAACAACTTCTTCTGTTGCGTTAACGGCTGCATCAATAAGTGCTAAGTTCATGTTAACAACATCGTCGCCTTTTTTCTTGAAGGTTTTCTTAGTCATTTCTTTCATACCTTCAAGAGCTTGTTCGAACGGAATAATACCTGAAACTTTGAAGTAAGCTACCATCATAACAGTGTTAGCACCTTTACCTCTTAAGCCCGGTTGTTCTTTGATAAGTTTTTCGGCATCTACGTTGTAGAATTTGATTTTCTTATCAATGATAGTTTTTTGTAAATCTCTTGTTAAATGAGCAAAAGCTTCATCTTTTGAATAAGGTGAATTTAACAAGAAAGTTCCGCCTTCTTTAATACCTTTTAATAGGTCATATCTGCCAATATAAGAGTGAGCAGAACAAGATACAAAATCAGGTGCAGTGATTAAATATGTTGATTTAATCGGGCTGTCTCCGAAACGTAAGTGAGAAACAGTTACACCAAATGATTTTTTAGAGTCATAAGCAAAGTATGCTTGAGCATCTTTATCTGTGTATTGACCGATAATTTTGATTGAGTTTTTATTAGCACCGACAGTACCATCTGAACCCAAGCCCCAGAACATACAATTTGTAGTTCCTGCAGGTTCTGTAACGATATGTTCGTCAACTTTTAATGATAAGTTAGTTACGTCATCTTCAATACCAACGGTAAATCCGTGGAATCCGTTATTTTCAGAATGTTTGTAAATAGCAAGAACCATTGACGGAGTAAATTCTTTAGAAGATAAACCGTAACGTCCGCCAATAACTCTAACGTCTTTATTTGCAATAGCTGCAACAACATCCAAGTATAACGGTTCTCCGATTGAACCAGGCTCTTTTGTTCTGTCAAGAACAGTAATTCGTTTAACTGTTTCAGGAAGAGCTTCGTTGAAACGTTTAACGTCAAACGGTCTGTATAATCTGACTTTAACCAAACCGTATTTGGTTCCGCGAGTTGAGTTCAGGTATTCGATTGTTTCTTCGATAGTTTCGCAGCCTGAACCGATTGCAACGATAACGTCAGTAGCGTCAGGTGCTCCGACATAATCGAACGGATGATATTGTCTGCCTGTTAATTTAGCAACTTTATCCATGTATTCCTGAACAATATCAGGAACAGCTTCATAGTATTTGTTAACTGTTTCGCGGCCCTGGAAGTAAACATCGGTATTTTGAGCACCGACTTTACATTTAGGAGCTTCTGGTCTTAAAGCTCTTTGTCTGAATTCTTCGATATATTTAGGTTCAATTAATGATTTGATATCTTCATAAGAGATTTCTTCGATTTTGTGAACTTCGTGAGATGTTCTGAAACCGTCAAAGAATTGTAAGAAAGGAACTTTAGCTTTATAAGTAGCTAAGTGAGCAACTAAAGCCAAATCCATTTCTTCCTGAACAGAGTTAGCGGCTAACATTGCAAAACCTGTGTTACGGCAACCCATAACGTCTGTGTGGTCACCAAAGATTGCCAATGATTGAGCAGCTAAAGCACGAGCAGCAACGTGGAATACTGTAGGAAGCATTTCACCTGCAACTTTGTGCATAACAGGAATCATAAGTAATAAACCTTGAGAAGCAGTGTAAGTAGAAGTTAAAGAACCTGCAGCCAAAGCACCGTGAACTGCACCTGCAGCACCTGCTTCTGATTGCATTTCTGCAACTCTTACTTCTTTGCCCCAAATATTTTTCTTGTGTTGTGAAGCCCATTCATCAATCCATTCACCCATAGTAGATGAAGGTGTGATTGGGTAAATTGCTGAAACTTCGCTCATAGCATAAGCTACATGAGCGGCAGCATAATTACCGTCAACTGTAATTGTTCTTCCCGGCATTTTAACCCTCCTTATTTTACTATAACTTAATTACAACTGTACTCATACATGATAATACAAACATATCTTTTGACCAAATTTTAAACTTGTAAATTTATGTTACAAAAATGTAAAAATTTTTTCTTTACGTGGTTTCATAAAAAAGAAGGTAGGAATTTTCATGAATATACAATTTTTAACACCCGCATTATTTACAAAAAAATATAACAATAACCAAAATTTTTCGTACAACACTTGCGTTGTGCCTTTAATTCATACTGAATTAAAAACTGATACGGTATCCTTTACTGCCAAGAAAAAAGATAAACTGCATGAAAATAAACCTGCAACAACTACAATGATTGATGTTGTAGAACACTCTTATGAGAAAAAAATTCCCGAATATACTATTTACTCAAACAGATTAATGGATATCCTTGAATCCATAGCAATGAAATTTAATGACCGCGGAGTAGAATTTGACAGAGAATACTGTGAGCATTCACCCGTAAAAAGCAAAGATTCTTTTGTTTCTAAACTTATAAGAAGCGGGGCAAAACCACTGGACAGAATCCGCTCTACTTTATATGTCAAAAATCCGCATGACTTTAAATTAATTGATGACATAATTACCGAATTAGACAGCAGGGGCTACGAAATAGCAAAAATTTCGGGAACAAGAAAACCAGATTTTGATATAAGACTTGCCGATGTAACACAAGAAGAACTGCAAGGATTAAGACCTGAACTTCGTAAATACGTTAGCGATCCGTTACCAACAGGTTATGAAGATATTCAATTAAGATTAAAAGATAAAACCAAAAAGAATGCTCCGCCGATGGAAGTTATCATTCTGTTTGGAAAAGAAACCGCAAAAGCTAAAATTGACGAATCAAAATATTCATACAATATCAGACGAGAATTAAAAGATACCTTACATATTGCTAAGATTAATAACCCGGAACAGCATTCGCCTGCGCAAAGAGTAAAAAATAATATTAAAATTATTTCAAATATTTTATGCTCAAAAATTTCTATACCTTTATTTACTAATGCAAAAAATGCAGATTACGTTAATGATCCTTTCAGACTGCCGGTTGAACTTACCCAAACTGAAACCTTGTCTTTGAAAGGTTTATCCGAAGGTATCAGAAATAAAATACCTTTACACTATAAAGCAGAAATAGAGAAGATTAAATCTAATGATTGCGATGAAAAAATCGTGGAAATGATAAAAGAAACTCCGACATATCAGGAAAGACATGACAAAACAATATACGCATCAGACATCTCAAAAGCACGAAAAGAACTTATTGAAGAAATAAAACGTAAAAGAATGGATGATTTAGATACCATTATAAAGGTTCAAAACGATATTGATGCAACAATTAAAAAATACGGACCAAAAGAAAATGTCCGAACTAATTCTTAATTATCGCAACATTTTCAACATGATAAGTGTGACAGAACATGTCAAACGGTTGAATGCTTTGAACTTTAGCTCCTTTTTCGGTTAAATATTTCAAATCACGTGCTAATGTTGCAGGATTACAACTTACATATATAATTGTGTCTTTTGATAGTCTTAATGCCTCGTTTAAGGATTCTTCCGTGCAGCCTTTTCTTGGAGGATCAAGAATTACAACATCAAACTTACGCTTTTCTTTAGCAAAAAACTTTCCTGCATCCATATTATGAATTTCAACATTATTTACACCGTTTTCAACAGCAACTGTTCTTGCTAAATCACATGATTCTTTATTTTCTTCAACACTGACAACTTTTTTGCAAACATCCGATACAACTATGCCAAAAGATGTAATTCCTGCGTAAGCATCAAGCACCTGCGGTGTTTCAAAATTATCCGCGATATAATTTTTTACATATTTGAAGATATTTTCGGCACTTTTCGGGTTAACCTGAAAGAAAGTATTAGCACCGATTCTGAAAACCTTATCTGTGATTTTTTCTTCTATATAATCACACCCGACAAGACATTCCGATTTAGAACCAAGAATTACATTAGTTTTTTTTGAATTGAAATTTACACAAACTCCCGACACTTCTTCAAATTCATCATATATGGCTTTTGCAAAATCATTCAGCCTGTCAAACGTTTTTGTAGCATTAACAACAAGCACCACAAGGTTTTTACCCGTATACTTTGAACTACGTATTACAACATGCCTTAAATCACCTGTGTGATTTTTCTCCATAAACCCTGAAATACCGTAGTCAAACGCTCTTTGTCTGATAAATTCAATAATTTTGTCACAAATCTCAGGCTGAATAGGACAATACTTAATATTAACAATTTCATGACTTTTCGGTTTATAGTACCCTGCAAGGATTCTGCCTGAATTTTTCGTCCTTGATATCGGATATTGAATCTTACAGCGGTAGCTTTTAATCTCGGGACTTGGTATCGTATCCTCAATTTTAATGTCTAAGCCACCGATTTTTCTTATTGCATCTTCGGTTATCTCTTTTTTCACCTTTAGCTGGTAACTATAATCTATATATTGAAACCGGCATGCTCCGCAAACTTTTTGCATAGGACAAAACGGTTTTACTCTGTATTTAGACGGCTCAATAATTTCTACAATATTTGCATTTGCAAAAGATTTGTTAACTTTTGAAATCTTTACCTTGACTAAATCCTCGGGACAAGTATTCTCGACAAAAACAACCATATCTTCAACTCTGCCAAGCCCTGCACCTGAATTTGTCATCTTTTCTATTCTTAAGTCATATTCATCATTAATTTTCATACAAGTATTATACCTTAAATATTCTTTATAATTTAACATATACAAAGAATTATGATATCATAATCTTATAATAAGACACAGGGGAGAGTTAGCTATGAAAAAAATGTTATTATCACTTATTATTTTGACTCCTATGCTGACAGGATGCGCAAATGTTAATACTGAAATAACAATCGATGACAATAAATCAGCACAAGTCGTAACAGAACTTACATATCAAGGTAAACTTAACGAGGTTAAAGATGCAACGGCTCAATCAATAATGAAAAATTATGAAAACTTCCTTGACGACAAATACAAAGTTGAAACTGTATTTGATAAAGAAAGTTCAAGTATTAAAGCCACAAAAAAAGTTCCTAATCTTTCAAACCAAGATCTTGACTTATCATCTTTAGGGTTCACAACAAATCTTGATAGCGGGCGATTTATTGAAATTAAGAAAAACTTCCTTATATCTTCATACAATATTGATTTAACTTTCGATTACAAGGCTAATCAGGATAAAATTACAGTAATTGAAGATAAAACAGAAACCCCTGATGCAAAAGGGCTTCAACCAGAATACTATCAAAAATACGGTGACATGTCGGAAATGGAAGCTCCTCTGGACAGAGAAGATTCAATTGAGTCAAACTTAGATGAAGATACTAAACAATTTACAAATGAGGCAAGAGAAGAACTTAACAAAGAAATTCCGCAAGAACCTCAAAAACTTAATATGGAAATATCAATAAAAGTCCCGTCATTTGCGTCATACAACAACGCTGATTCAAACTTTGAAGGTAATGTTTATACATGGAAAGTTAAAGAAAACGAACCGACGCAAATTAAGCTTCAATATGTAAGATACAGTGGCTTTGCAATTGCGTTCATAATTCTGCTGGGAGTAGGTTTACTTGTTTATATGACAAGAAAAATCCTAAAACACGAAACCCAAAAGCGAATGGATAACGTTGATAATATAGTGTAAGATAAAAAAGGCGGCCGAAAGGCCGCTTTTAAATTATAGACAAATAAAAAAAAGAATCCGTTTGGATTCTTTTTAAATGGTGGGTGTTGAGGGACTTGAACCCCCGACCCTCTCCTTGTAAGGGAGACGCTCTACCAACTGAGCTAAACACCCACATTACTATTTAATCTTCAACTATTGTGTTATTGCTCTTCGCAAGATTTATATTATCAAGAACAAAATTTAATGTCAAGAGATTTATTGAAACTTTTTTGAAAAACTTTCGTCTATATGAGTGTAAGGATTTATAAATAGTAGTTGGAGGTAAATGTGGGAGTTACTTTAGCACAAAATTTTGACTGTGAAAAATACAGTCCTGAAATAATTGAAACAACAGAAGATAATGAAATTAAAACATTTAGTGCAATAGCGCATGAAGATGATATTTTGCAAACATATTTAAAAGAAATAGGAAAAATAAAACTTCTAAAATCTGATGAGGAAAAAAATCTTGGCAGACAGATTAAAGAAGACAAATCCGATATTGCAAAACGAAAACTTATACAAGCAAACCTAAGACTTGTTGTAAGTATCGCAAAAAAATACGTCGGACAAGGTGTACTATTCATGGATTTAGTACAAGAAGGCTCAATCGGGTTAATCAGAGCTGCTGAAAAATTTGATTACTCAAAAAATTTCAAGTTCTCGACTTATGCGACCTGGTGGATTAAACAATCAATAATCCGAGCAATTGCAAACAATTCAAAATCAATAAGAATCCCTGTTCACATGGCAGATAAAATAAGAAAATACAAACGAGCATTTACCGAATTATCCGCAAAACTTGACAGAGAACCGACAGAAGCCGAACTTGCAGAATTTTTGGATGTAAGTATTCTAAAACTCAAAAAAATCAAGCAATCAATACAGCTTGAACCGATAAGTTTAGAAACCGCAGTAACGGATGATTTATGCTTAGGTGATTATATTGAAGATAAATCATGTAATTCACCTGAGGAACAGACTAAAAAAGATTTACTGCAAAACGGAATACCTCAAATGTTGGAAGGATTAACCGAACGTGAGCAAAAAGTTCTGATACACCGATTCGGGATAAATTCATCAACCCCGAAAACTCTTGCTCAACTGGGAAACCTTCTCGGGTATTCAAAAGAAAGAATAAGGCAAATAGAAGAGGGTGCAATAAATAAGTTAAGACATAACGAAAAATTTGCGCATCTTAAGGATTACATAGAAAACTAATCATACTCATAGTTGTAAATATTCATCATCTTTCATCACTGATATAGGAGCAATTTCTGTATCAGTTTTATTTTTATTAAAAAGGGCGAAGCCAAAAGGCTTCGTCCCTAAAATATTTAGTGCCTGTTACCGATAACAGGTTGAGCTTCTTTATTACTGCAAAGTATTACAAGCAGGTTATTAACCATTTTGGCTTTTTCAACGTCATCAAGCTGAACTACATTATTTTCATTTAATCTGTTTAATGCCATTTCAACCATGCTGACAGCTCCGTCTACAATTGCTTTTTTAGCATCAATAACAGCTGTAGCCTGCTGTCTTTGCAACATTGCAACCGCAATTTCAGGAGCATAAGCAAGGTGTGTAATTTTGGCATCAACAACTCTTATACCTGCAACTTTTACATTACGCTGAATTTCAGCTTTTAATTTAGCGGAAATTTCCGCACTGTCGCCGCGAAGTGATTGAACCCCCGAAGCTTCAGGCGCATCGTAAGGATACATTCTAACGATATTTCTCAATGCCGAGTCACTTTGAACAGAAATGAATGATTTGTAATCTTCAACATTAAAAATAGCTTTTGCGGTATCCTGAACTTCCCAAATTACGATAATTCCGACTTCGATAGGATTTCCCATTTGGTCATTAATTTTTTGCTTGCCGTTTTCTAAAGTCATGGCTTTTAATGAAACAGGAACAAACGGAGTTACACTGACCGCAAGCGGGTTAATCCAATGGAAACCTGCACCGCGAAGAGTTCCGACATATTTACCGAAAAGAGTTAAAACAAAAGCTTCCTGCGGTTTTAAAATCTTAAATCCCGCACAGACAAACACACATATAATAACTAAAATCGGAACAAGTGCTGCAAACATAGGAATAACTAACAATCCAAAAATAGAAATAAGAACAACAATAAGCAAAATTGCCGCGACAAAAAATCCGTTAACACTGCCAATAGGTTTTTCAAATTCTTTACTTTGGATTTCAGGTTCGTGAAATTCAGGTTCTTTTTTAGGTTCTACACTGCAATTTTCTTTAATAAAGGTTACATTATCAGTTAATCTTGCAGGATTTTTCATAAAGAACCCGAAATATTTTGATAATTCACCGTTATCAAACCAAACACCGTTACATTCCGAACACTTATCAACAAGAGTTCCGTTAAAATAAACCTTATCCATTGATTTCCCGCATTCAGGACAATTCCTTGGTGCTTCTTTTACATTAATAGGTTCCATTTCAACAGGATTAACAAGTTCGGATTTTAAATCCAGTATGGCTCCGATTTTCTTAAGCATAGGAAACGAAATCCACATAGCTTTACAAGTTTTACAATAATAAACCGTCACACTTTTTATACGCAAAGTTTCAAGTGCAATGTTACATTTTGGACAAATCATATACTCTCCTCCTCTTCTTAATTACGTTTCAATAAGCGATTTCGCAAACTCTATTGACTGCTCGTTAATCGTACCGCCTGCAAGTTCTGCTATTGCTTTAATTTTATTATCTCCTGTCAGGACATACACTTCAACTTTTGTTTCATCGGCTTGAGATTTTCGCACATAGAAGTGTTTGTCGGCTTTTGAGGCTATAATTGCCTGGTGAGTAATAATTATAATTTGATGAGATTTACTTAATTCCACCATTTCATCAGCCACACTTTGAGTTGCTTTTCCTGAAATCCCGGTATCAATTTCATCAAAAATTACGGTATCAATTTCATCGTTTTGAGCAAAAATTGATTTTATGGCAAGCATAACACGTGAAATTTCACCGCCTGATGCTACTTTTGCAAGAGGTTTTAAGTCTTCGGAAACATTTGTTGAAATCATAAATTCAACGTTATCTGCTCCGTTTGAGGATAAAATTTTCGGTGTAATCCTTATTTCAAAACGAGCTTTTGGAAGTTCAAGAACAGCTAATTTATCCTGAATCAATATTGATAATACTTGAGCGTAGTTACTGCGATTTTCCGTAATTTGAGCGGCTAAGACAGTAAGCTCGGAATGAACTGTTTTTATCTCTTTTTCCAACTCTTCGACATTTTTTGTTGAGTATTCAATATTGGATAATTCTGCACTAAATTCTTCATAACTTTTTAAAACTGACTCTAAAGTTCCGCCGTATTTGCGTTTTAATTTATCCATTAAGAACAATCGTTCCTGAATTTCATCTAAACGCGCGGTATCGTTATCAAGGCTTTGGCTGTAATCCCTTAATTCAGATGATATATCGCGCAAATTCTCCATTGCATCTAAAAATTGCTGACTCAACGGTTCAAGTTTCGGGTCAAATGATACGGCTTTTGAAATATCATATTTAATCTTTGATAAAGCCTCTAAAATAGAGCCGTCATCACCGTTTATTGCCCAATAAGAACTTCCCGTTAAATCTTTAAGTTTTTCCGCATTTGCAAGCACCTCAAGTTCTTGCGAAAGGTCTTCATCTTCATTTACACCCTGGATATTAACTTCTTCAATCTCATTTATTTGAAATTTTAGAAAATCAATCTGGGATTCAGTGGCATTAGCGGAATTTTTCGCGGTTTCTAATTGCTTTTGTAACCCTTCATACTTTGAATAAAGCGTGCGGTAATCCTCTAAAAGCTTTCCGTAATCTTCTTTTCCGTATGAATCAAGCAAATTAATATGATATTGCGGCTGCAAGAAAGTATACGTCTGGTGCTGAGAGTGAATATCAACAAACAAGGTTCTTAAATTTTTCAGCATCTCCTGGTTCACAAGAGTTCCGTTAATCCTTGATCGCACCGAACTTTGGGTAATTTCTTTTGTTATAATAACTTCTGAGCCCCAATTATCAATCCCGTTTTCTTCAAAAAGCTTTGACAAATCATGCTTTGTATTATCAAGAGTAATCTCGATACAAGCCTTATCGCACCCTGTTTTTATCACATCTTTTGATACGCGCGAAGAAAAAACCAAATCAATTGCATTTAACAGAATACTTTTACCTGCACCCGTTTCACCTGTGATAATATTAAGGCGGTTATCAAAATTCGCGCACAGTTCATCTATTAATATGTAATTTTTTAGTTTTAACTGTTTTATCATAATTTCCTAGCTTTGAAGAACGGCAGCTCCGCAGCATTTTTTGTATTTTTTGCCGCTGCCGCACGGACATGGATCATTTCTGCCGATTTTTTGTGTTGTGTCAATCTGAGGTCTTGATTCGTTATCTTCAATTATACCAAGTGTGCTTGAAAAAGCGTTAGAACGATATAATGCGGTAGTTGAAGATATAATCTTATTATTAATATATCTTCTTTTGTATTTTTTGAGTAATTCTTCTAATGTATAATTCTTAGCAAGAACGGCGTTAACTATTTCCATAAAGTTTTTGTGTTTAGAAGCAACCGCTCTGATAAGGTTTGCGCTGTATTTATCATTTTGAAGGAAGTATTTAATACAAGAATCATAGTTAATAACCTTTGTATAATCCTTAACTTCGAAAATCTTGTTAAAGGTACCGAAGAAAGGAATTGCGTACAATCCTAACTCTTCATCATAGATAATACCTACATCGTAAGTTTCCTTATGAGAAGAAAATCCGCCGAGTGAATTTTCCAAGAAGTTATCGTAAGAGTTATTAAATTCATTTACGCTAAAGAATTTATACTCTTCAGGTTCAACCACAAGCTCGGAAAAATCAGACTTAGTACCTTCTTCTGCGTAATCGTTAAATACACCGATTAAGGCGTCAGCGTTTTTGTTGGTTGTAATAATTTCTGTTGTTCCAAAAAAGTCAACAAACTTTTTATAAATATCAGCAACATCTTCTTCTATTTCTTTTTGTTTTTCAGGATTGTCAAGGTAAACCAACTCAGGATTTTGGATAATCTTTGCAACCGCAAAACGGTAAGCGTCATCTTTTTTAGTTGCAGGAAGAACACCTGAGATTTCTAACAGGAAGTAATCGCCATTAATATTAACGATACGGGCAATAATATAATCACCTGAACCCAAACCTCTGAATGAAGTCATTTTCATCAGTGAGGTAATCATATATTTGCGCTCATTAACGATATTAAGAAGTTCAAAACCTGTTTTTGTAACCTTTTTAATCTCAAACACGGAAGAAATTGATTCATCAATCGCGTTTACGACATCTTTTACATCTTTATCAAGCCCTTTATTGCTTTCAAGATAAAGCTGAGGAATACTTTTTAAATCTTCTCCCAGGTTTCTTTCTAAGATATAACTGAAACACGCAGTCTGCAAAGGTACACCGTTTTTAGAATTAGCGCCGATAGTTCTTAAGTACTCATTAAAATCGGTTTTTATATTTTCATCGGTTTGAATAAATTCTGCAATATTTTTAATAACTGCGTTTATGCTGTCTAAACGTTCTTGAATATTCATGCTTTCTCCCTTTAAAATAAGTCTGTCCTATATAAAACAGGATATAATAATTTTACATTAAACTCAATATATTAAGCTTTTACGCTAAAAACAATTAGTCAGTAAGTTTAAAATCACCGTTTTTCTTAATATGTTCAACAAGCCCGCCGTCTTCCAGCAGTTTAATCATAACAGGCGGTAACGGCTCAATTTGGATTATCGCACCGTTAGTAAGGTTGGTAATAATCCCTTTTTCTATATCAAGTTCTAATTCATCACCTTCATCAATCGAATCAGTGTCGCATTCGATAGCTAAAAGCCCGATATTTATAGCGTTACGGTAAAAAATTCTTGCAAAAGACTTAGCAAGAACAGCACCGACTCCCGCAATTTTCATAATAAGCGGAGCATGTTCACGTGAGGAACCTAATCCGAAGTTTGACCCTGCAACAACAAAATCACCTTTTTTCATGCGTGATGCGAAAGTTTCATCAGCATCTTCAAGCACGTGTTTTGCAAACTCAGGCAGGTTTGAACGCAAGTGATATAACCTTCCGGGTGCAATGTGGTCTGTTGAAATATTATCTCCGAATTTAAAAGCTGTTCCTTTCATGTATCTCTCCTTTTTCTTTTATACTACCGCAAAAATAAAAACTATGCTATAATTATAATATATAAGGAGCCGATATGTACTTTCACAGAAAATGTAAAATAACCTTTGTTTGCCACGGAGCAACAATATACTCAGAAGAAGGAAGGCTGTCAGATGCCTTAAACTACCCGCCGTTGTCAGAATCGGGCGTAGAAGAAATCGAGGCTCTGGGTAAATACTTAAAAGCAAGAGGGGTTAAAAACGACGTTATATATACTTCTCCGTCCATTCGCACGGTACAATCGGCAATGATGATTGCAAAACTTTTTAAAAAAGATTACGTAACGGTGGATGAGCTTACATTGCGCAAATACGGAAACTGGAACAGTCAAACTATCGGTCAGCTTCTGAATAAGTACCCCGAAGGTTTTAATCATTTACTTTTAAATCCCGATGAATCAATGGGAGATGCCGAAAGTTCTACCCAACTTGTATCAAGAGTAAAAAAAGTTATAGACAACCTTGTTGAACAAAATATCGGAAACCGAATTATCATAGTTACTCACCCTGAAATCATTCAAGCAGCAATTTGTGCGGCTTTAGATATTTCAGAAGATAAATTGAATAAAATATTTATCAGAACGGGCAGCGCGACCCAGATAAGCTACTTTGATAACTGGGCAAGCCTTGTTTATTCTGATTACACACCGCTGTAAGAAATAAGCCGTTTGCTTTCTTTGATTAAAAACTCTTTCCCCGGGCGCATGTCAATAAAATCCCACGGAAGCGCTTCATCATAATTATAATTTTGGGTTGCGTAATAATCGGTATCAATTCCGAGATTTTTTGCAGCTTTTTTGAAGGCTCCAAGTTTTCCGCCCAAATTATAAACTTCTATCAAATAATCAGTCAACTTCACGTCTCCACGGGACAATACCGCTTGATAATAATCCCATTTAGCGCTTGATACACTCACCTGAACCCCGATTTTATGTAATTCTTTTTGAAGATATTTAGATTTTTGCTCCAAGGATTTTTCACTGTCGCGCCCAAACCACTGAAACGGCGTATGTGCTTTTGGCACAAAGGTTGAAAATCCGAAAGAGATATCAAATCCTTTAAATTTAGCTTTTATGCGTTTAGATAGTGCGACAATTTCTTCAATATCACCCATTGTTTCTGTTGGGAGTCCTATCATTCCATAAAACTTCATCCCACGAAGTCCGCACGCAACAGCAGCCTCAATCGCTTTGTAAATCTGTTCTTCTGTAAGATTTTTGTTAATTACGCGCCGCAATCGCTCGCTTCCCGCTTCAATCGCAAGGGTTAAGTTTTTCTGACCCGCTTTCACTAAAGTTCTTACAATCGGAACGGTAAAAGAATCTACACGCAATGATGAAACACCCATTTCAATATCTTCGCCGTTATCAATTTTTGCCTCAACATAGCGGCAAATATCTTCAAACCGAGGATGAGCGGTAATTTGAGCACCCAAAAGCGCAATTTTATTGGTATGTTTTAAACCGAGTTCAATCGTTTCAATAAGTTTTTCATACGGAACAAACCTGATAGGTAAATTAATATAAGATGCAAGGCAGAATCCGCACATGTTCGCGCATCCTCGCTCGACTTCCAGAATAAAAGTATCAGGAAAGAACGCTTTTTCGCTGATTATGGGCGTATAGATGCATTCGGGCAGTTTTTTTGTTGATTTAACAACATTTTTCGTGAGGTTTGGAACATAAACACCCTCAATCTTTGATAATTCTTTTAGGATTTCGGATTTTGATTGACCTTTCATTTTTCGACAAGTTTCAACTACTAAGGAATTAATCCCATACCCCTTCTTGGCTCCTTCCTCACCGTCGCCGAGCACCATAAAATCAAAAATTTCTCTATATGGTTCGGGGTTTGCAGTTATTACAGGACCACCCGCAAACAACAAAGGAATATCTTCCCCGCGCTCTGATGATTTGAACGGATATCCGCACCAATCCATGAACTTAAAAACTTCAAGAAAATCCATGTCAAAACTTAGCGAAAAGGCGATTAAATCTATATTATCACGCATTAGTCGTGTGGTTTTGGTATCAGAATAAACCCTTTCTATATTAATATCGCAAAGCATGTCGATTTCACGAAAAAGCCAAAGATAGCCAAGCGAAGACAACGCAAACGATTCGACCCCGGGAAAGACAAACCACATGTTATAGTCTGCATCTTTTCTTAATTCTCTTTGGTATAAAAAGGTTTCGCTACTGTTGTTCAACTAAGTTACCTGATTCCTTTTCATTTATCGGTGATAAATAAAGTTCATCAACCAGTACGCATAATGTTGCAGCTATCGCAGGGGACAAGATTACCCCCCAAACTCCCAAGAACTCTTCTGCAACAAATAGTGCAACCAAAATTGTAATCGGATGGAGTTTCATAAACTTACCGAATAAGAACGGACGGATTACATAATTTGAGATTTGCTGAGCGACAAGGAATAAAATTATTGCAAGTATAATCTTAGTAATCCCGAGCGGAAAAGCTACAGCAATGATTACGACAAGCGCAACTGTCGGACCAAGAAGTGGGATAATATCTAAAATCCCTGCGATTAATCCGAGCAATATAGGATAATCAATACCCAAAACAGCAACAGCAATCGTAATCATAACACCAACGGTTATCATTGAGACAACCTGTGCTCTTACGTAATTACCGACTTTAGATGTTATATTATGTAATATAAAACTTGCTTTTTCTTTTAAGTCAGGCGGGAAAAATTCTATAAACTTCGACCTTAAATAATTTTTATCAACAAGAATATAATATATAAACATGGTTAAAGCCAAGGTTACGAAAATCATCTGAGCCGCCGCCATAGTAAAGTTTACGGACTGATTAAAAAGATTTTGCGCAATATTTGAAGAAGCATCCATAAGCTGATCCATAGGAATAATTTCAGCTAAAGTGTGCCCGTAAAGCTTTGAATGCGTAACAAAGTTATAAAGATTCATAGCCTTTTGCGGCATGATTGCAATAAATAACTCTATTTCTTTATAACACATGACAATAATCGGTAAAATCAAAGCAAAAAGTAGCACAATTGAGCCTAAAACGATTATGGATGAGGATAAAGCACGGTTTTTAACCTTTTCTTCAAGCTTATTAACAAACGGGTTCAATGCCGCAGCAAGCACAAATGACGCAAACAACAGCATAAATAATCCTATTAACTTAGGCATTAACAACAAAATCAATATTGTTAAAATTATAAAAATTATGGTTTTTGGGTTAAAAAACTTCTTTAACATGATAAATTTCCCTAATCAAAAATGTAAATTCAATACAGTAATTGTAACATTAAAAAATTTTATTGTCATTCATCATAGGAGTATTTATCTTAAATAGTCACTCCATGCTTAACACAGAGTCTGTCAATATTAATTTATCCCGTTAGGGTTTTTCTATTGACATGGATAGATTCTGAATCAAGTTCAGAATGACAAAAAGAAAAAGTTAATAAAAAAACAAAAAATTATCAACTTGCTATATCGGCGTAAATACTGTATTAGATACTCTGCGATATAAAAAGTATATACTCAAATATTTAAGTAGTTTGTAACAATTCTTAATAAAACGGCTCAAAAAAAGCAATTATGGGAAAAACAAATCGTTTATATAAATACGAGGACACTACAACTAACACAAGGATTAGAAAAATGGGTTTCTTATTAGGAGCATTTGGAAAATTGGCGGCCGGGAGGCGCAAACGGGATATACAATCCCAGTTAATGCGCGTTCAGACACGGTTACGTCGAGCAACCAAACAAGTCGGAATTATGGATAAGCAAATTGCCAGGGCTGAGCAACAGGCTAAAAACCAGCTTAAACTTGCTGCAAATAGTGCAAGCCAACAAGCACTTCAAAAACTGCAGGAGGAATTAGGCATAAGTTCAGGCGGAAGTCCTGCCGGAGAAATTGATCAGAATAAATTGTATGAGTACAATAGTAAATCATCTATGATTACAAGCAATAAAGATGCTTGGTATGCTACTCAAGAACAAATGATTGCTGATTATTTCGAAAATTTGCGTGATACTCAGCTTGAACCATTGAAGCAAGAAGAAGAACTGCTTCAAATGGAACAAGACCAACTGAACTCTCAACTTCAATTAGCTGAAGCCGACTACGATGCTTGTAAGCAAATGGAAAAAGACGGTGCTAAGAACTTGAAACCTGAATATACAGCAGGGGGCTAATTAGTAACGACTTAGTTTTATAGATAGAAATTAGAAGATAGAATAACATTTACAAGTAGAAAATAGAAGCAAACAAAATTTAATAATCGGGACAAGATAAATCATCTGTCCCGATTTTAGTTTGTGGAATAAATCAACATTGATAGATTCTGAGTCAAGCTCAGAATGACCATAAACAGTCACCCTAAACTTGATTCAGGGTCTATCCATTTGATATAATATATTTATGAAAAATCAGAATGCAGTCTATATAATGACGAATTATCTCAACACTACTTTGTATATTGGTGTAACAAACAACTTGTTAAGAAGAATATACGAGCATAAGACAAAACATAATGAAGGGTTTACTTCAAAATATAATTTAAATAAACTTGTATATTTTGAACTGACAGAATCTATTGAAGATGCTTTAAACAGGGAAAAACAACTTAAAAATTGGAAACGAGAATGGAAATTAGCTTTAATAAATGAAAGCAATCCTGAATTTAAAGATTTGTCTGAAGATATTGGTTTAACAAAAGAACTGATAGACCCTGAATCAAGTTCAGGGTGACAATGAATAATAACTTTACAAAAAAGACTTTATAAGCTACAATTAAGACATGGAAAATATGAGTTTAAATGAGAAGATTAACGAGCTTGTCGTTAAAATGGCTAAAGAGCCTGAAAATATTGCAAATTATCACCAATTATCAGAACTTTATCTTATGCAAAAAGATTATGATAAAGTTATATCTGTTTTAGACAGTTTGCTTGCAATCAAGCCTGATGATGTTCAAGCTTTGGTCGGTATGGGTACAATGTGGTTTTATGAAAGAGATTTCAGAAAATCATTATCTTATTACAACAAAGCTTTGGAAGTTAACCCTAAAAATTACCTGATTTACTACAACATCGGGAATGTTTTTGCAGAGTGGAAAAACTTTTCTAAAGCGTTATTTTACTACAACCGTGCAATAGATTTAAACTCAACAAATCCTGAAATTTACAACGCAATTGCATTATTATATCAGGATATTGAAGATTATGTCGAAGCTAAAGCTTATTACGAAAAATCTTTATCACTTGATCCTGAAAATTGCAATGCATTAATAGATTTAGGTAATGTTTGTTTCAAGTTGTTTGATTATGAAACAGCATTAAAACTTTTCAAAAAAGTTTTTGTACTGAATCCCGACAACGAACTTGTTGCAGTTTGTATCGCAAACGCATTAACGTTGATGAAGGATAAAAAACAGGCTTACACATATTATGAAAAAGCACTGTCAATGACGGATGACAAATATAAAATCTATATTTGTTACGCAATATCAATGACAGAGTTTAAAGAATACGGAAAAGCCGAAGATATGTTTAAAACAGCAATCGCGTTTGACCCAAAAGCTCCAAACGCTTATGTACTTTTGGCAAATCTTTATTCAAGCTCTAACCGTCTTTGTGAAGCCGTAAAACTATATAAAGAAGCTATTCAGGCAGCACCGAATGACCCTGAAACTTATATGCTTTTAGGTAATGTTCATTATCTGAATAAAGACTTGGAACAGGCAATTCAGGCTTACAGAGCTTCAATAAGCTTAGCTCCCGATAATGACGAATACAGATTGATTTACAGTCAGGTAATGGAAGATTACGTTAAATCAGTTCGCGGAGTCGCATAATGAGAAAATCAGTTTCCGTCGGTTGGTTTGATAGAATCGTAAGTGCGATTACATATCTTACAGCAGGTTGGGGCGGAATGGTTATGCTTGTGATTATGTATTTTCGCAAAAAATCACCTTCGCATTTTTTAAGATTTAATGTTTTTCAATCAATATTTATTTCATTATTATTTTTTGTACTGGCAGCAAGTATTAATATAATCTTGCAAATTTTATCGTATATTCCGTTTATAAATTATTTAGCCGCACAAATCGCATTTTTATTCAGTAAACCGTTTATCGGCCCATATTCATTGATTCAGGCGATTATGTCAGGGTTAATTATTTATATGTGCGTATTTTCGTTCTTCGGTAAATACCCGAGAGTTTTCGGGATTTCAAAAATTATAGACTACGCTGCAAGGTAAAATATTATACGTCACTCCGTGCCTGACACGGAGTCTGTCAATGTTGGTTCATCCCGTAGGGGCTTTTTCATTAACATGTATAGACTCTGAATCAAGTTCAGAGTGACTAAAAATCGTAAATTTAGTATTGACATTTACCCCTGCTTGATGTTTTATAGTAGTATACTGGTCGAAATTTTCGTGCTGGATTTGACGGCTCGTATAAATTATGTAAAAGCCGGGACGCGAAGCACAAGCTCCCAAGAAGGCTTAGTCAGTGCAATTTGGTAAAATTAAAAGGAGAAATTATGCCAACTATTAACCAGCTTGTTCGTTCTGAACGTAAAAAGCTACAAGACAAAACAAAATCTCCTGCTTTGATGAATTGTCCTCAAAGACGCGGAGTATGTACAAGGGTTTACACTACAACCCCTAAGAAACCAAACTCAGCACTTAGAAAAGTTGCAAGGGTTAGATTAACTAACGGATTTGAAGTTACTTCATATATTCCGGGTATCGGTCACAACTTACAAGAACACAGTGTTGTTCTTATAAGAGGCGGTCGTGTTAAGGATTTACCGGGTGTTCGTTACCACATCGTTCGCGGTACTTTAGATACTGCAGGTGTTGCTAACAGAACTCAAAGCAGATCTAAATATGGTGCTAAGAAAAATGCAAAGGGAGGTAAGAAGTAATGTCAAGACGTTCTAAACCTGCAAGAAGAATACCTTTAGCAGATCCTGTATACAGCAGCGTTGATGTTTCTAAATTTATTAACAGAATCATGCGCCGCGGTAAAAAATCTTTAGCTGAAAAGATTTTCTACGGAACAATGGAAAGAATTAAAGAAAGAACTAACGAAGATCCGATTGAAGTATTCCAAAAAGCTATGACAAATGCTACACCGCTTTTGGAAGTTAAAGCTCGTCGTATCGGTGGTTCTACTTACCAGGTTCCTATCGAAGTTAAAGCTGACAGAGGTTTTGCTCTTGCTTCATCTGCATTGATTGAAGCAGCTAAGAAAAGAGGCGGAAAATCTTTCATTGATAAATTAACTAATGAAATTCTTGATGCTTCTAACGGACAAGGTGCAGCTTGCAAAAAACGTGAAGATACCCACAGAATGGCTGAAGCTAACAAAGCTTTTGCTCACTACAGATACTAGGGGTAAATATATTATCGCCCGACAGGGTCATAACAAGATCCGCAGGGCAGTGTGGAAGGTTAAAAAGCACTCAATTATTATTGGGTGCTTTTTTCGTTGCGTATTATCGATAAATCCCGAATCGGTTCATCGGTTGTGTGTATATCATATTTTTTGCTGAACGTTTCAAAAACTGCAGGATTTACAAGTGTTGGTGAACATTTTGCCATATAAATATTTTCTGCTCCGACACTTTTTAGCTTTATTATATTAGAAATCGTCATAACATCGCATGTTGTAAACATAAAGACAATACTGTCATCATTTATCGAAAATTTTTCAAAAAATTTCATCAAAATATTTGTCGCAAGCGGAATATAGTTGCCGATAGGAATAGTCATAACATTTTCCCGAGAGGACTCGTAAGAAAAACTTATAACAAATTCATCGTCATTGAGCATATTGAAAAAGTCTTTGAAATACTCTTTTTGAACAAGCAGTTGAGCTTCCGTACCGATAATAAACAAACGCTTAATCTCGCCGTTATTAAGTTTTTCAACAATCATATCAAACTTTTTATTTAATTCATTTTCATTATACCCAAGAATCGTATCAGGCTTAGATTTACCCTTAGAAAAACCTTTAGCTTCTTTGGCAGCTTCAATTAGTTCGGAATAATCATTGTTTTCAACTTTTATTACACCTTTTGGCACAATATAATCGTTTGAAAATAATCTTCCGCGATAGAGATATTCTGTATTATTTTTAGAATTTTTTGTTAAAAGAATTGCCCCCGGGAAAGTTGCAAAGTCCAGAATACAATTTTCGGTCGAATCACCGTAATGCCCTTTTAAGTGTTCAAATTCATGGAAAACCTTCAGCGCATGTGTAATCAAAAGGTTAGAATGAGTATAAATATCAACATCTTGTCCTTTAGTTTCGCGTAAAACTTTCAACAGGTCAAAGAAGTTATTTCCCGAAACTAATATAGCCTTACCTTTACGGCTGGAATGAGAAACTTCCACTTTTGAAATCCCGCCAAAGGATGATAACAGTAAGTCACTAATCTTCAGTTGGAGATTGTTATCAAGCTCAGCCAATTTATTGATACTGTCTGCAACTTTTTTACTGCTTATCGGACGATGATTAAATAAATCGAGAGTCGAAATTACTTCATCATAAGCATGAGTATCATACTCATTGAAATCAGTAAGCTTAATAATATTAAGACTGACACTTTTCATCACAATATCAAGAATTGTTATTAAATTTTTTATTTCACTGCTTCTTGTATTGAAATTTCTTAAAAAAATCTTCTCGCCTATAGAAATCGCTTTGGATATAGAAGTTTTTTCACTGAAAAGAATTTTTTCCTTTAAATCTTTAGAGGTGATATTTTCGCGCTTACAATAATCGTTATAAGTTTTCTTTGTATCTTCAAGCATGAAAAAGGCGTTCTGAACAATCTCAAACAACTGTTCTTCGCTAAATTCATTAACAGAAACAAAACTTGCAAGAATATTTATTATATCAAATTTTAATTTATCATTACTTGCCCCGAGTTTTTCAAGCCTGATTACATAATAGGCAATATGCTGTAAAAACACCATAGCAAGCTCCGATAATGATGATATTGACGGAGAAATGGAACATGCTCCGCGTGATGTACATTCGTTAACATCAATATGTGAATTTCTTGCGTTATAACCGTAACTCATATTTACACCTGTATAAATTTATTCAAATAGTCTATAATATCATCGGATTCGTACATTTTCACATCAGAATCTTCATCATATAAAAACGGAACCTGTTCTTTGCCGCCTAAAGCAAGAAGTTTTTGTATATTATCTTTATTTGAAACATCAAATTTATGATATTTAATATTGTTTTCTGTTAGAAAATTCATTACTTTCCTGCAATACGGACAGGTTTCCAGAATATATAAATCAAGCATAATTATCTCCTTCTTGTGCATATTAAAAAGGTTTAAGGAGTAAATAAATTAGACAGGAAGACAGCATAAAAGATAATTTATGTTAATTGCAAATTTATAACTTTTATACTAAACTTCAAGTTATGAATAAGAAGAATATACTATTCGTGTTCGGAACACGACCTGAAGTTATAAAATTGGCTCCTGTGATACTGGAGTTAAGAAAATACCCTGAACAATACAGAGTAATAATTTGCAACACCGAACAGCAAAAGGAATTATCAAACCAAACACTGGCATATTTCGGGCTGCAAGCTGATATAAATTTAGACTGTATGCGACCTGACCAAACATTAGCAGAAGTTCAGTCAAGAATACTTACATCTTTAGATAAAGTTTTTGAAGACAATAAAATTGATGCAACAATCGTTCAAGGTGACACAATGACGGTTCTGTGCGGGGCTTTAACAAGTTTTTACAGAAAGATTCCGGTATTCCACGTTGAAGCTGGACTTCGTTCGTATGATATCTATGAACCGTTTCCTGAAGAAGTTATGCGTCAAATGACATCTCGCATTGCAGCATTACATTTTGCACCGACCGAGAAAAATAAAAAAGCATTATTACAGGAAGATATTTCCGAAAACAAAATTTTTGTTACAGGAAACACCGTAATTGACGCACTTTTCTGCCTGTCAGGCAAGACAATGGAACAGGCTAAAGTATTTTTTGAGTCTAAAGAAATTCCGATTGACGATAAAATTGTACTAATTACGGCTCACAGGCGTGAAAACCACGGTGAAAGAATTGACAGGATACTTGAAGCTATTACATACCTTGTAAAAACTTATCCTGATCACAAATTCGTAATTCCCGTTCATCCGAACCCGAATGTTAAATGCAAGATTTACTCAAAACTCGGAGAATTTGAAAACGTTTATTTATTAAGTCCGCTTGATTATCCTTATCTTGTGTATTTGATGAAGAATGCAAAACTTATATTAACAGACTCGGGTGGTATACAGGAAGAAGCTCCGTCATTTGGCTGTCCGACACTTGTTATGAGATACGAAACAGAGCGTCAAGAAGGAATTGACGCAGGCGTTTCGGTTTTAGTCGGCGCTGAATATGACAAAATTACATCTTTTGCGTCAGAAATACTGTCAAAACATCGCCAAGATTCCAGATTAAAAGCCTTAAACCCATACGGAAAAGGTGATTCATCCGTTATTATCAAAAATCTTATTGATGAATATTTTAAACAATAAAAAGCAAGTATAAAAATACTTGCCTGAAATAAAATGTTTTAGGGATATATTTAAGTTTTTGAGGTTTAAAACTTTATCTGATAGAAGCAGTTAATCTGTCATCAATTCTTCTGTCTATCTTTTTAATCATCTTTTTCATTCTAAACTCAGAATTTGAAGATATGTTTGCAGTTGCAAAATTTTGGCTTTTATACTTCCTGTATAACTCAATTTCTCTGTCTTTAATATCTTTTTTGATAAAGATTTTATCTTCGTCTTCCGAAATATCTTTTGAAACCTTGAATATTACGGCAAATAAACTAAGGACAAATACAACCCAAAGAACCTTATCCAATGGTACAGATTCAGCAACAATAGTAGTTTCACCGACAATCGGCTCAATCATAATTGTAGAATCTTTAATATTTTCTGCCTTAATATAAACCTTCAACTTGTTTGGAGCCGAATTTTCAATAATCAGGCTGTTAATATTATTGGTACCTTTATAAAGTGCGTTAACTGTTTCTGACGAACTTACACCGTAAAGCGTCATAACAAGCTCATTCTCTGACGGAGTCTTTTTCGTCACTTTCGCAACTTTATCAGAACCGAGTATAATATTATATCCTGCATTATTTTTTTCTAAGGTTATTGTGTGCAAATTATTATCAGCAGCTTTTACAATACTGCCCGAGAATAAGAATACAATTAAGAATGTGAACATTGAAAATAACTTTTTCATTCCTTCTCCCTCCCTAACACGTTTATACTACACTGATTCAAAGCTTTGTACATCAACCCATGGGTTTAGATGAGTAAACCAAAAGTTCTAAATTAATATGAAGAATTGTAACAAAAATAATCCAAGCTGAAAACAGCAAATTTCAAAATCGTTTATATAAATGTAAGAAGCACGAGATATTAGGAGTTACAAATGATATTATTATTCGGCGACAAAGCAACAAAATCAAGAAGTTCAAAGACAAACAACACTAATAATATTAAAAATCATCCTGTTGAAAATTCAGGAATTTTGGCAATGAGCTTAAGTGATGCTAAAAGCATGTTAACAATGGGCGAATATGATACATATATTTCTTCTAACCCTGTCGCTATAGATTACTCAATGTATTCAAATTGTGAATTTTCAACAACTGGAGATGATTCAGGATTTATGGCAGGATTTTCATCAGCAGTCGCATTACTTGGCGGAGATTGCGGATTTAGCGCAGGTGGTTTTGATTGCGGCGGGTCATTCTCAGGAGCATCTTGCTCATCTTTTTCCTCAGTCGGATAATAGTGATTTACTAAATGATGGATGATAAATAAACGGGCAGAATTTTTAAAAATTCTGCCCGTTACTTATGCAAAAATACATTGTAACAAAATCTTAACAATACCCCTCAAAATATTAAAGTTTCGCGTAAAAATGCCGATAAACAGAATAAGAAAAGTTTTAAGGAAATCGAAAGGACAACGCAAACTATGGGAATGGCAGCATCACAAGCCAGATTATTAACTCTAACAGCTCGTCTTTCTGATAACGAGTTAAGATCTCAAACCATTAATAATGCAAAAATGCGCCTTGCTTCTCAAAGCTCACAAGCAAGTGAAGCATACGTTAATGCGTTGAATAACGCTACCTTAAAATTCACAAACTATGATGAAACAGGAGCTGCATTAACTCAACCTTTAACATACAATTCTTTAATGGCATACAGCTCATATAACACACAATATGGACTTATAAATTCATCAGGACAAATTTTAGTCAGTGAATCTGAAGCTGCAATGTTTAAAGCTGCTAACGGAGATTTAAATAAATATCTAAAAGATCATGGTTTAGAATATACAACAACATATTTTGAACAAGCAGGCGGAATTGAAAATGACGAATATCCTGCTCCGTTTAATAATGTTTCAAGCGATAAATTACAACAATGGTATGAAGAATACGGTTCATACGAAAATTCTGTTGAAGTAGAAAACTATAATAAAGCTTACAGTGAATATATATCTGCAAAAAATACACTTACTCATGCATTAAGCGGAACTTTA
The DNA here is from genome assembly GCA_947570135.1 of uncultured Candidatus Melainabacteria bacterium. Lineage (GTDB taxonomy): Bacteria > Cyanobacteriota > Vampirovibrionia > Gastranaerophilales > Gastranaerophilaceae > Zag111. Next base: position 60,629 of record CANOTP010000006.1, on the reverse strand, counting down.
AACAAATACTTTGGCGGAGAAGAAAACGGTAAAGGATGCGGATTCCAATATGCTGAAAGTAATAGTGCACAAACAAATCTTACTAACTTAAAAAATGCATATAGTAATACTACAAACAATTACAGCTATAACAACCCGTTAACTCAAAAGTTTATTTCAGGTTTACAACAACCTAACGGTTCTACATTCAATGCAATAGACAAATTACTAAAAAGCTACACATATTCAGGCGGAAACTTGAGAGTAAAAAGTACCGAAGAAATAAACCAAACTACAAATACAACTCTTCTGCTTGAAAATTACACAATAACCATTGATGGCGATGGAAGAGTAACTGAAGTTGAAAATTCAGATGGGGGCACTTTTACTTACGCAGGAATTGACAATACTTTAACAGAAGAGGTCCCAACCTGGACACCACCTACTACTCCGATTACTGATAGTGATGGAAATACAACACAAAGAGGACCTTTATTAAAAGACTTTTTAAATAATTTAACACTAAAAGAACAATATATAAATTCGGATAATGCTTTAATCGAAATTGGAGAAATAAAATTTTCAATTTCAGATGACAATAAGCTTACTACCACAAAAACCATTTCAAATGCAGAAGCACAAGCCGGTGAAGTTAAAAACTTAAACGAAAAAATATTAACTATTTTACGTGAAAACACTGACTATGGTAAATTAGGCGAAATGATTATTAATGGTGAACTTACCGGATTAACATTTTCTGATAATGTGAAAAATTATGTTGAAACCATTAATCGCAGTAAAGAAAACTTTTTAAATACAATTTTTAAAGACGTAACTGCACAATTTCAATTCCCTATAACTGATAATGACGGGAATATAACAAATTATACAACCATATCTATAGAAGAAGCTATAGAAAACGGAACAATTAAAATGAATGAATTAACAAATGAAGAATACGTTCTATGGCTTGCTAAGAACGCAAAAGACGCATCAGGTGAGGATTTAACAGAAGAAGCTTCATTCTTGTCTGAAAACTTCAAAAACGTAATCAAAACTTTCATTACAGACCAGTTGATAGAACAATATGGCACACCAAAATATGCCTGGGTTGATCAATATGACACCCAAAACAAAGGTAATGCGGACTCAAAAGCTCAATGGTATACAAACCTTTATAAAAGAATGGAAAAAGGTTTCAAAGCTATTGAAAACGGTCTTGCATCTTCTCCACAATGGATTGAATACGCTTTAGAAAGCGGACTTTTAACTATGGAACAGGTTGATAAATCATATAATTGGCAATCTCTTGAATATAAAACATGTACAAGAATTACCGAAGTAACAGATGATGCAGCCGTTGCCAAAGCTGAAGCTGAATATAACAGAGCAATGAATGATATCAAAACAAAAGACAATATGTACGATATTCAATTAAAAAATATTGATACAGAACACTCTTCATTACAAACCGAATATGATTCAATCAAACAAGTAATAACTAAAAACATTGACAGAACTTTCAAATTCGATCAAAGTGCATAATAAGAAAATCTTAAACAAGCCTTCTTCCAGTATGAGGGCTTGTTTTTTATTGTTGAGTATATAAAATGGAAATAGAGGTTAATTGAAAAAATATAAGAGGAAGGGATTTTAGGTATCAATGATTACGTTTGATTACAGAAACGCGGATGCAATGGTTGTAGGTCCAGAGCACGGACTGAATATTCAAAAAGAATTCACAGAATATAAAGAACGTATCGCTGAAATCATAAGCGACTTAAACAAACGTAAAGACAAACCGGGTCAATGGCTTCAATGGATGAACCTTGGTTATAACGAAGAAACATTGTGGTATGTCAAAGAATATGCCTCAATGCTTCGTGGAAGGTTTGATAACATTTTAGTGCTCGGAATCGGAGGTTCTGCACTAGGCGGAATGGCTGTAACAGAAGCATTGTTAAAACCTTACTGGAATTTACTTGATAAAGAACAACGAGATAAATTTCCAAGAATTTTCTTCCTTGATAATATCGATCCTGACTCAATTAATGGCATTTTAGATATATTAGATTTAAAAAAGACATTAGTTAACGTCATAACAAAATCAGGTTCAACTGCCGAAACTATGTCACAATTTATGATAGTGAAAGACAGACTGGAAAAAGAACTCGGAGAAGACGAATACAGAAAAAATGTTGTAGCAACAACCGATAAACAAACAGGTGTACTTCGTCAAATTGCAGAACAGGAAGGTTACAAAACTTTTGTTGTTCCTGATGACGTTGGCGGAAGATTTTCGGTTTTTTCTGCAGTAGGTCTTTTACCATTTGCATTAGTCGGGATTGATATAGATGAAATAATGAACGGTATTAAGGATATGGATTTAGCCTTAAAAAATACCGACATCAATGAAAATATTGCAGCCCAAAACGCGTTAATACAGTATTTACTTGATATAAAACGAGGTAAACATATTTCTGTAATGATGCCGTATTCAAGTAAATTAAAATATGTTTCGGATTGGTTTGTTCAACTTTGGGCAGAATCATTGGGAAAAGACACAGATAAACAAGGAAATCACGTTCATATCGGACAAACCCCTGTAAAAGCACTTGGTGCAACAGATCAACATTCTCAAATTCAATTATATAACGAAGGTCCGAATGACAAGATTATAAACTTTATCAGAGTAAAAGAATTTGATACAACGCTTGATATCCCGAGAATTTTTGAATACACAGGAATAGGTTATCTTGGCGGAAAAACAATGAATCAACTTATGAATGCAGAAGCAGATTCAACAAGAGTTTCATTATCTGATTACGCAAGACCTACTGTAACGATTACAATCCCGAAAGTTAACGGCTATTACCTTGCTCAGCTTCTTTATATGTTAGAAGTTCAAACAGCAATTGTAGGAGAACTGTATAATATAAATACATTCAACCAACCGGGAGTGGAACAGGCAAAAAATTACACTTACGCACTAATGGGAAGAGCAGGCTATGAAGATTCTGCAAAAACCCTTCAAATGAAAATGGCATCTGTTTAATATGATAAAATTTTGCTTAAGAATTTTTCTCATATTATTTATTGCATTTGGGCTGATAAATATTACCAGTGCAGAGCCGTTACTAAAAGGTTCGGTAGCCGCTGTACCAAGTACTATGTACGGATTATGGCGGGTTGTGTCAAAAAGAATTGATACGGATTCTCCTATAACTTTTAAAGAAAAAGGGTTAGATTTGTGGAACTTATCTGTTGAAAATGACGTCATTAATTTAAGTAATACGTTTTCGGGAGCTAGCGCAACAGTAGAAGTAAACAAGGTTGAGGGTAACACTGTTACATTTACAAAAAGCGGTAAAAACGGAAACAAATACTTAACTGATACAGTGACAATAACAATTACTGGCAAGAGTTTTGAGGGCCTTGATGAGTTAAAACTGGACACTGTATCAGAAATCAACGGTAACATAATGAAAACCGAAACTGCGAAATACTCACTTAAGGGAGAGAAAATTGCAGGAGAAAGTATTCTAAACGAGTGAGGATAGTAAATTATGCAAACTTATGAATTCGACACACTAATATTAGGAGGAGGACCTGCAGGTTTCAGCGCAGGATTATACGCATCAAGAGGCGGAGTTTCAACAGCACTCATTGATATAAGCATGCTTGGCGGACAGCCGTCAAATTACCTGGAACTTGAAAATTACCCCGGATTTGCAAAAATCGGCGGATTCGACTTAATGGAAAAATTTGAACAGCATGCTGATATGTTTGGCTTGCAAAAATTTCCGATGCAGGAAATCGAAATTATTGATTTAGTTTCTCAACCAAAGGTTATTAAGACCAAAACAGACGAGTTTCATGCTAAAACCGTAATTATTGCAACAGGAGCAAAACCAATGAAACTTTGTATCCCGGGAGAAGAAGAATTTATAGGACGAGGAGTGAGCTACTGTGCAGTATGCGACGGAGCATTTTATAAAGATAAAGTTATAGCAGTTGTCGGCGGAGGCAATTCTGCAGTTGAAGAAGCGGTTTATCTTACAAAATTTGCGTCAAAAGTCTATATAATTCATAGAAGAGATGAATTAAGAGCTGATAAAATCATTCAACAGCGAGCTTTTGCTAATGATAAGATTGAAATAATCTGGGACAGTTGCGTAACAGAGATTAAAGGTGATAAGACAGTAAATTCAATCATATTAAAAAATGCTAAAAACGGAGAATCTTCAAGTATTTCAGTTGACGGAATTTTCCCGTATATCGGAATTTGCCCGAATATTGATAAATTCAGCGGTCAAATCGCACAAGACAGTAAAGGTTTTATCTTAACGGATGAGACAATGAAAACATCAATAGACGGAGTTTATGCTGTCGGAGATGTGAGAAACACTCCGTTAAGACAGGTTATTACGGCAGCCTCTGACGGTGCAATAGGAGCAGTTCATTCCGTTAAATATATAGAAACGTTAAAAGAAGTTAAAGTTTAGACAAAAATTATTTTGACGGGTTTTTATATCACTGCAATGAAAATTTTACCGATAAATTATAATTTAGTCATACAAAAACCGCTTCAAAATGTTCAAAAAGCCCCATTTATTCATTTTAACGGAACAGAAACAGATACGTTTGAACTATCAAAAAGTGCTCCCGTTTCTTATGTCGAACAGGCAAAGGACATAAGCGGGATTCATTGCCCGCGCTGCGGTAAAATGATGCTGTCAGAAAAAGATTACCAAATAATCTTAGACAAAGCCTCAAAAATCGAAACGGCAAGTGATTTTTCTGATTTAATAGAAGAATATAAATATTATGTCCCGGCAGGCATGAGTAAAATCCTCAGGAAACATCAAACTTCTGACAACGATTTTATGGAACTTTTTAACAAACTCTGTAAAGGTGCATTTTTAAAACATAAAGACCTTATAACAAAATCAAACAAGTATCTTTTAGAATTTTCTAAAACTCTGCCTAAAGAAAAACAAGAAGATATAGAAAATTTTGTAAATCAAATAAAACCAAACACAAGTAGCTATAATTACAGTAAAAAACTCTTTCCACTCCTTCACAACTGCAATTTAAGTAAACCTCAATACCTGGAATTATTGAATAATACCATACTAAGATTAAGAAATAGCAGTGATTATTTATTTGTATTTTATCATCCTAACATTAAAAATATGACACCGGGAGAAATTTCTCAAATAATGTCTGAAAGGATATTTTCAAAAGCATTGACTACTCATGGGAAAATCTCCAATATTTATGGACTTGATAACCCAAATAATGAAATCTTAACCTGTCAATCATGTTCAGAAAAAACAGGTGAAAAAACATTTTTAAATGTATCAGACTTAGAAGATCCTGAATTAAAGGGAAATATACGGACATATCTTCAGGATATTTCAATGAAATTAGGTCATAAAACCCTACAAACAAATTCTCCGTATATTTATTATTTATGTAATTTTATAGACCGAATATCAAAACATGAAATAACATTCAGTACCGAAGAAATAGATACCATAAAAAAACTTAATCTGATAGCTTCCCGACACAGCGAATTTACACCAATTACCCAATCAAAAACAGATATTCCATGTGCAGGCTGCGGTTCCACCATGCTTCCGCACGAAATAAAACAAAAAATAGAGCATGAACTGCAACACCGTTCAACTATAAAAGGCTATCTCGGTATACTTCAGAAATACGATAAATACATAGGAAAATACGCAAGAGAAACTGCTGATTTACTTATCAAATTAGCAGAAGATAACCCGGAAATCTCAAAACTTAAACTGGTAGAATTATTACAATTTGAAACAGATAAAAAATCTGAAAAAGAAGTTGAAAAGGTATTTAAAGAATTTTCAAAAGTAAGACCTTATATTTTACAGACAAGACCGCTTGCAGAAGTTAATAACTACGACAAAATATCAAAAGCCATTTTCGAATACATTTTTAGCGGAAAACTAAAAAAAGATTTTAGCTATATGGCATTTGTCAGTGAAGGGTTAAAAGACTTTAACCTTGATAAAGATATGCCTGTATTTGTCTACACATTTTTAAACAAAATAAAAATTATTTGTAATAAAAACTCTATTGTAAAATACAATGATTTTGACGTTGAAAAAGATAAAGACCCGCTTCAAACAATTATATACAAAATATTTAACTCAAATTTAGCAACCGCAGATCACCTTGTTGCCAGAAAGAAAGGCGGAGAAGCGACAATAGATAATATGATAGGTTTATGTAAACAATGCAACACAATTGTAAAAGGCGGGAAAGATGTATTTCCATGGATGATACAAAACCCGACAAGCAGACAATACTTACCTGAACAACTCAGGGTCATAAAGAAAATGGCAAAACGCGGAGAAATAGAAAACTTCGATCATTGGGCGGAAAATGTCGCCGAGCGGATTAAAAAAGAAACCCGCGGAAAGTTTGATTTTACCGATCAAATATAAAGAAGATATTAATAATCTTTATAAGATATAAAGATTATGTAAGGAAATCAAGAATCGCTTATTTTTTAAATTATAATAATAATGTAAATGAGATTAAAACATGGAGAAAATAATATGCCATCAGTTAATGAAATTTTATCAGAATTAGAAAACGCAGACAATACAACAAAAAATAAGATTGAAAACGAATTGGTAAGTATCGGAACAGAAGTTCTTCCTGAATTAGTTAACCAATTACAGGTTGTAAGAGGTATTAAAAGAGGCGTTGTTGCAATGACTCTTATCAGAATCGGTGATGCTTCTGTTAAATATTTAGAAAAAGCTGCACACGATAACAAAGACTTTGAATGGGTTGCAGAATACCTTATAAGAGAAATTAAAGGTATTGCAGCTTAAGGTTATAAACAAGTTCAAAACAAAAAAGGGATTGACCGGGGAATGGTTAATCCTTTTTTTATGATAAAATAAAGGTTACAAATGAGAGAGCATAATAATTTTAAATATACATGTTTATTTGGCGGAGGTGCGATAAGAGGAGCGGCTCATGTTGGCGTAATCAAAGCACTTGAAACATTAGGTATAGAAACAACAACCCTTGCAGGTTCATCTGTCGGTTCAATGATTGCGGCTTTGTACGCTGTAGGTTATACCTCGAAGGAAATTGCAGAAGTGTTTTTATCGGTAAACTTTGAATTATTCAGAGATATAGCGCTTGGGTTTAATCAAAAATTTGCACTGAGTAAAGGCGAAGTTTTTCTTGAGTGGCTGAGAGATTTAATTGAGCGCAAATATTACAAAGAAGCCTATTTAAAAGGACAATGCCGTCCTGTTTCGTTTAAGGATTTAGATAAAAATCTTGTAATAATAACAACAAATATGAAAACTTTTTCATGCAAAGAATTTTCAAACTTTGAAACTCCTGATTTTGAAGTTGCAATGGCTGTAAGAATTTCATGCTGTATGCCGGGTTTAATGCGAGCATTAACGGTTGAAGATAACATGCTTGTAGACGGGGATTTAATGAAGGGAAAACCTATGTGGTCACTTTCAAAAAACTTGAAAAACTGTCCCGATAGAATCCTTGAAATAAGACTTGAAGGTTCATATACAGGTAAAGATGCAAGCCCGATTGAATACGTTAACGGAATGTATACGTGTATAACGGCATCCGAAACCGATTTTATAAAAAACATTTACGGCAAAAAAGACAAATATGACTACCTTGTCATAGATACGGGAAATGTTGTTGTTGTGGATTTCAATTACCCGAATGAAAAGCGTCAGGCAATTATTGATGACGGTTATCGCCAGACAATGAATTACTTCAAAAATTATCTTGTCATGAAAAAACAAAACATCCTGGAAATATATTCTGAAATTCTTGATAAACTCAGAAATATACAAGGCTTTTTTGTACTGAAAAAATATACGGCAGGAAAAAATGCTTTAGCTGAGCTATTCATATATCTTGCAGGTGTAAATAAAATTATTGACTCTGAACTTTATGATGCAATTTCACTGTTCCAAAAACTTGCATTTAATAATATAAAATCAGGACTTCTCGGTCGCTCAACTTGCGCAAATATTGAAACAGTAACAACATCGCTAAATTTAATCATCGAAGATATAACAACAAGAATAAGAGAAATTGATAAATATTTGAATAAATTTTCTGATTGACAACGGGGATTGTTTGTTATATTATAAACAAGTAGCCGAAATCACGTGCTCCAGTGGCGGAATCGGTAGACGCGTTGGACTTAAAATCCAATTGGGCGTATAACCCAGTGCCAGTTCAAGTCTGGCCTGGAGCAAACTTTAAAAGACTCACATTTTGTGAGTCTTTTTTTATAGATATTTAAAGAGATTAATACCTTTTTTCAAGGCTTCTGAGGTCATTTTATCAGGAGTAACATTTTTATTGTTATCAATATCAAAAATACAAGCATCAAACGGCAATGTCATCATCTCTGGGACTTCGTAATTAGAGGTTATAAAACAATTACCCGAAACATCACAACTCGCATCATTATCAGTTTTGTTAAAAGTTATATAATATGATTTTCCGTTTTTTGTCGTAAAAATAACCTTACTATCATCCACTTGAGTTCCTTTAAACTGTTTAGAAAAGCTTTGAGCCATTTCTTGAGGAGTCGTAATAACAGAAACTCTTCCGATACCTTTTTTAATTTTACTATTTGCAGTGACACACTGGGCATTCCTGACAAAATCTTTCAAATTATCAGGAGATTTTTTAACAAATCGGACAATAAATAAACCCGTTAAAAACGGAACAATAATTGTAATTAAAGTCGCACAAACAGCCCACATAGCTTGTGTTTTACGAAACTCGGCAGGCTTTTTCCACCACTCGAGCTGATAAGCCCATTCATTACCCTTCATCCCGCAATAAATCTGTAAAACCGCATACAAAAACCAATTTAGTCCTAAAGGAAGTTGAAAAATCAACAACGGAACAGCTAGCAGCGTAATCCATGCTCTGTATCTTACCCCCCAAATAAACGTTAAAATACATGCTCCCCAGTTAAACGCTTTTAACTCTTTGGGCATGTCTTTGCCTTTATAACCTGTTAAAAATTCTTTTATATTCATAAATTAATTTTATGCGTGCTAAGGCAGGATGTCAAATTATTGAAATAAATAATACCTAAAAGCTTTCTAAAGCGATTCATCTTAAGACAATCTGCAAAAGAAAATTGCTCCTTGACTAAATTAACAAATTGAATTATATCATGCAAATATTTTTCTCTGTATTCTTTAACTGACAAATTTTTCCAATACCGTACGGAACCCGAAAGAAAATGATTGGTAATCACAAGCCTTAACTTCTTGTTTGCCGATTTATATTGTGCAAATTCAAGAATCGTCCTATAAGCCTTTATATCATTTTCAATACAGTATAAACTCTGACCTGTCGCCGAATTTTCACGCTTTGTTGTATATAAATAAAGAGATTTCGGGATATAAGAATACTTAGGGTGTCTAAAATAACAAAGACAACAAAACACCATATCTTCAGCCGTTTTAATTCCAATAGGAAAACTTATATCATTTTTTGTTACAAAGCTCTTTCTAAAAGCTTTGTTCCAAATATAAACCTGATTAGCTATAATATTTCTCAGTTTTGCATTCCCTGCGCGTTTTGATAGTTTTTCCACGAGCTTAACGTTTTCTGAATGCCCGAAACAAACAATATCAGGCTTATCTTGTTTAATTTTTTCAAACACCTCAAAGCAAGTTTCAGGCAAATAAGCGTCATCAGAGTCAAGAAACATTATGAATTCACCGTTTGCTACTGAAATTCCGTCATTTCTGGCTGCTGATACTCCTTGATTTTCTTTATTTATAACAACGATACGCTTATCTTTTGCCGCGTACTGTTCTAATATTGACAGCGAATTGTCAGTCGAACCGTCATTTATACAAATTATTTCGATATCAGTAAAAGTTTGCCCGATTACACTGTCTAAGCAACGCGCAAGATAAGATTCTACATTATAAACAGGAATAATTACCGAAAAAAATACCATAATTACCCCTCAATCGTTCTCAAAAATCCGTTCCAATCAAAAGCTTTAGATGCTGTACGATTATTCATCTTCTTTAAATCCTGAAACTTATCTCCAAAATCATTTTTCAAATCAATAACAGGCAAACCGAACTCAAAGGCAATTTTTTGAACCTTAACATCATAATCAATTGCCAAAGTCTTTGTTGACGATATAAGCCCGACAATTATAGCATGGAACCTCATTGCAATTAAATATTCGGATTTTGATATTCCCGAAATAATTTCTTCATCCGTCAGATTTGAATGTAAAACCGTTTTGATATCAGGATTTAATAAATTTAATGATTTTTGGAACTGTTCACAAATTTTTAAGTCAATATCATCCTGAAAAGAATAAATTTCAACGGTTTTGTCAGAAAATTCCGTAGAAACCTTCAGGGCAAGCCTATCAATAAAATCTTCGTTCATAGTTTTAAAATAACGTAATTGAACCGCCACAGAATTTGTCTTTTCAACATGCTCAATTTTTGTAGAAAAAACAGGATCACATAACAAGTCAGCATTAATTCCCCAAGAGTTAAGTAAATTCCGGCTTTTTTCATCTCTGACACTCACATAAGTGCAATGTTTCAGCAAATTTTTTGTTAAAAACTGACCGAAAGGGTTGTTAATCGGCCCGATACCTTGCGCGAATATTATAACTTTTTTACCAAACATCAGTCCGATAAAAATAATCAACAAATAATAAATCAAACTTTTTAAACTTGTAACATCTTGCAGCAAACTTCCGCCACCTGAGATTAAGAAATCTGATTTTGCTATAGCTCCGATTATATCGTACAGATTAAATGTATAAATACTTCTGATATGTTTGAATTTAGATTTTGTATATTCAGGATTAGATGAAATTACGGTAATACTTTGATTAAACTCTTTTAATTTATTAACCAAAACAGATAAAATCGCCTCGTCGCCAAAGTTCTTAAACCCGAAATAACCTGATAATACAAACCTTTTTTTAGCCATTAAACATCTCCGGCATTATAGATATTATAAACTTCTTCACAATACGGAACAGATTTAACCGCACCAATCCCTTGAGCTTGAAGTCCAGCATCAATTGAAGCAAGTTTAGCAGCTTCTACTGCGTTACAGTTATTGGTAATTGCATGCAAAAATGCTCCGTTAAACGCATCCCCAGATGAGGTTGTATCAACGACTTTATCAGTGTAAAACGGCACAAAAACCGTATTTCGTTGGCTGTTTACATAATATCCGCTATTTTGGCTTGATTTGATAACCACGGTTTGAACGCCCGAATCTGTGAGCATTTTCATAATATTTTCCAAAGAGCTTATCTCAAAAATACTGTTAGTATCATACTTTGAACTCATAAACAAAATATCTGTCAGCGGTAAAATCTCATCAAAATACTCTTTAGCATCTTCATTTGTCGAAATTAACGAGGAATAATTCGGATCATAAGCCGTCATAATGCCGTTTTCTTTTGCTATTTCAAAAGCTTTTTTAACAGCTTCACGTGAAGCTATTGACAGCGATTGTGTAATTCCTGATGCGTAAACGATTTTTGCGCTTTTTATATAATCTTCGTCAATATCATCAATAGATAATTTCGCGGGAGCAATTTTTTTACGGTAATAAATAAATTCTTTTCCACTGTCACTCGGGCGCGATACCATATAGATACCGTTTTTTTCATCAACTATTTTTACATGCGAAATATCTAACCCCTCATTTTGCCAGCTTTTTAACATGTAATCCTTAAACGCATCATTTCCAAGACATGTAATAAACCCGACAGATGAATTTAAACGTTTTGCAGCAATTGCAACAACCAAAGAATCTCCGCCATAGTATTTGTGCAGACATTCTGCATCTTCAAGCTTTTGATTTGTTGAAAATTCAACAAGGCTTTCACCAATTGTAATAATATCAACCATTATTTAATTGCTCCAATAAATCTTTAGTACGTTTTGTAATTTCAGTAAAACTTGCGCCTTTTGTAAGGTTTCTGCCAACTCCAACTGCAAGAGCACCTGCTTTGATATAATCTTTCACTTCGGATAATGCTACATTACCCTGCGGAATAACATTCAAAAACGGCATCGGTCTTAAAAGATTTTCCAAATATTCAACTCCGCCCATTGCAGTAATCGGATAAATTTTCACAACAGGAATCCTTAATTTCCACGCGTTATAAGCTTCATTAGCAGTTGAAGTCCCCGCAATAAACGGAATCCTTTTATCTTTTGAAAGCTTTAATAAATTATCCTGAAAAATCGGTGAAGATATAATTCTGGCACCGCAATCAATCGCAGCCTGTGCCTGAATTGATGTAATAATACCGCCTGCGCATATTATAACCTCATTTGAAAGTTCGTTTATCGCATCAAAAATCTTAGGATTTTCGACATTAACTTCCATCATATCCAATCCGCCGTCAACTAAAGCTCTGACAATTCCTTTTACCTCTTCCACGTTTGAACTTCTTATAATCGGAAGAACTTTATTTTCTTTTAATTTATCTGTTAAGTTTACGTTCATAATTTGTCCTTTTTCAAAAATTTATTATATTATAGCATTAATATTATGTTAGGGAGCATTAAATGAAAAAGATTAAAAATAAATTATTTTATGTGTATTCACTCTTGTTATATTTTATACTTGCAGCTGCGGCTTTTGTCTTATCTGTAATGTTTTTGGAGTTGGATGTCAGAAGTTTTTTCATTTCAAAATTTGCGGCAATAATTCCCGGGGTTTCTAATAACGCTGTCGTTATTGTTTATGATCAGACCTCTCAAAATAAATTAGGTAAATTTCAAACAAAATATATCGCAGAACTTCTGGATTATTTTTATACTTATAATAAGAACCCGAAAGTTATCGGAGTTGATGCAATGATAGATTTTGAACCCGTTCCCGAGCTTCTTAATCTGATAAACAAATCCGATAATATTGTCTTAGGATTTACTCCCGCACAACACACAACAGAAAAACAAAATCCCGATTATATTAAAAAATTTGCATTAAATGTTACAAATAACAGTGTAAATTTTGACACAAAACTTACAGGGATTTCAAAAATACACAAAAGTGTGCTTGATAAATCAAAAAATATAGCATCTGTAGCTATCCATAACGAAAAAGATAAGGGAACGGTTTTTGCTTCAACAAATATTGTTAAAATCAATGATAATTATTTTGCTTCATTACCGTTAAAAATGTTTATGGTTGCAAATAAAACCAATGAGCTAAGCATTAACGAAGATTACATTATAATTGATAAATTAAATCTTAAAATTCCTCATAACAGGATTAAAGAAAACATTATTCAAACAAATCTAAGATATTATGCTCCGACAATCGGAGCTAAGGGCGTAAAACGGGATTACACACACCTTGAGATTTCGGCTTACGATATAATTACGCTTTACAGAAAATTAAAAACGGGTCAAAAACTTACAGAACGCGAAAAAAATCTCCATAACAACATCTTCAACCAAAACAGTGCCATATTTATCGGAGAATTCACGGACGGGCCGTCAACGGATTTTTTAATCTCGCCTCTATCAAGCAGACACCCAGGGGTTGATGTTCAGGCAACAACTTACAGCAACATTGAAAACAATGAATACATATATAATATCGGAATATTAGGAAAACTTATAACAATCTTCATTATCGGATTTTTGACATTTTTCTGCGTATTCAGATTTAATTTCATAAAATCACTTGCTCTTGTTTTACTTATTGACATATTATTCTTTGGGATTTCGGCGATATCGGCATGCTTAGGCTGTATCTTTGATTTTATAACACCGATTGCTATTCAGCTTGTTACCTTGATTTTCGGATATTCTTTCAAATTCATCTCGGAAAACCGAAATAAAGAAAAAATCAAACAGGCAATGGGGAAATACTTATCAAAAGACATTATGCAAAATGTCGTAAGCAACATTGATGACTTAAAACTTGGCGGAAAACGTGCTGTCGTGACGGTTTTATTCTCAGATATAAGAGGATTTACAAGCCTTAGTGAAAAAATGACGGCTGAAGAGGTTTCGGTAATATTAAACGAATACTTTGCGGAAATGGAGCCGATAATAACTAAATACAACGGCGTAATCAACAAATTCATTGGAGATGCTGTTATGGCGATATTCGGTGAACCTATTCAGGATATTAACCATCCGCAAAATGCCGTAAAATGTGCCTATGAAATGCTAAAAAAAGTTGAATACCTGCGTGAAAAATGGATATTTGAAGGTAAACCAAAAATCGAAATAGGCGTCGGGATAAATACAGGTGAAGTCTTTATCGGTAACATCGGAACAGAAACCCGTATGGAATATACAGTAATCGGAGATACCGTAAACCTTGCAAGCCGTATTGAAAGCTACAACAAGGTTTATAAGACAAATCTTTTGGTAAGTTCATCAACTTACTCTTACATTGCAGATATCGCGGATGTCATTAAGATTAATGAAGTTCAGATTCGCGGAAAAGCTAAAAAGATGAATATTTACGAAGTCTTAAGAATAGATAAAAATCATTAAAAAATCCCGCAAAATAGCGGAATTTTAAAATCTTATTATTTACCCTTATCTGTAATTTGTGAATTGAAGTGGGTAATCGTACTTATCTTCGTTTGAGCGAAGCATTTGAATAACAGATTGTAAATCGTCTTTATCTTTACCTGAAACTCTTACCTGCTCTCCTTGGATAGACGCTTGAACCTTTAGTTTTGTGGCTTTAATATCGGCAACGATTTTCTTTGCCAAATCCTGAGTTAAGCCTTTTTTAAGTTCAAATACCTGACGAACATTACCGCCTAAAGCATTTTCTACAGGTTTCGGGTCTAAAATTTTTATACTTAAGTTTCTTTTAACAAGTTTTGACTGCAAGATATCAATGATATTTCGAAGTTTCATTTCATCATTTGTAGTAATCGTAACAGATTTATCAGCTTCAAGTTCGACTTCTGAGTTTGAGTTTTTCAAATCAAATCTTGATGTTAATTCTCTTTTAACCTGATCAATCGCGTTAACCAATTCTTGTTTATTGTACTCGGATACAATATCAAAACTGCATTCTTTTGCCATAACATACTCTCCTTTTTTGATAGAGTATAACATAAAAAAGCAGGATTTAACAATCCTGCATAAATTACACACTATTACACACTTTATTTACGGGAATATTTTATTTTAAAAACTTTTTAACTAAATCAACAACGTAAGTGCCTGCTTTTGTTAAAGCGGTTTTAATTGCAGGAGTACGCCAAGCTAAAACACCTGCTCCGACTGCAACGGCAGCACCCAATAAACCTTTCCAAAAACCCGAATCTTTGACCTTTTGTTTTTGTGACGGGTCACCGTACTGGTCGTACGCTAAAGGACCTCTTAAAGTCAGGGCATCACGATTTGCAACACCTCCGCAGTATCCGCCCATCATTGGCATTCCGATACCCATCGGCATTCCTGTATCCAAGCCTGAACCACAATTCGGCAAATAATAATCAAGTCTGTCAATCATAACTATAACCTTCTGTTAACCTACATCTATATAAAGTATTTTTTTAGAAAATAATTTACTTTTTTGTAAAAATCTGCTTTAATATTCTTAACAATATGAGGATAAAAAGATGAACATGTTTAAACGCTGGTATGACATTGACGCGGTTGTATCCCGCGCTGTTAATGAATTAGAGAAGGCTCCCGAGGATATTCAGATCAGATGCGCAGATTTTATTATTGATTTATTAAAAGATGTTGAACTTGAAAAATTAAGCCTTGAAGATCAATACAATTACATAATGAAACGTTGGTACGATAAAAACATTAAAGTTTCACATGCTATTGAATACTTAAGACTTTCACCAGTTGAAGTAAGACGTGAAACAGCACTAAAAGTTGTAAAATTTCTTAAAGATATCAACAAAAAGTAAGCTTAACATTTAGACATTTTTCCTATTCTATTGTTTAATAGAGAAGGAGGGAAGTTTTGTGTCTGATAAAAATGTAATAAGCCTATTTGCAAATAATAAAAAGATTTCGGTAAATGACGCGGCGTCAGAAAAAATGAAATTTTACGCGGGGTTTAACTATGTTAAGTTACGAAAAGACACTAACGGAAACAAATTTAACAAAGATAACCTTCTTAATTATGCGCAAAAATGTCATTATATGGTAACCGTGATGAGAGAAATTGACGATGAAACTTTATTATACAGATATGACGTATCAAACGCGGATTTATTTAAATTTATGAAATCGTTTGAAGAAAACACCCTGAACGGCGTAATAATTGAGATAGAAAAATACTTCCCTGAAGATTTAGCTTAAGAGAAAAGGAATATGTGTTTTTTTAAAAAGTACCACGAAAGTTTATACAGATGTTTTAAGCCTTACCAGTATGTAGGAGGCGAGTATTTATCCCATAATAAAGATTTTGACAGCGCGAAAGTAAAATTTGCATTGGCATTTCCAGATAAATATGAAATCGGAATTTCAAATCTGGGTGTGAGGATACTTTACGAACTTATAAATAAAGAACCTGAATATATTTGCGACAGGATTTACGCACCCGAACCCGACTTTAAACCCTCATCATTATATGGTGTTGAATCAAAAAGAGCGTTAAAAGAATTTGACGCTATAGGTTTTTCAGTTCAATACGAAATGGCATACCCTACAATATTAAAAATGCTTGAAATGTCGGGGGTTCCATATCGAAACGAAGACAGAACAGATGATGATCCTATTATTATGGCGGGCGGTCCGTGTACGTTTAACCCGCTTCCGATAAGTGAATTTATTGACGTATTTATGATAGGTGACGGCGAAGATTCAATCCTTGAAGTATGTAAAATTTTAGAACAAACCAAGGGAATGCCTCGAGCAGAAAGAATTAAAGCTCTTTGCGAAGGAGAAAACTCCGGACGCTGGGGGGCGCAATGCGGGGGAAATGTAAGAAAACGTATAGCTCAACTAACACCCGAAACCGCCGCAGTATCGTACCCGATACCGTTTTCATCATCAATTCAGGATAGAGCAGTTGTTGAAATCAGACGCGGATGCGGAAGAATGTGTCGTTTTTGTCAACCGGGTCATGTAACATTACCGATAAGAGAGCGAAGTGCCGAAGAAATTATTGATTTATCAAAAAAACTTGTTAATACGACAGGCTATGATGAATATTCGCTGCTATCACTATCTTCAAACGATTATTCAAACATAAACGAAGTAATAAAAGATCTTGCGGTTGACTTTAACGACAGAAAAATTTCCGTATCTCTGCCAAGCCAAAGAATCGACGGTTTTAACCTGGAGCTTGCAAACCTTGTTCAAAGTGTCAGAAAATCAACCATGACACTTGCTCCTGAAGCAGGAAGTCAAAGACTTCGCGATGTTATAAAGAAAAACATAACAGAAGAACAAATCCTGAATGCGGTTTTAACGCTTTACGAAAACGGCTGGTCAAGAGTTAAATTTTATTTTATCTGCGGGCTCCCGACTGAAACTCTTGAAGATATGGATGAAATGGCGGAACTTTTTAGAAAAATCCGTTGGCGCTCAAAACTTCTAAAAAAAGAAAAAGGGTTAAAACACTCACTTGATTTAACATGTACTTTATCAATTTTTGTCCCGAAACCGTTCACGCCGTTCCAGTGGTGTGCGCAAATGGATTTAGACAATGTAACCGAACACATTCACTACTTAATGGATAAAGTTAAACATATCAAGGGCGTAAAAGTTAATTACCACGAAAAATACGTATCACTTCTTGAGGCAGTACTGACACGCGGTGACAGGAATTTATGCAAATACATTGAAGCCCTGTACAAAAAAGGCTGCTATCTGGACGCTTGGGGCGAACATTTTGACAAAAATATTTGGTTTGATACCGCACAAGAACTTGACATCGACTTAAATAAACTTGCTCAAACTCAATATGAGCTTGACAAACCGCTTCCGTGGGATTTCATTGATGTCGGGATAAATAAAGACTGGTTTAAGGCTGAATACTTAAAAGCTCACGAAATTGACGCTGATTCACCGCATATTGTACCGACTTGCCAACAAAAGTGCGTAAACTGCGGAGTTTGTACAAATTTCGGGGTAAAAAAAGTTATGGCAAAACCATATAAAGCTTCAGATAAAGCTCAATCAATCGTAAAACAGGAACATGGTGACCCGTCATTATGCCCGAAAAACGTTAAAGATGTTTTCAGATACAGGATTAAGCTTACAAAAACAGGTATTTTAAAATATTTTTCACACCTTGATTGGCAAAACACGTTTTTCAAAGCAATTTCACGCTCAAATCTTAAAGTTGCATTTTCATACGGATTTAACCCGACAATGAAAATCTCAATGGGTGTTGCTTTACCGCTGTTTTGCGAAAGCAAATCCGAACTTGTAGACGTTGATTTGTGGGAAGATGTCAACGAAGACTATGTTAAAACAGAACTTACAAAAGTACTGCCGAAAGAAGCAGAGATTTTAACAGTACATAAAATCGACCGATCAACCCCGTCAATCGACCAAACAGCCTGTTGGGCAGAGTATAAAGTAAAAATATTTAACCCTGCTATTTACGAATTTAAAGATTTCGTATATAATACAGAAAAAGTTTTATCTTCCGATGAGATTATAATCGAGAAGAAAAACAAAAAAGGTTTAGTAAAAAAAGCAAACATCAAGCAATCAATCGGTTCACACCGATTTGAAGATGATAGTTTGTACATAGTATTAAAGACAGGACAAAATTCAGAAATTCCTGCGCTGAGAGCAGATGTTTTAATGAACGTCATAGCACCCGATGTAGTGTTTGAGATTACGCGCGAGAAGTTCCTGACCGAGTCTTTGCATGAGTTATAGTAAAGGAATTTTTATGAACGAAAAAAATCACCAACAAGTTGAGAAAAAGATTGTTATCGCGGAACGCGACAATATCGCAGCAGTTTTGGAAAACAAAAAAGTTACGGATTTTTTCATCCACAGAGGAGATGTATTATTAGGTGACGTTTACCTTGCAACGGTTGACAACATTTTACCAAGTATTGATGCGGCGTTTGTTAACGTCGGTTCCGATAAAATGGGATTTTTACACGCACAGGATGTTATGGGCAAAGGCACATTAAAACAAAAACTTTCACCAAAACAAAAACTTATCGTACAGGTTGTTAAAGAACCTACAGGACACAAAGGACCGCGTGTCACAACAGAAATAAGTCTTCCGGGACGTTTTCTTGTACTGATGCCGTATGAACCGGGGGTCAGCGTAAGTAAAAAAATCGAAAACTCTAAAGAACGCGCAAGATTAAAATCTATTATTAATTTAATAAAGCCTGTAGGCGTCGGAGTTATTATAAGAACAGAGGCAGAAGGACAATCTGAAACGGATATTCAGGAAGATTTGGAAATTTTGTTAGAAAAATGGAACAATATTATAACATCTGCCGAAACTCTTGACCCGCCAAACTTAATCTATAGAGATCAAGACTTGCTTTACAGAGTAATTCGTGAAGCTTGCACGGAAGACGTTAAAGAAATTATCGTAGACACACCGTTTGCAATGAACAGGGTTCAGTCAATCCTGCAAAACTGGCACATGGCAAAAGGTACACAGGTAACACTTTACAAAGGTACCGAGCCGTTACTGATTGCTATGGATATACATAAAGAAATTAAAGCTGCGCTAAACGTTAAAGTTAATATGCCATCGGGCGGTTATCTGTTTATCCAGCAAACAGAAGCTTTAACAGTAATTGATGTTAACAGCGGTAAGTTCATAAGCTCAGCCACACAAGACGAGACAATTCTGAAAACAAATATTGAAGCGGTTCATGAAATTGCCCGCCAATTAAGACTCAGAAACATCGGCGGTATGATTATCATTGACTTTATCGATATGATGACAAGAGCTGATAAGTTAGCAATGATGGAAGAACTTGAAATTGCATTAGAACCCGATAAAGCAAAACCTCAAGTCGGTCAATTATCGGATTTGGGACTTGTAGAACTTACAAGACACCGTCAGGGTCAATCTTTATCTGAAATTTTCACAAAGAAATGCCCTCACTGCCAGGGAAGCGGCGAACATATAATCGAGTTTAACTTCGCAACTCCAACCGCAGAAGGTGAATACAGAGCCAAAGCAGCTAAAACAAAATTACCGATAAGTAATTTCAACAAGAAAAATAACAAATTTAACAAAAACAACAATAATCAACAACAGCAACAGCAACAGCAAGAAACCGAACCTGTTCAAGAACAAATGCCGAAAGTTGTGATTGAAACAGAACCGTCAGCGGTTGCGGCAGAAGAAATTGTAAAAAAAGAGAACAACAGACGCAACAAAAACAACCGTCGAAATAAATTTAAAGCTCCTCAGGAAGAAACACCTGCTGTTATCGAAACAACTGTAGAAACACCGACAGAAGCTCCTGTTGCAGTTGTTGAAGAAGCCGTTCCGACTACTGTTGAAGAACCGAAAATTAAAGGTAAATCAAGAAAAAGAAAAACTTCAACTAAAAAAGCAGAGGAAGAAATTACAGCTCATCAAACAGAAGAAACTCCGATAGAAGCACCTGTTACAGTTGTTGAAGAAGAAGCTCCGAAAAAGAAAACAAGAAGGCCTAACAGAGGTTCTTCAAAAACAAAAAAAGCAACTAAAAAAACAGAGGAATCAAGTGAAGAATAAATTCTTAAATAAATTACAATTAGCAATATTCGCAGTGCTTTTCAGCACTGCGGAAGTTGCTTGCGCAAGCCCTGTTATTACACCTGAAATGAAAACAATGATAACAAAGTTTTCTCTTGCAATGGCTGGCGTGGTCGTTTTTTCTATCATAATATCTGTAGGCTTGGCACTTTATAACAAGTTTTTTGTCGATAAACAAATTAAAGATTTCAAAATGAACAGCGATTCGTTAAGAACACCGACAGACAAAGACGAAGCTATTATGTCATTTATCACAAAAAACAGGGGTTAGAGATAAATGATAACAAAACGTCAAGCTTTTGGGATATTTGAGCTGCTTATTGTAATAATTATTGCAATTGTTGTCTATTTCAGTTTTTTTCATTCACAATACGGTCGAAAAAACCCGTTTGATGATAATACCCAAATAAAAACCAAACAAGAAGCAGTTGATACAAAAATTCATGAAATAGAAGATTACAAAACTCTCAAAAAAAATATTGAAAAGAATTTGCAAAAGGAATACTAAATGAAAAAGTCAACACTATTTGATATAATTTCGCCGATAATGATAGGGCCTTCAAGCTCGCACACAGCAGGCGCCGTAAGATTAGGGCTTTTGGCAAGAAACATTTACAAAAATACACCAAAGAAAGTTATTTTTAAATTGTATAATTCTTACGCTCATACAGGCAAAGGTCACGGAACAGAAAAAGGTTTGCTTGCAGGGGTTCTTGGCTTAAGTGTTGAAGACCGAAGGATTAAAGACATTTTTGAATCCGATATCGCAAAGACTATTGAATATGAATTTCAGTATCAAGACAACTTCAAATATCACCCGAATGCGGTTGATATAACATTTATCGGCGAAAACAAGATGTTTATCTCAGGCGAATCCGTTGGAGCAGGCGAAATCGCGATAAGACAAATTAACGATTTTCACGTAAAACTTACAGGAAAATACAATACACTTCTTATCGTTCACCGAGATAAACCGGGCATGATTTCTCAGGTATCTTCGCTTTTGCAGTACCACAACATAAATATCGCATCACTGTTTTGTGACAGAAGCGCCAAAGGTCAACAGGCATCAATGGTTATCAGTATTGACGGGCACATAAGTGACGATATTATTGAAATAGTAGAAGAAATCCCTGAAATTTATTTTGTAAGCTACATTAAAAAACTATAATTAGGATAAGGTAATGAATATAAATACATTTGAACAATTACATGAAATTTGTATATCTCAAAACAAAAAGATTTACGAAATCGCACAGGAAAATATGGCAAAAGAAGCTGATATTACAGTTGAAGAAGTTCGCGCATTCACTAACAGAAGTCTTTTTGCAATGAAAGAAGCCATCCAAACAGGGCTTACAAGTAAAGAACTTTCACTAAGTCAAATGTGCGGACAGGATTGCGGCAAGGTTCAAAAAAGGTTCAGACAAACCCCTGCAATTTTCGGTAAAACTTTTGAAAAAATTATCACTTACGCACTGGCGACAAGCGAAGAAAACATCAGAATGGGTAAAATTGTTGCCTGCCCGACAGCAGGTTCTTGCGGGATTTTACCGTCAACTCTTGTTGCCATAAGCGAGGATTTTGATTATAGCGAAAAAGTTCAGATTGACGCACTAATCACAGCAGGAGAAATAGGCAGAATTATTTCAAATAAAGTTGCTTTAGCAGGTGCGGTAGCAGGATGCCAAGCAGAATGCGGGACAGCGGCTGCGATGAGTGCCGCTGCCATTTGTCAAATGCGAGGCGGAACAGTTTCTCAAGTACTTAATGCCGCCGCCTTAACATTAAAAAACATCTTAGGCTTAACATGTGATCCTGTTGCAGGTTTAGTTGAAGTTCCTTGTGTTAAAAGGAATCCGATAATGGCTGTATTATCAATTACTGCGGTTGAACTTGCACTATCAGGAGTTGAATCAAAAATCCCGATTGATGAAGTTATTGATGCTATGGAACAAACGGGAGCACTAATGTCACCGACATTAAAAGAAAGCTCTCAAGCAGGACTTGCTACAACAAAAACAGGCATGGAAGTCCAAAAAAGAGTTTTCGGCTAACCCAATAATATTACGGTATGTTTACACACATTTGTAAAATTTTGACACGACAAAATTTTACTGTTAAACTTGTCATAAGTTTTAGTGTTTATTTAAGTAATATTTTATTAGATTAGGAGTTAGGGGAAAGAAATGAAAAAATTTATCAGCGCAGTACTGACTTTTGTACTCTTATTTTTGATCGGGGGTATGAGTTATGCAATAACAGAATCACCTTCGGCGACAAAAAAGCAACTACAATCCACACCAAATGTACGAACAATTGAACTTGCATTCGTATTTGACGGACCGTCAGATAAAAATCAGGAAATTTTAAAAGTATTTCAACAGACAATTACAAAGTCGTTGTTACCTGATTATAAAGCATCGTTCCCGAATGATTTAGTATTTACGGGGGACTGGAGTGATAAGGGAGCAATAGCAGTCTCTGAAAAAGCACTGGCTTCCCGCGCGCTTATGATAATTTCACTGGGCTACCTTTCAAGTAACTATTATACAGACAAGAAAAATAAAAATAAATATGTAATTACTATTGATCAGTACGGATTAAGAGATTTCGGCGACAAGTTCTTTAACCCGCTTCAACAATCCATAAATGATTTTGTCTTATTTAAAAAACTTGTACCGAACCAGAAAAAAGCCGCTATTTTGATGAACGAAAACTTCTACAATACAAAAAGCAATTGGAACAGTGTAATTTCAAAAAAATTAAAAGAGAAAAACTGCGACCTTGATTACGTTGTAATCCCGGTTAATTCAAATATAAAAAGTACAGTTGCAAAAATCCCAAGTGATGCGGATACTGTTTTTGTAACACCATTGTTTAATATAACAACAGCACAAAGAAAAGAATTATATAAAGCAATAAATGATAAAAATTTACCGAGCTTCTCCTCAGTAGGTCGTGAAGATGTTGATTTAGGGGCAATGCTTGGGACTTCAACTTTTGATGTTGATAAAAAAATTGCCGAAGCAACATCATTTAATATTCACGGAGTTCTGCATGGAGCGGCCGTAAAAAATGAAAAAATTCCGTTTTATGATGATAAAGTTATTTTCTTTAACTCGGATACGGCAGAAGCTGTCGGTTATACTGCACCGTTAAGGCTTCTTAACAACGCTGAAATAATTTCACATAAAGAACTTCCAAAATATGATCTGGCTCATATTTTAAATACATTGGAAGAAAATAACCTTGATATAGCGCGTAAAAAATTCTTAATTACAGCTGCAAGAAGAGCAACAACAGCTGCATATTTAAGATATCTACCGACATTAAGAATAGACCTTGGTCACCAATCATATAACCATGCTTACTCTCAATCTTACTCAAACGTACCAACCCATGTCGGACAATTTACAATAGGCATGGATCAGGTACTTTATTCACCTGATTTGGTCACAAATATTATCGTAAAACATAAAAAGTTAAAATTCGATAAAGCCGAAAAAGCATTAACCGAAGCAACTATAGGTTTAGATACAGGACTTTTATATATCGACATGCTAATGCTTGAAAATATGATAAAAGTTCAGGATGAATACGTTCAGGAAACCCGTGAAAACCTTGCAATAGCAAGAGTAAGAGAGAAATCAGGCAAATGCGGAACCGAAGAAATTCTACGCTGGGCTGGCGAAGTAAGCGAAGCCGAGAAAAAACTTCTAAGCATGAAAGCTGACTATAAAAATATTAAAATCACTTTAAATAAATTACTGTACCAAAATCAAAAAGGTGATTTTACACTTGTTCCTCTAACCGCAAGTGATCCTGCGTTTTTCACATCTGACCTGCATATTATAGACCACGTAAGAGATCCGCAAAAACTGGGTAAATTCACAGACATGCTGGTTGAAGAGGTTATTTATCTTGCGCCTGAAACAACAAAACTAAAAGCCGCAATTGCGATGAAAAAAGCGGAAATTTCAAATTACGCACAAAAATTTGTAATGCCAAATGCAAAATTATCACTTGAATACGGTTCTCAATTTGACAGACATCTTCCTTATGAAAACGAAGGACACCTGCAAATGGCACCGACATATCTTTCAACAGGCGGAGCAATGGGAACTCCATGGCTGGGTTTAGACAAAAATTCAACACGTGTAATGGTAGCGGCCCAATGGAAACCGATTGAAGGCGGTACAAAAATTGCAGAAATAGCAAGATGTAAAGCTGAATTAAACGAACTTAAAGCATATCTTGAACAGGTTAATACAGAACTTGAAATGACGGTAAGAGAAGTTGTAAACCGTGCAATCGCAAAATACTTTATTATTGAAAAATCCTACAAAGCAATGTTCGCAGAAGCCGAAAATTACCAAATGGTAAAAAACAAATACTTGATGGGAGAAGTTCCTATAAACCAGGTAGCAGATGCACAGCATTTATATTTTGGATCAAAAACAGATGCACTAAACTCACAATATGAATTTTTTAAAGAACTTATGTGGGTCCAAAGAGGACTTGTTTCGGTAAACTGGACAAAAGCCAATGAAAGAGCAAAAACCTGGATAAAAGGAATACCTGATATACTTCCTGCAGAAGAAGATTTTTCATTATAACAAACATAAAAAAGGGAAGTTTAAACTTCCCTTTTTCTACTAAAACCATGGATAATCATTCTTTATCCACCAGCAGTCATGCTTAAATTTTAACACACAAGTGCTGTTGACTTCCAATCTAAAAAAACAACGAGTGTACTGTTACTTTTTCTTAAACTTAATGTTAATTATTGAGATTAAATTTTCAAATTACTCACGTGCCCAAAATAATCATACCATTTAATCCAATCAGTTTACTCAGTTCGTTACAGTAGTTGCACAAAAGTTGCACAAACACTAAAATTTAGCAATAAAAAACAGGACTTAAAATATGGTTGAAAGTCCTGTTTTTATTAAACTTACGCCCGAAGGGATTCGAACCCCTGACCTTTTGGTTCGTAGCCAAACGCTCTATCCAGCTGAGCTACGGGCGCCTAATTCGTTCGTATAATTATATTAGTTTAAACACAGAAAAAATTCAAGTAAATTTTTAAAATTTTTAGCCATCTGGAAATATTATTAAGTTTTTGATAATATCTGACCAATATAATATTAATACGGAGGTTAAAAAATGAAACTGACAAAAAGAGAAACCGAATTATGCGGATATTTGATTCAAGGCTTAAATAATCAGGAAATCAGTAAACTTATGCACATAAGTGCGCATACAGTAAAAGCAAATATAAGTCTTATTTTAAGGAAAACAGGTACAAAAAACAGAACTCATCTTGCATATCTTATCGGCTGGGAAAAATCTATACAGATGTAACATTTTTGCTATTTTTTATAATAGAGATATAATTTTTATAGGTATAAACTTATGAAAAATATATTGACAAAACTATTATCTTTAATAGCATTTATCCTGATCTTTGCAACAAATACTTTTGCTGCGGATCTGGGGATTACATCCGTAACTTTTGATAACTCATCGTCATTTTTAACAATTAATTCACATGATAATGAAGATTTTAAACCAGAAACTTTACCAAAACTTATAATATCGGAAGAAGAGCAAAAAGTCTATTTTGATATTAATTCATCTATACTGAGATGTCCGCCGCAAGAACTTATATTAAATTCACCTGATATTAAAGAAATAAAAGTTAAACAATTCTCTCTAAACCCTAATATTGTAAGAGTTGTTATATCTTATTCAGAAAACTTCAACCCGAAAAATATAAAACTTTTACAAGTCAATAACACATTATACGTAAGATTTAAACAAACAAAAATTTCAAATTATTATTTTCAGCATATATACAGTGACTTAACAGATTCCGTAAACAATCTTTATGAAACAATCGCAATTCAAACACCTGTTTATTCACCGTCTAAGAAAAATGAAATTCTGGACCAAATCAATTCGGCATTTAATCTTGGAAATAAACAGAACGAAAACAATCTTATACTAAGTAAAAAGAACCTGCTGTTACATGCAAAATATTATATAAATAACATTAATATCAAACCTGACGGGGTTCATATTAACGGAATAGGTTCAGCCACATTATCAAAACCGATAAGACTTTCAAATCCGACAAGAATAGCTTATGATATACGTTCAACCGACGTAAACCCTGCACTGAGAAATAACGAATTTGAAATCAGCCAGGGAGAAAGCATTAAAATAGGACAGTTTGACAGAAACACTGCAAGAGTTGTAATCACAAGTCCGAATGCGCAAAATTATATTCCTGCGCTGTATGGAGACACTCAACACCTTGTCTTTGTAAATAAAAATTCAACAAACTCACAAAGTCTTTTTGAAGTAAAATCGACCTTAAACAATATTTCTGATGAAATCAATGATGATAAAACCCATTCAATGAAACTTGTTTTTTCTAAACCGATTTTATACGGTGTAGAAAGAAATTCTGACGGTTTGGATATTTATTTGTTTAACGTCGAAAAATCAAGCAATGTAAATATAAAAAAATCACTTATTTTTGATAACGCAAATATGATTGCCCTAAAAAACGGCGGATTCAAGCTTACAATTACAGACAAAGGCGAAAACACACTTGATATTCATACGGGTACTGACGGAAAGTCTTTAAGAATAAAAGAAAAAGGCAACAGAATTCAACTGCCGGATAAAGAAATCATAGCTCCGCAAATTAAGCAAACACCTAAAACTAACGGGAAATACTATATCGTACTTGACCCCGGTCATGGAGGTTCTGATTGCGGTGCCATTAGAAACAATATTTACGAAAAAAATATAACACTTGATGTTTCAAAACGGGTTGCAGATTTACTGCGTAAAAAGGGTTACGAGGTAAGAATGACAAGGGAAACTGATGAAACTGTATCACTTCAGGATAGAGTTGAATTTAGTGAAAACCTTGACCCTGACATCTTTGTAAGTATCCACGTCAATTCAAGTAACAGTGAAACTCCAAATGGACTTGAAACTCATTATTATAAAGATAATAGCCTGCAACTTGCAAAAACAATCCATGCCTCAATGCTAAACCACGTTTCAGCGCATGACCGCGGGTTGTTTAAATCAAAATTTTATGTTATAAATCATACGACAGCACCTGCAATTCTTGTAGAAATAGGGTTCTTATCAAACCCGTCAGAACGGGCACAACTTGTAACAGAATCAAGAAAACAGGCAACTGCAAAAGCAATAGCTGAGGGTATACATGATTACTTCAAAAAATAATTCACCGATAGCATTTTTTGACTCGGGAGTCGGGGGACTTACCGTTTTAAATAAGGTTAAAAAGATTTTACCAAACGAAAATTTCGTATATTACGGCGATACTTTACACATGCCATACGGTGAAAAAACAAAAGAACAATTACTTGAATATTCTGATAATATCTTTAAACTTTTTGAAGAAATGAACTGTAAAGCTATTGTCATGGCTTGTAATACAACTTCATCCGTTATTTACGAAGAAGTTAAAGACAAATACAGTTTTAAATTATTCCCGATTGTACAATCCGTATCTGAAATCTTATCACAGCTTCCGATAAACAGACTGGGAATTTTTGCAACTCGCGCAACGATTGAGTCAGGAGCTTACCAACGCGAAATCGCTAAATATAATAAAAATATGCAGGTTTTCGGGCAGCATTGTCCTGATTGGGTTCATATTGTTGAAAAAAACTCACTAAGCGACCCGCAAAGTATTAAAACTGTTCGAGAAGATTTAGAAAAAATGATGCTGAATAATCCTGAAAAAATAGTTCTGGGGTGTACGCATTATCCTTTTTTGCTTGATATTTTAACCCAATTTGCGCCAAGAGAGATGTTTATAGACCCTGCCGAATCGTTTGCACAAAAAATCAAATCTGATTTAGATAAAGACGGACTTTTAAAAACAGAAGTCGAACGATATGAAAGATTTTTTGTAAGTTCAAACCCGCAGATGTTTCAGCAGTCTGCTGAAATGTTTTACGAAGTAAAAGAAACTCCTGAACTTTTAACATTTTTAAATGCGGTTTAAGCATTCTTCATAAGTTTTGACTTCAATTATATCGGGACTGTTAAAGAGTTTTTCATTTGTTACATCAAGTTCTGTAGAGTTTTCTCTGACCGCGTAGATTTTTATACCTCGTTTTAAGGCTTCAAACACGGGAACAGAGCCAAGCGAATTATAAGGCATTACAAGAAAGTCTAAATCTTCGATATTTATTCCTCTGTCATCGGTTGTAATCTTTGGAGCCTGAGAAAGCCCCAGTAAAATACACGGCAAAAATGTCGGCGTAATATATTCAGAAGCCGATTTCGGATTAACCAAATCAGGATAAATCGTATAATCAACAAAGGCAGGTGAGTGCGCACAAGGAACCTTAAATTCTTTTGAAATATAATGAGAAATCACGGCTTCCACTCCGCCTACAGGATCAGCCCCCTGACCGTTAGCGTAATCAGCGTTATCATTTTCCGGGTCTTCAAAAAGACAAACAATAGCAATCGCCTCACAACCCTCGTCCAATAGTTTTTTACATGCCTGCTTTAAAGTTTCGATATTTTTAACACTGCCAACGGAAATCCCGTCTTCCGTCATAAAAAATTCCACTCCGACTTCTTTTTCTGTTACACAATACGAATGAATATTCACGCCGTAAACCGTTTTTACCGCATTTTGGGTATTTATATGAACATTTAAGACATCTTCGGGAATTGCTTTATCGTAAATTATACCGATTTTGTTATCAATTGAGGGTAAAAGATTAACTTCACCCTTAAAAAACGAATCCAGAGTATAACCTTCGGTGTAAAGCATGTTATCGGTGATTGCAGAAAATCCGCCCGCATTCACAACATTAGGGTTAACTATCATCATTGCTTTTTTTGCAAATTTTCTTACATAAGCTCCCGCATCTCCTGCGTATCCTCCAATTGATGCGCCTATTCCTGTAGGGACAACAAATGCGCCCAATTTTTCTTGATTATAACTCATTAAAATAATTCTCCAAACCTTGTTTTATCGCTTCTGCGGCCTTTAATTGAAACTCTTCATCCGTAATTTTTGCACTGTCTTCAGGCACTATCATATAGCCGACTTCAACCAAAACCGCCAAAGATTCCGTATTTCTGACAACTGCAAAACTTTCACGCCTTACTTTATCATCACACATGCCAATCTTAACCAGTTGCTCTAAGATTTTTTTACCAAGCTCTTTTGATTGCGGGTAAAAATAAAAGACAGAAGCACCCGAGCGTTCTGAAAATGCCTGCGAGTCAGGCAGCGCATTATTATGTATACTTATAAAAATATCAGAATCGTTTTTTTGAGAGAGTTTAACCCTGTCATATAGCCCGACTGTGCTATCATCATCTCTTGTTAAATATACGTTAGCTCCTGCTTGCGCTAAGATATTTTTAAGTTTTAACGTAATTGCAAGATTGACATCCTTTTCCTTATCGCCAAGACAACCGATAGCCCCGACTTCCGAGCCGCCGTGTCCCGCATCAAGTGTTATATTCAAACCTTCAAATTTTGACGGATGATTTTTAACTTCTATAACAAGCTCGCTGTTGTTTTTGTAATAAGACTTATAACCAAAAAGCTTGCCTGTCTTATTTATATGAAACTCATATTTATCCTCAGGATAACCCGCTACATTATAAACCACCAAATCAAGTCCGTTAGATTCACTCAAAATATACGGAACTTCTTTATTCAGCTTAAGAGTAAAAACACGTTTATCTGGCTCCTCATTATAAACAAAACTCTCAATTTTAGCAATCGAAACTGCTTCATCTGATTTTACGACGTCACCAACCAAAACCCACGCATAATCATCTCTTGCCAACTGAACCTTATAAAAATCACCAAATTCTCCGATTACTTTTAACGGAACGTCTTTCCCGAGGTGCTGTAGCCTGTTAAGCCCGTGAGTGTAAGGAGTAGCCCACAACGGAGTATTTTCTTTTGCTGTAAAATATACTGTCGGCTCTTTATACAAAACTTCTTTTACTTGCAGGTCATAATCCGCTGCAGCATTTCTTGTAATCTTATATTCCAAATTTCCGATATTGAAAACATTTTCTCCAACATTTAACTTAACGGGATGTAAGAACCCGCCTGAGGAATGAACATTAACCTTCTGCGAATTTATAAACAATTCTTTTTCAGGATTTTCGTTACCAATAAAAAAAGTGGATTCAGAATTAATTGTTACGTTATCAGATTTCGGGTAGACTATTTCAAGCGCATCAACTCTTATCCCGCACAACATCAAAATAAAAAAATATGCCGTAAATCTTTTCATACATACAATATACTATAAATTAACCAAAATTATAATTTCGTAAATTTATTTAATAATTGTGATATTTAACAAGCCTTGTGATAAAATAAGAGTATTAAGGGATAGGAAATGAGAAGAGATATTGAAGACAAAGCAAAAATCTCAAGGGGAAAATATTGTAATAAAGTATCAAACTGGTTGGATATTTTATACTGTATAGCACTAATATTTTTACTGATTCACCTGTTTATGATACAGATATTTGACCTAAAAAAATACCGTGAGCGCGGTAAGATGCAGCGTTCAAGCCATGATTTTGCAGTTCGTGGAGATATTTATGACAGACACGGTATAAAACTTGCAACAGACAGGATTTACTATAATATTTACGCAAGACCCGTTGATTACTCAAAAACCGAAACCCCGAGAAAAATAGCGCAACTTTTCTCTCCTGTCTTGGGAATCCCCGAAGCAACATTATATGCAAAACTTTCTAATACAAAAATCCCTGTTATTGCACTAAAAAAAGATGTAGACAGAGATACCGCAAAAAAACTTTCAAAAATAATTGCAGAAAACCACTTCCGCTCAATAAGCCTTGATAAGAAAAACACAAGAGAATACCCTCAAGGAATATTTGCTTCTCATGTGTTGGGATTTTATAACTTTGATGCGGGAGTATCTAACGGGGTTGAACTTACGGCAAAAGACAAACTTGAGCACGCAGTAAGAGCAACTTACGATAAAACCCGCGACGGAAAGATTATTTACAACTTCTCAACAGATCCAGTTCTGCCGACCACAAATCCAAAAGGTCAGGATATAACTCTTACCATTGATGCGGCAATCCAACATGTTTGTGAAAAAGAACTTCATAAAATTATTGAAGAAAAAGGAGCACTGCGCGGAGCCGTTATTGTAATGGATCCGAGAAACGGAGAAATATTAGGTTATGCGGTATATCCTACTTACGATCCTAACAGTTTCCAAAAAGCTTCAAATACACAGATAAAAAACTGGACACTGACAGATGTTTACCCTCCGGGGTCTACGTTTAAGACAATTACGGTAACAAGTGCCATGGAGTTAGGCAAAATTAATGAAAACTCAATAATAGATGACCCTGGACGACTGAAATTCGGCCCTTATACGATAGAAAACTACGACTACAAACAAAAAGGTGCACCCGGAAAAATTAATCTTGTTTACCTGTTTGAGCACTCAAGTAATATAGGTTCGGTTAATGTCGGATTCTTAATGTCTCACAAAGAATTTTACGACATGCTCAAAAAGTTCGGTTTCGGGGAAAAATCGGGAATAGATTTACCCGGCGAATCCTCAGGGCTTTTAGCCTCACCAAAATTCTGGGATAAAGGTTTACATATGACAATGTCATACGGTTACGGAACGTCTGTTTCTATTATGCAAATGGTATCGGCAGTATCGGCGCTTGCAAACGACGGAGTCAGAGTAACCCCGCATGTTATCAAGTACTCTCCCGAAGAAGAAGCCGAAAAGGTTAAACGTATACCGACAGTAAGCCCTCAAACCGCAAGAACTATAACAAAATTACTTGCAATGAGCGTAAACAACGGTAAATCATGTATTAAATTAGACAAATATAACGTAGCAGCTAAAACTGGAACTTCAAGAAAGCCTTTGGAAAACGGCTCTGGATATTCAGGTGCGATGTACACATCAACTATCGGATACCTGCCTGCAAGCGACCCTAAAGTACTTATTTACGTTGTTGTTGACAGTGCATCTAAAGGTCCTGTTTGGGGGAACACGGTCGCAGGTCCGATATTTCACGAAGTTGCAGAACAAACAGCAAGAATACTTGACCTTAAGCCTGACAAACTTCCAACCGCACCGAAAAAACAATAGTAAGGAGAAATATAATGAAACTTGACGAACTTATCGAATACTTAAAATATGATGACTTGATAAACTTTAAAGATGTGGAAATCTCTGGAATTTCTTATAACTCAAAAACGACAAAAAAAGGTGATATATTTATTTGCCTGGTCGGAGAACACACTGACGGACATGAATACGCTCAAATGGCAATAGAAAACGGAGCATCTGCTCTGCTTGCTCAACGAAAAGTTGAAGGTGTCAAGGTTCCTCAGATTATTGTTGATTCTACACGACACAAGATTGCTGATATCGCTGACAGGTTTTATTCAAGACCATCTTTAGGTATCAATTTAATCGGGATTACGGGTACAAACGGAAAAACAACCGTAACCCACCTTATCCAAAAAATCTTTGAAGAAAACAACGAAAAATGTGCGCTTATCGGAACTTTAGGTTATAAATTATCCTCAAACGGGGAATATCGCGACGCAAAACATACAACTCCTCAAGCTCCTGAACTTCAAGCAACTTTAAGAATGATTAAGGACGTTGAAAAGATTGATAACGTTGTAATGGAAGTAAGTTCGCACGCTTTAGAACAAAACAGAGTTGGCGGATGCAGATTTAACGGCGCAATTTTAACAAACCTTACTCAAGATCACCTTGATTATCATATTACAATGGAAAACTATTTTAAGGCTAAGGCGCTTTTATTTGAAGGCTTAACCGAAGGCGATTTTGCAGTAATCAACATGGATGATGAATACGGAGAAAATTTCTTAGCTGTTATTCCTGAAGGTGTCAGAAAGTTCACTTACGGTGTTAAAAACAGCGCTGATATTATGGCAAAAGATATTGAATTTTCACTGAACGGAGCAGAATTTAAACTTGTTATAAAAGGAGAAGAATACAGCGTAAACCTTCACATGAACGGAATGTTCAGTGTTTATAACGTTCTTGCTGCGGTAAGTTCTGCCGTTGCTATGGGAATTGACATAAAAATTGCTCTAAAAGCACTGCAAAACGTTCACGGAGTTGCAGGAAGATTTGAGATTGTAAACAAAAAACCGCTTGTAATTGTTGATTACGCACACACTCCCGACGGTTTGGAAAATGTTTTAAAATCAGCAAGAGAAATTACGCCAAAAGACGGCAAATTAATCTGTCTGTTCGGTTGCGGCGGCGACAGAGATGCTACAAAACGTCCAAAAATGGGTGCTATAGCACAAAAACTTGCGGATAAAATTATTATAACAAGCGATAATCCTCGTTCTGAGGATCCGCAGCAAATCATCACGGATATCATCGCAGGGCTTCAATCCGTTTCACCTGACAGAGTTACGGTTGAACCAGACAGAGGCGAAGCTATCGCATTATTAAAAACAATTGCCGACAATAACGATGTTGTAATAATAGCAGGAAAAGGTCACGAGGATTACCAAATCCTAAAAGATAAAACAATCCATTTTGATGACAGAGAACAGGCAAGAAAAGTTTTTGCAGGTAGCGTAATATAAAACCTGCCCACGTCCCGATTGGGTGGCTGGGAATGGTAGCAAATGAGGAGAAACAGTTTTGAAAACACCACTTTTAATAGAACAACATTTTCACGGATGTTACGGAGTTGATTTTAACACCGCAGGGGTTGAAGATGTATTGACTGTTGCCGAAAAAATTTTAAAAGAAGGTGTCGGGTTTATTTTCCCGACACTTGTAACTGATTCTGTAGAAAACATAAAACGCCAAATCGAGATTATAAAACAAGCCGCATCACGTCAAACAAAAGAAATGGCGCAAATTTGCGGTGTTCATCTTGAGGGAATATTCTTAAACCCCGAAAAAAAAGGAATCCACGATGAACGGTGTTTTTTAACGCCAACAGTTGAGAATTTTAAACTGATAGAAGACGATTTTATAAAAATCGTAACCCTTGCACCTGAGCTTTGCACGCCTGAGCTTTTTGAATACCTTCATGGTAAAGGTATAAAAGTTCAGGCAGGACACTGCATAGGAGGAGATTTAAAGGGCTGTAACGGGGTTACACACATGTTTAACGCTATGAGCGGGATTTCACACCGAGGAGAATCAACAGCGCTATCTGCACTTATAAATGATAATATTTATACAGAAATCATTGCAGACGGGGTTCACGTATCAGATGATGCATTAAAGCTGCTATTTAAGGCAAAACATCTTGATAAAATCCTGCTAATTTCGGATTGCCTGCCATGTACGCACAGTGACATAAAAGAATTTGAATTTGCAGGTTCAAAAATATTTTTTGACGGAGAAAAAGCAACATCCGCTACGGGAACAATTGCAGGAAGCACAAAACTTTTATCCGATATTATAAAAATCCTCGGTCAAAAAGATTTGCACCCTCAGCAATATATTCAAAATTCATATAAATACCATAACCTCACGCCTTATGGTGAAGTTGAATGGGATGAAAATTTTAATATAGTAAAAATTACTTACTAAACAGTGTTTTCATCATTTTAGTTGATGTTATACCGCCTTTTTCAGGAGATATGCAACCGCCTGCAACAACTTTTGCAGGATGTGTTCCGTCACCAACCGATTGCAACGGGAAGATATCATGTCCCCATTTATTAGGTCCTTTCTTACCGTTTACGTCAATAGCAAACAATTGAAATCCCGAATAAAAAAGAATAATTGTCCCGTCCAATAAAACCCAAGCTTCACGCTGATTATGAATAGAAGATTCTCTCCAGCTTGCACATCCTGAAGTTGCAGCTCCGATATCATAATCACTAAGTTCTTTATCTGCATTATTATCTTTATAGATAGTATCATTACCTTTATATTTTGGTATACACCCCTTTTCTACAGCCTTATTTGGGCATATTGTTGCCAGCTTAAGATTCTTTTTCATCTCTTCTTTCACAAGATTACAGTCATTAAACCTTCCGTTATAATCTGAAGGCAAATCACCACCGTTGTTAAGCTCATATTTTGTACATGCACCATTTTCATCTCGAGATACGCAGTGACTACCGCCATAGGGATTTTTATCCCAATAGTAACAGCTTGGGGTATAATCAAGTTCGTTATCGACCGCCTTAAGAGCCTGCTGAATAACAGAATACGATTTTTTAAACTGATTTTTAATAACAGTTTGTTGACATTTGGTTAACAATCCGGGGATTGTAATTGTGGCAACAACGCCGATTATTCCGAGGGTAATTAAAACTTCCGCGAGAGTAAAAGCTGAGAAGCCTAAAAAGTTACCCCCCCCGAAATTCTAAGTCCTGCTTGATTTTTCATACTTTTCTCTCCTTCTTTTTACTCGATTATACCATATCATGGTAAAATTTACAATATAATAATTTTTGGATATAATTAACTTGATTGAAGGGATTTTATAATGAGAAGTGACAGTATAAAGCAAGGAATTGCACGGACTCCGCACCGCGGACTTTTAATGGCAACAGGGGTTAGTAAAAGTAATATGAAAGCTCCGTTTATAGGGATTGCAAGCTCGTTTTCCGACCTTGTCCCCGGACATATCGGAATGAGGGATTTAGAGCGCCAAATTGAAAAAGGGATACACTCAGCAGGCGGTCAGGCGTTTATTTTCGGAGTTCCCGCGGTTTGTGACGGAATCTCAATGGGGCATTGCGGAATGAGGTATTCTCTGCCTTCAAGGGACTTAATCGCGGATTGCGTTGAAACTGTCGCAGAAGCTCACCAACTTGACGGGCTTGTACTGCTTTCTAACTGCGATAAAATAACCCCGGGGATGCTGATTGGAGCATTAAGATTAAATATTCCGACTATAATTGTAACGGCAGGCCCGATGCTTGATGGGGAAAGCAAATGCGAAAAACTTACGATGATAAAAGGTTCGTTTGAAGCAGTCGGCAAATTCAGAAGCGGTGAGATTGACGAAAAAAGACTTCTTGAACTGGAAGAAGAATCCTGCCCGACAGCAGGTTCTTGCCAAGGGATGTATACGGCAAACACAATGGCATGCCTGACAGAAGTTATGGGAATAAGCCTTCCGTTTTGTGCAACTTCTTCTGCAGTGTCTTCAAAAAAACGCCGTATCGCGTTTGATTCTGGAATGCAGATTGTAGAACTTGTGCGTCAAAATATTTGTTCGTCTGATATTATTACAAAAGATACCTTAAGAAACGCGATAATTTGTGACCTTGCAATGGGCGGTTCTACAAATTCGTTTTTACATATCCTTGCAATCGCAAACGCAGGCGGGATTGATGTTACATTAAAGGATTTTGAAGAATTAAGTCACAAGATTCATCAGGTAGTAAAACTTGACCCTGCGGCAGCTCCTACAATGTCTGATTTCCATAAAGCAGGCGGAGTTCCCGCACTGTTAAAGACTCTGACAAGTGCTAACATTGGAATAAAAGACCACAATACCGTAAGCGGGCTTAAAATCTCTGAAATTTCAAAAGAAGCATACGTAAATACTGCTTTAATCCACCCGTACAATGAGCCGTTTACGACAAAACCAGGGCTTGGAATACTTTACGGCAACCTGGCAACTGAGGGGTGTGTAACAAAGATTTCAGGAATTGACCCGTCATGTTATGAATTTGAAGGTGTTGCAAAAACTTTCGACTCGGAAGAAGATGCGATGAAGGCTTTAGAAGAAGACAAAATCAAAGCAGGCGATATTATAATTATCCGCTATGAAGGCCCGAAAGGCGGTCCCGGGATGAGAGAGATGCTCGCACCGACTTCACTGCTTGTCGGCAAAGGGCTTGGCACGACCTGCGCGTTGATAACAGACGGAAGGTTCTCGGGCGGAACCCGCGGAATCTGTATCGGGCATGTTTGCCCTGAAGCGGCAAACGGAGGGAATATCGCACTAATAAAAGACGGCGATAGGATTAAAATTGACATAAACACTCGTCAAATTAACCTGCTTGTAACAGGTGATGAGCTTTCAAAACGCCGTAAAGAATTAAAACCGTTTGAATTAAGATGTAAATCGGGCTATCTTGCAAAATACGCAAAAAATGTTCAAGATGCCTCACATGGAGCAATAGTTTAATGACAACAGATACAGTAAAAGACACAAACTTAAAACATATAGCAATAATTATGGACGGAAACCGCCGTTGGGCAAAAGAAAAGGGACTACCTACAGCACTCGGACATAAAAAAGGTGTGGAAGCGCTAAAAGCAACCCTTCGTGCCTGCAACGATTTTGGGGTAAAATATCTGACGGTTTACGCGTTTTCAACAGAAAACTGGAATAGAAAACAAGAAGAAGTTGATTTTTTGATGAATCTTGTTGCGGTTACTTTAACAAACGAGCTTTCCGAAATGCACAAAGAAAACGTCCAAATTCACTTTATCGGAGATTTAACAAGGTTATCGGACAGCTTACAAAAAATTCTATCAAACGCTGTTGAAACAACAAAAAATAATACGGGAGTTGTTCTTCAAATCGCCTTAAATTACGGTTCACGCGATGAAATTACGCGTGCTGTCAGAGAAATCGCAAAATCAAAAATCGCACCTGGGGATATAACAGAAGAGACGATTAGCAAACATCTTTACACATCACATGTCCCAGATCCTGATATTTTAATAAGAACAGGCGGAGAACAAAGGATATCAAATTATCTTTTATGGCAGATAGCTTACTCTGAAATTATTATCTGTCACGAGTTTTGGCCTGAATTTGACAAAAATCTTCTCGCTGATTGTATAAAAGAATTTGGAAAAAGGCAAAGACGCTATGGAAAATAAGATAAAAATCGTTTTTGCAACGGGAAACGCTCATAAATTGCATGAAATCAACGAAATCTCAAAAGGCTCGGGCGTTGAATTTATTCTTCCGCCAAAAGGGTTTGACCCTGAGGAAAACGGGACGACTTTTGAGCAAAATTCCTATATAAAAGCTAAAGAAGCCTCAAGATTATCCAAAATGATTTCACTTGCGGATGATTCGGGATTATGTGTAGAAGCTTTAAACGGCGAACCGGGAATTTTTTCGGCGCGCTACGCACCTACCCCACAAGCCCGTATTGACAAGCTTTTAGCAAACCTTGCCGAATCGGGTAATAGAAGAGCAAAATTTGTTTGTGCTATGACTCTTGTTGATGAGTCAGGTAATATTTTAACTCAGCAAATCGGAGAATGCCACGGCAAAATCGCTAAAAACCAATCAGGAACAAACGGATTCGGTTATGACCCTGTGTTTTTAATTGACGGATACGACGGACTTACACTCGCAGATATGTCAGAAGAACAAAAAAACAAAATTTCTCACAGGTTTAACGCGCTAAATAAAATCATTACCTATATACAAGAAAATCTAAGGGTATAAATGAAAAAAAAGATAATAATAATTTTATCAATAATACTGATAGCAATAGGGTTAAGATTTGCAATCTCAATGATTGGAGCCAATCTTAAAAAAGAAGTAATGAGTAAAAAACCTGCCCCGAATGTTACAATTACCGAAGTTAAAGAAGACAACGTAATCCCGAATTTTGAAGCCCCTGGACGTGTTGTTTCAAAATATCAGGTAAGTATTTTAGCAAGAATTTCAGGTTATCTTCAAAAAAGTTACTTTAAAGAAGGTGATTATGTTAAAGCAGGCGATACTTTGTTTTTGATAGAACCTCTTGAATTCCAAAACGCCTCAAAAAGCGCAGGAGCTAATATTCAAAACATAAAAGCACAACTTGCTTATGCTAACAAGCAGCTTCAAAGAGCAGAAGAACTTGTCAAACAGGATTACATTGCAAAGTCCCGTTATGATGAACTTTTAGCTAATCGTGATGCGTTGCAAGCACAACTTACAGCAGCCGAATCAAATTTTGAAGATACAAGCAGAAACCTCAGTTACACAACAATAAAAGCACCTGTCGACGGACGAATCGGGATAATTGATGTTACAATAGGCAACTACGTAACTCCTTCATCAGGTTCACTTACAACAATTAACAGCACAAACCCGATTTATGTAACTTTCCCGCTATCATCTGAGGAATATTCTTCTTTGGCTTCTACAAACGATAAATCGGATGAAAAACGAAAAGTCGAACTATACTTTCAAAACGGGACAAAGTATAAATACGACGGGACTCAGGATTTTTTGGACAACAAAGTCGACCAATCAACAGGCACGGTTACAATGAGAGCAACTTTCCAGAATCCCGATAACAAACTTCTTCACGGAGAATTTGTCAACATAAAACTTTTTGCAAATCATCCTATAAAAGTTCCAATTGTACCGATTGTAGCCGTTCAGGAAAATCAGGAAGGAAAATACGTTTATAAACTTGATGAAAACAACTTACCACAACTTACATATATAAAAGTCAGCGGGCAATCGGGTGAAAACTGGATTGTCACAGAAGGTTTACACACTGGAGATAAAGTAATAACAGACGGGCTTCAGCGGGTTACCCCGGGAACAGCCGTTAATATAATCTCAAAATAA
Organism: uncultured Candidatus Melainabacteria bacterium; assembly: GCA_947570135.1. GTDB lineage: Bacteria > Cyanobacteriota > Vampirovibrionia > Gastranaerophilales > Gastranaerophilaceae > Zag111. The sequence continues at coordinate 20,255 of CANOTP010000006.1, read as the reverse complement.
TATACAGATTTAGGAAAATAAAATGACAGAAGGGAATCAGGGCAATTTATTTATAAATAGGCCAAAACTTGCTATCGTAATATCTCTTGCGATATTACTTGCAGGAATACTTATGATAAAAACACTACCACTTGAGGAATACCCATCAATCACACCTCCGCAGGTAGTTGTTTCAGCAACTTACGCTGGAGCAAGTTCTGATGTTATAGAATCTACAATTGCAGCACCTGTTGAAGCTCAACTTAACGGGGTTCAAAATATGATTTATATGTCTTCAACCTCAGAAAGCGGAGCTTATACGCTTACATTATATTTTGAAGTAGGATCTGATCCCGATATGGCTGTAGTTAACGTTCAAAACCAGTTGCAGCTTGTAACTCCGAGACTGCCTGAGGAAGTTAAACGCTACGGTTTATCGGTACAAAAATCAACGGGAGGTCCGGGTTTGCTGCTAATTTCAGTTAACTCACCCCACAACACATACGATAACTTATATATTTCAAATTACGCGGACATATATATAAAAGATGAACTTGCACGTATCAAGGGGGTCGGTAAAGTTAACGTCTTCGGCTCAATGAATTATTCTATGCGGATTTGGCTAAACGCGGATAAAATGGCGAATTATAATATCTCAACATCAGAAGTTATTTCGGCAATTCAATCCCAAAACCTGCAAACACCTGCGGGTGATTTGGGTGACGAACCATTAACCTCTAAGCAGCCAATAAAAATTACCCTAAAAACAAAAGGAAGACTGAAAGAAGTCCACGAATTTGAAAATATCATAATAAAATCACTTCCAAACGGCGCACAAGTAAGGCTTAAAGATGTAGCAAGAGTTGAACTCGGAGCAGAAGACTATGCTCACCATTCACGAATAAGCGGGAAAAACTCGTCAATTATTACGATAAGCCAGCTTCCTGAAGCTAATTCCATTGATTTATCGAACAAAATTAAGAAAAAACTTGATGAACTTAGTAAAACTTTCCCAAAAGACATTGAATACAAAATCGAACACGATGAAACCGAATTTGTAAGAGAATCTATTCATGAAGTAATCGATGCGGTTGTTTTGGCAATTATTCTTGTATCACTTGTTACTTATCTGTTTTTAGGTACAATGAGAGCCGCTTTTATTCCGTTTGCAGCAATTCCCGTATCATTAATCGGGGTATTTATATTCATGCATCTGTTTGGGTTTTCAATAAATTTACTTATACTGTTTGGCTTGGTACTTGCGGTAGGACTGGTCGTAGATGACGCGATTGTAGTACTTGAAAACACGCAAAGACACATTCAGGAAGGCAAATCCCCGAAAGAGGCAACCGAAATCACAATGAAAGAAGTATTTGGAGCAGTCCTTGCAACATCTTTGGTACTTATGGCGGTATTTGTACCTGTATCGTTTATGGGAGGAATTACAGGAAGAATGTTTAGACAATTTGCCTTGTGTATCGCATCTTCTATCGGGCTGTCAACACTTGTAGCTCTAACATTGGCACCTGCGCTTTGTTCTATTATATTAAAACAAGAAGAAGAAAAAGCCGATTTCAAATTTATTCAAATATTTGATGATTGGTTTAACAAAATCAGAGATAAATACCTTGTATATGTTAAAAGTTTCACGGAATCTGGAGCGTTAACATTCGGAACCTTAGCTTTGATATCATTACTGACTATCGGAATGTTTTGGCTTATCCCAAAAGGTTTCTTACCGACAGAAGACAGAGGGGCATCGTTTACTCAAATCCAGCTTCCTGACGGCTCATCAGCTTCCCGTACAGATGAGGTGGCAAAAGATATCGAACACAAAATACTGAAAGTTCCGGGGGTAAAAAGCACAATAAGTCTTGTCGGATTAAACGGTGAAAACACCGCATTTATTGTTGCAAGATTCAAACCATGGTCAAAGCGAAAATCTAAAAAAGAATCCTTAAGCGGAATTTTGCAAACTATTAACAAAGAATTTTCAAACTACCCGTCAGCAACCATTGCAACCTTCTCTCCTCCCGCAATCTCAGGACTCGGAATGTTCGGCGGATTTGAATATCAGCTTCTTGATAAAGGTGACAGACCAGCAGACCAATTGTATAATGAAGCACTTAAGCTGATTAAAGCAGCTACTGAAAACCCTAATTTTTCAATGGTTTACACATCATACGCTGCTAATATCCCGCAAATCATCATTGATGTTGATATAGATAAAGCAATGGCTCAAAATATTGACGTAATGGAGATTTATAACGCAATAGCAGCATATTTTGCAAAATCCTACGTAAACGATTTTAACAAATACGGAAGGGTTTATAGAGTCTATGTTCAGGCGGATTCTGATTTCAGATCAAAGATTTCCGATATGAGTAAAATATATGTTAAAAACCGAAACGGGAAAATGGTTCCTCTCTCATCCGTTGTAAAAACCCGTAACACGGTAGGTCCGCAGGCAAGAACAAGGTTTAACATGTACCCTGCAATAACCATTAACGGAAACACACGACAAGGTGTAAGTTCAGGTAAAGGCATGGAACTTATGGAAGAAATATCAGCAAAAACACTCCCAAAAGATATGGGTTATGCCTGGTCGGGTTCGTCATTACAGGAAAAACAATCAAGCGGTCAAATCGTTCCAATACTTATGATGTCTTTGGTTTTTATATTTCTGTTTTTAGTGGGGCTTTACGAAAGCTGGTTCCTGCCGATTACCGTACTTTTGGTAACCCCTGTCGCACTTGGCGGAGCTTTAATATTCCAATACGTTGCAGGATACGCACTTGATATTTACTCTCAAATCGGGCTTGTTATGTTAATCGGCTTAAGTACAAAGCAGGCAATTTTAATTATCGAATTTGCAAAAGATGCTCACGAAAACGGAATGCCTATAAAAGAAGCCGCATTGCAAGCCGCTAAACTTAGATTCCGAGCTGTAATGATGACAAATATCGCATTTATCTTAGGCTTAATCCCGCTTGTTGTCGCATCAGGTGCAGGTGCTGCCTCAAGACACTCTGTCGGAATGACGGTTTTTGGTGGAATGATTGCCGTTGCATTTATCGGAACCTTTTTGGTTCCCGCGTTCTACGTAATGATAGAAGAATTTAAATCAAATTTAGCTAATAAGTTAAAGAAAGACAAAAATAATGTTTAAAAACGTAATTTTAATACTGATATTTATGACTCTTCCGTTGCAAAGTTTTTGTTACGAAGCAGAAAACAAAATCAATCCCGACGAATTTCCACAAAGCAAAGACGTACTTCCAAACAGCAAAATTAAGTCTGAATTCGTAATCTCGGGTTCTGTTGAAAAAAACATTGATATGACACTGAATAACTGTTTAAAACTTGCCCTAGGCAACAATCCGCAAATCAATGCTGCATTTCAGGATATTTTAGCGTCAGACGCCAGAATTAAACAAATCTGGTCAAATTATTTCCCCTCAATTTCCTGGCAAACAGGCGCGACAAGGTTAAGGCAACTGCAATTATCCGATGCATTCGGGGAAACCCTTGAATTTAACTACTTCCTGTTAGGTCAAGTATCCTTACAACAAATGCTTTATGATTTTGGAGTGACTCAAAATCAGGCGACAATAAGAAAACTTGATTACGAAGGTTATAAAAAAACTTTTGAAGCCATAGTAAACGATGTTATATATCAAACCAAAGATGCTTATTTTAACCTTCAATACGCTTACGAATACAGGCGGGTTGCACAAGACACGGTTGATAAATACCAACTGTTTTACAATCAGGCAAAAGCACTTTATAAAACAGGCTTCAACCCAAAAGTTGACGTTACAATTGCTGAAACAAACCTGTCTAATGCAAAACTCAAATTGATCCAAGCAGAAAATTCTGTTAATCTTGCCGCCGCAAAATTAAATAATATTATGGGGCTTCCATATCTTCAAAAATATGACATCCAAGAAAAATTACAATATAAACCAATAAACATAAGTTTTACCGATGCAATTGATATCGCAAGAGAATCCCGCCCCGAGTTAAAACACGCGGAAATAAAAGTAGAAGGTGCTCACCAAACATTAAATCTGACAAAAAAATCATTCTTGCCTACAATTTCCACCGAAGGTCAATACCAACGAGGCGGCAAAAGCTGGACATCAAATTACGGTTTTAATGTCGGTGCATATCTCACATTTCCGACAATAAACGGCATGCTTATCAGAAATGAGATTAAAGAAGCCCGATACTACTACGACAGAGAACTTGCAAATGCCAGAAACACCCAAAACTCTGTATACTATGAAATCCAAAAAGCTTACCTCACGCTTGATGAGAAACGAAACCAACTTCCATATGCAATAATCCAGGTTAAACAGGCAAAAGAAAACTATGAACTGTCTTTTGGCAGATACAAAGTCGGAGAAGGTTCCCCGACTGAACTGAAAGATGCTCAAAATACTTACGAGCAATCACAGCTTACATACTACAGCGCACTTTATGAATACAATTCGGCCAAAGCAAACCTTGAAAAATCAATAGGTAGAAACATTTGCAACAACGAACCTCCCGTTGAACTAAAAAAAGATTAAGTTTTGTTAACATAACTCATTCAAAAAAGGCAATTATTTAAAAAGTATTTACTTTATATATATGTAAGAAGCAATTAAGAGAGAGATTAAACATTATGTTAGCAACTTCAGGACAAGCTTTTGGGACAATGACAAGAAGATCAGCCAAAAGAAAATCATTGGAAGATTTTAAATATTTAGAAAATAAAGATAAAAGAATGAGATTTAACAATTCACAAGACCCTATCTATTACGTCTTTGATTGTATCGAAAACAGACCAGTAAGCGTTTTAGCAAAAGAGTTTGTAAAAGATTCATTCTTTGAAGCAGTAAATTTCGTATCAAAAATCGTTGGATAATCAATAAGGATAAAGCGAAAGAAAGATTTAGGAAAAGGAAATAGGAAACCCACATAAACCAAGCGCTCATAAGAGCGCTTTTTTATTTACCATGGATACTCCTTCGGAATTTTCCAGTTATTTCGCATAATTATCTCAGTACATTTTGAACCGTTCGACCAGTTTGTACCGGTTTTATTACATCCACCTTCAGATGCATCAGTCCCATCGCCGTATAGATCACTCATACTTGAGGTAGCCCTGACACCAAAGGTCTTTCCATCAATTATCGTTCCTGTGTCATTAAAATGAACTGCAAAGTAGAAAATATCTTTACCACTAATATTAGGTAATGACGGTCCATTTATATCAACTAAAACATACAAATAGTTTAACCAACCATACTCTGTTTCAGTATTATAACCACCATTTCCAAAACTCCAAAAACATATACCATTCTGCATACAATAAATATATGATGGAGAAAAATAAACAGAGTTACCGGTCCAGGTTGTTGGTGACTTTTTATATTTAGTCTTAGTTAATCCACTCAAATAAGGAACAAGATAGAGTTCTGCAAAGAAATTATGTTTTCCAATATCCCCCTTGTTAGTCGCAGTTAAAGTTAGTAATGGTCCTTCATTTTCATTTTCTACAGTACGTATTGTATTATAAATAATAGTATATGCTTGCTTTAATCTTTCAACCGTAACTTTTTTCTGATAATTTGTAATTAGAGAAGGTATAGTCAGAGCCGCAACAATACCGATAATCCCGAGAGTAATTAATACCTCAGCCAGAGCAAATCCTAAGGAGCAATAAAAGCTACCCCCCCCCGAAACCTAATCGTATTGTGCTTTTTCATACTTTTCTCCTTTTCTCAATATTACCACTTTTATTTATATTTGGCAAGATTTTTATTTGTTATATAATAAATTCAGAGGATAAGATTATGTTATTAGAATTTTTATATTCAAAAATACACAGAGCAACGGTTACAGATGCAAATCTGAACTACGTCGGCTCAATTACCATAGATGAAACACTGTTAAAAGCTGCAAATATAAAAGAATGGCAAAAAGTTGAAATTCTTGATGTAAATAACGGCGAAAGATTCCAAACTTACGTTATAAAAGGTAAAGCAGATTCAGGGGAAATTTGTCTTAACGGTGCGGCGGCAAGAAAAGTTCAACCCGGAGATAAAGTTATTATAGTAACTTACGGACAGTTTGAAGAGCAAGAACTAAAAGATTTTAAACCGACTGTTGTCATCGTTGATGATAATAACAAAATCATAGAAAAGAAATAATTTTATATAATCTTAATACACAAACCCTTGACCTTTTCAGATAAAATCTCTATGCTTATAAAGTAAAAGAAAAGAGGTTTGCATGACAGAATTTAAGCATAGAAGATTAGACGGAAAAGATTTTACAAGAGAAGAGATTAAAGAACTTATCAAACAATATGATATTAAGTTTATAAAATTACAATTCGTAGACATCAACGGACAGGTTAAGAATATGTCTATACCGTCTGAGCATATTGATAAAGTTTTAGATAACGAAATCATGCTTGACGGATCTTCAATTAAAGGTTTCAGAAGCATTGAAACATCAGATATGTTTTTCCACCCTGACATTAACAGTTTCCAAATTTTACCTTGGAGAGAACATAACGGAATAAACGCCGCACGACTAATCTGCGACATATATAACTCTGACGGAACTCCATTTGAAGGCTGCCCGAGATGTAACTTAAAAAGAGTTATGCAGACTGCAGAAAAAATGGGATTTTCAATGAATATCGGTCCTGAAGCAGAATTTTTCTTATTTTCAAAAGACGAAAACGGCAATGTGACAACAAAAACCCAAGACCACGCAGGATATTACGATGTAGGACCTGAAGATTTGGGAGAAGATGTGCGTTCAGATATCGTTTTAACCCTTCAAGAAATGGGATTTGATATTGAAGCATCTCACCACGAAGTTGCTGACGGACAGCACGAAATCGATTTTAGATATGCTGATATTTTAACAGCAGCAGACAACGTTACAACATTCAGAATCGCAGTTAAAGCAATTGCTGCAAAACATAACCTTCATGCTACATTTATGCCAAAACCGATTTTTGGAATCAACGGTTCAGGTATGCACTGTAACATTTCATTATTTGAAGGCAATAAAAACGCATTCTATGACGAAAAAGCAGAATACCAACTGTCTGATAACGCAAAATACTCAATCGGCGGTATGTTAAAACACGTAAAAAGCATTACTGCAATTACAAACCCTGTGGTAAACAGCTACAAACGACTTGTCCCCGGGTATGAAGCTCCTGTTTATCTTGCCTGGTCACTGGCAAACAGAAGTGCATTGTTAAGAGTTCCGGCAAAACGCGGAATCTCAACCCGTGTCGAATTACGTTCACCTGATCCTGCCTGCAACCCTTATTTAGCATTTGCTGCAATCTTAGAAGCTTGCTTAGACGGTATCAGAAACAAAATCGACCCGCCTGCACCTGTTGAAAGCAACATTTATAAATTAACTTCAAAAGAACGCAAAAAACAAAGAATAGACGCACTTCCCGGAAGTTTATCAGAAGCTTTGGAACACATGGATAAATCCCTTGTTGTTAAGGCCGCTCTTGGAGAACACATATTTAAAGAATTTATGACTTCCAAGAAAAAAGAATGGGATTCTTTCAGAACATACGTTTCTCAATGGGAACTTGATAAATACCTTGAAAGATACTAAGAAGTAAGGCTAAACAGATAATATTAAAAAGAGATTTCCTTATCGGAAATCTCTTTTATTAAGCTTTGTAACAAAAAATTATATCAAAGCAATTCCGAATCTTGAGGAATCTTATAAATGTGGAAAATAAAAAAGAAAGAAGTTTTCACATGTTAAACAGCATCTCACAATTAAGAACAAATTTTACTTACCCCCACCAAAAAGCTAAAAAAAATACTCTTGCCTTCAACGGACTTGAAAAAAGCCCCTCAAGTGATATCGTTGAAATAAGAGGCTCTGAAACAAAAGCAAAAGTTTTCACAAATAACCTTGATTACCAAACATTTGAACAAATTAAAAAAATCTGTTCACATCCCGTATTCAGAGATTTACCCGTTCGAATAATGCCAGATACTCACGCAGGTAAAACTGCCGTTGTAGGATTCACTGCACCGATTGGTGCCTCTGGCGAAGTTATCCCGTCACTTATAAGCGGCGATATCGGATGCGGAATGCTCTGCGTAAAAATTGACACAAACGGTGAAGATATTGATTATGACAAATTAGATGATACAATCAGACACTATGTTTCAATGTCGCGTACTGACAAACCGACAACGCTTAGTAAACACTCCCGAAAAATTGAACGCGGAATTGATGAATTATGTAAGAAATACAAAGTTTCACCGGAAAAATCATTCCAAACCCTCGGGACTTTAGGCGGCGGAAACCACTTTATAGAAATAGATAAAGACAAAAACGGGGACTCCTACCTTGTAATCCATACAGGTTCAAGAAGTTTTGGAAAAGAAGTATATGAGCATCACCAAAAAATTGCCCAAAGCCAAAATCCTTATAAAATAAGAGATTTATCATATTTAAGCAATGATGAAGCAAAAGAATACCTGGAAGATATGCAAATTGCAGTTAAGTATTCGCAATTAAACAGACGTATAATAGCCGATGAAATCCTAAAACAAATGGGCTGGAAAGAAGTTTCATCATTTGAAAGTATTCATAATTATATATCAGAAGACGGAATAATAAGAAAAGGCGCAATCTCAGCAGAAAAAGATAAAGCAATTATTATCCCGTTAAATATGCGTGACGGAGCAATCATCGCAAAAGGCAAAGGAAACGATGATTGGAACAAAAGTGCACCGCATGGAGCAGGCAGACAGTTTTCACGTGCTGAAGCCTCCGAGCTTATAACACTTGAAGATTATCAAAAAGACATGGAAGGGATTCATTCAAGCTGTATTTCAACAGCAACACTTGATGAAGCTCCGCAAGCATACAAAGATGCAAGCGAAATCATAAAAAATATCAATGATACCGCTGATATCGAAACCATCATCAGACCAACATTTAATTTTAAAGATTAACTGATATAAAAATATTGATACGAAAGGGGAAAAAGGTTACAATGATACCTGCAATACAAAATCTCAATAATTATAAATATAACAAGCCTGCAAAACTAAGTTTTTGCAGCAAAAACACGTTAAAGGAACGGTCAATGGAAAGTAGCAGACTTTATTCACAAGTAAATAATGACATTGATATAACTGCAGCTCAAAATATTCTAAAAAGACGTATCAAATTCTTACCACTATTAATGGATAGACTAGCGATAGACATTGATATGTACATCGGAAGGGAAATTAACTGTAGTAAATTTTCAACCCAATTTATAGATGATTCAGCTCCTTTTTATAAAAGAATCCAATTAGGTCAAAATAAAGAACTGTATAGAGAAAACTACAGACCTGAAATAAACATGATTGATGCAATAATCGAAAGATGTGTAAACTTTAGAAAAGACTTGGCAACAAAAGCCCAACTTGATGATACAATAGAAAAAGCCTTAGAAAAATATGTAAAAACAAGCCGTCAGGGAATTAAACATTTTACGATATAAGGCAGAATTACATCATAACAGTTCTAATAACTTTAGCACCTTTAGGTCCGTTTTCTAAAATCATTGAAATTCCACCAACAGTTTCTAAACCTTCAAGCTTTGTTTGACCTTTTTTAGCAGCTTCAACAAGATTATCTACCAATTGATTAAATCCCATCATACTTGGTGGAATTGCCGTTAAATCAATAACATTTACCAAATCCCGATCAAGCATTCTCATATAAACATGATCATCAATTATAACCTTTCCGCTTTTCACATCAGGATTTCTACGGGCTTTATCAGCCAAAGCTTCGACATATCTGTAAATACCGTTAGTTTTTGCAGAAACGGACTGAACAAAATTATTTTGAACATTTAAATCAAGTTTTTTGAAACAATCTGAAATTTTATCGGTTAACAAATGAACTTCAAATTCGGTTAAATCTGACATTTTTTTAGGATCAATAACTCCGTCTGTTGTAATTTTATCTACAACATTCCAGAAACTCATCGGAACATCTTTCGTAAATGTAAGATCTTCCAAGCCGTTTGAACCTTTTTTCCATTGCTCAACCTTTATTCTGACATCAGTCGGGCTATTAGAAATAAGATGTTCTAAATTATTATTTTTCAAAAACTGAATAAAATCTGTTGTTAACATATTACTGTCAAGAATTTTTTCCATATCTTTAACAGTTGCGGTTCGTGATGTTGCTTGCGGGGACAGAACTTCATCATCCAGAACTTTTATAGTCTTTTTACAACCGTTTATTTCAACATCGAGCGTCCTTATATTTTTATCATCAATAACAGTTGCTAAAATATTCTCATTTAGTTTTTTGGTAGTCGGAAGAGTCTGTTGCAAATAGTTATAACCGCCCAATTCTTCATATAAATCTTCATTAACCCTGCGAAGAATTGAATCGATCTTTGCAAAATCTCTATTTTGAACAGCATCCATGATTTCAGAAGCATCTTTTAATGTTAAATGAAACGGCTTTAATGATGGGCTAGAAGTTACAACACTGTAAGTGTCAACACCTGTAAGGACAGGTAAAATACGATCTTTGAAAATATCTTCAGCCTTATCATCCATTTCCAGTAAAAGCTTAAGTTCATCTTTTTCAAAAACAGAAGCAATATCTTTTTCTGACAAACCAAGATATTCTAATTTCTTAGACAAAATATCAACATTATAGTTAGCAGAAAATTCAAGTAACTGTTCAAATTCTTTTTCACTTAAACCTGTTTGATCTAAAATTGCTCTTTTTAGTTCTCCTGCGCTTTTTCCTTTAAATTTAACATCATCAATATGCCTTGCTGTATTTGGAAGTTGTGAAGGTTTAATAGTTCCGCCGTCTATTGAAATTCCGTATTTTTTAATATCTTCAAAAGAAAGTTCAACAACTTTTGAGGTATCGTAAGTATCAACCACTCTGACTTTTTTAGTTGTCGTGTCAATATCTTTTATTGAGAAATAGTGAGGAGTTCCTTCTTTTGCAATATTTCCGTTAGCATCAATTTTTGCACCGAAGGAGAATACACCGTTGCCTTTTTCTCTTGCCAAAAGCGCTAAAGTTTCATCCGTAATCATTGAAGATTCTATATGTACAGGATTTAAACCGAAGTGTTTTGCCGCCACATCCGCAAAACCGCCGTCAAGTTCACCTGTTAAAGTTCTGTAAGCAGCTTCAAAAATCTTTATTCCTGATTTATCGGCAAGCATTTCATCCGTTATGGCGGATTTTTGAACGATTACGGTTTTATCACCTATATTAACAGAATAATTACCGTCAAAATCACGGCTTATTGCACGTTTAATTTTATTTAGGGTTGCAGGATTATCAAGCATACCGTCAAGCACTGACAGTACTGCACAGTCAGGAGCTTCACCTTGCACAAATTTTGTATTAACCCCGTCAGGCAATATATTTTTTGTTGTAATTTTATTATTAACAAAATGTCCTGCATGACCAACAATCTTAAAACCGCCGCCAACAACAGGAGCAAATAACGCACCACCGATAAAGCCATCTTTTGCAGAGTTCAAGACATCTTCAAGGCTTCCGCCGTCATAAGCTGTTCTGAACGCGTTATCTACAGCTCCGCCTAAAGCTCCGTCTGTTGCCATTTCAACACCATACGCAACACCGCGTTTTAAGATATTTCCGCCAGTATAAGTATAGCCTGCAGGATTTGCAATGATTGTTTTTAAACCTTGTTTCAATCCTTGTTTAGCAGTTTGAGAGGCAGCATTAACAGCAACCGATTTTACTCCGATTTGAACAGCTTCAAGCCCCAAGCGGCTTGCTACAGCTTTTCCGATTGCTCCGCCTGCACCACCTGTTATCGGAGCCAACAGACCTGAGAAAGCGCCGGTTGCCATATCTCGAGCAAAAGAATCATATTCTCTACCCGCTGATTTTGCATCAGCATATTTAATCCCTGTTTTTACAAGCGCACCTGCGCCTGCTGCAAGTAAAAGTGAAGCACCGCCCGTAAACGGAGCGGCGGCAACAGCGCCTAAAGCAACAACGCCCGATACAATATCTCCTGTAATATCAACGCACATATCCTGACCTTCTTTATATCCGTCAAGATTTTGTTCTGATTTTAATTTTATTTCTCCGCGATTAAATCTTTCAATATTTGCTGCGGTATATGGAACGCCCGTTAATTGTTCAAATGTGCCTTTAGGATCTTTATCAAAATTTGCCAGAAGTTCTTTTTCTTTTGATTGGGACTTTTTAACTTTATTTGAGCTGTCTCCAAATCCGAAAGTGTTTTTTGTCCAGCTCCAGGCTTTACCGATAAATCCGTTATTATCTTCAGCTTTTTTTAAATCCGCACTGACAGTATTAACCCTGGCAGTTAATTCGGCTTTTAATTGAGCATTATTAGTTGAATTACCAAATTGTACAGTATCAACTTTTGCATCTACCTGTGCTTTTTATAACAGGATTTACCGCACCCGCATTAGCTACCCCTCTTGACTTTAAAGTAGTAAGATACATGTTATAAGATAAATTACTATTAATTGAGTCTACTTTTCCTGCCATAATTCCCCTATATATATTAAAAATTTTTATTACAGAAAATTGCTTAAATATTCAAATTTTCTACAAAAAACGGTTTGACAGAGGTTATTTACGTGATAAACTGGAGTTACAAAAGAAGGGCGTGTAGCTCAGTCGGTAGAGCAGTTGACTCTTAATCAATTGGTCGTGGGTTCGAGTCCCACCGCGCCCAGGTTTTATAAAACAAGGGAGCTCGAAGGATGAGAACCTGTTTAAGAGTCGGATAAGGGAAACCGACAAGTTTTAGAGAAATTAGTGTTCAGTTTAAATAAGAAGGGGTAAAAATAATGGTTTGCACATCAGACAAAATCACTACCATAAAAAAAGCTTTAAAAGTTTTAGGAAAAAAGAATTTTGTTTTCATCATGCATAACGGAAGTTTTCCGTCAGTAAAAGGAGAAAACACAGGCTTTGGAACCATAAACTCACAAGCAGGAAGAAACTTTATTGATTATGCGGCAGGACTTTTTGACGCAATCCAAATGGGACCTGCAGGAAAAACCAAGTCTTCCGATTCTTCACCTTATTGCGGTACAATTTTTTCAAACAACCCTTTATTTATTGATTTAAAAGAACTGACAACTCCAAAATGGTACAATATTTTATCAGAAAAGACTTTTAACGAAATCGTTGAAAATAATCCGAATAAAGATACAAATAAAACAAGTTATTCTTATATCACGGTTAAACAAGCACAAGCATTATCAGAAACTTACGAAAACTTTATAAAGCTCAACGATAAAACTTTAATGCAAGAGTTTGATGCCTATAAAAACGAAAACGATTCTTGGCTTGATAAAGACAGCTTATATGAAGCACTTTCAATCGAACATGGAACAGATTACTGGCCAAACTGGAAAAGCAAAACCGACAAAAATCTGTTTAATCCGAAATCTTACGAAGAAAAAATAGAATATGCAAAACGCATAGATGAGATTTCTAAAAAATACAAAAAAGAAATCGATAAATACAAGTTTATCCAGTTTGTACTAAGTAAACAAAACGCACAAACAAAAAAATACGCGGATTCTAAAGGTATAAAAATGATAGCAGATCGTCAGGTAGCATTTTCCGACCGCGATTGTTGGGCATATCAGTCATTATTTTTAGAAGGCTGGTGCTTGGGCTGCCCGCCTGATTATTTTTCAAAAGACGGTCAAGCTTGGGGATTCCCTGTAATCGATCCTGAAAAACTGTACAATTCTGACGGATCTTTAGGGGAAGCTGGCATCTTAATGAAAAACTTATTCAAAAAGATGTTCAGAGAAAACCCGGGTGGGGTGAGAATAGACCACATTGTAGGTTTAATCGACCCTTGGGTATACAAATCAGGCAAAAAACCGATGCCGGAATGCGGCGCGGGAAGATTATACTCATCCCCAGAGCATCCTGAACTTGCAAAATACGCAATTCCAAGTCTTGACGATTTAGACCAAAAAATGACACCTGATAACGAAAAACGCGTAAAAAATCTTACAGATGCCCAAATTAAATTATACGGAAGATTAATCGAAAAAATCGTAATAGCAGCAGCACAAGAAGAAGGTTTAACCAAAGACGCAATTGTTTGTGAAGACCTGGGAACTTTAACCAACCCTGTAGCTGCAGTTATGAAAGCTTACGAACTGTTAGGTATGAGATTAACCCAGTTTACTGTAGCAACAGAGCCTGATGACCCGTACAGATGTAAAAACATCACGGAAAATTGCTGGGCAATGGTCGGAACCCACGACAACAGACCTGTTACTTTGTGGGCAAAATCATTGGTAAATACTCATGACGGATATTTACATGTTAAAAACCTTGTTGAAGATTTATTCCAAGAAACTAGCAATAAGGATGATTTGATTGTTGAAATGACAAAAAATGCAGAGTTTTTAAAAGAAACAAAACTTGTCGAACTGTTTGCCTGCAAAGCTGAAAACATTCAAATGTTTTTCACGGATTTCTTCAACATGTCACAAACTTACAATACTCCGGGCACTTCAGGTGACAAAAACTGGAGTCTGAGATTACCCGATAACTTTGCTGAAATGGAAACCATTAACTTACCGTTAATCTTGAAAAAAGCAATTATCGCTCGCGGCAGTGAATTTGCAAACAATAACAACGAAATAATCGAGGAACTTGATGAAATTCAATAAAATTTTGGCGGCAGTTGCAGTAATTTTATTCATATCAACACAAAGCGCATCTTTTGCGGCAATCTCAACTGATGCAAAGCTTCATTATAACAAAGGAATTGATTACTACCAATTAGGACAATTAGAAGAATCTGTCAAATGTTTTAAAGAAGCAATCGAGCTTGACCCGAATTATATTGATGCATATTACAATTTAGGCTCACTTTTAGAGTACATGAAACAATATGAAGCAGCTCTTGCCGTATTTAAACAAATTATATTAAGAAAGCCCGATGATTATGAAGCTGTATATAAAGCTGCAAGTTTAAGCAAAAAAATCGGAGAATTCGATAAAGCAAGAATGTATCTTGAATTAATTCCGACAGATACCCTAATCGGACAACGCGCGACACAGCTTGCAAATTCACTGCCAAAACCAGAGGAAGAAAAACCCATTGAGGAAAAGCAGATCGAAGAAACTCCGACAACAGATGCAAACACTCAACAAACAATAGCAGAAGAAATTCAGCAAGAACAGGTTCAAAGATACGAATCCGAAAATCCTCAATACGACTCTCATGCAACCTATAGCGATATAACAAGCCCGACGGGGATTACAACAGACTCAAGCGGAAATCTTTTTGTTGCAGGATTTTCGGATAACACGATTTATAAAATTTCCCCCGATAACAAAAAAATTGTTTATATAAAAAGCGAAAAAATCGACGGACCGATAGGACTTGCTATGGACGCTGATGGGAATATTTATATTGCAAACTACAACAAAAATAACGTCCTGAAAGTGTCTTCAACTGGAGAAATAACAGAGCTTATTTCTAACATTGAAAACCCTTACTGCATTTATTATACAAACGGATGTTTGTTTATATCTTCACAAGGCAGCAATTCCGTATTACGCTATAAGCTCGGTAAATAATATCAATTATTATAACAGATATAAAAATATTACCATATTGACTTAGCAATAAGCGTATACTAATAATGTGCTTTTCTTCCTAATATTTTTATTAAGGAGGAAAACAAATGAGTGAAAATAAGTTACTCTATAAAAAAATGTCGATAGAGGAACTGGTTGTTCTTGCTCAGCAAGACGATTTTAAAGCGATAGAAGAACTCATAAGAAAAATTCAATCAGATGTTTACGCAACTCTAAGCTACCTTCTGAAAACAAATGATAATCTGTCTGATTTAACACAGGAAGTCTTATTAAAGATTGCAAAAAATATCCACAGTCTTAAAAACCCGAAATGTTTTAAAGGCTGGCTTAATCAAATTATCACAAACACCTATTACGACGAAATTCGGAAAAAGAAAAAAGTCCCAGAAACGGTTTCTATTGATTACACCTGCGAACCGTTGAATTTCGCATTAAAAATTGAGATTCCCGATAAAAAAACAAAACCCATTGATAAATGTATAACCTCTGAATGCGAACGTGTTATAAAATCCGCGATAAGAGAATTACCCGAATCATTCAGGATTGCAATTATATTAAGGGAATTTCAGGGGCTAAGCTACGAAGAGATAGCAAAAACAACAAACGCAAGTATCGGCACTGTTAAATCAAGAATTTCAAGAGCAAGAATTAAACTACAAGAATCATTAAAAAATTATATCTAAGGAGTTTACATAATGAACAAAGACCTCACCTGCAATCAGGTATCAGCATTGATAAATTTTTATATAGAAGGGAAATTAAACCCGCGCCTGCGAGAATATGTAGATAATCACATCGCAAAATGCCCTGCCTGCAAAAAGAAAATAGAAGAGTTACAGAAAATCCTAAGCGCTTATAAATCAACAATTAATGCTCCTCAAGATACTCAATCAGAGCCTGAATTACATCCCGAATTTATAGGAAACTTATCGGCTTATGTTGATAACGAGCTTGATTCAAACGATAATATTAAAATAAAAAAAATGACAATCTCTAACCCCACAGCAAGAAAAGAACTTGAAACAATGTACAAGTTTAAAAAAGTTATACACTCAGCTTATGAAAAAACAAAAAACGATACAAAATTTGATTATTCAAAAAATATAATGACAAAAATCCAAGACGGAAATGAATACACAACAACATATTTTTATAAACTGATTGCAATCTTTATCCTTCTATTAAGCGCAATCATTTGCGGATTTATTTACTTATATCTTTAAACTTCCGCTATTATTTGTAAAATCATACATAGAAGGACGTTTTGTATTCGCATAACCCGGTTTTACATAAGATGAGTGATTTGTATCGGCATTATGCATTCTTGCAACCAAATCCTTTTGTCTATTTGCAGCAATCTCATTTCTAACAAGCGGAGTAACTATATTACAAGAAAGTACAGACCCGACAGTTGTTGCCACAACATCAACACCACTTTTAAAAGATTCTAAGCGTTTTGTAGCCGTTGCACTTAAGCCCGCATCTTCAAATACGTTAAAATCCATTTTGCCGATTTTATCGCTTAAACCTTTTGACTCAAGAATACCGCAAATTGATTTTGGCAGTAATTTACCTGTTTTAACAAGATTAGAAGCTAAAGATTTAGCACTTTGAGTAATGGCATAGAATGATAAAATATTAACCCCTGCATCGGCAAGTTCCTGCGGAACAAGATACATTTTCTGTTCTTTAGGGATTTTATCATTAACAACAATTGCCATAACCTGAGCGGCAGCAGAAAGAATCCAACCGACAACACCCGTATGGATAAGCATTTTACCCGTATCTTTGCCGTAATGCTTTGCGACAAACTCATTAAAAGGAGCTAAAAATGAAGGCTTAAGCGACATTTCTTACCTCCTTATTCTGAACCGGTTTTTCTTTGTCTTTTTCGTGAATCCTGTCAACAAATTTGTTAGTTAAGAATTTTGTTAACGGAGCATCTATCAAGAAGTTTGTAAACACCATAACCCCCAGAGATACTAATGTTCCAAGGGCAGATTTATAATGGCGTAAATCTTTTAAACCATCTTTTATGGCTTCAAACGGAGTAAAGAAAGTTTTTAAACAAGGATGCTTGGTTGATGCGGTAATTTTTTCAGGAAACTCGGTAAAGGCATCTATGGCTTTTATACAAGCATAACGAATAGCCACACCTGTTGAAGTTCCTGCAATAATTTTAGCCACGGTCCTTGCTGCTGAAACTTTTCTTGTATCTTCATCAACCTTTCTGTTATGCAAATCAATAAACGGCTGACTCATAAGTGCAGTCACACCTAAAATAAGGCGATTTTCAGGGGAGGAAATATGTTTACCTATCCAGGATAAAGTTTTATTAACTTTACCTGAACTGATTGTCATTGTAGGACAAGCATTAATCACGCGCTGCGATGCCGCGTTGGTAAATGTTCTTATTGAATTGAGTCCTGTTATCGCCATAAATTCCTACCCAAATGAATAAATCAGGTGAAAATAAATTATTGCTTAAAAATAAGCCTGTATTCACAAAAATTTACATAAATAATGAGGTACAAAACAATTGTACCTCAAAAATTTTAAAAATAAAGCCATCATCGACTAATATTAACCCGCCATCCGAGGATAGGAGATAAATAATTATTTATAAAATAGCCCCCTTAGGCACCACCGTAACACCGCCTGCTGATACATGGAACCCACGTTTAAGGTCTTCTTCTTTATCAAAACCTATTTTTGTATGAGGAGGAATCACAACATTTTTATCAATAATTGCTTTTCTTATTTGAGAATATCTGCCGACTTCAACATTTTCCATTAAAATACTGTCAGTTACGCTTGAATAACTGTTAATTCTGACCTTAGGCGATAAAACACAGTGAGACAATCCGCCGCCTGAAATTATACAGCCTTCAGATACCATAGAGTTTGTTGCCATACCGACCCTGTCGCCTTCTTCCCACACGAATTTTGCAGGCGGATAGTTGTAATTAAAGGTTCTTAACGGCCACTCTTTTGAGTACAAGTTAAGTTCAGGAGTATAAGCCAATAAATCCATATTAGCCTGCCAGTATGCATCAATACTTCCTACATCTCTCCAATAACCGCGCTCGGAATCTGACATTCCCAAAAACGAATTATCAGCAAAATTATAAACATAGATATTTTTACCTTCATTCAACAACATCGGAATGACATTTTTACCAAAATCGTGATTAGATTCTTTTATATTAAAATCTTTTTCCAAAGCCGTCAACAGAATTTCTTTATCAAAGATATAATTACCCATTGATGCTAAGCACATACCCGGAATTCCCGGAATTTCTTTTGGAGGAGTCTGCGGTTTTTCGACAAAATTAATTAACCGCCACTCATCATCAACTTCCATAATTCCAAATTCCGAAGCTTCTTCAATCGGAATAGGAATTGCTGAAATAGATAAATCAGCACATTTTTCTTTATGGAAATCAAGCATTTGATTAACCTGCATTTTATAAATATGGTCGCCGCCAAAAATACAAACATATCTCGGGTCTTCATCTAAGATATGAAACATATTTTGATAAATCGCATCAGCAGTACCGCGGTACCAATCACTTCCCGTTCTCATCTGGGCAGGTGCCAAATCAACATATTGATTCAAAAACGGAGATAAAGCCCAACCGCGGGTTATATGTTTGTTTAAAGAATCCGACTTATACTGAGTTAAAACTTTGATCTTATAAAAACCTGAATTAATAAAATTATTGATAACAAAATCAATAATTCTGTATCTGCCGCCAAACGGCACAGCAGGCTTAGCTCTATCCTTTGTTAAAGGATACAAACGTTTTCCCTCTCCACCTGCTAAAATCATTACTAATGCATCTTCAATTGACATATAAAAACCTCTTTCGCTATATAAAAATTATATAATAAAGAATCTCATTCCGCATTAATTCTAAATAACTAATTTTACATAAGCAAAAAGAGTTAGATTCATTAAAATAATTCATCACAAACATCTTTAAACTTAGGTTCAGATTTCGGATACCCCGACGAATTATAAGTATCAGAATAAGTTTTTAAGATAGGCGAATTAATATGATACCTATAATTTCCACTAACAATCTCTGTTGGGAAATTTGCACCGCTAAAGTACCATTTATTCCATTTAGAAAATGTATCTCCGCCTGCTCCGCCAATATTATAAGCCTCATTACAACGTAAGTCCGCCCCTCCTTTTGGAGAACAATAATTATAATTCAAACCAATAGCTGGTGCAACAAAATGACATGTAGGATTTGTATAAATAATAGGTAAAACCTGATCTTCGGTAGGGTTATTAACTTTCAACCCGCAGTTATAAGCTACAAAAACCTGACCAAATTGCTGGACATAATAATCATTAGGATCCATATATGCAACCCCTATTTTAGGAGTCAGATAAACATCAACAATTTTAGGAGTTTCTTGACAAAAAGCGTGTGATGGTAATGCGGTACAGCAGCCTTTTGATTTGAAGACCGATTCGCCCTGGCCTGCATAGATATTACTGCAACAGCTTGATTTATGCGCACCAAAATATGTTGACTCCCCGCAGCATTTTGCATCATTCCCGCCGCCTTCGGGAC
>CANOTP010000005.1 GCA_947570135.1 uncultured Candidatus Melainabacteria bacterium | reverse complement strand
GATTTGAACCAACGACCTTCGGGTTATGAGCCCGACGAGCTACCAGACTGCTCCAACCCGCGATAGCTTGCAACTCATTATAAAACGCTGAAAATCAAAAATCAACCCCTTTTGTTTATAAAAGCCAAAAGCTATACCCCGATTATAGAACGGGTATTTTTTACACCAGATTTTGTTAAAAAGTTCTTTAACAAATACAAAATTCCAAGGCTTAAAATAATAACAACAAAATATCTCACACTGACTGTTCCTATTGCAATAAACATTTCTGACAAATTATTTACGGGTATAACTTTTGGAACCTTAAAAAGTTGATTAAACGCAAAAATTATATACCAATGAACAAAAAATATTGAAAAACTGTATTTGGCAATAAAATCAATTGATTTATTAAATAAAGAACAGTTTTTTATTGGCTCATCGTAATGTTGTAAATAACCAAACAGGACCAAGGTTAAAAATATTTTAGAAACAGTATTATTATTTATTTGGAAATTATGGTTTAAGAAAATATCAACAACTGTTGCAACCAACATTCCTAAAATCAACACCCAACGGTATTTATAACATAAATCAATTTTTGATTTATTTGCAGAAAGATACATCCCGAAAATATACATTGACGCAAAATGTACAAAACCGTTCAGGATATATTTTATGTAAGCCAGATATTTTACGCCATAAGTCATTCCTGTTAAATAAGAAGGTTCAATATCAATTCTCGGGACAAAAAAGGTTATTAAAAACAGTATCGGCAAGAATTTATATAAAACTTTCTTTCTCTCCAGTATCAAAAATAAATCCGCAAGCAAGAAAAAAATTACAATCATCGGAATATACCAGGTCGGAACATTATGAACCCTGCCTGTAGTTAAAAAGACACCTATTTGTGCCAATGGATTTAAACCTTCAAAAGGGTTGCCGTAAACTATCGGCATTGTAAAACATAAAATTATCCCAGGAATTGCTGTTATCAAATACGGCAAAATAACATTTGTCCATTTCTTTTTAAGATAAGTTTTATATTCAAATTTATCAGACAAATATTGAAACAAGAACCCTGATATAAAAATGAATAGAGCAGTACCGCCCGTAAAAACTTCAAAAGCAATGTTATTAATCAAAGTTCCCTTAGTACCAAACTGCATAGTATGACCTGCAACAATAAGTAATATTGCAAGCCCTCTAAATACATTTATATAATTCAACATCTCACGTTTTTGTTTTACTTGTACTTGTTCCATTATAAATCCTTCTTTTTTTATGATTCTATCACAGAAAAATTTATAAATCCCCGAGTTAGACCAAGCGAGGAATAAAAAAATAAATAATTTAAATTATAGTATACATATGAAAAATTTAACCTCTTTTATATTAATAATACTTTTTTCAGTTTTTTCCCCGATAAGCGCATTTGCTGATTGCGATTGTGTTACAGAATCAAATCAAGAACATATATTATCAGGAACAACTATTGCAAATCCTGACTCTAAAGCGCCTACAGCAAGTGTTTATGAAACAGAAAATTTTTATATAATTTGCAAAGGTAACGTAATTAAAGTTGCATTTGAATGCAAGTTTTTATCCGAATGCGCCAAAGAAGGAGATTGCATATATTTTTACGTTCCCAAAGATATAACAACATGTGACGGTACGGTATTAATTCCTATCGGCTCAAAATTTACAGGGTACATTCGCGGAATTTACTCACAAAAGAAATTTAATAAAAATGCGAGAGTATACTTAAGTATAAATAAACTTGTATTGCCTGACGGTACAGAGATAGATATTAAGGCAAAACCGTTCAGCAAAGATTTTTCGCTTGTTGAAAACGGCTGGATGACAGCAGGAAAACTTGCAGCCTCAACCGTAGGATTAGGTATAATAGGCGCAGGAGCAGGTGCAGGATTAGCATTCATACCGCATCCTCAAAAAATCGGAGTCGGTGCAGCTGCAATCGGTGTTCCTGTCGGTACTTTTATCGGTCTTGTCACGGGACTTGTAACCCCGGGGTTAAAATATCACGCAAAACAAGATGAAGAAATAAAAATAATTTTATGCGAAAACGCATGTATTCCTAAAAGCAGTATTTGTGAATATTGAGTATTGATAGCAAAAATATTTTGTTCAATATTATTTTAATTATACAAAATATAAGAATATAAATATGGATTATGATTTAATTTTAAATAATACAAATGCAATTTACAGATATGCAAAAACTCAAGATTCATACTTCCTGCAGTATTGAAGACATTATACAATTTACTAAAAATTCCTTCTAGAATCAAATTATATAAAATACAACAAAAAAGTACCTCTACAAAACTTGAGATGCTTTTTTCTCTGGCAGAAGGATTCTGCTGCAGCCATAATTGTTGGAGTGAAACACAAAATCTACAGATATGTATACAAAGCTAACCTCGTATTTTGCAACTTCAAGAGCTAAATACAAAAAGACAGTAACTTTAATTATTTTGAGCGGGGAGTTTGAGTATTTTTCGGTGCAAAAATTGTATCCTACTAACTAGCAAAAAAATTTTTACTAGTTTTTACTAATGTAAAAAATGTCAATAGAACGGGTACTCTTCAAACCCTTTGCCTGTGCGACTTCTTTAATGTTTATATATTCGTTTTTCATAGCACAAACACATTACCTCTGAAGACGAAGAATTGGAACACCACTTCCGAGCATTGTGTCGGTTTCGTATCAAGAAACATTTATATTTTTAATCATTTTTATATGTTCGCAGAATTCATCTAAATAAACACTACCGACTTCATGAAAGCCGAGTTTTTTATAAAAACTTGAAACTCTAACTTGTGCTGAAACTTCAATAGTTTTGCCACCTTCTTTTTTTATTTCATCTTCGGCAATTTGCATAATTTCGTAGCCTAAATGTTTTCCTCGATATTCTTTTGAAACAGCGACTCTGCCAATATGATAATTGTTATTTTCATAAAAATAACGACAAGTCGCAATGGGATTATTGTTATCATATAAAACTATATGCAAACAAGTTTTATCAATCTCATCAAATTCATTATTAAAACCTTGTTCTTTTACAAAAATGAAAGTTCTGAGTTTTATAATATCGTCATTTAAACCTTTAAATTTTTTATATGTTAAATTTATCATTGTCATATTTTATCATAAAATAAAAAACAAAAATCCCGGCAAATTTGATAAAATTTCAAAACGGTCACTGCCGAAATAATCAAACTATTTGTCAAAGCCCCTACGTGAGCCAAAAGACAGGAATACTCTCGCTTTAAACCCAAGTTACCGAAATAATACAACTTCCCACCATAATCCAAATGCCTCACAAAATATATTAATTATTGAGATTAAATTTTCAAATTACTCAAATTACTCACTTGCCCAAAATAATCACACCATTTGCCCTGAGTAGAAAAAGAGTAAAGAGAGTAATTTCAGGTCACATGGTTTGATTATTTCCTACCCCCAAAACTCGCTCACAAAGCCGACTGCCCAAAATAATAGCACCATCTGCCCCGACCAGTTTACTCAGTTCGTTACACTAAAATCGGACGAGAAAATATACAAACAGGTTCTCACCTTCTATACAACAAAAAAGCACCTAAACTTTTGTTTAGGTGCTTTTTTCTGGGGCGGAAGGATTCGAACCTCCGGGATGGCTGGACCAAAACCAGCTGCCTTACCACTTGGCGACGCCCCATTATATCGGTCACATTTATTATTTTACTTAGTAAATATTCATTGTCAATAATTATTTTAACGTCATTCCAAATATTATTGATTTTAACTTCTCAAGAGAACTTCTTTTTTCTAACGCTTCTACTGCCAATAATATATATTCGGTTTTTGTATCACTTCCCGCTATCTTTTGCATCTGCTTACAAAGTTTTGTATAATTAGCCGAAAAAGAAGATATGTCTTCACATGTCATATTTTCATCATCTTTTTCAAAATCGAACATTTCTTTATATGTGACATTTAATGCCTTACAAATTCGTTCTATAGTTTCCGATGTTGCAAAACTCACACCTGCTTCTATTCTTGCTAATTGTCTTATATCAATATCTACAAGCTCGGATAGTTCTTCCTGCGTCATTTTCCTATAATTTCTTATAAGTTTTACCTGTGAGCCGAAAAGTTCTTTTAATGACATAAATCATCTCCTGTTATATTTGATTATAAAGTTTTACAGATATTAAATAACGGACTTATGAGTCATATCAAACACAAACATGTTGACTTACGACTTTAAATGTCGTAATATAATCTCAAATATTTAAGGAGATGAAGTTATGTACAGAAAACTTGGATTTACTCTGACTGAGGTATTAATCACCCTCGGTATAATCGGCGTTGTGGCAGCGATAACCATGCCAAACCTTATTGCAGCTCATAAAGCCAAAAGACTTCGCTCTCAGTTTTTGAAATCTTATTCGACAATTCAACAGGTTTTTAAGCAAATGGAAGCTGATGATGTTTCTACAGACCCTTCAACATATCCTGCAAGAACAATGTATAAAACATTTATGAAATACTTACAAGCACCTTTTGACTGCCAAGCTGACGGAACAAAATTAAGTAAAAGAGTCGTACCCTGCTACAAAGCGACATCAAAAGACGACAATTCCTATAAAACTTTTGACGGAAAATCAAATATTGATTATTGGTGGTTTGATGACGGACAAATTTTACTGCCTGACGGAACACTGATTATGTTTGAAAATTCTATAAACGCTAAGCAATTATGGGTATTTGTTGACTTAAACGGATTCAATACCCCACCTAATCGCTTGGGATATGATTTGTTCACGTTTGAATTTCTTGACGGGGAACTTAGACCAATGGGCGATATTCAAACAAAATATAATGATAAAGAAAAATACTGTAACCCGAAAAGCTCAGAGAAATTAAACGGTATAGCTTGTGCAAGCGAAGCAAAAAATAACACAGATTACTTTAAACAGATTGTTAAAGCATTCAAATAAATTCTAAATCCCAAAACCGTTCAGGGTACAATAAGAATTTAGAAGATTTCTTTGTTCTTCAAGCAGGTGTTTTATGTAAGGGTTTTTGGTATTTTTTGTTACTAATTCTTCAGCTCTGTCATACATTGCAGAAGCCCCCTTTAAGTACTCTTTTTGATTCTGGGATTGAATCGTTCCAAGCTCCCTATAGTACTTGCCGTAAAGTAGATAAAGCCTTGACAATAAATCATTCAGGTTATATTTTTTCGCAAGAAGAATTCCTGATTCTAAATGGATTTTAGCGCTTTCAAAATCCGCAATTGCCATATATGATTTTGCAAGTGATATTTTAAGCATTATTATGAAGAAATAGTTATTAATTTTCGGATTTTGAGCTATTTCAAGCGCTTTATCGGCAATATCTATAGCGCTTTTAGGGTTCTCGGTTGCAAGAGTAGCTTGCGAGGTTAAATACCAACCTAAAAGTGCCCCCGTTGCAATTTTTTCTTTCGCAAAATAATTTAATTCTTCGTTATAGATTTCAAGAGCGTGTTTTGCCTGCTGTCTGTCATAAAAAATCTTGCCAAGCAGGGTTTTTACAAGATGTTTTGTAAAATTATCTCCCATATCGTTTGTTGCAACTTCGACTGATGCAAACAGGCTTTCCTGCAAGCCTTCATAGTCTTTTATTAAGAACCTGTTAATTATATCAACTAAAGAATATGTACTCATAATCTCACATCTGTTGAAGTTTATGGTATCAAGTTTCTGGAACTCTACTCCATGCTGACCTATAATATTTTGAAGAACCTCAAACGATGTTATAAAGTTACCCTTTACCGTATTTGCCAAAGCAAGTGTAAGCTTAATTTTACAGATGAGTTCTTCATCCGTAATTTTTCTTTTATCAATCAGGTCAAACAGTTTTGTTAAGACTTCAAACGAGCGGTCATTTCCTTGAAGCGCAAGAGCTCGTGCAAGATAATGATAAACATCCGAGCGAGTATTATGGATTAATCCGAGAGGAATTGTTTTATCAAGACGGGGATTTGAAAGATGCGTTTCAAGTATCGGTAAAATATCGTTATCGATTAAGTTAACGGCTTCTCCGCAGTTTCCTGTTGATATAAGTGATGATAATTTTGTTGATTTAATCAGAGCCGTTTCAAGTTCATAACCTGACGGCGGAAGCTTTTTCAAAGCATTATCAACACACTCGATATCTCCATAATAATTGCCTGTTTTTTTACAGCAAAGCGCCAAATACCCGAGGAGTTCAATTTCTTTATCTTCTTTATTGTTATTTTTAGCGTTAGAAATAGCATCAGGAAGAAATTCCATTGCTTCTTCAGGGTCATATTCGGTTAAAAGTTTTCCCAATCGCTCGCTTATGTTATAGCGAATATTAAGAGTTTCGTTCTCGTTAAACTCATTAAGAAGTGCAAGGCATTGTTTTTGAGAAATCACGTAAAGATTAATATCGCCAATATAGGCACTAAGTCTTGTAATCTTTGTCCAAATATCAAACGCCATACGATTTTCACGCAGATTTTGAGCAATTGATGCCATTATTGCGTTTGAGTTTATGGTAAATGCTGTAAGGATTTTTCCCGTTTTAATATTTATATCTTCAAATTCGCTGTTTCGTTTGATATTATCAAGTACGGTTTCCCAAAGCAAAAGACTTTTAAATTCATAACTTGAGTCGTTATAAGGTTTTATAAATTCGGCTTTAACAAGGTAAGACATTATATCAGAAAACTCGTTATTTTGTTCTGCGTAAATTTCACGCACCAAAGCAGGGTAAATTTTATCACCTAAAAGTGCTGCAATTGACAGAACCTTATATGCCTGTTTGTTATTTTTTTGAAGGGTAGTAAGTCTGTCTTTTATCAGATCCGAAAACTTCGGCGACAAAATGAACGCTTTATCTGACATTTGGCAATCAAGACAATAACTGATTGCCTGTTCGACAAATGCAGGATTTCCTTTGCTACGCGCAAATATAAGTTCTTTTTCGTGTTCAGATAAATGCGTTTTTTCGTTTACAATTTGTTTATAATCATCTGCGCTAACAGGTGCAAGATTAATATCAACGTATGATTTAATATCTTTTCCTTCAAAGCCGAAATAGTTTACTATAGAACGATGTTCTTCATATAGTGCTATAAATTTCAGATTTTTCCAAATTGACTCGGATTGCATAAAGCTTGTCAAAAATTCAACCGAAAAACCGTCAATATAATCAAAATTATCGACAACAATTACAAAATTTGAGCTATTGACAAAAGCTTCAAAAATTTTATATAAAATATCGAATGTTCTTTTTTTATTTATAATAATATCTTCGTAATTACCGTCTTTTGAGTTATATAAAAAGTTCAAAAATTCTGAAATCTCCTCAGAGTTAAGAAATTTAAACTCATTTGAGAAAAATTTTACGGCATCTTTTTTCAAATCTTCACGACTTACAAAGTATTTAGGAAGATTAAAAAGATTTAATAACATATCCTGAATAACACCACCTGGAGTTAACTGGGTAAGCGGAGTACATTTTCCTATACACCAGTTAAAATCGTTTTGACAGATAAGTTTTTTTAGAAGGGTTGTTTTACCTAACCCTTTTTCACCGCTTATAGAAAATATTTTTTGGTTTTTAGACGGTAAATATTCTTTCAGGATTTCATAAGCTTGAGAGTGGGTATAAAGTTTTGGTTGAAAACTCAGCTTATCATTTTCTTGCGTAACTTTACGTTCAACAGGACTGCCAAAGGACGAACCGCATTTTCTGCATTTTGTAGCAAGCGGCAAATTGACGCTGTGACAGTGCTTGCAAACCTTTAAAAGTTCTTGCCCGCAAGTTTTACAGGTTAAATTACCGACAGCATTTATTGTATTGCATTTCGGGCACAACAAACCTGTACGTGTTTTACAATGCGGACACTTTAGGGCGCTGTCTGAAATATTTTTTTTACATACGGAACATTTCATAGTTTAGACTTATTCGATAGTATTTTTTACTTTATCCATAAGAGTGTATAATCTTTTAGAGATTTCACCCTGTGAGATACCTAACTCTTCAGAAACTTCTTTCTGAGTCATGCCTTTATCATAGCGCAAAGTGTAAATATGTAAATAGTCCTTATCAGGCTCGTCATTGTCTATCTGTCTAATTGTTTTTGCGACAAACTGTAAAATTTCTTTTTGAATAACAACTTCTTCGGGTGTTTCGGGAATCTTAATACTTGCGTAATCAATAACAACAGATGAATAATCAACGATATCATCAGTTGTCGGCATGACAACTTCCTTTGTTGACATGTAGCCTGCTCTAGTTCTTCTTAATCTGCCTGAATCTTTTAATACATTGATAATAGCTGTTGTGGCAACTCTTTTTAAATACGGTTCAAGAGTTATCTCAGATTCGATTGTATCAAGAATTGCAACGGAACGCTTACAGGTTTCGTTGAAAAAATCCTCGTATAAGTCTTCATTATTCGGATATTTACGATCGTTTTTAATTATCTTACTGATTAAATCAATCTTTTCTTGTGTTAAATCCACAACGGCTTCCCTCTACTTTAACATTATTATAACATATCTAAAAATAAATTTTAAGTATGGCTGTTGTGTTTTCGTCATTACCCACGCTTGACGGGGCTTTGAGAACCTTCAGCGTTTGGTTAACAGTTTGTAACACAATTCTGTCAATTTGACTTGAACCGCTTGATTTTAGTATTCTTGCTTCCTTAAACGAGCCGTCTTTATTGAATGTTGTCGTTACTTTTATTTCATTTGTGTAAGAAAAATCTTTAGCAAGAAGCAAGTCTGTTGTCAGGGATAATTTTAAACTTTTTCCGGCAGCTTGGAAATACTGTTTAAATTGCGGATTATAAGCAATATAATCAGGGATTTCCCAAGTTAGTTTTTTTACTTCAAGGAACGCTGTCGGTGCCATTTGTTTTTTCGCTGCTTGTGCAGGAGTTTGCTGTGCTGATACGGCTGTTTTAGGTTCAGGTTGTACTGTCGGAGTTGTCGTATTTACAAGCGCATTTGAATTATTGTCCATTTTCACAACATTATCTGTATTTACACTCAGAGTATCAGGTGATGTCGTTGGGGCATCAACAGTATCTGTCGGCAAAGCATCATCAGTTGTCGGCTCAGGAGTTTCCTCGCTTGGAGCCTTAACCATTTTTGCAACACCAAATCCGATTGCACAAACCAATATCAAAGTAAATAAACCGCCCAGGATTCCAAGCCCTGTTTTTCCTTTTGGTGCATTTTTACCTGTTCTTCCCGGAGTTTGAAGCATCCCCGAATCAATATCCGTTTCAGGATTATAAATACTTTCTAACGGTTCGTTGCTTGCAAATTGAGGTTTGTTAACCAGATTAATATCAATCGGAATCTCGCCGACTGCAAATGTTTTATCACTTATTACAGTTGAATTTTCAATAACTGCAAGCGGCTGTTCTTCTGGATTTTCAACGATAACTTCGTTTTCCAAATCTTTAATAGGATCCGAATCATGCAAAGTTTCATCCGCATTAATTTCGGTATTTAAATCTGTTGAAAACTCTTCATCCAAATCAGGTTCCAAGATTTCATCAAATTCATCAGTTACAGTTTCCTCTTGTGGCTCAGATTCAGGTGTAACTTCAGCCTCTTCTTCCGTTAAAATTTCGTCAAGTTCGGAGAAATCATCAATGCTTACATCTTCACAATCTTCAATAACAGGAGCGTCTGGAACTTCGTGGCCCTCTTCAACTTCTTCAATAACAGGGAAGTCTTCTGATTCTTCTGATTCTTCTACTTCTTCAACAAAATCATCCAAAGACATTTCTTCCAAAGTTTGGCTCTCTTCTTTCGGCATTTCTGTCAAATGTTCTTCTTCCAATACAATATTATCTGTAATCAAATCATCACTGTTTTC
Organism: uncultured Candidatus Melainabacteria bacterium; assembly: GCA_947570135.1. Taxonomy (GTDB): domain Bacteria; phylum Cyanobacteriota; class Vampirovibrionia; order Gastranaerophilales; family Gastranaerophilaceae; genus Zag111. Next base: position 129,499 of record CANOTP010000005.1, on the reverse strand, counting down.
AATATCATCCAAAGTGAATGTTGAAACATCAGGCAAATCAATACCTTCTTCTTCCTCATGGTTAATTAGTTCCGGAAGATTTTCGGCAGGTTTTGTCGGAGAATCAAAGTTTATATTATCCAAATTAACTATATCATCCGTCACTTCCATAAACTCTTCTGTTTCAACGGTAGTTTCCATTTCGTGAAAATTAATTGTTTCGTGTTCAAACTCTTCATCTTTATTTGAAGGAGTGTCAACAGTTTTCAACTCGGATAAATCTGTTGGGTCATCATATTCTTCAGAAGCTGACGTATCAACTTGCGGAGCAATTATTGCAGAAATTTCTTCAGGTATTTCTTCTGCATTTACGCTTATATTTGTGTAATCGATTTTATTAAGATTTTCCTGCTGACTATCTGCATTTTTATCAAGCAGGTTTTCAAGAATATCACCTGACACACCTGCAAGTTTTATAACATCATCAGCGGCACTTGCACTTGCTTCAATCTCAGCTCCGGCAGCCAAGGCTCCCGCTGCTAATGCAGTTTCTGCAACAGTTTCAACTGTTTCTGTTACAACTTTTTCGATACCTAAACCTTTATCCTTGTCTTTTTTATCATCATCCAAAGATACAATAGGCTCACCCAAGTCCAATGTTAACCCTTCATCCAAACCAATCGGCTCAAGCGGCAATTCTTCAATATTCAAATCAAGAGACTCAATCCCCTCAGCAGGTTCGCATTCAGGAAAGATATTCTGTTCCGTTGCTTCAATTACGTGTACATTCTCTTCTTCTAATTCAGAATCTTCTTTTACACTTTCACTTTTCTCAACAGCTTGAGTTAAATCATCAAGGAATGAGTCATCTAAAGCAAGAGTTTCTTCCTCTACGGTTTCAAATTCACTCAAATCTAATGGCTGAGTTGAGTCAACACTTTCTCCATCTTCTGTTGTAACGTCCGCAATCTTTTCAATTAAAGTTTCTTCTTCCTCATTACTGTCGGAATCCGCATCTGTATCTGTATCGGAGTCAGAATCCGTATCTGAATCAAAGTCAAAATCGTTTAAGGTTTCAAATTCGTCTTGAATAGTTGATTCAGTCTCTTCTATCACTTCTTCCTTCGGAAGCTCGAATACAGGAGTTAAAGCTGTCAAATCTGTCTCTAAAACCGTATTATGAGCAAGTGTTTCAAAGTTATCATATTCAATTACGCTTTCTCTCAAGACACTGCTTGCTACAAGTAAATTTAAAAGTTCTTTAGTTTCTGATTCGGTTATATTATGATCAGCTAACATTACAGATAATTCTCTTCCTCTGAAAATTTCATCTTGAGAAAAGTCTAATAAAGCTCTGCTTTCAAAGTCTTTTACGTATTTTACCAAAGTCTCGGGAGAATAAAGTTTATCAGGAGAAATAAAATAATATTGAGAATTGGCATCTTTTTTGTTAATCATATCAGGCGTAAAAAATCCTGCTAATTCACAATATTTAAAATCTTGTTCAAGAACAAGAACCACATAAATATCAGGAGTAATCCCAAGTTCAAAATGGCTTTTCGGGATAAAAATCTGATTTTTATCAAAAACAGTTCGGACATCTATGTGAATGTTCGGCAACAAAATATCAGCTATATCAAGACATTCAAGAACTTTTGAAACAGAATGTATATTATGAAGGTTTTTAACATCAACACCTTCGGAATTTAAAAACTTCATTACAAGCTCAGCTCCGAGAGTATTGATATACGCTCTGTTTTTAACCTCTTTATTGATAAAATTTCTTGACATAAAATGAGCTTCAGCAGCTTCTTCTTTCTCAATATATATAAGTGTTTCCTGTTTATTTGACATAATTATTATCCTCCCACATCACTATAGATAACACTTAACAAAAAAATATTCCAAAAATTATGTAAATATTTGTAACAAAAGTTTGCATTTTAACTTTCATGAGACAAAATTCATATATCAAGTGTTTTATATGGAGTGTAGTAGAAATATATAAGGAGGTTTTCTCATGATGGTAAGTCCTATTTCAGCAGTACGTTTTACGGCAAATGAAGCAACGGCAGTAAACCCGTTGGAACGCGAAGGTCAGTTTGCAAAACCAAAGTCAGATGTTCCTGCAGAAACTCCCGCAAAAAAATCAAGTACAGGTAAAAAAGTTTTAAAAACAGTAGGTGTTCTTGCAGCAGTAGCAGCAGCGCTTGTAGGTTTAAACAAATTCGGAGTAACAAAAGTTCTTGAATCAGGCGCATTAAAAGATGCTAAATTCATGCAAAAAGTAGGTCACTACGTAGGTAAAGCAGGTGAATTTGTTGCTAAATACACAATTGACCCGTTAATGAAAATGTTTGCAGGAAGTAAAACTGCTGCTACCGTTATTGACAACGTAGGATCTGTAGCCACAGATCTTGTAGGCTAAAAATTTCATAGAATAAGAAAACCTTTTATAATAAAGTAAGTAAAAGCCGTAATAATACGGCTTTTTTCTTGACAAAAACACCTAAAAATGCTATAATTTCAAGTGTTAATCCGTTTTGCTCCGTGCATTGTGTTTGCAAATATGTCAGAAAGGATTTTATGACATACGGAGTTCCATATTCTTTTGTTCCCGGAACAAAAGCAAGAGCTGATGAAGTTAATGCAAACTTCATTGACGTTTTAAACAAAATAGACAATGTAGATTCTAAAGTTACAGACTCTACTGCTGATATTTCAACCAGAATTGATAATGAAGTCAGTGCTTTAGAAACCAAAATTGAAGAAGTTAATTCTTCCAAATTAGATTTGAGCCTTTCAAACATAAGTGCTGACGGGCAAAAATTGTTTGATGCAAAAGCTAATGCTAATTTACTTGACGGAGCCTGGGCTTCTAAAACACAACAAGTGTGTTTTGAAAAAAGCATTACCCCCGGAACCAACCAAACAATATCTATAGCCTCATTTTTTCCAGATAAAACAAACATCTATATGTTTATTCTTGACGGATATGTGCAAGCAGGTTCTTCTGCTTATATTTATATTGAATCAGACAAAACCGCGGGCGTTTGCGCTTTTAGAACAACCACAAAACATGCAGGTATGCAATCTATAATGATTACAGGTCCGACTCGAACATTAAAAATAACTAGTCAGGCAGGTTCTTCCGGAACATCTGTTTATACACTGCACATTAGAGGGTACAGAAAAATTAGGTAATAAAAAAGAGGTGAATTTATGAAATATATATATGTAGAAAATGGTGTAATTAACGGCGCAGGAGAAGGCAGGCAGCTTGATGAAGGAGCTTTAAACATTGAAGTAAGCGATAAAATTTATAATGAGTTTTGCTCCGATAAGCTTAAATTTGTTTATACCGACGGACAAATTGTATCAAATCCGAATTATGAACAGGATAAACTTAATGCCGAAAAAATATCAAGAGCTGAACAGATACGCTTTGAACTTGATGAACTTGATAAAAAACGTATTCGAGCAATTTGCGAGGATGAAGTTAAAAATGAACGAACAGGTGAAACCTGGTTGGATTATTATAACGAACAAATCAATATCTTAAGAATGGAATTAAAAAACTTAGAAGTATAATAATATTATTCTTATGTGGCGGCAGCAGAAATTCTGCTGCCGCCCTTCTATATTTTGTGTTTTTTTGATATAATCTCAGGCAAGTATAGGAGAAAGATTATGACAGAAATAAGAGAAGAATTTATAAATCAGGCAAAACACATTGCAAGAAACGCGGAAGTTTTACCGGGCGGATTAGAAGAACTTGCGGCAAAGTTACAACACGCAGCAGATACAAACACTCCGCTTCGTATTAAACTCGGAATGGATCCGACAAGACCTGATTTGCACCTTGGTCATACTGTTGTTATGAGAAAACTAAAAGAGTTTCAAGCCCTTGGACATAAGATTGTATTACTTGTGGGCGGTGCTACCGCCATGGTCGGCGACCCGTCAGGAAAATCAGAAACCAGACCTGCTTTGACAAAAGAACAGGTTGAAGAAAATGCTAAAACTTATTTTGAACAAATGGCAAAAGTTATTGACGTAAAAGACGCAGAAGTTGTTAATAATGCTGACTGGCTTCACAAAATGAGCTTTACGGAACTTTTAAAATTATCCGCTCAAGTTACTGTTGCACAGATGATGACAAGAGATGATTTTGCAAAACGTTATTCTGAAGGTAAACCTATTTCTATTGTCGAATTTTTCTATCCTTTGATGCAGGCTTATGATTCTGTGGCAATTAATGCTGATATCGAATTAGGCGGAACAGACCAAAGATTTAATACTTTATTGGGACGCGACATACAATCAGCTTACGGCAAAAAATATCCGCAACTGGTTGTATTATTACCATTGTTAGAAGGCACCGACGGGGTTGTTAAAATGTCAAAAACTTATCCTGAACACTGTATATCTTTAACAGACAGTGCTAAAGACATGTTCGGCAAATTGATGAGTATCCCTGATAATATGATAACGCGTTATTACAGTTTATTAACAGATGCGACAAAAGAAGAACTTGAAACTTACGACAGACAAATCGCAGACGGTTCTGTTAACCCTCGTAATATCAAAATGCAGTTAGCACATCAAATAACCGAAGAATACCATGGTAAAGACGGTGCTGACGCAGCTCAAGCTGATTTTATCAATGTAGTTTCGAATAAGGGTATCCCTGAGGATATTCAGGAAGTTAAAATCGAACAGGGTAAAAATATACTTGACTTGTTAACCGAGCTTAACTTTGCATCAAGCAGAGGGGAAGCAAAACGTTTAATCCAAGGCGGCGGAGTAAAACTTGACGGTGAAAAAATTGCTGACATGTCTTATTCTGTTACTTTTGATGATAGTGTAATATTACAGGCAGGGAAACGTAAATTTGCTAAGTTGGTAAAATAATGTTCAGTACAATTAAACGCGGTATAACGAAAGTTAAAGAGGATATAAAAGTCATTTATGATAATGATCCTGCGGCAAAAAATTTGTTGGAGGTAATCCTCTGTTACCCGGGATTGCACGCACTTGTGGCATACAGATTTGCGCACAGACTGTATAAATGGAATATCCCGCTTATTCCAAGAATAATCTCTTATCTTACAAGAATTGTCACAGGGATTGAAATTCACCCGGGGGCAAGGATTGGACGGAGATTCTTTATAGACCACGGCGAAGGCGTTGTAATCGGGGAAACAACGGTAATTGGTGATGATGTTTTAATTTATCAACAGGTTACATTAGGCGGAACAGGTAAAGAATCGGGCAAACGCCACCCGACATTAGGTAATAACGTTATTGTCGGAGCAGGTGCTAAAGTTTTGGGGAATATAAATATTGGAGATTATGTGCGAATCGGAGCAGGTTCTGTTGTGGTAGACGATGTCCCCGAACGCTCAACTGTTGTCGGAGTTCCCGGAAGAATTGTTCACCGCGCGGTTGTGGATTCAAACGGAAATCTGATGCATAACAGGATTCCTGACCCTGTAAGATGTGAAATTAATAAATTGAAAGCAGAAATCGAAATTTTGAAAGAAAAATCTTAATCTTCACTTTGCATTTTCTCATAAGATATGATTATTTCAAGAAAATGTTTTAATTCTTTTTGATTCATTTTTTTAAGTTCGGATGTAATTTGAGAAATTGTTTCATCTTCTTCTGACTTGTCAAAAGAAAACAAGTCCTGAATGCCAATATCTAAAGCATTAGCTATATTAACAAGATTTTTTACTGTCGGAAAATGATTGCCGTTCTCCATTTTACAATAATGCTGAGGATCAATCCAAACCATTTCCGAAAGTTTTTCCTGAGTAAGATTTTTCCTTTGTCTGAGTTTCCTCAAACGTTTTCCAAATAATTTTTTTAGTTTAATTTCGTCCATTTAATTTGCCTTTTATTTATCTTACTTATTAAGGACTTTAGCCATAATGTGATTTGTTGACAAATAATTCTTGACAAACTTGATAATTAATGACATGAGTAAATAGAGATACTTGTTATTAGGTATCAACTTTTATTGGAATTAAGGAGAAAAAATGAATAATCAGCCGAAGGTATCAATAATTGTACCTATATATAATGTTGAAGAGTATTTAGTAAAATGTTTGGATTCTCTTGTTAATCAGACATTAAAAGAGATAGAAATAATTTGTATAAATGACGGTTCTACGGATAATTCGTTGGAGATATTAAAAGCTTATGCTCAAAAAGATGATCGAATTACTGTAATCAATAAGAAAAATAGTGGAGTTTCAGATGCTCGTAATACAGGTTTAGAGATGGCTAATGGCGAGTACGTTATGTTTGTTGATTCAGATGATTATTTAGAAATACAAACCTGTCAGTCCATATATGAAAAAATAAAAAAAGATAACTCAAATTTATTAATATTCAATTATTTTTTGGTAACTCAAGAAACTAAACATAGAGCAAAAGAATTAGATAATATTTTAACTGATAAATTCACATTTACGCAATGCCCTGATAATTTCTTTTATATAAATACAGGAATATTGGGTAAATTATATAAAAACAGTAATCTAAAAAGATTTGATACTAAATTAAAAAAAGGAGAAGATACTGTTTTCTTTTGGTTATATTGTTTAGAGAATAACCCTGAAATCTCAGTTCTAAATATACCTTTATATAATTACAAAATACGTGATAACAGCACAATGAGTAATCAAAGTTATTTTCAAAGTGCTGAAGTATTCAATGCTATTGAGGTTTTAACAGACAGTTTTTATTTTAAAACAGCAAGTGAATATATACAAGCTAAAATTCTTGATAGGTGGGCAAAATCTCTTTGGTATGAACTAAAAACATTATGCGATAATATTCCTACAAAATATTTATACAAAACGGATTGTTTTTTTTTAATGTTAAAAAAATATGATAGAAAAGATTTCTGTTATATAAAAATGTTAAAAACTCAAATACATAAGTTCAAATATAAAAAACTTATACAAATTGCAAATAAAATTTTCTATGTAACAAACAGTGATAATCATAAGGTTATAAATCTGTGTGGTATTAAGTTTAAGTTTGAATATTACAAAAAAGAACAGGCAAAAAAAGAAAATGAGTTTATAAAAAAAATATCAAAATTTCATAAAAAGTACCATAAAGACAGTTATTTATTATTTGATGCGTTACATGATTCAACTGTTGAATGTATAGATGCTTTTTCTTTGTTTGAATATATGAAATCTATAGGGAAAAAATCATATTATGTTGTATTAGAAGATTCGGAGCTATATAAAAAGCTTGAACAACAAGGTCAATTAAAAAATATTATAAGTTTAAAAAATTCATCAATGACCAATCCCGGAGATTTCTTGGAAGAAGTTTATCCGATTTTATTAAGGTGTAAAGCTGTTATATCTTCATTCGGAGCCAATACAACTGTTACAAATAATTTTTTCAAAAATAATCCGTATTGGCAGTATATTTTTATTCAACATGGACAAATATATTTAAAAGAATCTGTTTTGTCCAATGGTTATTTGACAGATGAAAAGTTTGATAAAATTTTAATCTCGTCAGGTGAGGAGTATAAAATTTTTAAAAAATATAATTGGGATGACCGTATGTTTTTAAAAGCAGGACTGCCACGCTGGGATTTGCTTAAAGATAATTCTAAAAGCGAAAGGAGTATTTTGGTAATGCTCACTTGGCGAAAGTTAGACTTGCTGACTTTTGAAAACTCATTATATAAGCAAAATTTGAATAGTTTGCTAAATAATAATAAATTACAAAAATACTTGTTAGATGACAATATTAAATTGTATTTTGCACCGCATCCTGCATTGTTGCACAATCAAGGTATTAATTTAGATATAAGAAATAAAAATGTTGAAATTGTGGATACTGATAAAATATCTGAATGTATAAGAAAATGTTCTTGTCTGATTACAGATTTTTCTTCAGTTACATTTGATTTTATGTTTCAAAATAAGCCTGTTTTGTTTTATTTGTTGGATAAAAATGAACCAAATGCACATCCACAAGATAAAAATGATATGGCAAAGTTTGATTACAAAAAATATATATTGCCAAATGTTTGTTTTGAAGAGGATGAAGTTATTGAAAAAATTAAATATTATGTAGAAAATAATTTTGAACTTGAACCCGAAAACAAAGAGAAATACAACAAATTCTTCTATACAAAAGAAAATATCAGACAAAAACTTATTGAAGAAATCGACAAATGTTGTAAATAGCTTTTCTTGACTTGAAAATTATTATATGAGATAAATGAAACTGGAATTAAGAGGAAGAGTGATGACAAAGGTATCAATTATTGTACCTGTTTATAATGTGGTAGAGTTTTTGCCCAAATGTCTGGACAGTTTAATATGCCAGACTGTAAATGATATTGAAATAATTTGTATAAATGACGGTTCAACAGACAATTCTCTTGAAATTCTGAAAAATTATGCTCAAAAAGATAAACGAATTATTGTCATAAATAAAGAAAACGCGGGAGTCGCTGCAGCCAGAAACGAAGGCTTGGAGGCTGCGCGCGGCGAATATATAATGTTTCTTGATTCCGATGATTATTTTGTTTCTCCTGAATCTTGCAGGAAAGCTTATAATTCTATTCGTGAAGCTGATGCTGATATAGGAATTTTCGGGTTTTATAATTTAATTGAAGAAACAAAAACCGAACCTTCATATAGAACGTTAAGACTTCAACAGATGATTAAAGGAGAAATCGATATTGATTACTACACATTTCAAGCTTCAATCTGGGATAAAATTTATAAACGCTCATTCTTAAATAACAATCATATAAGATTTGCCAACGGATTGAAAACCGCAGAAGATGTAGTATTTTGTTTTTCTACAAACTTTGCAAAACCGAAATATTGTTTGCTTGATGAAATCTTACTTGTTTATCGTACAGATAGAGAAGGTTCAGTCACTACAAAGAACTTTGGTGCCGTTAAATCTGATTTTGAATCATTAAAATATTTCATTTCTACAGAGATTTTCGCAAAACAGTCTGTTAATGTTCAACTAAGAGTTATTGACAGATTCCTTGGCGGAGCATTGTATTTTTATAACAAATTACCTGACAATGTTGATAAATCAATTCTGTTTGGTGATATTCGAAAATTACTTAAATTTGTCGAAAAATATTATGATAAAAAGCTGTTAAAACAATTACCGAATTATCATCCGCTCAAAACTCTCATAAAAAGCAGGGGAATAAAATTCATTTCGCAAATTTTTTCTGTTGTAAATTCTAAAGATAAAAGACATAAAATCATTACTGTTCTTGGAATCAAAATCAAACTGAGGAGAAAAAGTCAGTGAAGATATCAATTATCGTTGCGGTTTATAATAAAGAAAAATATCTGTCAAAGTGTTTAGACAGTTTACTTTCTCAAACATTGACCGATATCGAAATTATTTGTCTTGATGATTGTTCAACCGATAAGTCTTTAGAGGTATTAAATTCTTATGCAGACCGAGATTCGCGGGTTAAAGTTATCGCATTTAGCAAAAACGTCGGTCAAGGCGTAACAAGAAACAAAGCCTTAGATATTGCGCAAGGTGAATATGTAATGATGGTTGACGGCGATGATTGGCTTGAAGTTGACGCTTGTGAAAAAGCTTACAATCAAATTACCCAAAATAAAAACGATATGGTTTATTTCGCCTGTAATAATTTTTACGAAAATTCAGAAAAATCAGAGTTTTATACAAGAAATATCTTACCTTTTGAAAAAGAGTTTAGAAATTCCGCAATAAAATTTAGCGAACTTGATACTCCGTTTATTCAAGGAGCCGAAACTTGTTTTCTTATTTATCGCAAAGATTTTTTAAACAAAAATAATATCAGATATTCGGATGAAAGAATCTGCGAAGATGTACCGTTTATTATTAAGGCAATTGTTTATGCTGATACAATTTCAATAATCCCTGAAGCTCTATATAACAGAAGAATACATTCAAAATCCTGCGGGTATACTTGCATAAATCAGTGGAAAGACTTGTTCAGTGCAAGAAAAAAGGCTTTTGAAATTATCTGCAAATCAGTATATAAAGAACATTTTCTAAAATCGTTTTACATTTATTATATTAACAGCATTCTATATTGGTATAAACGCTATTCTAAAGTCAGAACCCCGTTTTATAAGGAAATGCGTAGCGCCTTTTTGAAAATAAATGAAAATTTTGATGTTGAATCAATAAGAAACTATATAAATTACGAAAAATTTCAAGAAGTTTTAGACGGTAAAAAATTTCAATTATTTAAAGTTCGCCAAGATGAAAAATATATGATTTTGACAATTTTCGGACTAAAAATAAAAACTTCTAAAGATTATTCTAAAATACTGGATTTAAGATATAAAACTACAATAGCAAAATTAAAAAAATCTCCAAAAATCAGAGTTGCATTTTACGTAAACGATTCAAAATGGAAATGTCAAAATTTATATAATTTAATGGCTGCAAACGATAGTTATGAGCCGTTTATTATAATTGGTAAAAATGATGTTGAACTTGGTCATTTCGAATATCAGACAAAAGAAAATATCTTGGCGCTTTACGATTATTTCAAAACGCGCGGTATGAAAGTTTATTTAGCTTATGATTTTGAAAAGTATAAATACATCCCGCTTGATAAATTCAAACCTGATATAATATTTTACAGCAGACAATGGAAAATTCCTCAAATTCATAATATTTTGGAAACCTCAAAATTTGCACTGACTTGTTATGTACCGTATTTTATCTCAAATTCGCCAGCTAAACTTGAAGCAGGTTCTGATTTTCATAACAAACTTTGGAGATATTATATTCTAAATAATGATTTGAAAACCGAATATTCTAAGGTAATGAAAAATCACGGTAAAAATCTTAAAGTTGTCGGATACCCCGAACTTGATACTTACTTACATCCGTCAGATAAAGAGAAGAAATACACAATTTATGCACCTCATTGGTCAGTCGGCGCAGATACTCCGCTAAATTATGCAACATTTGAACAGAACGGTAATTTTATTCTTGATTTTGCAAAACAACACCCTGAGTTAAATTGGATATTTAAACCTCACCCTGCACTAAAGAGTAAATTGATAAGCTCTAAAATCATGTCAAAATCCGAAGTCGAAGAATATTATACATCTTGGGATTTACTCGGAATGAAATACGAAGGTCCCGATTATTTTGACCTGTTTAAACAATCAAAAGTCTTAATAACAGATTGCGGTTCGTTTCTGACTGAATATATGCCAACCACAAATCCTGTTATTTTACTACACTCAAATTCAGCTAAAAACTACAATTTTCTTGCCAAAAAAGTTACTAAATATTACTACAAAGCAAACAATTTAAAAGAGCTCACCAAACTGTTTGAAGAAATACTCTTAGAAGGCAACGATTATTATAAAGTAAAACGGCTGGAGATACTTGATAAACTTAAACTTATTACTAATGCATCTCAAAATATAATTGATGATTTAAATAAAACATTCAAATTGTAAAGTTTTGTATATATATATTTTCAAAAAAGCGCACTTTTTCGCATGTTATTTATTTTATATATATAAGATATATAACAGGATGATTATTAATGGTTAATAAAATCAATTTCACCCAAAATATGAATATGCCTTCGGTGCATTATGGCCGTGCGGGGTTAAATGCCAGATATCACAGAAATGCAATGAATGCAGCTATGATGAGATCTGGTTCTGTATTTGGTGCTCCAATGTACTCTCAGCAACAATCATTCAGTTATACACAATCAACACCAACTTCTTACACCGCGGGTAATGTACTCGGACAGCTAACAAATTTGATTGGAAATAATTGGTCAACTATATCAAATGTAGGTCAGGGAATATTTAACGCTGTAAAAGGCTGGTTCAGTTAAAAAGACTTGAAGTAAAATTTAAGTCTTTTTTATTGTCTGAAAGATTAAAAAATGTAACAAGCCTAAAAACCTTAAATATGCATAGTTTATATATTTTATACATGGAAAATCTATAAATTATGACAATTTTTTCTGATAAAAAGTTTTTATATAAACATACGGGGATATTAAAGGAGATTAAATTTATGGTAATGAACATTTCATCAGCATCTTCTGCTGTCGCCGCACGACAAACTACAACTAACAGACAAATTGCTAAAACAAATTACAGTCACAGCAGAACATTATATACAACAAAGAAAAAAGAAGCTTATAATAAAGGTAAAATGCTGGCAGATGTGCTTGATAAATGTGAATCTACCGAAAAGTTTCAAACAATGAATTTGATTGAAAGTGTTCGTCGAAAAACCGTAATGCCGTTTTTAAAAGGCTATGAAGACAATAAAGGCTGGTTTGACAAAGGTTTCTTTACAGAATTACTGTCAAAAGAAAAATATAGTTCAAGACACAACTTGATTCGCTTTGTTGCAAATCAACTTGAAGATTTCTTTAGAGAAGAAGGCTGTTTTGAGGAATATAATAAAGTTCGTGAAATTTTACATAAACGTGGAAACGGTAAACCGTTTACTGAAGCAGATGCAAAAGTTCTGGATAAAGTTGTAAAAACCGCAATAGATTATGCTTATTAAGATGTATAAAACAGCTCGGATAATATCCGAGCTGTTTTTATTTGTTAATATTATACACTAGCGTATGATTTTTACATCATTCCCATTCCGCCCATGCCTGCCATTGCAGACATATCAGGAGCTGAAGATTTTTCTTCAGGAATTTCTACAACTGCCGCTTCTGTAGTCAATAACATTGAACCTACTGATGCTGCGTTAATTAAAGCTGAACGAGTAACCTTTGCAGGGTCTACAATACCTGCTTGGAACATATCAACATACTTGCTGTTTAGCGCATCATAACCGTAAGCACCGTCTTTTTCCAAGACACAATCTACAACAACATCAGCTTTAGCGCCTGCGTTGCGTGCAATTGCTCTTAACGGAACATCAAGTGCTGCTGTTAGAATTTTGAACCCTACTTTTTCATCATCTGATTCAAATTCTGTAGATTCAAGTTTTGAATTAAGTTCTTGTTGAACTCTAAGAAGTGCAACACCGCCGCCAGGTACAATACCTTCTTCGTTAGCAGCACGAGTTGCGTTAAGTGCGTCTTCAATTCTTAATTTACGTTCTTTTAATTCAACTTCTGATGCTGCACCTACTTCAATCAAAGCAACGCCGCCTGAAAGTTTTGCAACACGTTCGTTTAATTTTTCTTTATCGTATTCTGAATCAGACGCTTCGATTTGTTTTTTAATAAGTCTTACACGTTCAGCTACTGCGGCTTTCGTTTCATCACCCACAACGATTGTTGTTTCATCTTTAGTAACAGTTACACGTTTTGCTTTACCCATCATTTGAGTTGTAACGTTTTCAAGTTTAATACCAAGCTCTTCTGTAAACATTTCGCCGCCTGTTAAAATAGCGATATCTTCTAGCATAGCCTTTCTTCTATCACCAAATCCCGGAGCTTTTACAGCAACTGCTCTTAAAACTTTTCTCATTGTGTTAACAACCAAAGTTGCCAAAGCTTCGCCTTCAACATCTTCTGCAATCAATAAAAGTGAACGTCCGTCACGGGCTACTTGTTCTAAAACTGGAACCAAATCTGCAATTAAGTTGATTTTCTTGTTGCAGCAGAATACATAAGCGTCTTCCAATACTGCTTCCATTCTTTCAGGGTCTGTTACGAAGTATGGTGAAATGTAACCTTTATCAAACTGCATACCTTCAACAACTTTTAAGTTTGTGCCAAAAGATTTTGATTCTTCAACTGTTATAACGCCGTCGTGTCCGACTTTTTCCATAGCTTCAGCGATAAGTTCACCGATTTCTTTGTTGTTACCAGCTGAAATTGCCGCAACCTGAGCGATTTCTTCTTTTGTATTAACAGGGCGTGACATTGATTTAATTTTATTAACAGAAGCTTCAACAGCTCTATCTATACCACGTTTCATAGACATAGGGTTAGCACCTGCCGTTAAGTTTTTCAAACCTTCACGAACGATTGCCTGAGCCAACACTGATGCTGTTGTTGTACCGTCACCTGCAACATCGTTTGTCTTAGATGAAACTTCTTTTAACAATTGAGCACCTGAATTTTCCAAAGCGTCTTTTAATTCAATTTCTTTTGCAATGGTTACACCATCGTTAACAATTTGAGGTGCACCGAATTTTTTTGTTAGGATTACATTTCTTCCTTTTGGTCCTAACGTAACTTTAACGGCATCAGCTACCGCGTCGATACCTTTTAGAAGCGATTTTCTTGCTTCTTCATCAAAAACTATACGTTTTGCCATTTTTATTTCTCCTTATATATAAAAACAATCTGTCACCCTGAACTCGATTCAGGGTCTATCTGTTTAATTAAAATTTTAAGATTCTGAATCAAGTTCAGAATGACAAAATTTTGATTACTCTATCACTGCTAATGCGTCTTTTGCAGATAAAATTTTATATTCAACACCGTCAAATTTTACATCCGTTCCTGAATATTTAGCATATAAAACGATGTCGCCGACTTTAACATCCATAGGTTCTCTTTCGCCTTTGTCATTTAATTTACCCAAACCTACAGCCACAACTTCACCTCTTTGCGGTTTTTCTTTAGCGCTGTCAGGGATAAAAATTCCGCCTGAAGTTTGTTCTGTTTCTTCGATAACTTTAATAACAATTCTTTCACCTAATGGTCTAATCATAATAATCCTCTCCTTTTCTATTACAATTATATTTATATAACAAATTTGATAAAAATTTAATAAAGTTAAGGAAAAATTAATTATTTCATAGTATAATCAATCTATGAATAAAAAATTGTTTGTAATTTCAGGATGTTCGGGTGTAGGAAAAGGCACTGTTTTGAAAGAATTTATGACAAGAAATTCCGATAATTTTATGCTGTCGGTTTCCTGCACAACAAGAAAACCTCGAACAGGTGAAGTTGACGGGGTTAATTATTTTTTCCTTACGCGTGATGAGTTTGAACAGGCTGTTAAAGAAGATAAGTTCTTAGAACACGCACAGTTTGCGGGGAATTTTTATGGAACCAAGAAAAAATTTATTAAACAAAAATTTGAAGAAGGATTAAATATTATTCTTGAAATTGAAACACAAGGCGCACTCCAGGTTAAACAAAAAATGCCTGAGGCTGTTTTAATATTCATCGCTCCACCGGGACTTGGTGTTGAGGAACTGGAAAAACGTCTTAGAGGACGCAATACTGAAGACGAAGAAACTATTCAACGACGTTTGGCAGAAGCAAAAGTCGAACTTGAGCGTTCAAAACAGTATGATTACGTTGTTATAAACGATGATTTAGAACGCGCCGTATCCGAGGTTGAAAGTATCACCCGCAAGGAATTGGAATAATATAATATGAAAAAGATAATGGTCTTTATATTAGCATTTTTTATGCTAAGCATGAATTTTTGTACAGGTTTTATTTACGCAAAATCCTCAAATCCAAAAATTCTAAAACAACTGCCAAAAGAACCTGATGTTATAAATTCTGAGCCGGATTCCACAGAAAAAGAACCCGTCGAACAAATAGGTAATGAAAATATTTTTATTAAAAAACTTGCAGATAATAAGATTCGCTTGACAGATAAAGACGGTAATTTAATTTTGCCGAGTGAATATACTGTATATAGAAAAAATCTTCCGTCAGTAAGATTCTAAAAAGGGAATTTTTTCAGATGACAGCGGAATTGTAATTGAACCTTTATATAAAGATATTAAAGATATACAACTTCATTATGGTAAGTTTTTTATATTAACAAATACGCAGGATAAGCAATCTTTAACTTTATTTAAAAATTCCAAGCAAATAGAATTAATATCAGACGCAGAAGAAATTAGTGATAAGATTAATGATTCTTATTATGTTATAGTAAAACAAAACGAAAAGTGGGGAGTTGAATTTTACAACGATAAAGATGACACCCTTTCAAATGTTATTCCGTATTTGTATGATGAAATAGTTAACAGTGTTCGGTATTATTCACCAAAAGAAAACCACCCCCGATTCTTTATTGCAAAAAAGAATGAAAAATACGGTCTTGTAAGAAGCGGTACGGGAGAAGAAGTGTCGGATTTCGTTTATGATTCGATTCAAGATTTAAATTATGGTGCCGTATTAAAAGTTGAACAAAACGGAAAATTTGGAACTTATAACCTGAAAAATAATAAAGTCGGAAAAATTAAATGGGATGATATAAAAGAAGAAAGATTTAAAGGATTTTTTATTCCCGATTCTCATTTGATTAAAGTTCAAAAAAACGGACGCTGGAGAAATCAAAATAAAGCAAAACATGCCGGATTAGTACTTGGCGAAACAGGGTATTATGTTTTGTCTGTGGCAATGTTACCTGTTTCAATACCGATTACTGCATTTTTATTTTGGCTTTTTTCTTCAAATTATCCTTAAAAATTTATACAACTTGCAAAAGAAGTATTTGTACAATAAAATTAGTTTATGATATTACAGGGTAAAACAATCTTAATAGGAATAACAGGCGGGATTGCGGCGTATAAAATGTGCGAACTTATTCGCAGGTTTAAAAAATCAGGCGCAAACGTAAAAGTTGTTTGTACACCTAATGCGTTGAATTTCGTGACTAAACTAACCCTGCAAAATCTGAGTCAAAACGAGGTTTTTGTTGAAGAATTTGACGTAAAGGAATGGAAGCCCGAGCATATTTCACTTGCTGATGAGGCTGACATTATGCTTATCGCACCTGCTACAGCTAATACTATTTCAAAAATCGCACAAGGAATTGCCGATAACCTTTTAACATCAATTGCCTGCGCATTTTCAAAAAAAATGATTATAGCACCTGCTATGAACTGTAACATGTGGCAAAATCAGGCGGTACAAGAAAATATAAGAATTTTAAAATCCCGCGGAGTAGAAATTTTGGAACCTGAAAGCGGATTTTTAGCCTGCGGATACCTTGGCAAAGGCAGGCTTTGCGGATTAAATAAAATTTTCAATGCTGTTTGTGAGTGGTTAAGTTACTCTGAGAAACTTAAAGGACAGAAAGTTGTAATAACATCAGGCGGCACTATTGAAGATATTGACCCAGTCCGCTATATTTCAAATTACTCATCAGGCAAAATGGGATTCGCGCTTGCAAGCTGCGCCAAATCAATGGGTGCAGAGGTTGTTTTGATTACTACAAAAGACTTTGAAGCACCGTTTAAAATTGTTAAAGTTAAATCAGCCCGCGATATGCAAACTGCACTTGATAATGAATTTGAAACATCCGATATAATTATTATGGCTGCAGCCGTTGCTGATTACAGGGTAAAAGAAGTCAGCGCTCAAAAAATGAAAAAAGGCGAAAGTGACGAATTAACACTTGAACTTGTTAAAAATCCCGATATTTTACGTGGGTTATGCGAGAAAAAAACTCATCAATGTATAGTCGGGTTTTGCGCCGAAAGCGAAAACTTAATAGAAAACGCGAAAGAAAAAATTACTAAAAAAGGCTGTGATTATCTTGTCGCAAATGACATTTCCAGAAGCGATATCGGATTTGGCGCAGAGAATAACGAAGTGGTTATTTTTGATAAAAACGGTGAAACTAAACGCCTTGAAAAAGCTTCAAAATCGGTTATTGCAAGACAAATCTTAGAAGTAATATCTCAATGAAACAAAACAGACTCCGAATCAAGTTCGGAGTGACAAAACGACAATATGAATAAATACGAAATAATAAAAAAAATAGAACAAATCGCACCGACTGAAACAGCAGAACCTTGGGACTGCGTGGGGTTTATGGTCGAAACTCAAAAGTCAGAAGTTTCTAAAATTATGTTGTGCCTGACAGTAACCGAGGAGGTTATTTCACAAGCACGATTGGCGAATTGTGATATGATAATCTCTCATCATCCGTTATTTTACGTACCTTTAAAATGGGGCGACATTGATATTTACAGCGCTCATACAAATCTTGATAAAGCAAACGGAGGGACAACAGATACCCTGATTAAGACTCTTGGGTTTGAACCTCAAAACTACGGGCACGAATTTTTACGATTTGTTGATTTTGAACAAGGAATTTCGATTGAAGATTTTTCAAAAAAAATAAAAAAAATCTCACCAAACTCGCGTTTAGTAAATAATAAAAATATAAAAAAACTAAAACGTGTTGCGTTTTGCGCAGGAAGCGGTTCCGAGTTTATAAATGACTCAAAATCTTTTAACGCGGATTGTCTTGTCACTGGAGATTTGAAATTCCATACCGCGCTTGATTCCGATATTGTTTTATACGATTTAGGACACTTTGAATCAGAAATTCTTATTTTACCCATACTACGTGATATTATCGGAGGCGCTGTTTTTGCAGACGAAAAAAGCCCGTTTTCTCAGATTATTTAAAACTATGCACAACTTTTTTAAAATAATCGGTTTCTGTTTTAGCGCGATAAGCACAAGCAGCACCGTTTAAAGCTCCTGAGCCTTTTGGATTACAGTATTTGTCCACTTCATTATATTTTGTTTGAATATCACCCATTGTTCTAAGCTCGCCGTCAAGAAACTCAAACGTAAACAAATCATATCCCCAACGGTTTGGCGGGTTATTAAATCCGTTTAAATCAACAGATACCCATAACTGTTTAACACCCGTATAGTTTTCAAACATAATCAATGTTCCGTCTTGCAAAGCAATCTGCCCGTCATCAAACCAGTTAGTAACTACATTAGATTTGCCGTCAAATGACTTATAACCTTTTGTTTTATCAGAAAAATTATAACACGGCAAGATTTTTTTAGTATTGTTACCTGCGCCGTTATTATTTACAGCACCGCAGTCATAAGGAGCTTGCAGGTATTGCATAAAAGTTTTATAAAAAGTCCCTGTCGGGTAAGTTGTCGACTCGGTTGAAACATCATCAGCTTCCATTCTCTTAAAAACCTGCTGAATAGTCGAATAAGATTTTAAAAATTGTGAGCGAAGTCTTTTTGCTTTATGCGCACTCATAAGCCCCGGGATAGTAATCGCCGCAACAACCCCGATAATCCCGAGAGTGATTAACACCTCTGCTAACGTAAATCCAAGTTTTTTCATCCGCTCCGCTCCTTGATAAAGTTATTTTAAATTTAATTACCTTATTAGGTATTATATTATCTTATTAGGAAATTAATGTCAAGATAAGGAAATATTCTATATAATTAATGAATGATTACAATAAGATTACGGGAAATGCTCTGGGAACATAATATAAGCAGTATTCAACTGCACAAAGCAACAGGCATCAGTCAATCAAAAATATCAGAAATAATTAGAGGAAAAAGAACTAATATAACTCTTGACACTGTCGAAAGAATTTGTCTTTTTCTTGATTGTAAAATTGATGAACTTATTGAAATTTCAAAATAAATTTGAACTATCATTAAAATCGGGATTTATAATCTTATATAAGTATTCCGTTTTGTAACGAAAAAACATATAATCTTTACAAGAAAACATGTTTATTTTAAAAATATGTTATAAAAAAGGAAACGAAATTGCTAAATAATTTTGAAAGTTTTGACAACTCTGAAACAGCTACCAAAAAGGATATTGTAATCCAGGAGAGAGTAGAACTTGTATCATCTCACATGTACAAGCAGTTTTTGGATTATCAGCATTCAACCGTAAATACTAACGATATTTTTACCAGAATGGTTGACTGTCTTGAACTTGTTTCAAATAATCTTAAACAATCGTTCTCTTCTCGCGGAGTTACAACACAAAACATCTATGTCGATGCTGATTCTCTAAAATCGGTTGCTGTTATAAATATTCTTTGGCATAAAATGAGTTTCACAACACGCTGCAACTTCCAACCGCAAGCACTGTTCAGAGATGACGGACGTCATATTTTCTCTAACAGAATTATCGCACTGAGAGGTAATTATCACGATATTATTAAAGATGCAAAAGACAGAGAAGACGAAATGGTTAAACTTCTTGAAAACGAAATCGCATCATTATACGTTCCCGCTGACCAAACCCAAAAATGCGTGTTTAAAATTAAACACACGGGACAAGAATTTACTTTAAACCAGATAGATGCACCTCGCGAAGTTGTCTTAAAAGTTGTTGAAACCGTTTGCGGCGGCGGGTTATACCACCAGGACGGTTCTGTCAAAACATTTATCGTCTAGATTTTGACTTTAGCAAAATTATCACTAAAATATTGTTTGTAAGGGTATCAGGTTATTATGAAATTAGTTGAAAAATTAGAAGAATACGTTAATCAATATATGTTTATCCGTTGGGCAACAGGAGGAGAATACGGAAAGCTCATCTCAACAGGAGAAGATTTTATAGAGTTTAATATTATTGACATTGAAACAATGGCATATAAAGAAACTGTGCTGATTTATGCACCGTTAATTTTTGAAGTGGCAATCGGCGGAGCTGATGTTGCGCGGATTATTGCGGAAGTATCTTCCCAAATGAGCGTGCACGATAATTAGGGGTAAATTTTAGATTTCGCTCGCGGCTCTGCGCCTAAACGTCCTGCACATTAAACGGCAACGCTCACCTTTGCAACGAAAGCTCAACGCTTACGTTGACGCAGGTTCGTCTTTCGCTTCGCTCATGCCTCTGCGCAGGACGCAAAAAAAAAGTCACACTGCTGCGACTTGAACAATAATCTTGGGAGGAGATTTTGGGATAGTTTGTACATGCATGATATTCAAAACATGTCAAATTGGTTACATTAATGTTGTAAAAATTAACAAAAATTTACAAAATACCTTTTGTGTGATATAATATCAGCATGGAAAAAAATTTAAACATATTAATCATTAATGGTCCTAATCTTAACATGTTAGGAGTCAGAGAGCCTGAACAGTACGGTTCTAAGTCTTACAAAGACTTAGAAATGGAACTTCACGAATACTCTTTTGAACTCGGTATAAATATCGAAATATTCCAAAGTAACTTTGAAGGCGAAATCATAGATAAAATTCAATATGCCCTCGGAAACTTCGACGGAATCATCCTAAACGCAGGTGCATACACTCACACAAGCGTTGCTATACGAGATGCACTAACATCAGTTAAAATCCCGACAGTTGAAGTTCACATATCTAACATCTACAAAAGAGAAGAATTTCGTCATAACTCAATGTTTGCCGATGTTTGCGTAGGTCAAATTACAGGATTTAAAACCGACAGCTACAAACTCGGACTCCAAGGTCTTGTTAACTTTTTAACCAGCGCTAACGATTAGCCCTGTTGCTTTGCAAGATTTTCTTCAATATCTTTTCTTACCTGATAATCCTTACCTGTACCGAATTTTCTTGTAAGAAGCATAATCGCAGGTGCCAAAATTCCTAACGCACCAATACATGCACCGATGTTTTTCAAGACTGCACCTTTTTTGTACTTTCTTATTGATTTCAAAAATTCATCCAAGTTTTCACCTGAATTTTCAAACTGATTAAGAAGTTTTTCAAGCTTAGCCTGAACCCCTCTTAATTCACCCAAATCAATATATCTTCTTGTATCAACTAAATCTGTACCTTTCAATAATTCAATAATATCAGACTTTTTAGCCATATCAACAACAAGGTTTTTATTTTTCGGCTTAACGGCGAACTTATAAATATCAACATCAGAAACATCTGCAGCCTTGAACTCTTCAAGATGAGCTTTTAAAGAACCGTCAGCCATAGCTTTTTTAAGCTGCTCACCAAAAATTACCCTTGCATCCAAATCAATTGACTTACCTTTAGCATCGGCATGTTTTTCAAGGGCTTTAGCAATCAACGGACCTGCCGCGTACATAAACGCCCAGAAGCTGCCTTCTTTAATTACATACCCTAAAAAGTCCTGTGGATTTTTAGAATGCGAAAGTCTTTCACCCGTGATTATTCCGTCAACAATCATCAGGTTTTTAACAGGATCAAAAATGAAATCCTGAACTCCGCCTGTAAATGTCGGTTTCGCAGAATCTTTATTATTTACCCCGTGAACAGATGAAAACGCAGACGAAAACGGTACTTGAGAAGATTTTACGCTTTCAAATCTGTCGTTTTGTTTACTTAAAATATCATTTTTAATCTGTTTTTCCGTGTAATTATGTCTGAATTTTGTTAAACCTAAATAAGATAAAGCCGTTAACGCTGTAGATAATCCGAATTTTGCCATATTGAGGTTTTTCGCTAATTTTTGATGCGATGCAACATTTTCAAGACTTTTTAGAACTGCTTTAGTCGGAGCAAATTCTTTTGCTGCCTTTAAGATTTCAGGGTTTTTCAAGATTCTGACATCTACCATAGGGTCAATTTTTGCAGGCTTATACATCAAAAAGTCTAAAGCCATTTTATATCCGGGAATCCCCCAAAGCCAAATAGCCTGAGTTCCGAATTCATCAATAAATCTGTCTTTCCCTTCCGCATTGTCCCCTGACATATATGAAGCTGCTGTCAAACCGCAGCTGTTTGCAATATCTTTTATTGCTAACGGAACTTTTGAACTGTTATTTCCTAATGTAGAGTAAATTGTACTTGCTGTTATTTTTGGTATCATTTTCCTTATCCTTCGGGGTAAATATTTTCAAATATTTACCGCTCAACTACGTTGTACTACAGACCCCAAATTAAATTCATTAATTTCACGATTGGGGCATTCGCTTTTATAGTTGAGTTTCGTCGAATATTTCTATGTTTCATAATTTTTTCTTTCACCTTTACTTTAATTTTCCTCAAAAATAATAATTGCCGATTTTACAATTAATATTTACCTTTTGTAACAAAAAAACAAGACCCCGAGTATTTTCAAGGTCTTGTTTTAAACTTTATTTTCCGTCGCGCAAAAACTTCTCGTTTAGTTAAAACAAGCCTTTCAAGTTATATTTGCTACGTCGGTTTTGTAAAAATCTAATCATTATAGTTAACTAATAACATAAAATATGAAATTATGCAACAACTCTGCATAAAATCTGTCAGGAATTTATTTAAGCAGTTCGACAATATTTTTCAGCTTCATTTTGGTATCTTTTGGAAGTTTAACAATTAAATCAAATATCTCATAATCAAGCGGAGTGAACTTTACACCGTCATCATCGGTATAACCGAATAAATAATCAGGTTCAATACCTGCATTTGTGATAATTGAATACAAAGTTACAATATCAGGAAAAGTTTTTCCATTTTCAATGTTTGATAAATTAGATTGATCCAGATTTATAATTTCGCAAAATTGCTCTTGAGTATAACCCCGTTTAGTTCTAAAGGTTTTTATTCTACTACCAAGTTCTTTTCTTATCTTTTGAATATTCATTTTATTCTTTTTTTTCAACAAATTATAAATTTTCTTAGTATTTAATCTTCTGCATCTCTTTTAGAAGATTAAATAAAGTATCAAGCTCTTTGCCTGTTTTAGCTTGTAGTAATTCTATATAGTCTTTATCTGCTGCTTTTTCATCAACACTAAGAAATATAAACAACTTATAAATAGGAATATTCAAAGCATTAGCAATAAGCGGTATTTTGTTTAGTGTAATCGGATTATGTCCATTCTCCCAGTAGCTAACAGTTTTGGTTGCAACATTTACTTGCTCGGCTAACTCATCCTGTGTCATGTTAGCCTGCAACCTAAGTTCTTTTAATCTTTTACCAAATTCTTTATAAAAATCTTTCATCCTCATAAAATGAGAATATTACATATCTTAGCATAATGTAATCCGATATATTGGCAAATGTGCTAAAATATGTTATAAAAATTTATTTAAGCTTCTGTAACTCTTTGACAACATTGAAAAGTATATTTAGCTTTTCTCCTGTTATTGACTGTAACAATGTTGTATAGTCCTTATCTGCTGCCTTTTCTTCAATATCAAGAAATACAAACAGTTTATACACCGGCACATTCAAAGCATTGGCTATAAGTGGTATTTTACTTAATGTTATCGGATTATGTGCATTTTCCCAGTAACTTACTGTTTTATTAGCAACACCAACCCGTTCGGCTAATTCTTCTTGTGACATGCCAACTTGTAATCTTAACTGTTTCAAACGTTTTCCAAATTCTCTATAAAAATTCTCAACATTCATAGGATTAAGATATTACATAATTAAGCATAATATAATCCAATTGTTAAGCATATATGCTTATTTATGTTATGGTTAATATACAGAAAAGGAAATATTTATGAACAACAAAACATGTTTTTTTATAGGGAGCAGATACGCTTCTGGTAGTATTAAACCACAGCTTGCGGAAACTGTTGAAAAACATATCACCAAATACGGCGTCACCACGTTCACCGTAGGACATTACGGTAATTTTGACAAAATTGTAATAGGTGTCCTAAAAGAGGCAAAAAATCGCCACCAAAATATAAAATTATATTTACTTGAACCTTACGCACTAGATAAAAAAGTAGATACACCTGAAAATTTTGACAATACTTTTTACCCCGAAGGCTTAGAGTTTGTGCCAAAGCGGTACGCGATAGCTCAAGCTAATCGCTACATGATACAAAATAGCGATTATTTAATTTCCCATTACCCCGGTGTCGGGAACACGCGAAAACTTACAGAATACGCCCAAAAACTCGAGAAAAAAGGATTAATCAAAGTAACTTTATTATAAATTTACATAAAAAAAACACCCAATGGTTCTTATATTCTTTATTTACTGCGCCTCGCGTTAAACGCCACCGCTCCAAATCAAATCGAAAAGCGGCTTGTCGGCAGAGAGTGTCGCTGTTTTGCGCAACAAAACACGTAAACTCGTTTCCTGCCGACAAACAAGCAGCGCGGTTTTCGATTATAATTTGTCGTCTCTCACTAACGTTCGTGGCTCTGCTCGGCTTTCCCCAAGCGAAAGTTGTTCGTTGAGTGTTTACATAAAAAAATAACACCCAATGGGTGTTATTTTTTTATGGTACCCCCAAGCGAATTCGAATCGCTGTCTACACCGTGAAAGGGTGTTGTCCTAGGCCTCTAGACGATGGGGGCTAGTGCCTTATCGGCTTACGAAAGCTATTCTACCTTAGACAAAAATAAATGTCAACCATTTAATTTCATTTTAATTAATTTATGTTACTTTCCACACCAGTTACCCTGATTTCATCAACAATACACCTGATTTCAGGAGAAATATCGTTTTCACTTAGAATATTTTTCTTAACGGATTTTGAAAACTCCACTTTTTTAAATTCGTGCAATCCGCGCGTCTTAAACACTTCTTCCAGAATTTTTACGCGAGGAGCATGCTCATTTAACATTTCCTGTTCCATTATCGAAATATTACTTAACTCGTAGTCTAATGCTCGTTTTACAAGCGGCAGCGGCAATAAATCCTCAAACTCACCGCAATTCAGAAGATGAATTTTGTCATTTTTTCTTAGTTTTGGTTTAATTTGATTAAAATTCTCATCCGCATCATTATCCAAAAGCACAAATATCGGAAGTTTTAAGGTTTCTGACAGCCTGTAAAAAAGCTTCACAACCTGATTTTTACCGCCTGCCGACATTACAAAAACACCTTCTTTATCAAAATCATATCCGCAGCGTTTTGCAAACTCAGGGAGTAAAGTTTCTTCGGTTGCACCTTCTGCTATTACAACTTTTTTGACAGGAAACCTGAGTGAGTATCTGAATCTGTCTTCTTCAATATCAGTTGATTGAGCTAAAGATTTAAGCCACTTTAAGTTTTTCACCGAATCCCCGTCAATCCAATCCAAAACCGCGTTATAATTAATTTTATTTTTCAGAAGTTTTTCAACATCTTCACCAAACTCAAAAACAGATTTTTCGTAATCATAAAGCCTTTGATTTATCAAATAATTATCATTTCCCACAACATCCATAGAAGCATTAATAATATATTCAGCCATGTTTTTTAAATCTTCATAATCCATGTTCTCCAAATTATGACGTTTAAACTTTGGGGAAATAAGATTAGATGTCAATATATCGCAAAATACCCGAACATACTTAACCTCTGGCTCCTTAAACCTTGTTAATCTGTCAATTGATATCAATAACTGTTCTTTTGTAAGCGGTTTAAACTTTAAATCGTTCAAAATTTCCCTTTTTCTTTAACATTTATTACAAAATATTTTCTCACACAGCAATTTTTTTTACGTTTAGTTTTTTATATAATTGTGGTGTAAGTATGGTAGAAAAAATTAATTCTCTAATCCGACAATATAATTATAACACAATTTGCAAAGTTAAAAACTCTGTAAACCATTCAAATGTGCAAACAAATACACTACAACCGTCTTTTACGGCAAACAGCATAACAAATGCACCTGTCCAAAACCAAGTTCAAATAAGAACTTCTCTCAGTTCAAAAGAAGAAAAAGAAAAATACAATAAAGTATTATCAAATTTAAATAAAAATGACAGAAAAGTTGCCGAAGTTCTTTTAAAAAACGGAGTATTATTAAACGCGGAATCAAACGATAACAGCACGGTTCTTGATAACTTATACAAAATGGTAACAGAAGACAGAGCAGAAGGATTAGACGGGAAAACAATGCTGAAAGATACCCTATCAACACTTGCATACCCATACCTTATAACACAACAGTTCGGCGATATTCCAATGAATTATCAGGAAAAAGCAATTGAAGCAAACAACAAAAACAAAACAAACCTGATTGAAATCCAACAGGGAATCCGTGATATTAATGTTGAACATTCGGGAACATGCGTCGCCGCAAGTACGGAGTTTAAACTTGCAAAACAGCTGCCTGCAGAGTTTGCAAGATTTGCGCAAGAATTAAGCTCACCTAAAATGTCTGTTGAAAAAACAATCGGATTAAAAAATCTTGCAGACAGCACGCTTGATGCTATTTGGCTTTTAAATGCATTTGAAGTCCCATTTGAAGCTAACGATTTTGATAATGCAAAATTAACGTTCGCTCCTGACGATAAGGCAATTATAAGAGCACAAATTCAAACAACAAACAAAGATCCTTATGAAAGATCACCGCTTGATGTTTTAATGCAATCAACATTTATGCAAGTCGGTTCACAACAATCTTACAACAGTTTAACAGATAAACGGGCAGGAAAATTTAACCAAAGCGACAAAGGCTTAATTGAACTTGAAAAAACATTCACCGAATCTGTTGTATTTGATAAGAGTATTTTATCGGTTACTTATCAAACAGTTGATGAAAATGCACGTCTAATCGGTTACGAAACAGACTTGGGAACAATGAAAAGACACCTGACCCAAGCACTAGACGAAGGTGAAAATGTTATATTAGGTTATACCCAAACGGATGCGAACAATATAATCTTAAACGGTCATGAAATAACAATTGTCGGCTACAGACAGGATAATGCCACAGGAAAAACAATATTTATCTGTAACGACACGGATGATAATATTTCCCGACCAATAGAGTATCCTGAAGATTATTTACTGCCAAAAATTCATCACGCAGCATTACCTCAACACATTGTAGAAAAAGACTTAAATATCGTTCCTAACTGGGTTGAAGGTATTGAAATGTATAAACAGATGAGAAACGCTGCTTAGTCTTTCGTATACTTCCTGCCGACAAGTTCATCGGGAAGAAATTGTTGTTCTATATCAGGTGCGGAATGGGAGTACACATAACCTACACCAAACCCGTAATTTTTTGCATCCTTATAGTGTGCATCTCTTAAGTGCATCGGCGGCGGAAAATCTTTTCCGCTTGTTATATCTGAAATCGCACTGTCAATTGCGCAAACCGTTTCATTTGATTTTGGAGCACGCGCAACATAGATTACAGCTTGAGCAAGCGGGATTCTGCCCTCAGGAAGGCCCAGAAGCTCTACCGCTTTATAAGCATTTATCGCTACATTTAAGGCATTAGTATCGGCATTTCCGACATCTTCTGCCGCACACGTAATTAAACGTCTTGCAATAAATCTCGGATCTTCACCTGCAACAATCATTTTTGCAAGATAATACACCGCAGCATCAGGATCAGAACCTCGTAAACTTTTTTGAAAAGCAGATGCGCAATCATAATGTTCCTGGCGCGAGTATCTGGTATTTCTTTGCTGACAGATTTCTTCGATTGTTTTAACCGTTAAAATCCGCTTATTGTCTTTTAAGTCACTCGCAAAATAAGCGTTTTCGACAATATTAAGCGCGTATCTTGCGTCCCCGCGGGCAAGATTTATGATAAAATCCAAAACTCCGCTCTCACATTCCATTAACATATAATTTGTCGCAAGATAGCTGAACCCGCGTTTGATAATACTTGCCATGCTTACATCATCAATAGAGTTAAGTCTGATAACCTGCACTCTTGATAAAAGCGCGGGAACCACCTGAAACGAAGGATTTTCGGTAGTTGAACCGATTAAAAATAGCGTACCGTTTTCCAGATGCGGCAAAAGTGCGTCCTGCTGGGTTTTTGAATAACGGTGGATTTCATCAATAAACAAAATTGTTTTCTGCCCCGCACGCAAAGATTCTTTAGCCTTGTCAACGGCGTCTTTAATATCTTTAACACCTGATGTAACAGCAGAAAGTTCAATAAATGCGGCATTTGTTTTGGTTGCAATAAGCCTTGCTAATGTTGTTTTCCCGCAACCGGGGGTTCCCCACAGGATAAGCGAAAACAGTCTGTTTGTTTTTAAAAGATTCAATAACGGACTTCTATCTGATATCACATTACTTTGCCCTAAAAAATCTTCCAAAGTCTTAGGCCGCAGGATTTCTGCCAGCGGAATTTGTTTATTTTGATTTTCGAGTTCCGTAAATAAGTTATTCATAGTATAATTATAGCAGGGGTAAATATATAATTCAAATAATTACCGCAAAAGGGGACGCAGCGTGAACAAAAGCTTTTGGATAACAATTTTTTCAACAATAATTTTAATCACTGCAACATTTTTTATCTTCAAAAAAGATACAAAAAATGACGAAGTAGTATTTTGGACGCTTCAAATGAACGATTTTGCGCCTTACATAAACGGTGTAATAGATGAGTTTGAAAAAGAAAATCCCGAAATTAAGATAAAATGGGTTGACGTACCATTCTCGGAAGGTGAAAAACGAACTCTGGCGTCTATTTTGAGCGACACCCCGCCTGATTTGGTTAACCTTAACCCTGATTTTTCCGCAACTTTAGCTCATAAAGGAGCTTTATACGAAATCTCGCAGGAAAAAACTTCTCAATTTAACAAAGAAATCCTTAACTCTTTAAAATACAACGGAAAAATTTTCTCAATTCCGTGGTACGCAACAAGCGCGATAACAATTTACAATAAAGAAATATTAAATGCCTCAGGAATCCCGATTCCTCAGACTTATTCTCAAATCGCACAAGGCGCAAAAATCGTTAAATCAAGAACAGCTGCGTATATTTTCTTACCAAACATCACCGAAAACGACACTATGCTAAAGATTTTAAACAAATACGGCGCGTCATCATCATCTTTGTTAAACTCAGAAAAATCGGCAGATGTTTTTGATATGTTTAAGTACATGTATTCAAACAACCTTATACCAAAAGAAACCGTCACAATGACGCTTCAGGAATCACTAGAAAAATACATGTCGGGAAACATTATGTTAATCACGGCAGGCGCAAATTTCCTGAATATGATTAAAGAAAACGCCCCGTCTACTTATTCAAAAACCGATGTTGCACCGCAAATTACGGGAAACTTGGGGCAAAATGACTTTTCTTTGATGAATTTTGTAATCCCTTTGCGTGCAAGGCATAAACAAGAAGCCCTAAAATTTGCGCTGTTTTTAACAAACGAGAAAAATCAGCTTGAACTGGCAAAACTGACAAATGTTTTAGCCGTCAACGAAAAAACTTTGCAAGATGGATTTTATACACAATACGACCCGAGTGATTTAATGGCAAAAGCTCGCGTAATCAGTGCAAAGCAATTAACTAAGATTCAACCTGCGTATAAAACACAAAAAGGACAAAAAGAGATTAATAATATAATAAACTCGGCAGTACAGGAAATTCTGCTTGAAAAAGCCTCAACGCAAGAAATTCTTGATAAAGCCGCAAAAGATTGGAAAAATATAGAAGAATAGGAGAACAAGCAATGAAAGCAGTTGTATTTGATAACGAATTAAAACTTGTAGAAGATTATAAAAAGCCAGTTCCGCAAAAAGGAGAGGCATTAGTAAGAGTAACTCTCGCAGGGATTTGCAACACAGATTACGAGATAACAAAAGGTTATATGGGTTATGTCGGAATTTTAGGACATGAAGCAGTCGGAGTTGTTGAAGAAGTAAACGGCGAAGACCAATCACTTGTCGGCAAAAGAGTTGTACCCGAAATAAGCTACGGTTGTAAAGACCCTAATTGTGAATGGTGTGCTCAAAAGCTTTACCGACACTGCCCGAATCGTCACACTTTAGGAATCTGGAGAAAAGACGGCGTGTTCGCGCAATATTTTACAATGCCAACAGAAGTATTATTCGAAGTTCCCGATAATGTCCCCGATACTCAAGCTGTTTTTGTAGAACCGCTTGCAGCAGCCTTAGAAATCACAGAACAACATCACATAAAACCGTTTGAAAAAGTTATCGTACTTGGTGACGGCAAATTAGGACTAATTACAGCATTAGCACTAAATGCACAAAATCTTGATGTAACATTAATCGGTAAACACCAAAATAAACTTGATATAGCAAAAGCTCAAGGAGTTAAAACATCTCTTCTTAACGACTTTGCTATTGAGAAAAAATACGATGTTGTAGTTGAGGCTACAGGTTCAATTTCAGGTTTTGAAACCGCTCTGGCACTAACCAAACCGCGCGGAGTTCTTGTATTAAAAAGTACAGTTGCAGCATCTAAAGAATTTAACTTAGCTCCGATTGTAATTGATGAGATTACGGTCTTAGGCTCTCGCTGCGGACAATTCCCTGCAGCATTAAGACTTTTAGAATCAGACAAAGTTGATTTTTCTCCATTAATTTCTGCAACCTACAGCATTGATGACGCAATTGAAGGATTTGAAAAAAATAAAGAAAAAGATACATTGAAAATTCTTTTAAAAGTTTAAAAAACGGGTTTCAAAACCCGTTTTTTATTATTATTTATAATCTATATAATCAGTCCAGTAATTGTCAGAAGATGTAACATCTTTTCCCCTTGAAGATTTTCCACATCCCGCACTCTCAACGTCACAATAAGTACTTTTCAACACTGCAACATTTTCAACCGGTTCAAAAAATGGACAATAATCCATTGCAGACCCTGAACCTTTTTTAAATTCTCTATCTCTATTAGTTGCATTTTCTGAAGTTATATATTTTTGAGGAATAGCATTGGATACCCCTTTAGAGAATATCATTTCTAAATTACAAGGAACAATTGTCCCAGTATAATTAGTTGCATTTCCTGGATCATCATATACAAACGTAGCCAAATGATCAGGAGACATAGGGATAAAGGCAAAGATATCTACATTATGCCTATTAGGTTTCGCATTTCCGTTAATATCAACACAAATCATTCCGTTTTCTGCGTTAAAATACCACATACGACCTTTACCATCAAGCCAAACACCACCATTATCGCAGACTGTCCAAACAAATGATTGACCATTTTTAATACTGAATTGAGTAATACCAGCATCTTTGCCACCATATAATTCTCTTAAGATATTACTATTTTGTTCGGGATCAAAAGGTCTATATTTATTACCACCATTAAACATTGACATAAATTCTTGATACCATCTATTATACCCAGCACCATTTACATAAGTTGCCCAATCACCATGTCGTTCATTTAAAACAGTTGCAACAGCTTTTATATCACTATATGTAGCCCTAAATTGCTGTTCTAAAACTTTTCCACGATAGTTATAAGCAAGAGTCGGTATTGTAATAGCTGCAATTGAACCCAACAGACCAATTGTGACAAGAACTTCTGCTAACGTAAAACCAAAACGTTTATTAAAATCAAACACTATCTTAATCATCCTCATAAAAGTAACTTTATAAACTAATTATATCGTATTTTAACAAGGTTGTCCACCCTAAATAATATTTGCAAAACTTAGAAAATACTCTTCAATAATATTCATCAACATCGGCAAAATCCACACCATAATCGCAGCACCAAGTACTGGTTTGAATAAGAAACTTAATTGGAAAACGTTAACTTGAGGGGCAGTTCTTGAAATGACGCCTAAAATAATATCCTGTCCTAATGTTGCAAGTAAAATCGGAGATGCAATTTGAAGCCCCATATACAAAGTATTTGATGACATTTTCACAAGTAAATCCATTTTTATAAGCTGAGCAAGCGGAATATGCGAAGCATACATCGGAAAGATTTCAAAACTTCTTAATAAAGCTTTAAATAGCCAAAATATTCCTCCAAGATTTATGAATATCAAAATCCCCATTAAGGAAACCATTTTTGTTAAAATAGACACCTGAGCAGACGTTGTAGGATCTAACGCTGTAGCTGAAGATAAACCCATTTGCATATTAATCATCTCCGCACCCGAATCAATAGCAATCGTTATTAATTGCGCCATATAACCAATCATTGCGCCGACTACAACATTTAATAAAAGCGACAACATAAATGAATCACATTCGGTAAAAACCTTCTCGGGCGACAAAAAAGGTACAATAAAGATTGTAATAATAAGCGCGAACGGAATCTTTACAAGCGCGGGAAAATCTTTTCTGTTAAATATCGGACAAAATCTGAAAAAACCTATCATCCTTGCAAATATCAAAGCACCTGCCATAAGGTAGGTGTTAATCTTTGGAAACATAGCAAGTATTGATGAATATATAGGCTCCATTTAATTATCTTCCTAACATTTTTTTTGTTTCTACAAGGTTTGGTTTTGGCATAGCAGTTTTTGGTGCCTGAGTATAAGATTCTTTTTTGTAGTTATCAATATATGGAACTTTACCGGGGTTCTTCATAATCTCATTAACAGAATCAACATTTCTGAATCTGTCTTTCATCTCGCCTTCAAACGGTGTTGTGTATTTGTGATAATTTGAATCCAGAACAAAGCTTTCCATTTTCGGAACAGTATTAAACGCAAGCACCATACCTTCTTGAAACAAATTTGTCAAAAGTCTTATAAACCCGACCCCGCCGATAACTATTACAAGGAAAACCCCTAAAATTTTCGGAGCCGCAGCAATTGTTTGCTCCTGAACCTGCGTTACCGCCTGTAAAATACCGACTACCAAACCGATACCAGCTGCGCATAATACGCAAGGCATAGAGATTGATAACATTATTAAAAAACCTTTTGCTAAGTATTCCAGTAAAATTTCCACGATTAAAATTTCCTTTTATTTTAGTTGTAACTTGAAACAAGTCCTTGTATGATAAGCGCCCACCCGTCTACAGCGATAAATATCAGCAACTTAAACGGCATCGATATAATTGTAGGAGATAACATGAACATCCCCAGTGCAAGCAAAATATTTGCAACGACCAAGTCCAAAATAATGAACGGTACAAATATGACAAAACTTATCTCAAAAGCTGTTTTCAATTCACTTATAATATAAGCGGGTGCAACTTCCCAAATACAAAGCTCATCAGGGGATTTCGGCTTAGTTTTGTGCGCAAGCTCGACAAAAAACGTCAAATCACTTTCACGAGTTTGTTTCAACATAAATTCTTTTAACGGTTTTGAACCTTCCTGAATTGCCATAACCATATTCTGATTTTTCTGATACGGAACAGAACCCATTTGATACATCCTGTCAAAAGTTGAACCCATTGTATAGAAAGTTAAAATTATTGATAACCCGATAATAACAATTGCAGGCGGAACCTGTTGAGTACCCATTGCGGTTTTCAGCATCGAAAACACAACGACAAATCTTAAAAAACTTGTCATACAGCAAAAAGCAAAAGGCAGTAATGAAAACATAGACATTACTATCAGCAGTTGTAATACGGGATTTAGGTTTTGCAATGCATCCATATATTTATCATTCCTTATAATTCGTTAATTCTTTTAGCCATTTCCTGCATCGGAGAACGACCGTTTCTTACAGGGGTTTTCGAAAAATCCACCGACATAACCGACCTGTCTTTTCTTCTTGGCGGACGGGTTCTTACAGGCTGAGGAGCATGTCTTTGCGACTCTATCTGAACCTGCGGTTGAGGTAATTGTTCAACAGGTTTTTGCATCTCAAGAAACGCATCAAATGACGGTATCTCTTTCTCCTCTTTACCCCCGTCAAGTTTTGATATCAAAGTTGTTCTATCTACATCTGAAGCTATCAGGAATTTTTCATTCCCTGCTCTTACGACATGTAAAGTCTTGCGCGGAGAAAGATTCATTGATTCTTCAACACAAAGGAACTTGGAATTATCTTTTCGAATACTTCCGTCCATAACTTTTTTATAGACAAACACGGCAAAACAGATTAACCCTGTCATTGCCATTGTGTATACCGTAAAATTAGCTATATATCCGCCCATAAGCTTTAAAAATCTCCCCGTCTTAATTTAATTTTAGATGTTTTCGTCTTCAAGTTCAAAGTCGCTGTAGTCAAATTCCTCATCCGAACCGCTATCTTGAGGAACTTCATCTTGAGCGAACTGTTCCTGACCTTCATCTTGAGATTCAAAATCTTCGACATCTTCACTATCAACATCTGCGCTTGACGGAGCAGGTCTTGGCCCGCCGCCTTCACCTTGCGCGATTACGTTATTTATCTTAACCCCGTATCTGTCGTTTACTATTACCAAAGATCCGCTTGCAATAGGTTTTCCTTCAACTTTCAGGGTTACATTATTGTCATACAATGAGGCTAAGTCTACGACCAAGCCGTTTTCTATATCTTTCAACTCGCCCAGAGATATTTTTACGGTATCAAATTCAGCACTCATCTCGACTTCGATACTGTCCCAAATATTATCATGAGTTTCGCCCATTTCCTCTCCTCCGTTGTCTATATCAGGTATTAATAAGTCCATGTTCGGGTTAATATTTACATCCAAACCTTCCCCGTTAATCGTTAATCTTACAGATTTCAAATCGCTGTTTTCAAACACAACAACATCTTCGGTTTCCAAATTTTTGATATCGTAAAGTGAAAACTTAGTTTTCCCGATAAATACGCTTGCAAAGGTTTCGCTGTTCGGGAAGTTGTCTTCCGAAAACATATTCCCCGCAGATTGA
This sequence comes from uncultured Candidatus Melainabacteria bacterium, assembly GCA_947570135.1. Lineage (GTDB taxonomy): Bacteria > Cyanobacteriota > Vampirovibrionia > Gastranaerophilales > Gastranaerophilaceae > Zag111. The sequence goes on along the minus strand of CANOTP010000005.1, from coordinate 94,386 downwards.
ATCTCCTGCGCGTTAATCAAAACCTGCGGCAATGTGATAATGAATTTCCCCGCTGAATGGTTGTATTCTTCAACTTCTTTTATGATAAACGTCAAATGAACCGTGTCAAAATTGCTGCGTTTAAGCTGTGTTTGGTCAGGTTCGTTGATAAGCGTTTTGATATGCTCAAACATAAAATCGTTAAACGAAGTTATGACTTTTGATTCAAGCTCTGAAATTTTATTGATATTAAACTTATGTTTTGTCTGTCCTAAAATCTTAGAAAGAATAATATTGATAGCCTTATCGGTAAGCCTGAAAAACATATCGTATTCTTTGTCAATCTTAATTTTTGTGACAAAACAGGATTCATTATCAAGCATACAATTGATATTTTTGCTAAGTCCGATAAGTTCTAAACGGAAATTTTTATCAAAAAATTCATCACAAGAATTTTGTACAAGCGCAGGAAAAGTATTTTTGTACCAGTCAAACTCTCTGTACAATTGCTTTGTGGATATTGAATTTTGAAGCTTATCTTCCATAAAACTATCCCTTAATTTATCCCTTTGGAAATATTTAGACACACTTCCACACTTACAATATAATACAACAGTATTAATTACATCAATCTTTTAATGGATTTTTTTGAAAAATCAAGGGGAGGGAGTAAATATAATATGCAGGTACAATTTGCAAGTTTACCGTTACTCACCGCAAATTGTGCTGACGGAAACCCCAAGCGCCCGACATATTGCAAGTAACGTTAATACCTGAAAATTAGCATGACCGTTTTCAATCTGGCTGAGATGCTTCTCGTTCATACCCGCCAATTCCGCCAAGCCTTCCTGAGATAATCTGCGTCTGTTACGCTCAGCCCTGATATTGTCACCTATACTTTGTAATACTTCATCTCTGTTCATACTCTGATATTCACATATTGACAAACATCTAACCACTGGCTTAGAATGGGGGAAGGTTTGGAATAGCAAAACATTCGTAATCTACAGGAGGAAAAACTATGTGAAATACTTACTCAACAATAACAACATCTTATAAATATCTTTTAAATTGTTAGCAGGAACTGTTTGCAAAAGTTGCGTGATTACTTCTATTGACTCTGACTGGTCTTTTAATAACAACTGCGGCGGAGATAATAAAACTGCAGGTGTTACTTCAAACACTTCACATAACTTGGCTAAGGTATCACTGTTGACAAAATTAACGCCTGTTTCTATGCGGTTAACTGTACTAAGATCTTTATCAATTAATTCAGCAAGTTGTTCGCGAGTTAGACCTTTTGCAACTCGATGTTCCTTAACTGATAAACCAAATATCTTTTTAATATCTTTACCGTTCATACTTACATAATAGGCTATTTATTTGACTTTATCTATGTCGTTATCTGAGTTTATAAAGTCTAATAACGCACAAATACTACATAAAAAGAGAATTTTCTATTCACATAAGGAGGAAAAATGAAAGAATTAAATTTAAACCGCGACCAAATGAGAACATTACTTGAAGATGGAGAATTAGAATTTAAAGACAGCAATGATATTCTCCAGATTTCGGAAAACGATATTCGCATTAATTCAAACGGGACTATCTACTGGCTCATTGGAACCGAAATGGTATTTCAACAACATCCCGTTGATCGTCATAATTATGTCGACGATGTGAAAGAAATAATGTTTGAGTACTTCAATCTGGAACCAAAAGAAATAATCTTAAAAAGTGTTGAAAACTGCGAATATGTTTTCATTATTCGTATTGCCCCAAAATGTGAAGTCCCTATTTACGTATGTCATAAGAAGTGCGCCGTCGCAAACACAAGAGAAATGCGCGAAAAAGATTTTGACACTGAAGCCGACCAAATCGGTATTTATAAACGTATGGGTGACAGCGAATATTATTTCAGGTGGCTTGGAGAAGAGGTATAAAACCACCTTACTTCACAGCCTTAAAAAACTCATTTGTTATAAGCTGTGAGTATTTATCCTTTTCGTTAGCGGAAACCAAAATTTTATCATTTCCGTTTTCATCTTTCACTACAGAAATAACTCCGCCGATTTCTCCTATCGGAAGTTTTTTCAGCTTTGCTCTAAACCTCACATACGGAACTTCCTGCCCGTAAGACTTCATTGTGCCGCGCTCTGTTACATGAAACTCTTCTATCGCAGCCGATTGATATTTAATCTTATTTATCGCGGCCTTAATTCTATCCTCCGCGTCTGACGCTTTTATATCATCGGTCGTCAAAACTTTTTTCTTCCCCGAATCCACAACAACCATTTTTTGCCCTGAGGCTTTGTGTTCGGCAAGAACCGCATTATAACCTAATATCCCCGCAGCTTTTTCTATCTCAAATTCTTTATTTATTTTTGAAAAATCACCAATCTTTTGCGCCCGTTCAAGAACAACATCCTTACTCGGGTTAATAAAGTTCATAAACCATGTTCGAACCAAGTCTTTCCCGCCCATAGCAACAAATCCGACTATGACAATAGTCAGGAAAACCGCTCGTGTAACGTTTTTTAAACAACCCATGTTGAAATCCTCTCGTTTTTGTATAAAAATATTATAATATGAGCAAGACTGAAATCAATCACATAAATAGTTGGGAAGTTAATCCCGAAGATACAACGCCTGTTATGAGGCAGTTTCTTAACATCAAAAAAGAAAACCCGAAAATTCTTTTGTGGTACCGTTTAGGAGATTTCTACGAAACCTTTTTTGAAGATGCAGTGATTATGTCTAAAGAATTAGAATTAACTCTAACAGGACGCGATGCGGGACCGAAACTCGGAAGGATACCACTTGCAGGGATTCCGGCAAAAGCTGCCGATGCGTACTTAGAAAAACTTGTTCAAAAAAATTACAAAGTCGCAATCTGTGACCAGCTTGAAGATCCGAAATTTGCAAAAGGTCTTGTTGAGCGCGGCGTAACCCGTGTTATCACGGCAGGAACACTCACAGAAAGCAATCTTTTAAACCAAAATTCAAACAACTATATCTGTGCAATCTACAAAGACGAAAAATCCGAAATCTACGGTTTTTCATACACAGACATTTCAACAGGCGAATTTAAAACAACCCAGGCACCGTTAAATATGGTTATGGCAGAACTTGCACGCCTTAACCCCTCAGAAATCGTCGCCCCGTCACAGCGTCAGGAAATTAAACCATTTCAAATAGTTCCCGATGAAGTAATAAACCTGCCTGATGAAATTACAAAAAGATACAACTGTTCAAAAATACCAACATCAGTTTTTGAACCCGCTTTTGCAGAAAATAACCTAAAAACGGTATTTAAAACACAAAGCTTGGAAAGTTTCGGGTACTCAAAATATAAGCTCGGTTTTAGAGCGGCTGGCGCGCTTCTAGCTTACGTTTGGGAAACCCTAAAAGGCAATATGCCGAAATTTGAAAGAATTGAACCTTACGAACTGTCTGAATATATGATTCTAGATGCTTCAACAAGAAAAAATCTTGAACTTATTGAAACTCTTCGCGAAAAAAATAAATACGGCTCACTATTATGGTCAATTGATAAAACAAAAACCAACATGGGCGCAAGACTTTTAAAAAGCTGGATTTGTCAGCCGCTAAAAAGTGTTAACGATATTTTAAAAAGACAAAACGCGATAACAGAACTTGTTGAAAAAGAAAATGTCAGATACGCACTATCTGATAACCTTGAAAAAATCTACGATATCCAACGTCTTGCAACCCGTATGAGTAACGGTTCAGCAAGCCCGAAAGATTTTGTAAGCTTAAAAATATCGCTCTCAATGCTTCCTACACTGCTCGATATGACAGAAACTCTTGAGCATGACATGTTAAAACCTGTCAGAGAATACCGCGAAGCAATCGAAGATTACGTAAACATGATTGAGTACACAATCGTCGAAAACCCGCCTGTTTTGATAAAAGAAGGTGGAATTGTAAAAGAAGGTGTCAGCGGAGAATTGGATTACTTTAGGGATTTACTGTCAGGCGGCGAAGAGTGGCTGAAAAAATTCACGGAAGAAGAAAAAGAACGCACAGGAATAAAAAATCTTAAGGTCGGATATAACAAAGTTTTCGGATTCTATATAGAAGTTACAAATTCATTCCTTAACCTGGTTCCGCAAAGCTACGTTAGAAAACAAACACTCACAGGCGCTGAAAGATTCATTACAGATGAACTTAAAAAACATGAAAACGATGTTCTTGGTGCAAAATTTAAAGCAACCGAACTTGAATATAAAATCTTTACCGATTTTAGAGAATACTCAAAAGAATTTGTCACAAAAATTCGTGAAATTGCAGATTCTATCGCCCAAACAGACGTCATAAACTCACTTGCAGAAGTTGCTGTTGAAAATAATTACTGCAAACCACAAATTGATGAATCTTATGATTTTCTTGTGCAAAACGGACGACATCCTGTTTTGGAAAAAATTCTTCCGCTTGGCGAATATGTTGCAAACCACCTAGAACTGAAAGCAAATTCATCTGATACAACACAATTTATGATACTTACAGGACCAAACATGGCAGGTAAGTCAACTTACATGCGCCAAAACGCGCTTATTGCAATCCTTGCTCAAATAGGTTCATGGGTGCCAGCCGATAGCGCTAAAATCGGGATTATAGACAAAGTTTTTACAAGAGTCGGCGCAAGCGATGATTTGACACTGGGACAATCAACATTTATGGTCGAAATGATTGAAACATCTTTCATCCTTAACTCAGCAACCGACAGAAGCTTTATTCTGCTTGACGAAATCGGACGTGGTACAAGTACCTACGACGGTGTTGCAATCGCCTGGTCAGTTGCAGAATTTCTTGCAACAAAAATTAAAGCAAGATGTATTTTTGCAACCCATTACCACGAACTTAACGTAATGACAAAAAATTACCCGCAAATCAAAAACTTTAGAATAACGGTATCAGAACAAAACGGCGAAATAGAGTTCTTACGAAAAATCGTTCAAGGCGGAACAAGCAAAAGTTACGGGATTCAAGTAGCTAAAATGGCAGGTTTACCTAAAGCCGTCATTAAACGTTCCGAAGATTTAATGTTAAAAATGCAAAAAGATTTTTCAAATAACCTTGCAACCAGAAAGAAAATGAGTAATAATGAAGATGACGTTCCGCAATTGTCGTTATTCGGAATGTAAAAATTCTTAACATAATAGCAAAAATATTCGTGTAACTGTCTTATATAAAGTAAGGAGTGTGTACAAAAAATGATAAAACCGGTAAGTATATATACTCCGACTAATATTTTGGATAATATGTATAATTCAACAAAAAAAACTGTCCAAGATATGATGACAAGTTCTTATGATGATATCGATAATGTCATACCTGACGATATTCTTGATATAGACTTCTCAAAAAAAAACGAAAACAAACAAACTACAACCCAACAAAATTGGTTAAACAGAAGTTTAGAAAATATAAAAAGTTTCTTCTCTTCTAAAAAATAACAAGGAGTGTGTCATGATAAATAATGTAGGTGCAAGTAAATTTCAAACACTTAACTCATTTGGGATTTCGGTTAACAACATTCGAAAAGTACCTGACCAAACAGTTTCGGTAACTAATCCCGGAAATGACACACCCGTAAATGATTCTATTGAAATTATCGATAAAAAAGTTGCTGATTTTAAATCCCGTTTAAAAGACAAAAACTGGGAAAAGAAATATAATCCCGAATTTCAAACAGTTCGAATGAAACAAAAAAGAATGCCGGATGGTTTAGAATACTCAATCACCGCAGACGGTACCGTAACAGAAGTCGGTCTTAGAGTTAAACCTAATGTAATATTAGTTGAAGATAAAGACGCTCTTGATTTATATAACAAGAAAGCTAATCCCAAATCTTTAAAAGACCGAGCTGCTAATGTTTGGAAATTTATTTCGCACACAGGGAAAATGATAGGTGCAACGGTTAAAGGTCTTGTATACGGTGCAGGAGCAGGAATTGCATTACTGGGAGGTTCTTGGTTGTTTAATTCTTTACCGAAAGCCTTTGCGAAAGAAGGTCCTACTATCTGGAACACAATCCGACATCCGCTTAAACATATCGGTAAATCAGGTAAGATTATTGCAGGTATTGGCAGCGCATTAGTTCTTGCATATCACCTGATTGCAGGTAAGCTTGGCGCAAACCAAAGAACTGCCGTTATTGACCATAAGATGAAAACAGGTCACAGAGACAAATAATTTAACCTAGCTTTGGAACAGTTGGAAGGTTTTTTGTACACCGTTTGAAATCATTGTTTTAACTGATTCATATTCACTTGTTAAGGCTGAAATTTCTGCATCAAGTTTTTTAGATTTCAAATCAATTGAATTTTCTTTATATGTTAATTCGGCTTTTTTTGCACTAAACTCAGCTTCTGCTCTTGCTATCGCATCAGTATCAGCAACTTCAACAATATAACCCGTATCATTATATCTTGATTGATAATAATAACCGTCATTTTTGTTTAACGAGCTCATTGAATATCTGCCATCTTTTATCATGCTTTCAAGATATTCACTATCGTCAATTGCAACATCTTCTCGCCAGCCGTGAGCTAAAATATTATTGTAGATTTCATCATAAAAATCAGCTGACTTTGTTTTAATATCAGGAACAGCATCTTTATCATTTTGGAATAAGTAATAATAATTAGGGTTATCTGTTACATAAACAGAAGTCTCAACACTTTTACCGACAACGTAATCAGAATTTGCCATATTTAAGTAATTATCATAATACGTCAAGAATGATGATAACATATTAGATAAACTTACTGCCATATATTTTTTTGAACCGTCACTGCCAATCGAGTTATAGTTTAAAGCATTTTGATAAGCGGAATTTTCAACAAACAAACCAGATGTATTATTACCATTGGCAGTAACACGGTTAAACTGTCTTTTTGTCATATTATAAGCAAATTTTAAGGCTTCAGACGATGCTTCATCAATATTAAACCCTTTACCAAACAAATCTTCTGTTGGAGAATATCCAAAAACTTTAGAAATAGCATTTAGCATTTTTTCTACATCTTGTTTAAATGCATTCTCATCTTCGGCACCTCCATCATTTTTGTTATTAACAAGAACAACACTGCCTGCAAGGATATCTCCGATAGTCATATCTGAAAGGTCACCTTTATCCTTGTTTAATACATTGTTAACAACAACAGAATACCCGGCAAAATTTATACCTTTACCGTCAGATTGATTAACGTTAAATTTACTTGCATCAATATTATCAACAATTTTACCTGAATATTGATTTTTAAATGCAGTATGGTCAGCATCTATCAAACTTTTCAAGTCTGCAAAAGCAGCATCAACACTATTATAACCACTGAAAGCTGTACCTGTAGGACTATCTTTTGCAGAGATTTCAGTTAAGCTTTTGAATTTTGAAGCGTCGTACTCGCCATTTTGAAGAACTTCTGCCGCCTTTATAAGTTTATCATATTTAAGAATGTTAGCATTAAATTCATTTTTCACAGAATCGTTTGCATTGTCATCAGGTGTATTATTTAATTTATAAGTATTTTTTTGAGCTTTAAAGTAATTTACAATATCATCACTCACCACATGTTTTACAAGTAATTGTGAATATTGACTGTATTCTTTATTTTTCTTATCAAAGTTAACTCTACTGATTTGTCCATCTTGTAATGTAAGAACTGTCCAGTCAATAGGTTGTTGACCTATTTGTTCGCTCATAATCAACTCAGGTAATTTCATAGCATCAACCACAGATTTATTTTTAGGCTGGGCACCAACACCTGCTAACGGGTTCCATTGGACACCCATACTTTCAGTCGGTCTGACAGCATCAGAGAAAGTGATTCCGCCATTAACTTTTTGAGCAGTAAAGTCGTATTTTGTTATTGAATTTGCTGTTTCTTTAGTTACCAAACCTCCCGGAACCAAAGCTTGAATAAATTTATCACGTTGTTCCTGAGAACCGATTCCGCCTGCTTTTGATAACCCTGCTGCTCTTGCTGCGGCTGCGTATTCACTGTTTAATACGATAGCTCCGGAAGCTGTTGTTATCATATAAGGGTCATAATCATTAACGGCAGACGGCATCATAAGTAAACTGTATGTTAAACCGTAATCCCCGTCAACAGTATCATTTGACCACAATAATTTTGTAGCATTCATAGCATTGGCATATTCGTTAGAAACCGCAGCCAACTGATTTGTGATACTCAATTTTTGTTGAGCCAAATCTGTTGATTTGTATTCACAATCAGCTTTTCGTGCCGTTATACATAAAAATCTAGCTTGTGAAGCCGCCAATCCCATGATTTTCGTAATCCTTTCATTCTATTGCTTAACCATGGTTACGGCATTTTTCCCTAAATCTTTAGGTTTTGAATAAAATTTATTAACAATTTGTTACATTATTCTTTTATATTTATAAAAGTATATGCATTTAAATCCATTGAACCGAAAATTAATTTTATTTTATTATCACCTTCAGGAATCCATTTTGCAAAAGTTATAGTATCTTCCCCAAAATCATCATTGGTTTCGATTGCGGGAACCTGTGCCATTAAGTACTGTGACTGATAGAATTTCAAAAAAACTTCATCCCCGTCTTTTTCGGCTTGAACCTGGTAATGTCCGACAGGAAGAACAGATTCTGCAATTTGAAGTTCGACAGGAATACTTACAACAGGATGAGTATCCTCTTTTTTAGATTCATCGTTTTGGTTTATAACTTCGGTTTCGTTACCTTGATGAAACTCTTCACCTTTTGGAACCTGCCACTTTTTAAAACGATTTGTCCACTTATTTTTTTTATCTTTCAAGCTTTCTATCGCTTTATCAAAATCCTCATCAGAAACACTTTTATCCTGACCATAGTAACTTTGGCTTGCGCCCCAATTATCCCACAAATCACCTGTTGCGGGCATATCAACATCATCTGCCAAAACAGGATTTACAAGACAAAAACTTAATATAAGTAAAGATAACAACTTTTTCATAATTCTATCTTAATGAATTTACCAAAAAAGTAAACCCGACAAATATATGAAAATTAATCAACATTAACTTCTTGTTTTTGTTCTTCTTCTTTTACGATAAGAAGCTTAGTGATTCTTGCGCCGTCGATTTCTTTTACTGTAAAAGTAAATTCACCGTATTTTACAACATCATCAAGCTGAGCAAGACGTCCGAGTTCTTTTACAACCAAACCTGCAATGGTATCAACGTCTTCATCATCAAGTTTTTCATCAGGAATGTCAAAATAATTTGCTAATTCGTCAAGTCTTAACATACCGTTTGCAAGATAATGATTAGGTTTTAATTCTCTTATATCAAATTCGGCTTCTTCATCAAACTCATCTTGTACATCTCCGAAGATTTCTTCCAAAACATCTTCTAACGTAATAATACCTGAAGTTCCGCCAAATTCATCAACAACAACTGCCATTTGACTTTTGTTCTTCTTAAACTCACGAACCAAATTATCCATAGTCATTGTTTCAGGAACCAAAAGAACTTTTCGTTGTATTTTTTCAATCGGAGCAACTTCATCTTTTAAAGATAGCGAATATAAATCTTTAACGTGAATTAACCCCGTAATATGGTCAATATCGGTGTCATAAACAGGATATCTTGTATATTGGTTATCTTCAGCCATTTTGTTTAATTCTTCAAACGGCATATCAATCGGCACACAAACCATATCCGTACGAGGAATCATAACTTCGCGGGCTGTCAAATCAGAAAATTTGAAAACGTTATGAATCATATCTTTTTCGGTTTCATTAAGAACACCTTCATCATAACTTGTATCAACAAGTAAGTCCAAATCTTCAATTGTATGAATAACTCTTGCAGAATTAACGGGAATTCTGAAGAGTCTTAAAATACTGTTACAAGCGACATTCAAAATCCAAACAAACGGTTTTGAAATTGTCATAAACAAATCCATAGGTTTAGCAACATAAAGCGAGATTTTTTCAGGGTATTGAAGCGCAATGCATTTTGGAACCTGTTCGCCGATAACAACATGTAAAAATGTCATTACAAGGAAGGCTACAACAGCCGTAATCGGAGCGATATAGGCTTGAGCTGACGGAAATTCTTCCAAAACGGGTTTTAACATCATTTCAACAGTCGGAGAACCGAACCAACCGATACCGATACTTGCAATGGTAACACCAACCTGAACTGCTGCAATAAAGAAATTCATATCTTCAAGCGCTTTTAAAGCAAGTTTTGCATCAACATTACCGTCTTTAGTAAGTTGTTCAATCTTTGTTTTTCTTGCACGAACAATAGCAAACTCGGCAGCCACAAAAAAACCGTTAATCAATAATAGTATAAAAACTATCAACCAATTGGAAACAATTATTCCCAGACTCGACTCACTCATCCTTTAATTTTCCTTTATATTACAGGTTTAATTATAGTATCAGGACAAAAAAAATGCAAGTCCGAGTTCGGGTAACAATAGCCACATGGCAGGGTTGAGATTTTTTGGATAATCGTTCATAATAATATTGGTTTCTGATATCAAGCGCTCGGTTTTGGTCCGAGTAAGCAGAACAGAATTCCATGTGCTTTCAAGGGAGGGCGGGCTAGTAGTCCGTACTGTACTCTTGACAGCCAAATAAATTTCCGTTGGGATTTAGACTCTGCGTCTTTTGATGGCGTATAGGGTTTCCTACTGAAGGAGGCCTCAGCCAATAAGCTGCTAGCCACTTCAGTTTGACGGGAGCCTGGCCTAATAAGGCTGTAGCTCCGTCAGGGCAGGAAATTTATAGTAGCAGCACTCTTGAGAATATCCAGACTTGTAGTCTGGGGAGTATTCTCAAGAGTTGTGATTATTTAAACCCGAAGGTTCCTCGGTAATTGAGCCATTAGTTCCTTCGGGTTTTTTAATGCTTATTATTCTTCGATAAATATATGATTACCGTTTTTAGTTATCCAACGTCCTTTTTTACCTTTTGTGTCATTTTTTTGTTTTTTTGTCTTGGAAGTTTCTACTTCTTTTTCCGTTGGTAAACCGATTTCACCAATTTGTGCATGAATTTCATATTTATTACCTTCATATTCTTCAGGTGATAAATTTTCAAACTCTTCCAAAGTATAAATTTTTGGACTATTTGTCATAGGATTTTTATAATCATTATAATTATCAGGAGAAAATTCTTCATATACCCGACCTTTAAAAACCCCTGGGACAGCATCTTCTACAGCCTGCGCATGATAATCATTTATGGCATCATCTATTTTATCCTTTGCCACATGAGTTGTATCCAAAATTTCTGTAGTTATTTGAGAATTTAGCCACTTGGCAGGGTTGTTTTCCTCTAAATAATCGCTTATACTTTTTGTAGGTGGAAGTTTTCCACTACCCTGAAGGAGGCCTTGCCCTAATAAGGTGTTAGCCACTTCAGGGTTTTTTACGTCTGAGGCTGCTGGTCTTGCTATATGGTAATTAAGCTCTCCGGATTTTAATTCTTTAACAATATAATCTGTATCATTTTTCCTAAATCTATGAAATTGTAAAGTCATATCTCCGGGTTTGCGCTCATGCCCCAAAGGCTCGGGGCCTAAATAAGCAGCTTTTTTCATGTCACTTTTTAAATGTCCAACATTCAATGCTTTATCAAATTTTTGGTTTATAGTTTCTTTTATACCATTTTTAACAAATTTATATTTTCCAACTCTTGGATGTGAATCAACGGTTCCTTGTATATAACCACTATAATATTTTTTTATTTCGTTAACTACATTTTTCTTTCCAACTTGGTTTAAAATCTTCGGATCTTTATAGGCTTGGAAGTTTATTTCATGAAGGATTTTTTGAAGGTTTGCCATAGAAGCTCCTGTAACTCCACCCATACCAAGTCCCAAAACAGCATCTATGATTGAACTTGTCAAAATATTTTTATCTTCAAGCAATCCTCTGCCAACACCAAATGCAGCAGAAGCTACAGCACTATCAATAGCACTTGTCAGGGTATCTTGAACTATCTTTCTGCCAAATTTACGTTCCAGTGCAGCAAGCCCGACTTTTCCTGCAACTTTTCCGCCAACACCTATTGCACCCATAGGTAAAGCCATTGCAGTTGCTTCAATTGCGGCACCTAATGAGTATTTCGCAACAGCAAGCCTGAATTGATTATCAGCCTGTCTGTTATACTCTTCACCCGCTTGTTTTATCAACCTTGTTTTTTCTTCGGGAGTTAAATTATTATTTTCAAGTTCTTTTCTTAACTCTTCAAATATATCGCGTTCCATTTTATTTTCCTTTCCTTTCTACTTTGTAATAATCAGACAATCATAAATCTTATCAATCTTGTCTTTCATCTCAAAAAACTGTCCTTTTAAGTCATCAAGACTATTTAATGTTGCAAACCTTTTTTCAACATCACGTATAATTTCACGATGTTTTTTCTCTAACTGCTCGGGCGTTACAACAATTCGCTCCTGTATCAAAAACACCAGCACAACAACTATTATCGGGGCATAATATACAAATTGTTCCATTTTATCTCTCTCCTTTCAAGAATCCCTAAAGTACTATCGGCCAATAAAAATCAACCAGATAACTTGCCGCATCAAACGGGTGTGATAGAAACTTAAGTTCTTTAATCTGTTTAATCTGACTATATGTCGGCACATCTATCTTTGACGAACCCTCAAGGTAGCGAAGGTTATAGATGTTATACAAAAGTTTTTCACATTTTGGAGAAACATATAAACCGACCTCGCCGTCCGCGTTTCGAACTTTTGCATTAAACGCCGCAACGCGGTTTTTTATCGGCGGATTAAAAGATTTTATCTTAATTTCGACATCATATCCGTAAGATTCAAGTGCTTTTTTAATAATTACATAATTTGTGTATTCACTCGTACAGCTTCTGTTATCGCCTGATGCGTCACCGTTTACGATAATTTTGCCTTTATGTTCGGGATATCTGTTATAAAATTCCTCACAAGTCTTTGCGGTTGTAGTGTTTTCCAATACAAGCTCATCAAAATAAAAAACTTTATCATCCGTTTTATGAGCCAAGACCCAAGCCATAGGATCAACGTTAAAATCGCAGCTTATATGGACGTCTAAATCCTTTTGATACTTAATCTCGCGAACATTTTCATCCGTAAAATCTTTTACAACAAGGTTTGTCGAATAATCCCCCGTTTTTCCCATAACAAAAATATCATAGTAACTTTTGTCATAAAGTTTTTTCAATTCATCACAAAACCCTTCGGGCAGGTGAATATTTTGAGTGGTCGGCGCACAGATAACCCTGTAGTTTGGCGCAGGATTTTCAAAAAAGGTTTTATAAATCCAGCCTTTTTGAAGTTCGGGGTTTGTGTGTCCGAAAATCCTATAGGTAAAATTTTTCCAGGATTTTTTCTTTTTTTGGCGCATTCTGGCAAGAAGCATCTTAAATGTTTCATAGGGAACATCTGACATCTCTTCGATTTCTACAAAACCCAAGTTCAAGGACTTTAACTTATTAGGTTCGTCAAAATGTCTGAAAAGAATCTCAGAACCGTTGCGAAAAACAAGTTTTTGCTCGGCACTAACCCATTTATAATCAACTTTATCAACAAATCCGATACTTTCTAAATGCTCAAAATAAGTTTTTAATGTGGTATCGCGCACAAGAGTGTAAGTTTGCGCACCGACTAACCCCGTAATTCCGGGGAACTTTAGCGCAAGCAAAAGCCCGAGCAAGGCTCCGGCAAATGTTTTGCCGGAGCCGTACCCGCCTTGATATACCGCGACATCAAGAGAATAATTGTGAGGTATTTCTAAAAACTTTCGCTGAGCATCCAATAATTTATATTTCATAATTGACACCTCTTTCGAAAATTTTTATTTTTTGACTGTTTCATTTTGAACCTGAGGCTGAGAATTGTTTTCTTCTGTCAGAAAATTATTAGCGTTTTCGATTCCGTACTGTTCCATGGCAAATTTAAAACACTCAAGCCAATCAATGCGTTGTGCGACAACATCAATTTTCGTAAACGATTGAATTACTTCAAAAAGTTCTTTCAATTTGGATTTACGCTCAAACGTTGCTTTTCTGTCGCCGTATCTGTAGACATAATTAGCATTTCTGACATTATCATCAACCTCAACAAAGAAGATTTTTCCTCTGCTATTTGTCATAATTGATTCTTTACCGAGCTTGAAATTTGAAATAAGTTCGGCTGTTTTTTCAACCATAGGAACAATAACCTTACGGTTTATTGATTCAAGCAGCATATTTAACCTTGCTTCCTGACCGTTTACGGAATAATTAATTTCAGTTGCCGTTCTGTCAAGATTTTGAACATTTCCCGCCATGTTTTTAAATATTCCCGTAGCACTTTCAACAGTTGTTTTAAAGTAGTTCAAGAAATCCCAGCCCTGCATCGCTTTATCAAACGAAATAGGTGTCGGAACAGACGTCATCAATGATGCATCATATTCAATAATTTTACCCGGGCGGACTTCCTGCTGCCCCTTAAAACAACCTTTTGGTGCCAAATACGGAGGATTCATCATCAGAGCAAGCGCATCTAACTGTTTATTTAATATAGTTGAAGATATATTATTTAAGATAAGCGCAACTCTTAACGGTGAAATTCCGCGCCCTGTTGACGGGCATTCAATAATGTTTGCGTGGATAAACGGATTTATAATGAAAGGATTGTCCTCAAATCTTATCAGAACACTTCTTCCCGCAATTACAATCAATTTGTTTTTTAATACTTCGCCTGTGTCAAGCTCAATATCGCCCCAGTATTCAAGTACCTCGATTTTTCTTTCCGATACTGTTTTATTAGAGTTTTTGTAACTCTTTCCTGCCACCACTCCTTTCAAGACTTCCAGTTTTTCATCATTGAGCATATTATTTGATTTGTTTGATTTAATCTCATCAAGAGTCTGATACGTTCTGTAAATTTTCGGACAACTGTCCCAATTAGCGGCTTCAGTTCTATCGAATACAAAATCTTCATACCCGATAAACCTTATTTTCGCGTTGTCATAAATCATTTTGTCTTCCACGACAAAAGTATCCGTTGTTTCTTTTAAAATTTGTTCTTCTAAGCTCAACGCACGACGGGTTTTTCTATATTTGGTTTCCCAGCCGACAAACAATGTAACTTCACCTGTTTCTACAACAGAATCAATGATTTTTTCCATTTCATCTTCAATATTCATTGCTTCAAAAGTTTTAACCAGCATGGCTTTTTGCATATTGGCAAACTTTTGAGTTTCAAAATCCGTTCCCTCAACATCAAACATTCCGTCAGGATGTGAATACAGATTTTGCACAATATGAGATTTTAAGGTTTGTGCAAGTTCATATATATCGGGAAGCTGAATTCTGCAATCCCAACCGTTAACGGCAGGTATATCAGAACTGTAGATTGCATGTTTTACCAATCTGTTATCTGATAATTGTGATCTTCTCTCATTCTCGTAATAATCATATTTACTGATGATATTACTTGTTAAAAACTGTTCTTCGATATAATTTATCGAAGTTTTGTCTTCTTTTTTTGTTATATTATTCATTTTTTACCTCGTTTTATAGTAGTAATCCCTATACAGCGAGTAAACCTCAATGTCCTGAGGTTTCCCGCATCTCAGTGTTTCATTTTTCAGCGTTGATTCATATACAAATCCGCTGTTTTTTAACAAAGTCCGAACCCTGTGATTTTCAGGGTAAATCTGTGCTTTTATTTTGTATAAACCCAATTCATTAAAACACTTCTTTAAAAAAATCTTTGCGCTATATTTGGTGAAACTTCCCCATGCACATCTGTCAAAACATGTCGTTAATTCCGCGCAATATAAGCTCTTCCCGTTTCCCGTGAAATTATCCAGATAAACAAACCCCATGAATTTGTCATAAAAATCAGTGATAACCCAAAAGTACGGTGATTTTTCATTAATAAGAGAGTAAAAGTCACATAAGAAAGGAGGTGAAAAATCATCCTGAAGATACTTATAAAATTTGCGGTAACACCTTTTAACATCAGGCATATAGCGCAAAGTCAGAAGAAAATTTTGACTGATATTTATGAATTTACACATTTTTGATTTTTACAAACTTTATGTAATTATTACCGTTTACAAAAGAATCAGATTCACCCTTAATAAGACTTTCGCGCTCTGTATATTTTGTACCCAAAAATCCTTCAGCCTGAACTCCTGTGATATAAGATTTTGTTTTACTTGTTTTGTTGATTATTTCATAAACCGCATTCTTTGAAAACAAAAGCTCTTGCGGAACTTTTTTAATATCAGTTATTTCTTTATTCTTAACAGATTTGGCTGACTCGACTTCTTTAATAAACTCTTTTTCAATCTTTGTTTTCATAAGTTTATTGTATGCAACATCATCAAGTAATAATTTTTCTATTTCTTTATTTTCTTTCATTGAAAATACCTTTCATAAATTAAATTTTGTCATCATCAAGATTTGAAATAGTAATAATTTTAGCTTCTTTATATTCATCTTCGCCTTTGACGTTAGAAAATCCCATATATTTACAAAGACTTTCCAAGGCTTTTAAACCCGCAGATGAATCCCTTAATTTAACCTTGCCGGTTGAATTGCCCTCTTTATCGAGAATATCTTCCGTTTCAAGCGAGAACTCTGCAATTTGCAGAAGTTTTTGTACTACATAACCCTTTTTTACGCTTAATGAATCTATTTGTAATTTCAACTGCGTTTTTATGGCATGGATTATGTAATCTTTTTGTAAAAGTTCATTTGCAAATGCGTTTAAATCCTTGCACTTGTATCCTGCTTTTTTTGCTGACAATTCACCGTCAAGCGTCATTATATACTCATTTACAAACCTTTTTTGTTGTTGTGTTAATTGTTTCATCTTGTTACATTTCTTATTATAATTTGTTTTTTTCTCAAATAATTTGTATAATAAACATGCTATTTATATTTCGGCTAGTGTAAATCTTAACAGGGGGGAATGAAAACGACTTCCTGTTTTTTTTGCCCTATTGCCTGAAAAGACTTATCACGGGAGCATTATCGGTTGAAGCAGCAGTCTTTGAACGTAAGTTTGCAAGCGCTTCTTTGTACATGCTCATCCAGTATGAGAACCTGTAATATTGAGGGTTGCCTTTTAATCTCAAGCATGTTCCGTAAACCAATAACTGTTCTGCAAACGGCTCGGGTATAAGAGAAGAGTCCGTTGCATCTTCAAGTTCAAACTTCTCGTTGTTGTTAACATCACTTGCACAGAATCTTGTATAATAAATAATATCAACAGTTACATCTTTATCAAATTCGGGAAATAATAATTTATTCGAAAAAGATGAATAGGTAGCGGATTTTGCAGATTTTGTCAAAAACGGTTCAAAATCTTCCGTGAAGTCATACCTTTTTCCATCAATAAACAAATACTTAATCCTGCCGTTTACACTGTTTTCAACTTCTGTTGTGTGTGCGGGAAGCTGAATCTTTGTTCTCCTGAGAAGAAAATTCCACCCTTCGGCATTACAAATTTCCTTGTTGATAATATTTAAGATATTCATAATTCGTTTATGATCATTTTTTACAAGTTCTGAGAATGCGTTTACCTTTTTGTAATTCAACTCAAGCAGACATCTGTTTATAAGTTCTAAATATTTCATAGTTTCTCCTTTTTTCGAAAAGTTCGGATAAGAGAAAAGTCTTACCCGAACTTTGATTGGCATACACCAAAAGTTACTTGATTAAGCCTTGTCTTAATTGTTCCATTATGGCTTTTTCGTTTTGAGTAAATTCCTCACCACTCATATTACCGATATCCTCACGAGTAAAGATCCTGTTCATATTACCGTCATAAGATGCGTTTTGAGCGTAAGACGTCAATTTTCTCTTTGCGGCTGCGTTCTCGTCATTCAATGTCTTTTCGTATGCGGATTTTTTCAAATACTTATCAACAGCAGAATTTTCCAGTTTTTCTACAAGCTGAGATATTTGAAATATTTCATCTTTGTCCATATCCAAACCCTTGATATAATTCAAGACATCAGCTCGCCCGTCACCGTCAAAAAATCCCGGACGTTCCTGATTGAACATTTCCATTGGGCTTTGAGAAGGTAAAACTGCCTGTACAGACGCATCAGGAGCAATCTCGCCGGTTTGTAGTGAATTTTTGTAGTTGTTAATCTGTTGTGCCTTCCGAGCTAATTGTGCCAGCAAATATTGTCCTTGTTCTTGTGATATAGAACCTTGACCAACAAGATTTTTCAATCTTTGAAAATCTGCGCCTATTGACTGCTCGAGCTGATAAAACATATCATTATATGAGTTTTGCTGCGGACTCACGGTCTGCGATGAAATACCATTTTGTAATTGCGGTGGAACAGCACCGCTAATTTGATTTTGCATAAAACTTATTCTCCTTCTTCATTTGGCAAATTTTGTAAGTATTTGACAGAAATTTCGATAACATCATCTATAAAGCTTGATAAAAGAATTGATATAATACTTTTAACAAATGTTGGAAACGGTAAATTTTTCAAAATATAATCTATTGCAAGTTTCTTTTTTGCCTGTCCCTGTCCGCTACCAAGTTGTGCTTCCGCAACTTCTACCGCTTTTTTTGCCAATTCTTTAATTTGTTTTTTCACATTTTTAAACATAAAAACCTCTTCTTATTTAAAAAATGTACTCTCAAACACTACCCTCGGAATGAGAGTACATTTATAAAGCTAAAGCATGATTATTCTGTCGGATCAGCAGGAGTTGCAACAACTTCACTTTCCGAAGCTGTAACAATCATTTTTGCTAAAGCTTTAGGTTGAACGGTTTTGGCACCGTACAAATATAAACCTCTGACTAAATCAGAGAAACTGTCTTTATCTCTAAGGCTTTCAATCTTAGCAAGCTGGGAAGCGAAGGTAATCGCATCATTTGTACCTGCAAGAACGTAATATTTACCGTCAACATCAGTTAAATTTGTGCTTACCAATACATCCATACCTGCAATTCTGCCGATAGCACCTTCTCTTAAGGTTTCATCAGCAACTTTGTATGCTGAAATAAATTCCGGACTTTGTAATAAGTAAGCTTCGATATCAGGATTGATTACAACCCAAGGACGAACGCCTGCGTAAACAGCATCTGAATTTTTTAATGCCAAAGCAAGTTTTACAAAGTTAGAATAAATTGTTTTTGTGTCTAATGTAACAGGTGAAGACTCAGAACCCACAGTATTAGCAGATGTGACATCCGTGTGAAGACCTAACAAATAAGAATCTTGTACAACTTCGATTGCCTTTTTTGCATTTGTTAAATGAGCTTCCATAATATCTGAATTTGCCTGAACCGCAGACGCATCATCAATTTTGAATGCAAAGAACTTCTTCTGGTCAATTACCAAATCCTGAGAAGTCGGAGTCAATGACGAATATGATAAATTATCACTTGTCAAAGTTGAAACCGTAACCGCAGCAGGTGTAATAATTTTTACGGTATCACCCTGATTTTTGATTTCACCTTCCCAATTTTTGTTAACACACTGCATCATAACACAGTTTTTTTCTAACATTTGATTCAATTTTTTACTCCACACCTGTGGAATAAATGCTGAATAACTTGATTTTGCTGTTTCTGTCATTTTCTTTTCCTTTCCTTTTTTAAAAACTATAAACAAACATAAGTGGTGATGATTTTATTTAGTCATCGTTATAAATTTCTCTGAATTGAAGCCCGATAATTGCACAATTATCTGAAATTTCACAGCCTTCTATACAAACTTGTATTGAGTAATTACTTCCGCAGATTTCGGCTTTTTCCATAGCGCTTGATGTTATCGGCCACACGGGAACTTCCGAATTATCGGAACTCCAACAATACTGAGGGTTGCCTGATTCATCATCCTCAGGCGCCCAGATAAAGTGAGTATAATGTCTTGCGTAAATTAACTCTTTATCATCTCCGTATTCGCTGTCGTAATCCTTATACAAGCTGAAATGAAACTTATTGTCATATAAATCATCAAGTACAAAATAAAATTCATCAATAATTTTGCGGTGAAGAACATTTCCGAGTGACAAAAACGGTGATTTCCACATAAAATCAATCGGTTTCCCGTTAAACGTTGTTCCGTAAAACTCGCGGTAAATTTTACCTTCGTTATCTGCCGTTACAACGTAAGAATTAAACATACAAGCTGTCGTTACCTTTTGCGGCACAACCCTTTTATACCAAGCTCGGTTTACATAATCATTTACCCAGATAGTTTTATAATATGCACTGTCTAAATACGGGAAGAAAAACAACATCTGATTTTTATTCTGATTATGAACGGCAAAAGCGTTTTTCATACGGGATGTGTCAAAGTTATTAAATTCTTCTCTGATATTTATTGAAATTTCCGATCCCAGTCTTATTTGATTTAACTCGCCAACTTGTTCAAGAGCGTAAATTCCGTTACTTAAGAAAAACTGCTTGTTATCAACATTTACTACAGAACCTCTTGCAACAGTTCCCTTATCTGCAAATAGCGTGATAGAAAAATCTGACGGATTAGAACCCGTTAATAAATACACTCTTTCTCGTTTATAAACAGCCAGGTAATCCTTATAAGTATGCATTGCAACAATATCTGCGGTATCGGTGTGAAAATCATTGATATATCCCGCATCATCTTCTGTTGTAAAATCGTTGTATGACCCCAATGCCGAATAATATATTGTAGAATCCTTCGCACACCAGACTCTGCCTTTATAAACAGTTATACAATCAGGATACAAAACATTTCCGCTGCGATCATTCAGGTTACAATCAACAACTTCATAAGTTGCATTGTTTTTAATATAAAACATAGCATCCGATTCTGTTGCAATCAGAATTCCTCTTATAAACGGTGCGAACAAGACTCTTTTACCGCTTAATGTTTTTTCAAGCAAAGTTAAACTGTCATCAAATGTTGAATAAATATAAATTTTACCTGAAATTGTTGTAATAACAAGTTTATAAATCCCGTCAGACTCAATTTCACACATACCTGTAATCTCTTCTGATACAGGTAATTCAACAAACAAAGTATTTCCTTTTTGTTTAATAACACCCTTATTATTATAAACTTCCACGTTTTTAGAATCAGACCAGAAAATCGTTTTCGGATTCAAGCCAAGTTCGGTTTTTGTGGAAGCCTGATTGATTCCACCCGATAAATCAAAATAATTAACATCCATAATAATAACCTCTTATAATTTTTCTCTGTACCAACGAACTTTTGTACGGATAAAACTTCCCACATCTTCCTTTGCAACCCAAGGGTACGGCGGAAGATGAATTATATCTATTTTCCCGCTGCTGGTTGATTTGGGATTAGCCAAGCCAAATTCATAATGTGTTAAAACAGTCTGTGAATTAACCCCGAGATTATATTTTTGACAAAGTTCGGCGCATAATTTCATACAAGCTTCAAACTGAACCTTACCAATCGGGAAATTCCCAACGGCAGATTTTGATTTAAAACCGTACATACCACACATACAAACCCCGATAGAACCCGTATTACCGCCACCTGTATGTGCGGCATAACTTCCGTCATTACAATTATCATTATCTTCGGGTTTGTATTTTCCTTTATGTATCTGCCCGTCAACATCCACAAGATAATGATAAAATTGTTTTTCAAAATCACCGGGGTAATACCTGCCGGCACTCCAGTGTAGAATAATTCTTTTTACCATAGAAGATTTTTACCTCATTTCACTTTCCATCTCGGGTGAGATGCCATATATAAAACAACAGCATTCACTCGATTTCTGGCATTTAAACCTGTTAAAATTGAGGATATATGTGTTTGAACCGTTCTTTTGGAAATATTTAATTTTAATGCTATTTCTTTATCCGTGAATCCGCGGGCGAGCAGAGTCAATATCTCTAATTTTCTCGGCGACAATTTCATCACTCGACCTTTAATCTTTTAATAAGTTTCATCGTACCTTGAACCTCCATACCAAAAGTTAATAATAATTCCGCTTAAAAAAAGGCGGAGGAGTGCCATTTGCTCCCCTCCGGGAGTTATAGATAGTAAATTAATGCAGAGTAGGGGATAAATATTATAAGTTAAACCCTATAGAAAATTTCAAATAGCAAAAATAACATTCTTTCTTATTTCCTCTTTTCGACTACCGTTCAGATAAATACACATATATCATCAACCCGTAAACCGTTGAAATGATTGCCTCTCAACTGATTACTCTTTAAGTATACAAAATTTTTCGACAAAAAAAAGTCCGCAGTAATACTTACGTAAAAATACGGACTTGACAACCCTTTAAAAGGTCTTATAACAACACTTTCGAGCATGTCAAAATAGAAAAAGATTCATTTTGAATTTTATAGAAATTTTAATAACTTGCCAAAAATTTTACTCAATTTACAATAAAATTATGGGGAATATTTTACTTATTTCAGAAAATGATTCTGTTTCAGAAAAATACAAAAGCTTGCTGAATAAAATTCCGTTCAAGTTTAATTTTTGCTGTAATCAAACATCAGTACTTGATTTAATTGAAGTTGAACCGCCCGATGTTTTTATAATTGATGAAAAAATTGAATCTTTAAACTTAAACCTAACAATTAAAAAAATTAAATCCCAGCTTGATAACGCGCAGATTCTGTTACTTTCTGACGGGAAAACGGCAGATGATGAGGTTTCAAAATATATTTCAGGATTTATCTTATCTTCGTTTTCGGATGAGTTAATTCTGTCAACTATCAACTCTCATCTCAAAACAAAAGAAAAATTAGATGTTTTATCAGGGAAAAACAAAGACCTGGCTGACAGCCTTTACAGATTAAATGTTTTATACAGCACAAGTTCTCAGTTTGCAGGAACACTTGATACAAAAAAACTTTTAACCTACATGACAGAAGGCCTTGATAAATCTTTAAGTTTTGATTTAGCATGCACTATTTCATTCGGGTTTGAAAATGAACCTGTTTTGATAGTAAATTCGCTTTACGATATATCAGAAGAACTTATGAGCGCCTTAAAACTCCGCGCAATACTCAATTATAAATCGCTTTTTGAAAACTCTACTCCGCCGTTTGAAATCAATGATAAAGAATTAAAAATAATAAAAAACATAAAAAACCCGAATAACAAATTCACATTTACGATTTTTCAATACGATAATATGTTTGCTCCGATTGATTTAGGGGATAATTTCTTCGGATGCATAGAAATCTTTAAAGAAAACCCGTTTACAACAGATGATGCAACGTATTTCCAAACAATTGTCCAACAGGTTTCACTGCCTCTAAAAAGTGCGGGACTTTATAAAGAAATTATCGAAAAAAACGAAGAACTGGAAAAACTTGAACGTGTTAAATCAGAGTTCATTTCAATCGTATCACACGAATTAAGAACTCCGTTAACTCCGATAAAAAATGCGCTAAGTATTTTAGCAAGCGGAAGATGCGGAACTTTAGGCGAAAACGCAATCAAATTTATTGATATGGCAAAACGCAACGTCGAAAACCTTACAAATATAATTAACGACATTCTTGATATCAATAAAATTGAAGCCGGAAAAATGGACTTTAATTACAAATTAATGAACATTCATTCCGTAATAGAAAACGTTAAAACAAACTTTGATTGTGTTGCAAAAGAACATGAAATTATATTCAGCGCAAACGAACAGGAAAATCTTCCTGATATTTACGCTGACTCTCAACGCTTGGGTCAGGTTTTAACAAATCTTGTATCAAATGCGATTAAATTCACTCCACGCGGAAAATCTATTACAATTCAATCAAAATTACAAAATGCGAATGAAATTACACTAAATCCTTACTTTGAAAATGAATTGAAAGCCCTCAGCGGAAACTATATCATAGTAAGCGTAATAGATGAAGGTATAGGAATTAAGGAAGAAAACCTGCTAAAAGCTTTTGACAAATTTACCCAGATAGAAAACTCTCTATCTCGCAAAGTCGGCGGAACAGGCTTAGGCTTACCGATTGCAAAACAGCTTATTAAAGCTCACAAAGGCACAATTTGGTGTGACAGTGAAGAAGAAAAAGGTTCAAGCTTCCACTTTGCCCTTCCCGTTATGACAGAAAAGCTTGAAGAACAGGAAATACACAGGAAAATATTATGACAAATAAACGAAAAATAAGCATTCTCGGTTCAACCGGTTCAATCGGAACCCAAGCGCTTGAAGTTATAGAAAAACTTCAGGATAAATTTGAAATAATAGCCCTTGCAGGAGGCAGTAATGTTGAACTTTTAAAACAACAAGCTCTTAAATTTAAACCAAAATACATTTGCGCAAACAAAGAAATAAAAATTGAGGGTATAAAAACCCTTCAAGGTCCTGATGGTTTAGAAGAAATATGCTCAAATAAAGAAAATGATATTATACTGGTTGCAGTATCGGGTAAAATCGGCTTAAAACCAACCCTAAAAGCCATAGAAAACGGCATAGATATCGCACTTGCAAACAAAGAAACACTTGTTATGGCAGGAGATATTGTTATGAGTGCAGCGAAAAAAGCAGGGGTAAAAATTATCCCCGTAGACAGCGAACACTGCGCAATACATCAATGTATAAAAGATATCTCGCAAGTTGAGAAACTTATCATAACAGCAAGCGGCGGACCGTTTTTACATAAAACAATTGATGATATGAAAAACGCAACAGTCGCAGAGGCTCTCGCTCACCCAAGGTGGAATATGGGCAGAAAAATCACGGTTGATTCTGCAACCCTGATAAATAAAGGTTTAGAAATAATAGAAGCACATCATTTGTTTAACATGCCGTACGATAAAATTGATGTGGTAATTCATCCTCAAAGCATTGTTCATTCGGCTATTGAATACGCAGACGGCAGCGTTATCGCGCAACTTGGCTTACCTAGTATGCATATCCCTATTCAGTACGCAATAACTTATCCTGAACGCTATGAGGGAATTAAATCAAAAAGTTTCAGTTTCTCAGAAATTGCACGACTTGATTTTGAAAAACCAGATTATGAAAAATTCCCCGGAGTAAAAATGGCATACACTGCAGGGACAACAGGAGGCAGCATGCCTGTATGCTTTAACGCTGCAAATGAAGAAGCCGTTTTTGCATTCTTGGATAACAAAATTAAACTCTACGACATTTATTCAATAGTTGAAAAAATGATGTCATCCCATTCAACTGTCATCAACCCGACAATTGATGAGATTTTTGCAGTCGATAAAGAAATACGTACTAAAACACAAGAATACATAAAAGGCAGAATTTATAAATAAATTCCGCCTTTTATTAAATCTAAAACTTACCATTTAACATCATATTGACTTTTTATTTGACAGTCTGGATGATTTGCGTTCCATTCTTTAATTTGAGCATTCTTTTGAGGATCCATTCCGTGTGATTTGGAATTTGTATAATGATAAAGATCATCATATAATTTACGATCACCTGCCGTTAACTTATTTAATACAGCTTCATCAGCTTTACCCGGATTAAAAGCAGCAATAACTTGCTGTAACTTTTTAACATCATCGTACTGACTTTTTATTTTACAATTCGGATGATTTTTGTTCCATTCCTTAATTGCAGCATCTTTTTGAGGATCCATTCCATGTGATTTAGAATTAGTATAATTAAAAAGTTCTTCATACTGTTTACGTTCATTTGCAGACAATTTATTTAATTCTTCCTGACTTGCCCTATAGGTAGGAAAATGAGATATATTGCCGTCTTTTTTGCCAAAGTATTTTAAAATTTTTTCATTAACAGCTTTTTTATCATCTGTTTTATTCACATCTACCTGCACATTAGGCGTAGAATTTGTTGGTTTTCCTCCAACTTTAGAAATATCGAATTCACCCATAAAATCTCCTTTCGTATTTATTAGTACCATATCATGAGCATATAAATTATATATACTTAAAAACATTCTTAAGAAGTAAATTGCCATACAATTAAAATTTCTTTACATTACTGACTTTTTTTAGGATAAAAAAACATCTGATAATTAAGTACCTCAAGGATTATATCAACTTCTTGAGCATTTAGGGTATTGTTTTTTAATTTTTGAGAAAGATTTTGAACAGTATAATGTTTATTCTTTGCTGTGGAAATCTCCTGCGCTAACTGTGTAAGCGTCACATCGCAATCTATCATTAATTTTCTGATTTCATTACATAAACTCATAACCTAAGAATACATTAGTTTAAATTTATATTGACAATTTTAAAGTATTAATTTAAAATTCAATTAATTATTTAAAAGAGGAGTAATTAATATGAAAAGAAAAGGATTTACTTTAGCTGAAGTTTTAATCACGCTTGGAATAATCGGAGTTGTAGCAGCAATGACTATTCCAACACTAATGGCAAACATTCGCTCACATCAATATCGCTCAAAATTCAAAAAAGCCGTATCAACAATTTCGCAAGCCGCAAGAATGAGTCAGGCTCAATACGATTATGATTTTTCAGGAATAGAACAAACTTGCGGAAATAATGGCGGTACACAGCACCCTGAAAAAATAAGAAGTATTTGCTCAATTTTAAACGGAACATTAAGCAGTTCCACCTATTATAATAAAGCCTCAGATATAAAAATTTCAAAAAATTCCGCCGCAAACTATGCAATAAACTATACAATTGATAAAGATGCATTTCTTGGATTAAACAGCGGAAGAGGAAACTTAGCAGATTACCATGCTTATTTATTGAACGATGGAACAATCATAGCTTTTCATAAAAGGCTTGGCGAATCAAATGCCTGTTATTTTGAAATCGGATATAATATTACCACTCTTAACGCAGGCTCAAATAAAGGTCTGGCCTATTGTTACGGATTTATAGATGTTAACGGGCCTTCTCTTCCAAATAAAGAAATTAGCTGCTCAACAGGTAAAAACAATCTGGAAGATAAACAAACTTGTATTGTAAAACCTAAAGATGTCACAGACGTTTACCCGATAAGAATATATAACGGAATAGCTGTCCCGGCAACAGCCGCAGTAAAATATATCTTTGATACAGCAAAATAACTTACAAGAAATATTGCCCCTGCCCGAAAACTGTGTTATACTGTAAATACGATATATTTTTACTGATTAGGGGATAGTATGAAGAAAATTCTTATTGTTGATGATGAACAAGATATTGTAGAAAGTTTGAAATTTGTACTGGAATCTTGCGGATATACCTGCTACTGCGCTTATAACGGAGAAGACGGTTTAAAACTTGCAAGAGAAATCGTTCCTGATTTAATCGTGCTTGATGTTATGATGCCGAGAATCAACGGTTATAAAATCAGCAGATTATTAAAATTTGATGCAAAATACAAAAATATCCCAATACTTATGGTAACAGCCCGCACCCAGGAAGAAGATAAGCTTATCGGTGAAGAAACAGGCGCAAACGAATATATTACAAAACCGTTTGATCTTGATGATGTGGTTAAAGTTGTTCAAAAATACCTTGAAGCGGAAAAAGTATAATGAATATTATTACAAATAAAACACTTGAAACATTAAAATATGATTTAGTCAGAGAAGGACTTGTTCAATATGAGGTTGTTGAACAGGCAGAAGAAATTGCCGCTGCTCAAAATATTAATATCGGACAGGCTTTAATAAATTCAGGATTTTTAACAGAAGATCAATTGATTAAATTTTTAGAATCAAAACTTCACACCCCGTACGTTAACCTTGATGATTATGATTTAGACAGAAAATGTCTTAAATACATTAATTTTTCTGACGCACGAAGATATAAAATTATTCCGCTGTTTAAAATCGAAAACACTCTGACTGTTGCAATGGCAGACCCAAGAGATTTATTTGCAATAGATAAAATTATGGAAACCGCAGAGTGTGAAATTGACCCTGTTTTATCTTCAGAAGAAAGCATCCTCAAAAAAATTGATGAATACTATAAAATTGATGTCACCGTCGGAAATATCTCAACAGAAACCAATACGGGTTATGACTGGCAAGATGAACTTCATAGCGAAGACTTAAGCGACAATCACATCCAAAAAATTATCCGCGCAATCTTAAAACAGGCAATATTAGAAGATATTCACGAAGTAACTTTCCAAGGGGAAGAAGAAGGTCTGGGAGTAAACTTTAAAAAGCATGGCGAATTAACCAATAAAGGGCTTATCCCAACAGCTTTAGTGTCATCTTTTGCCGCAAAACTCAAAACCCTTTCAGAACTTGACCCTTCGGTTTCTGAAGTTCCGCAGCTCGGGAAATTATGCTTTAAGGTCGACGATATAATCGTTCTTGCAAGCGTTTCAACTTTCCCAACGATTATGGGTGAAAGAATCTTCCTGAAAATATACAAACCGCCAACCGCTATTGATAAAATTATTACATCAAAAGCTGAATTAACCGAAGTTAAGCAAGCACTTGAAAAACCGGGTATAATACTTGTTTGCGGCTCATCTCTAAGCGGTAAAACACACGTAATTTATTCATTATTACTTGAAGCGGCTAAATCAAAATCAAAAAATATTATGACGCTTGAAAGTATCTCAAAATACGAACTAACAGGTGTCAATCAGTGTGAATTTAACGAAAACGTAGGGTTTAACATGGATAAAGCAGCTCGTTTTATCGAGTTCCAAGATCCGCAAATAATTTACCTTGAAGGTATTAAGTCAAAAGAATCATTTGATTATTTTTCATCACTTGTATATAACGACAAAACAATTATCATGGAATTTCTTGCAAACAATATGGAAGACTTACGCACCAAAATGTCATTTTCAGACTTTGATACCCTGAAATCAATTATAAGTTGTATGATTTTCATCCACTCAAAAAACAGTGTGGAAGTCTTTAACCGTGAAACCCTGCAAAAATATTTAGGTTAAAAAAATCCCCGCTTTTGTGGCGGGGTGAAAATCTTTTCTAGGAATTAGGAATAGGAATAACGTTCTCTCTTTGCTTTATTTAAACGGATTTTGAAATCTCTCTTCTTGTTTTCTTAATATCTCTCGTGTTTATTTAATGCTTTCGTATATATAAAGTATATATCAATTTATATATTTCAAGAATAGTGAAAGTTGTTACATTTCTTAATCTTGTTCGGATAAATTAACAAAAATAAAAATTACATGTTTTAAAAGAAACAAAAGGAGGCTCAATGAATATTACTAATAACATTTCACCCGCATTTAAAGGTTTTTATGTACATGATAAAAACATGAACAACACCCAAAAAGGTATAAGCGATGCAGTAATTAACGCTATTACATACAGCGACGAATACTTAGAAGCTGATCAAAACAATATTGACGTTTATATAACACCCGCACGCAAACAAAGTGATGCCGTAAATGTACGTTACATGGATAAAGAAAACGGATACTATTTCAGAGATAAGAACAAACTTGTTCAAACAACAGTCCCAACAACATGCGCAATAGATTTAGCAGATAAAATTATTTCTCAATTAAGAGATATTATGGAAGGTAAATTTGGATTCCGCGGATATGATAATCGAATGTTTGAAAATACAAACTCAGATCTTGCAAAAGTCCGACCTGAATTATTTGAAGACTAATAAAAAAGAGGAACCTTTACGGTTCCTCTTTTTTTTACTATGTTAAAGCAAAAGTCATATCCGCTTCGACACAAACTTTTCCGTCAACTCTTCCTATACCGTGAGCTTTACAGATAGGACCTTTTATTTTTGTTAATTCGATTTCCATATCGAATCTGTCACCCGGTCTTACGATATTTTTAAATCTAACACCGTCAACGCCTGCGTATAATGCCAACTTACCTTTATTTTGAGGTAATGACAACAATACAGGAGCTGAACATTGAGCTAAAGCTTCAAGCTGTAAAACACCAGGCATAATAGGATTTCCCGGGAAATGCCCTTGGAAGAAACCTTCGTTCATAGTCATATTTTTGTAACCTTTTGAGTATTTACCCGGAACACATTCTGTGATTCTATCAACCAATAAAAACGGGTATCTGTGAGGAAGCATTTCCATAATTTGTTGAATATCCATAGATATTACTTCTTCTTTAATTTCTTCTGTCATTTTTCTCTCCTTATATTTCTATTAACTTATCTTTTAACATTTTAGCTGTTTTTACATGCACGGCATGCCCTGCCTCTTTTGCTAAGATTTGACATCTTAAATTAAGCGGGTTCACACCTGTTAAATATAAATCACCGATTAAATCAAGAATTTTGTGCTTAATTTGCTCATTTTCAGAGCGAAGTTCGGTTGTATAACCACCGTCCTCCGTAAAACCGACGGTATTTTCCTGGGTTACCCCTTGAGCAAAACCGAGCATCTGATATTTTTTCAAATCTTTATAGAATCCGAAAGTTCTTGCTTCAATTATTTCATACTTGTTACGCGGATTGTAGTTAACAAACCTTCTTGTCACATCAGGGTGATTGTAATTCACCGCATAAGAAATAAACAAATCATCACTCGGTAAAATTACAAGACTGGTCTTTCCGTTAAGATAATAAACAGGCTCGGATACTGTGTAGAATTTTTCTTTTGCAAAGAAAGGTTTATTTGTACCGACTTCTTTTATTGCTTCAACCCATTGTAAAGAACTTCCGTCTAAGATAGGCACTTCATCTTCTGTCATGCAAATATCAACAGAATCAACATGACAAAAAGCTAAAGCTGCCGATAAGTGTTCAGTGAGCATAGCACGAGCGCCTCGATTCCCCAAAACAACACAATGATCGGTTGATACAACATTATCAACATCAGCAGTAAACCAATCTTTACCCTTTACAAAGTATCTTATTTTACCTGATCTTGACGGAAATAAAGTTACTTCGCACGGTTTATTCTTCATCAAACCGTTACCGACAAGTTTAACCTCTTTCTTTAAAGTAACCATTTTTAGCTGTTTACCTCAACTTCGCTGTGAGCTTCTTCAAAAGATTTTAACATCGGTTCAAATTTCCTGAATTTAGCAAAAATTTCCTGAGCGTCTTTCATAACTTTCAATTGTTTAATAAATTCTTTTCTTGGAACTGCAGGAGCGCCAACTACAATTGATTTTTCAGGGAAACTCTTTGTAACGCCAGCTTTAGCTGCAATAAGCGTATCACTTCCGATTGAAATGTGATCAGCAAGTCCTGCTTGTCCTGCGATAACAACTCTGTCACCGATTACACAGCTTCCGGCAATACCGACTTGAGAAACGATTAAACAGCCTTTACCGACACGGCAGTTATGACCAATCATAACCAAATCATCAATTTTTGTATTATCACCAATTACTGTATTTTCAATAGTACCGCGGTCGATTGCGGTATTAGCACCGATTTCAACATTATTTCCAATAACAACCGAACCGATTGAAGGGATTTTGAAAATAACCTGTTCAACATCGTTTTCTTTAACTTCACCGTCTTTTCTTGCCTGTTCAAGGTTGCTCGGATTTTCTGTTACAAAACTGAAACCGTCAGCACCCAAAGAAACTCCGTGGTGAAGAATTACATCGTTACCGACTTGAACTCTGTCACCGATATTAACTCCGGGGTGGAAGAAACAGTTGTTACCAATTTTAGCATTGCTGCCAATATATGAATTAGCCAAAACTTTTGTATTATCACCGATAACAGCATTTGGAGAAATAACAACATTAGGTCCGACACAAACATTTTGACCTAATTTTGCAGAAGGATCTACAACTGCTGTCGGGTGGATATCTTTATTTACAACAGGTGCAACGTAGAATAAGTTTAACAATTTCATCATTGCAAGCCTTGGTCTTTCAACTTCAATAGTTGTAAATCCGTCAATTTGAACACCTAAAGGTACCAGTGCAGCTTTAGCTTTTGAAGTTGCAAGGTTAGCAATCTCTTCTTCACCTAGTGCAAGCGCCAAAGTGTTCTCATCACTAAGGGCAGGCGGTGCAATATGAGTAATTTCAGGACTTTCAACCTTAGTTAACATACCGCCGACAATTTGTGTAATCTCATCTACTGTAAATGATCTCATCATTTTTCTCCTTATCAATTATTCTTCATTTTTTCGATTGTATTAGTTGTTGATTTACCTTCAACAAAGGTTATAAACTCAACTTTGGTATTATTTTTAATCATAATATCAGCTTCGGGAAGAGTTTCCATAGTATAATCCGCACCTTTTGTATAAACATCGGGTTTAATTTCATCCAATAAATTACGCGGAGAATCCTCATCAAACATCACAACATAATCAACACAGGACAGTGCACATAAAATCTCTGCCCTGTCAGATTCGTTATTAACGGGACGTGTAGGACCTTTAATCGAGCGAACGGATTTGTCGGAATTTAAAAGCACAATACTATAATCCGCAAATGACTTTGTTGTTTGCAAATAGCGTACATGTCCGACATGAAGGATATCAAAACAGCCGTTAGTCGCAACAACGGTTTTTCCGCTTTTTTGCAGATTATGAATAAAACTTGCAACATTTTCTCGTCTTAAAAGCTGACCCATACTATATCCCTCTACTTCTACGATTATACAATAAAAACGACTTAAACATCCCGATTATTAACAAAAAGTAATATAAAACCCCTCGCTTATCATTAAAGCAAGGGGTTTAAAATTTTTATCCGACAATTGTGTCTAAATATTCCAATTGTTTTTCAAAAGATTCTTCGTCAAATTCAACTTTGCCATATTTTTTCAGAAATTCACCTACAGTACATACATCCGAGAAAATATCCTCAGACGAGTCACACACATTTCCTATCATCAAATCACTTATATTCATAATTGTCTCCTTTTTCTGCATTTATAAAGAGAGGTAAAAATAATAATTGATTAATTATTGGAAATTATTAACAAAAATTAATGATTTCTACTTGGGCTTCTTAAAAACAACAAGTTGTTTAAACGGTCTTAATACAGGATTCCAAGGCGCCAAATCAGGTGATACGGATTCAAGTTTTGAACTCATAGAAGCTATAACATCATTCACGGATGTAAAGTTATCCGCAGTATTAACCTTGTATGAAAAATTAAAAGCCGCATTCGCCTTACACAATTCGTTCAATTTAACCTGTTTTTTCAATTTATGCCTAGTATTCCACCATTCAATTTTATCATACCTTTTTGAACCGACTTTAAGAGTACTTACCAAATCACCAATTTTTGCCATAATTTAGTATAACTCCATTTCAATAACTTTTTGACAGATTCTTACGGTATTTAATGCCGCACCGATTCTAAGGTTATCTGCAACGCACCATAAAGAAATTCCGTTATCAAACGCTAAGTTCTTTCTGATTCTGCCGACAAACACAGGGTCAACACCTGACGCGTCACGAACAGTCGGATATTCAAAATTATCAGGATTATCAATAACTTTAACCCCGAAAGAATCTGCAAGAATCTTACGAACTTCATCAGGAGAAACAGTTTTTTCAAACTCAATATC
Organism: uncultured Candidatus Melainabacteria bacterium; assembly: GCA_947570135.1. Classification (GTDB taxonomy): domain Bacteria; phylum Cyanobacteriota; class Vampirovibrionia; order Gastranaerophilales; family Gastranaerophilaceae; genus Zag111. Next base: position 60,998 of record CANOTP010000005.1, on the reverse strand, counting down.
TACAGCTTCCGAGTGTCCGTTATACACAGGAACTCTTGCAGCAGTACAAGATATCGGTAAATCCTGAGGAAGATGAAGAATTTTTTTTGTTTCGTTTACAACTTTCATTTCTTCTTTTGTATACCCGTTATCACAAAATACATCAATCTGAGGCAATACATTAAATGCGATAGGCTTTTTGAACGCATTTGCTTCAAAATCTTCTTTATTTAATGCGGCTTTTGTATTTTCGGTTAACTCGTTAATAGCACTCAAACCTGCACCTGAAACAGCCTGATATGTTGATACCAAAAGTTTTTTAATACCGAATCTTTCATGCAAAGGTTTTAATACAAGCATTAATTGAGATGTTGAACAATTCGGATTTGCAATAATACCTTTATGCATACGCAAATCTTCATCATTAACATAAGCAATTACAAGCGGTACATCTTTTTCCATTCTGAAAGCAGATGAATTATCAATCAAAACTCCGCCGCGTTTTACAATCTCCGGCGCAAATTTTTGAGAAGTCGAACCGCCTGCTGATGCCAAAACTATATTTACACCATCAAAACTTTCCGGCTTTGCTTCTTCTACTATATATTCCTTACCTTGAAATTCAATCTTGGTTCCTGCACTTTTCGCACTTGATAAAAACTTTATTGAATTAAATTCTATATTTAACTCATCAACAATTTTCGTAATTTCTCTGCCTACAACACCTGTAGCACCTAAAATCGCAATATTTGCTTTTTGTTTTGACATAATATATATACTTCCTCTTTTAAATGTGCAGAATTAATCATACTACAAGAATAGCGATTATACAAATATTACATTTTGTTAATAAAACATTTTAATCAGGCAATTTTTATTTTTAGATGTTTTTAAGCAAGTGAGGTAGAATATGATAAACGTACCAAACGCAACGCAAACAATAATAAATAAGCCAAATGCGATAAAACCGCAGCAGGCTACTAATGGTTCTAATAAAAATATAACAACAACCCCAAAATATACAACCAACATTTACCCGACAGTAACAGCTCCTGTGTATACCCAAACGATTTCTGACCCGAAATATACCCACACAAGCTGGCTTTATGTAAACGATGTTCACGGGAAAATGACCAACATGGAACGGATTTACAATATTTCGCAAGAATTTGACAGAATCCCCGCTGATAAACTAATCCCGAACTTCTTTACCAATTCAACAGATAATGTATCAAAATTCAAAGTATCTTCAGGTGACATAATCTTAGGAGCAAACTTTACAAACAACAAAGTTGCAAGCCAATTTATGAACTGGAGCGGCTTTATCGCATCAGCACTCGGAAACCATGAACTTGACATAACAGACCCGGAAAAATTCGCGCAGCTTCTTGATAATGCAAATTATAAAACACTTGCAATAAACGTTGCTGTTGATAAAAATTCACCGTTCTGCGGTAAAATCGAAAAATCAACAATCGTCGAAAAAGACGGTATTAAATACGGTCTGATAGGTGTAGCACCGCCTGATATGACAGAACGTGTTAAAATGAACGATACCTTAAAACATTTTACAATCTCAAGTTCTGATGAAACAATAAAACTTGTCCAAGAAGAAGCAAAAAAACTAGAAGCCCAAGGTATTAAACATATCGCAGTACTTTCTCACGGGGGTTCAAAGTTAGATAAACGACTTGCTCAGGAAACCGAAGGTATTGATATGATTTTCGGAGCCCACACTCACGATTTAATCGAAGGTATTGAAGAAGGTAAAAACCTGTTTTATTCAAAACGCGGCGAACCTGTTATCATCACACAAGCAGGTAAAGACGGCGAAAACTTAGGTATTCTGAACCTTGATTTTGACTCAAACGGTGTTATTAAAAAAGCTCAAAATAATATTATTAAAACCCGCGACTTCAACAGACCACTGTTTATTAAAGATTCAGTAGAAGATATCCTCGGTAAACCCGAAAAAATCGGCAGAGTAGCACAAGCTGTTCCACCGCCTAAAAACAGACTTATCGAAAACAACCCGCACGGAAACCTTATAGCTGATGCAATGAGGCACGAACTCGGTACGGAAATCGGTATTCTAAATGCGGGAAATATCCGCGGAAGCTTCTCCCAAGGTCCGATTGATACAAGATTAATCTCTGATATCACGCCTTTTGAAGACAAAATGATGGTTCTTAACCTATCTGAAAAACAAATCGTTGACTCAATCAAAGTAGGTTTAAAATCACTTACAAAAACATCAATGAAACCGGGAATTTTACTTGTTTCAGGCTTGAAATACAAAGCAAACACAAAAGGTGAACTTCTTGAGTTGGAATTTATCGACAAAAATAACAAATCACATAAAATAGATGTAAATAATCCGAGAACCGACAAAAAATACACCGTTGCAGCGGATGATTTTTACGCAACAGGCGGTGACGGATACTTAGAAAGTAACAAACATCCTGATTTTGTCTTACAAAAATTTGACTTAGACAAAAACAAACTTGCCTGCGATTACATCAAAAAACTTGATCAACCGATAGAAATCTCTGATGATCACAGAATACAAATCGTCGAAGGGTAAATGAGGAAATGTTTACAAGGTAAACGTCAACAAATCCCTCAAGTCTATTTCTAAAGCCTCGGAAATTCGCAAAAGTGTGGAATACTTCGGGTCAATTGTTCCGCATTCAATTCGGCTTATCGTGCGGGTAGTTAAGCCCGTTTTTAGCGCCAAATCCAACTGGGAAACCCCGCTTCTGCTGCGCAAGTATTTAATTTTATACCCTAACTTTAGAAAATCTTCCTTATTCATCATTCAATAATATATTATTGACAAGAGATATGCGATATACTATACTTCTATTACTGGACACAAAGTATATATTAAAGAAAAGGAAGACATGATGAGGAAGGGCTTTACATTGGCTGAGACTTTAATCACCCTGGGAATTATCGGGGTTGTTGCTGCAATAACTATACCTAATCTTATTTCAACACACCAAAAGAAAACTACCGTAACAAAACTGCAAAAAGCGATTTCAATTATAAATCAGGCTTACAGACTATCTTTTGATGATGTAGGAGAACCGCAAAGTGCTTTTGATATAGGCTCCGAGGAATACTTTAAAACATATTGGGCCCCATATATAAAGGTTTTAACATATTGTACATCTGCAGAAATTTGCGGTTATAAGTCAAACTCTGATTTCAAATATTTAAACGGCAATCAGGCACAAGTCGTAATTACGGCAAAATCAGCCAGAACAACATTTTTTACCGCAGACGGTTTCTTATATATTATTTTTACAGCTAACGGCAGCAGTCTTACCGAAAGCGGTTATGAACCAAATAATAAAGTATATGTAGATATAAACGGTTCTGCAAAGCCTAATACCTATGGAAAAGATATATTTATACTGGAACGACTGTCTGACGGAAAAGGGGTTCAACCATACGGATATAATATGTCTGATGATAAAATCAATAACAATTGTTCAAAATACAAAATCGGAGATTTGTGTGCCGAAAAAATTCGCCGCTCGGGCTGGCAAATCGATAAAAGTTATCCGTGGAAGTAATTTTTATCCCTAATAACCGTACTGTTCGTGAGCGTTTAAGTATTCTCTTACCGTATTTAGAGAAGACTGTACAATACGGGTTACTCGCGACGGAGATAAGCCGATTTGGGTTGCAATATCTTTTACCTGCATATTTCTATAGAATCTGTATTCAACAACAGTTCTTTCTTTTGGCGGTAATTTCGAAATCGCAGTTCTTATCATTTTACCCATTTCAGTAAGTTCAGCGTTTTCATCAGGCATTGCATGAGGATCTTTTACAAAATCAAACGGTGAATCGTTATCACTTGCGGCTGCGGCAAGTCCGTCAATTGACAGGATTGTTTCGTAAATCGCTTCACGAACTTTTGCCTGTTTCATGTCCATGCCGTCAACTGCTTCATCCTCATCGTATTCTTCTTCACTTTTGTGTTTCAGTGAATACCATTTATATCTTATTCTTAATTCGTTTCTTATAGCCCAACGTACAGCGGTTGCAATATATGCAGAATTATACTTTTCAAGCTGTTCAGGGGTTTTATTTTTAATCATAACCTGAATTGCGATAATACCAATAGAAAGCAGCTCTTCGTATTCGACCATGTGTGACGGAATACGTCTGTGCTCGACTCTTGCAACCTTTTGCACTATGTCTATATAATGTTGTAAATTTCTTTTATCTTCTGCTCTTGTCATAATTTTACACATCAATAATACTACAATATATTAATTTAGCGGTCGTTTATTTGATGTATTTTTCATCCTATAAACAAACATTAATATTTCAGCGACAGCTTTATAAAGTTCGGGCGGAATCGGCTGATTGATATCAACCATACGAAACAATGCCCTTGCTACAGGCGGATTTTCGATGACGGGAACATTGTGTTCTTTTGCAATACTGATAATTTTTTTTGCAATAAGCTCGGTACCTTTAGCTATAAGCATCGGTGAATCCATTTCTTCTGCAACATACTTTAGGGCACATGCAAAATGTGTCGGGTTCGTGACAACAAAATCTGCGGTCGGAACAGCATCCATTGCACCCTGCTGAAGCATCTGCATACGTCTTTGGCGAAGCTGTGCCTTAACCTGCGGATCACCTTCGGAGTTTTTGTATTCGTCTTTAATTTCTTTAAACGACATTTTTTGGTCTTTCAAAAACTTCCACTTTGTAACCCCGTAATCAGCAGCCGCAATTACCAAAAAAGCAATACATGCTTTAAATATAAACTCGGTGATAAGTTTGCCGAATTCTATCATAACAGCAAAGTTATTATCAACAGACGCCAACATCAAAATACTTTCAATATGTTCTTTATAAACCATCCAGCCAATATAACCTAAGATAATAACCTTCACTATATTTTTGAAAAGTTCAAAAAGAGTCTTAATTGACATAATATTCTTAAAGTATTTTGTCGGGTTAAGTTTATCCAATTTCGGCATCAAAGGAGCGGTTGCAATCAAAGGACCAACCTGAATAAAATCCGCCATAACCGCAACAAACCAAGCAATTGCCAAAATAGGTCCAATAATCAGAGCAGCTCCTTTTACCGCAACAAGCATAATATACATATAACCAATCTTTTCCACATGAGCGTTCGGAATCTGCTCATACAAAAGCGTAAAAACCTGTACAATCTGATTCCAGATAAAAGGCGCCAAGCCAAAGATTACAGAGAATAAAACAAGCAGCGAAACAGCCGTTGAAAAGTCTTTAGACTTAACAACCTGTCCTTCTTTTCTTGCCTGCTCGAGTTTTCGAGGGGTGGCGTCAAACTGCTTATCTTCATCACCCATGACAGATAGTTCCTTTCCGAGTGATTACATTATAGCATGATTTTTAATATATTGGTTAATATTTATCCCTGTACGATTTTCACACCAGAACTTGTGCCTAAACGCACAGCTCCTGACTTTATCATTGCAAGTGCTGCTTCTTTATCACGGATTCCTCCTGATGCTTTAACCTGCAAACCTGCACCTTTTACGGTATTAAACATTAATTCAACATCTTCGGTTTTAGCACCAACTCCACCTTTTACAAAACCTGTTGAGGTCTTCACAAAATCAGCACCGCCTTTTACTGCACACTCACAAGCATATTTAATCTCGTCTTTACTTAGCAAATCCGTTTCAATAATGACTTTCAAATTCTTACCCTGACACGCCGCTTTAATTTGTCTTATTTCATTAACAACAAAATCCGTTTCACGCTCTTTTACTTTAGTAACATTGATTACCATATCAATTTCATCAGCACCGTCACGAACAGCGTTTATTGTTTCAAAAATTTTTGTTTCTGTTGTATTTGCACCCAACGGGAAACCGATAACCGTAACAATTTTAACATCACTGTCTTTCAAATATTCTTTTGCAAATTTTACATAACAAGGATTTATGCAAACTCCCAAAAACCCATGTTCCTTTGCTTCATCAAAAAGCTTTATAAAATCAGCCTTCACTGCATCCTGTTTTAAAAGTGTATGTTCAATATATTTGTTAAGATTATCCATTATTCCCTCTCCTTCTCATATCAATAATTATAATATTTTTTACAAATGTATGCAAGATAAAAATATTAACAAAACACTAGCAAAAAAGTTTTTTCTCATGTATTATATGTTCTATATCAGAAAAGACATGGAAAAAGTATGGAACTATTAATAGGAAAAGAACTAAACCCGAATGATAAAATCTTTAAACCGGATTTTAACTCAAAGTCGGGAAGGGAATTGTTAGCATTCTATCTTCAAACAAAATTCAGACAAATATTTTTGTATGATAAAAAGCAACCGATTCCGCTGATAAACAACATTAACCCCGATTTTATCAACAGATTTTCAAAACGTTTGATAAACAACCCGTCAAAACGTCTTTTAATAGGTGTAACAGGCGAATCCGCTTCAGGCAAATCAACAATCTGCCACGAAATTAAAAATGTCATTGAACAATTATCCATGCCTGTAACAGTTTTAAGTACCGACAATTATTTTAACGATATTTCAACCCTGATTAACAAATACGGTACATTTGATAACTTAAGAGATAACGGTTATGATGTTGACGCTCCTACAAGTTTCCAACTTGATATCCTGCATTCTGATTTAGAAGATTTATCCGACGGTCTTGATATAAAAGCTCCAATGTACCTTCCTAACGGGACAGGAATCTCAATGCCAAAAGCAATGGATGTCCATTCTCAAAAAATTATCGTAGTTGAAGGCATTGCAACAATGTATGAAGGGGTTAAAGACGTTTTTGACATAAAAATCTACGTTGAAACAGAAAACGAATTAAGAAAAAGCCGTTTTATGAACAGAGCCGTGGAAGAACGTAACCAGAGCGAAGAAAATGCAGAAAAACACTGGCATTATATTGCAGAAGCAGGAGAAAAATATGTTAAACCGTTCCGCAAAGAAGCAGATTTGGTAATCAACGGAAATTCAGACCTGAAATACTTTGCCCAAATGCTTGAATATATCCACGAAATTACAAATAATTTCGAAAGTTAGATTATTTAACGTTTTTTACAACCCATTTGAAATAATCAGGATTGTTTTTTTATCATTATAACGAGTCCAGACACTACACATTGTACAAAGATCACCATCAAAAAATCAAAAGTAAATAAATCATATCCCCAGCGATTCGGAGGATTATTAAAATCGTTTAAATCCACATTAACCTGTATATAAGGCGATGTGGGATTCTCAAACAACAATAAAGTAGTCAAGGTAATAGTATTTGTCCATCTTCAAAATCAGTATAATTACTTAACTTATTACCGTTTAAAGTTTTATATGAATTAGACAAAGAAACATTATTTGCCTGTACATATTAAAACACACATGAGCACTGTTACTGCCATACGCTCCACAATCAGTAGCTCCTTTAAGATATTTAATAAATGTTTTATAAAAAGTTCTATCAGGATACGTAGAAGAGTCCAACGAAACATCATCAGCTTCCATTTGCTTAAATGCCTGCTGTATAGTTGAATAGGATTTCAAAAACTGAGTACACAATTTGTGTGCTTTATACGCAGTCATCAAATTCGGAATAGTCATTGCTGTGGCGACTCCGATTATGCGAGAGTTATTAAAACTTCTGCAAGAGAAAATCCTGTGTTCACCGCACGGGGTATTACGCTACCAATTTCAAACTTCCTTCCACGGCTGCAGAATTTTAATCTGTAAAAGCCACCCCCTCGAAATTTCAATCTACTGTTAGGCTTTAGGGATTATCACAATGTCATTTACACCTATAGCTTGGTTTTTCACAACTTATATCTCCTATTTTATGGTATTATTACATTTTATATTACCATTTTTGTTAAACAATATCTATTATTTTTTAAACAATCTGTGATAAATTCGTGTTGCTAAAGACGGCTGCTCATACATATTCATCATTTCTTCCGCCCAATTTATTCTTTGCATATTATGTTGGTATGCCGCATATAAATTTTTAGCAACCTTGACAGGATTATGAGTAGATGGTCCTGATTCTCTAACCAAAATATTATAATAATTTTCACTACCCATAGGGAACTTACCTTTTGCTCCACGGGTAATGTAATATCTGTCAACAACCGCACATCTTGCAGCTGAAATTATTCTAAAAACTTTCATTCTCCAAGCCTTTCTGTTTTATATTTCTAACGGGGTTAATTGAGGTAAAAATCCGATTCCCGCAATGGGAATCGGATTATATATTTTTCTTTAAATTAGTGGCAGCAAGTGCAAGAACCGCATTCACATGCAATAGCTTGTTTTGCTTCTTCTAATCTTACTTTGATACGTCCGTCAACAGCAATACCTTCTCCTGTTTTTTCAGAGATCAATAACGGGTTGATATCAAGTTCGTCAATGAAACTGAAATCATGAACCAATTGAGATAATCTCAACAATGTTTCTTCGATTTGATCCATTTGAGCAGGAGTTGTACCTCTTGCACCTTCTAACAATTTGTATGCTTTAACTGATTTAATCATTTCTTTAGCATCAATATCTGTTAGAGGAGCAATTCTGAAAGTTACGTCTTTCATAACTTCAATGAATACACCGCCTAAACCGAACATCATCATCGGACCGTATTGAGGGTCTGTTGCAATACCGCAAACCATTTCACGGTTGCCTTTAACCATTTCCTGAATGATTACACCTTCAAGACCGTCGATAAGTCCTTTTTCAGTTAATTTAGCGATTAAGTCTTGGTATTCAGCTCTTAATTGTTCTTCTGAACCAATGTTAACTCTAACACCGCCAACGTCGGTTTTGTGAGATGTTGTTTTTGAAGTCATCTTCATAACAACAGGGTATCCGATTGAGTTACCGACTTCAACAACTTCTTCTTCGTTAGTTGCAAAACCTGATTTACATACTCTGATACCGTAAGCATCAAGGACATCGATTGATTCACGTGTTGTTAATTGAGCACGGCCTTCTGATAGAGATTGCCTGATAATTTGTTTTGCTTTTTCTCTGTCAACATCAAATACAGGGATTTGACCTTCTGGTCTTTCCATCCATTTTCTTTGTTGGTTAAGTCTGTTAAATCCGTCAGCAGCTTCTTCAGCGTACATAAAGAACGGCATATTAACATCCAAATCAGAAAGTTTTGTGAAGAAATCATTCTTAGTCATGAATACACCAATAACTGGTTTTTCAGGATATTGAGCTTTAATTTCCATAACAGCTTTAGCAACATCAATATCTTTCAAACCTAAGAACGGTAAGTAAATTACCATAATCATATCAACATTTTCATCAGCGATAACTGTTTTTAATGTTTCTTTGTAGTGTTCGATAGGAGCTGAAGCAATCATATCGATTGGGTTTTTAACAGAAGCTGCAGAAGGTAAGAAGCTTCTTAGAGTTTCTTTAGTTGCATCCGTAATTTGAGCCATTTGCATACCATATTCACAAACAGCATCGGTTGCCATAATACCCGGGCCGCCTGAGTTTGTAATAATTGCAACTCTGTCACCTTTCGGAATAGGGCAGTTAGCAAAAACTTTAGCTGTAGCAAACAAGTTTTTCAAAGAATATTCTCTGATTACACCTGATTGGTTAAGTAAAGCATTAGCGGCTTTATCAGCACCTGCAAGTGAACCTGTGTGAGAAGATGCTGCTGAAGCACCTGCTGCTGAACGTCCTGCTTTTAAAGCAAGTACAGGTTTTTTCTTAGAAATTCTTGAAGCTAATTTTCTGAAGTTTGAAGGATTTTGAATTGATTCCATATATAAAAGAATTTGTTCAACATCTTCTTCATTTTCCCAGTATTCTAAAGCTGTTTCAGCGTTAACATCAGCTTGGTTACCGATAGAAATAAATTGAGCAAAACCAAGGTTAAGGTCTTTTAAGATATTCAAAATACCGCCGCCTAAAGCACCTGATTGAGAAACGAAACCGATATGTCCGCGTTCAGGTAAAGATTCAGCGAAACATCCGTCCATTCTAACTTCAGGGTCAGTATTTACAACACCCAAACAGTTAGGACCAACACATCTCATACCGTATTCTCTAACTTTAGCCAACAATGCTTTTTCAGCTTCTGCACCTTCTTTGCCTGTTTCTTTGAAACCTGCAGTGATAATACATAAACCTTTAATACCTTTTTCGTGGCATTGATCAATTGTATCTAAAACGAATTTAGCATTAACAACGATAATAGCTAAATCTACTTCACCCGGGATTTCTTTTACTGAAGTATAAGCTTGAAGCCCTTCAATAATTCCACCTTTAGGGTTAACAGGGTAGATATTACCGTTAAATTTGTATTCCTGCAATCTTTTCATAATGTCTGAACCGATTGTGTGTTCTTTTGTTGACGCACCAACTACCGCAATGGCTTTTGGTTTCATAATTTTGTCTAAATTTGTCATGTCGTAATCCTTTCTTAATTTTATACCTTAATTATACACAAAACAGAAATTTTGATGTAATTTTTATTACAAAAAATACATAAAAAAATCCGTACACAAAGGTATACAGACTTTTTTACCGTCGATTTCTTCTAACGTAGTTCCTTCACCGACTTATCTTGTATCAAATGTATATGAACCGTAAGAATTTGAAGGTCTGATACTATCCGAATCTATATAATGTCCGTCACCTATCTTTATCCAGTTAACTGCAAAAACAGGAGCTGCAATCATCATCACCGTCATAACTCCCAAAAGCTTCAATGTTACTGTCTTTTTCATTACTTTCTCTCCTTCATACTTTATGAAACACATATAGTACAATAAATAGATTTAACCTATAGTCTATAGTATTTTGTATATTTGTTTTCACCACAAATACGGAATATGATTTAAATTAAACGGGATAAAATGAAACAGAAATAAATAAAAAACTCGAAAAACGGATACAATACTTAAGGCTGCAGCGCGGTTTAAGCCAAGAAAACTTGCCGAAGCATTAAATATTGCTACAACATCACTTAGTCATGTGGAAACAGGCAGAGGGTTTATGACACTTAATACCCTTGAAAAACTGGCTAATGTTTTAAATATTGAAATTTATGAAATTTTTCAATTTTCCAGCATTAAAACCAACGAAGAAATGTATAATTTTATACTGGAAAAACTTAGTCTTATAAAAAATGACGATACAAAATTAAAATTATTATATAACTTAGTTATGGATTTAATTTAACTGTAACCGTTTTGAATCCACTCGCGAACTCTTAATTCCGCACCAAGTTCTTGAGCAATTTGACGACATTTTTCAACATCAAGTCGTCTGCCTTTATACCCGTCAACAATTGATGCAACAGTCTTAATCCCTGCGACCGAACTGCATTTAATAAACTTTTTCACTTCTTCATAAGCCCCTTTAAATTTAGGCTGAGAAAGTTCATCATATTCTTCACTTGTTGAACCGTTTAAACTGACGGAAAACTCATCCACCAATCCTACAAGCTCAGGCACCACATCTTTTTTATAAATAAAATTCGCATGCCCATTAGTGTTAACTCGAATCTTTGCATTCGGATAATTTTCTTTAATATATTTTGCAACCTGACGTAAAACTTCAAATTTTAACATCGGTTCGCCATATCCGCAAAAAACAACTCCGTTTGATATATCAAACTTTTTCAACTGTTCAATAACATCATCTGCGGTAAAATCTTCACTATCAAGCCACAATTCCTGCCCGCAAACATCATCCTTATCCTGTCTTAAACAAAAAATACATTCATTTGTACAGCGATTTGTTAAATTTATATAAATTTTATTTTCAAGTTCATAAACTAAAATATTTGACATAGTATTCCCTTCAACAGTAAAATTATCTTACACACAAACTTTTTTTACAAGTGGGGGTGGGAAAGAGATAAATATTATTACAAAGTATCAAAAAATATTTTCACGAACTTTAAAATAAAAAAGGAAAAAATATGTTTATTCAAAAAATCTCGTCATTTAATCTTTATAACACACAATTTACGGCACAAAAACCGAGAAAAAAAGTACCAAACCTGGCTCAACCTCATATTGACAGCTGCGAATTCGGGGTTTTGCCGCAAGAAACCCAAGATACAATTCAACACATCCAAGAAAACAATTCTAAAATAAAAGCTTATTTTGATACACTAAAAACCAAACCCCTTAAAGCAAAACTAATTCGGGAACGTTACGAACCGCTAATAAGACGAAACAACAAACAAGGTCTTACATTCAGAAATCCTGAAACAGATGAACTGGTAACCATACTGCAAAGCCGAAGTAAATCAGCAGATTTATTAAGATTCATCATAGAAGACAAAGATTCAACAAAACATATTCTTGTAGAAACGCCAAACAGAGTTATAAAAAACATAGACCAAAACGCGCCTTATGTAATTCCGCCAAAATTCAGATACATGACAGAAACGGAAATAAATGCTTCAGGATTATCTGATTATGCAAAATTTATAGACTCAGAAGTTGAAAAATATCATCAATATCTGGGGAAATATGACGAACTTTACCCGCCTCAAAAATCAGGACCAAAAGTCGGCTACAAACGGAAACCCGCAACCGAAAAACTTCCTGAAAAAATCTATACAACCGCAGATATTTCAAAACTGTTTTCTCAAGAAACAAAATTCCCGCCGCACGTAACTCCGACAATTTCTCCACGTTCTGGACAGATTCTGGGACTAAACCTTACAACATCAGACGGAAATACCCTGCGAGTTTACAAAAGTATGATGAAAGAATTTATGCCACCGCTTGTATATATTTCATTTGTAGAAACCTTACAAGACGGCAATAAGAAATACTTAAACATAAACTCTGATTCAAAAGAATTTTTGTATTCTAATATTAACGGAAAACCCGCAATTGATGATGACGGATATTTAATGGTTTTCGATGAAGAAGAGGCGCAAAAACGCGGAATTACGGAAAAATTTAATAAATATATGAACGAAATATTTGCGCAAAATGCAGAATCAAGAACGAAAGTAGAAGCTCCAACCGTAACTTACAAACCTAAAAAAGTACCAAAAAGAAAACCTCGAATCGAAGATATCAGGGTTGAAGACCTGGAAGATAAAAGATTAAATCAATTACTTGATAAAAATAAAGATTCTATTCTTGATTAGGTTTAATCAAGAACTTAATCGCACGCCCTGCAATATGTTCTTCCATAGCGTATTGAACTTTTTCCAAAGGTAAAGTATCCGTGATAAGTTTTTCGACCTCAACATCGCCTGAGGCAATATATTCAAGCGCTTTTCTAAAGTATTCCGGAGTATGGTGAAAAACGCTCATCATCTTAATATCACCGTAATGCATTTTTGTTGTGTCAAACGTTACCTTAGAACCTGATTTACATCCGCCAAAAAAGTGAACGGTACCACCAGGTCTTACACAATCAAAAATTTGTTCCCAAATTTCAGGCAGCCCGACACATTCAACCGCAACATCAAGCCCTTTGCCACTGTCCGAAAATTCTCTAAAAATCTTGACAGGATTAGGATACTTTTTTAAATCAATAATCTCATCAGCATGTGCAAACTCTTCTGCTGCCTCTAATTTCATAGGGTTGCGTCCACCGACAATAACCCTTGCTCCCATTAATTTTGCAATACGCGCAAACATCAATCCGATAGGTCCTATTCCAATAATTCCTACCGTATCACCTGCTTTTATTCCCGTTCTTTCAGCTCCGTGAACAACATTAGCTAACGGTTCACAAAACGCAGCCTTGTCAAAACTTAAATCAGGCGGTAATATTAACATGTTTTTTTTCACTATACGAGCAGGTACCGTAATATATTGAGCGTAAGCCCCGTTTAAAAGGTTTAAATTTTCGCACAAATTATACTCTTCGCGCTTGCAGTAAAAACATTCTCCGCACGGTGCAGAGTTAGCCGCAACAACTCTGTCGCCAACCTTAAAACCTTCAACACCCCGTCCGACTTTTTCAACAATTCCCGCAAATTCATGCCCGAAACCTGACGGAACTTCTTTAATTAACACAGGATGACCGCGGCGAAAAGTTTTTACATCAGTTCCGCAAGTCAGTGCTGACATAACCTTTACGACAACTTCACCCTCTTCGGGCGGTTTAACAGAAACTTCTTCAAATCTAATATCTTTCGGTGCATAATACTGTATTGATTTCATAATCGGAGCATACACCAAAAAGATTAATAAATAAAGAGGCGGCGGCTGAGAATTCAGCCGCCGCCAATTTCTATATCTGAATATAAGCTTTCAAAATTTTATTTTCCAAGGTGTCATTTATTGCAGCTTGAACCTTTTCAAGTGGGTATACAGTAGATAATCCCGTAACTTTAATCTGCTTATCTGCCAAAAGTTCTAGAGAATCCCTCAAATCAACGGGAGAAGGAGAGTAACTGCCTAAAACAGTTAACTCACGGTAATAAATTTCGTTATTCGCATAACCCATATTATGAGGAGTGCTTGAAAATACCAAAATTTTACCCCCGTCACGAACATATTTTAACGCCGTATCAATCGCCTTGTCAGACCCTGATGTCATAAACACTCCGTCGGCTTTAATACTGTCACACATTTCGGATAAAACAAACGCCTCAATTCCGAGATTTTTCAAAACTTTAACACGGGAAGCCAATAAATCACACCCGATAACGTTCATCCCAAAAGCTTTCAAAGCCTGAGACATCAGAATACCTATTGAACCTAACCCAATTACAAGCACTGTGGAATTTTGTTTTAAAGTTGCACGCTTAACAGCTCGGATACAACATGCCAAAGGTTCATAAAATGATGCTTCCTCACATGATAAATTTTCGGGTTTTAAATAAGCAACATTTTGCAGGTGTTCCTCTGAAACATACACCAGCTCACTAAATCCTCCTGGAATTATATTAGTTTGTTTAAAATGTCTGCACATAGAAACATTACCGTTTTTACAGTATTCACATTTACCGCACGGAATATGATGAGAAGTTACAATTACATCTTCAGGTTTAAAACCTGTTTCCGAATCAATTTCAACAATTCTTCCGACAATTTCATGACCTAAAACCGTTCCGTCTTTTACCAGATGTTGTTTTAATTTAATAATATCAGAACCGCATAAACCGCAACCCAAAACTTTTAATATTGCACCTTTACGTCCGTCTAAAGTTTCATTTTCACGTTCTTTAACCACCAATACATTATTTTCTACCTGTGCAGATTTCATAATTATCTCCTTAATAAATTACGGCGGATTGTAAAAATCCGCCGCCTAAAATAAATTATTTACCTAAGCCTTTTTCTTGTATTCATCTATTGCCAAAATAGCACAAATGATTAAACAGATGATACCTGAAGCAAGCCAGAAGTAAATCGCGCCGTCCCAGTTTTGAACACCGTTTTTGCCCAACTTATCAACCAGGAAGCCTGTTCCCGTTGCAGATAAAAACGCACCGATATAACCAAATGTTCCAGTGAATCCTGAAGCAGCTGATGCTACTTTTTTAGAGCTTGACTCAACTGCGCAAAGTCCGCCAATCATCATTTGAGGTCCGTAAGTGAATGCCCCCAAAAGCCCGATGATAGGATAGAAGGCCCAAGTATTAGTATTAAATTTCAAAGCAATAATAGCAAAAATTACACCCACTAAGTAAATCAAGTTAACAGGCGCTCTTTTACCTTTAAAGCATTTATCTGAAATTAAACCTGCACACATTGTACCGACAATACCTACCAAAGGTAATGATGCAATCATGCCTGTAGCTTTTTCAAGCCCGATACCTTTTGCGTTTTTCAGATACATAATCATCCAGTCTTCTGCACCGAATCTGATAATGTATACAAATACATAAGCAATAGCCAATAACCAGATTGTTTTGTTGCATAAAACGTATTTTTTGAAGATTTGAACATAAGACATTTCGTCTTCTTCTTTTTTATCATCAGCACATTGCTGTTTAACTGGTTCGTTACGGTAAACTTCAACATCAGGAAGTCCCAATGACTGCGGTCTGTCACGAAGTCTTTCAAATAACCAGATAGCTGTACAAGCAGCTAAAATACCGGGAACTAAAAATGCAGCTCTCCAGCCAAAGTGTGCAGCAATAAAACCTGCGATAATGAAACTTAAGAATGTTCCTGTTTGATGTGAACATGACCACGCCGCCCATTTAGTACCGCGTTCCGAGTTTGAATACCAATAAGTTAAACTCTTGGCAACTGCAGGGAATCCTGCTGATTGGAACCAGCCTGAAACACCCCATAAAAATGCCAATGTCCATAATAGAACTACAGCAAACATTTTAGGGCTCAAACCTAATACACCGATAGCACTTGGCGCTAAAGCAAACGCAATATTAGCTAAAGCAGTCATTAATAACGCTGTTGGAAAGAATTTTCTAACATCAGATCCGTCAGCCAAAACACCGTTTACAAACTTACCAATACCGTAAGTTAAATAAAGCGAGCTGCCTAACAAACCTAATTCTGTTGCAGAATAATGAAATTCATCCATAATACCTGGTAAAGCTACCGCGATATTTTTCTTACACAGATAAAAAATAGTATAACCAATAAAGCAAGAATAAAACATTCTCAAGCGCCAATGTTTATACATAGAATCTACTTTTTCAGAATCCTGAATAGGTTCCGCAATCGGAGGCTCCTTAAAAAATGCCCCTAACTTTTTTAACATAAATATTTTCTCCTTATTTGTTATTCTTAATAACTTGAATATTTCTTGTTTCGGTTAATTCTTGTCTGGCATTTTTAATAATTTCTCTTTTATCTTCATCCAAACTCTTTCCGTTAACCAGTCTGTCTATAAATCCCGTATTTAACTTAACAGCTTTTTCCAACGCTCCGATTTCTTCAAGTATCGGTTTAATAGTATTAAAATCATACCCGAAAGACTGCTTTGAATTATAAACCAGCATATCACCTTCCTGAGAAGTTATAGGCGCACCGCCTTCTTCAAAATAAAGCTTGAACACCGATTTCAAATCCTGCATCTCGGATTGCAAAGTCGTAACTGTTTGCTGTAAACGTAAATATCTTTCAAAAAGATATTCGACATTTTCCAATTGTTTATTTTCCCAGTCATACTTTTGAACATAAAGTTTCTTAAGTTTCGGATAAGCAAGAGCAAGTCCCATAGTATCACCCATAGCACGGTGACGGTCTGTTATTTCAACCTTAAACTTTTCGGTTAGAGCTCCCAAACCGTGAGCATCAAGTTCAGGATAAACTTCCTTAAACATCTGCTGGGTATCAATACGTTCATTAGTCAATTCTTGACCTGTAACACGCTTTGAAGCTTCATTCAAAAACGAATAATCAAATATCGCATTATGCGCAACTATCGGGTAATCGCCGATAAACTCTAAAATTTTAGGAACCGCTTCTTCTTCTGTCGGCGCGTCTTCAACCATTTCTGCAGTTATACCGTGAATTGCTATACTTGATTTTCTGATATGCTGATGAGGATTAATCAAAGTTTGAAACTCGTCTTTAATCTTACCGTTTTCTAACCTGACTGCAGCAAATTCCACCATTTTTTCCCTGGTGTAATCCAATCCCGTTGTCTCTGTATCTAAAACTATCTCAATTACTTTTTTTCTTGCCATTTTCTTGTCCTGATTGTTATTTATATAGATAATAGCACAAAAATTTTTTCTATGATAATATGTGAACAGTTATTTGAAGGGAGAATCTGAAATGGGTAAAGTTATTGAAATTAAAGATACTGATTTTGAACAAGAAGTTTTAAACTCTGAAATTCCAGTTGTAGTGGATTTTTGGGCGACTTGGTGCGGACCATGCAGAAAGCTTTCTCCCGTACTTGATGAAATCGCACAAGAATATGACGGCAAAATAAAGTTTGCAAAAGTTAACACAGAAGACTGTCTTGAAACCGCTAAAGCCTACTCAATCAGCGGACTGCCAAGTCTTTTAATCTTTAAACAAGGTGAAGCCGTTGAACGACTGACAGGTCTTATGCCAAAATCAACTATTATTTCTAACATTGAAAAACATATTTAAAAAAGTGATAATAATTTCCACTTTACAAAAATTTTTATTTTGTTATAATCAAAAGTGTAAAAGATGAGAAGAAAGGTAGGAAATTATGAAATTTGTATGTACAGTATGCGGTTGGTCTACAGAAGCAGATAAAGCCCCTGAAAGATGTCCTCTATGCGGAGCTACAACATTTACCGAAGTTAAAGACGGTGTAAAAACTTACGCTTGTGAACATAACGTCGGAGACGGAAAAGTTGAAGATGCTGAAATCATGGAAGGTTTAAGAGCTAACTTTAACGGCGAATGCACAGAAGTAGGTATGTACCTTGCAATGGCAAGAGTTGCTGAAAGAGAAGGTTATCCTGAAGTTGCAGAAGCTTACAAAAGATACGCTTTTGAAGAAGCTGAACATGCTGCAAAATTTGCTGAATTATTAGGTGAAGTTGTTACAAACTCAACCAAGAAAAACCTTGAATTAAGAGCAGAAGCTGAACACGGTGCTTGCGAAGGTAAACTTGCTATCGCAAAAAGAGCTAAAGAACTTGGATATGACGCAATTCATGATACAGTTCACGAAATGGCTAAAGATGAAGCTCGTCACGGAAAAGGATTTGACGGTCTTTTAAAAAGATATTTCAGCTAATTTGAAATAAACAAAAGAGTCGGCGGCTGAGAATTCAGCCGCCGACTCTTTTAAAAATTTATGCTTGAACTTCAAGCTGATTAATTTTCTTTTCGGCTTGTTTCGAATAATTCAAAGCATTCGCACCGCAAACCATACCCAATATAGGAACAACCCATTTTAAAATCTCACTTGGATTTTTACTAAGTAATGCTGCTGTACCGCTTACTGCACCTGCAGCTATTGCGGCAGCCCCTACAACTTTTGCCTGTTTTTTACGTTTTTTCAAAACTTGAACATCATTTGAATAAAATGAATTCACATAATTAGAATATCCGTTTACTATAGTCATATTTACACCAACTTTCTTTACTTATGCCACAGGGTATTTTGCATTTAAATTTTGCAGAATCTGAGCCAATTCTCGCTGAGCATCTCTTAGCATATATTCCAAAGTATAGCGCTCAGGATTTGTTAAATCTTTGTTATTTAAAGTATTTTGCAAAAACTCCACTTTAACATGAGCTTGCTTGCAAGAAATTTCATCCTTTACTTTTTCTGTAAAAATTTTTACTTGCGGATTTGTATGATTTTCGATGAATACAGGTTGAGCATAACAACCGGGATAATTGATTGAATTGATAGACATTTTTAAATTTTCCTTTCTACTAAATTCTTCCTACAATTACATAAAAACTCTGAGATTAGAAAATTTGCCCCGCCCCGCCACATCATATCATATCATATCATATAGAGCATTATAACTGGATTTGAGCCATTTTAAAATTCGACTTTACATTTTGTTACAATCAGAATTTTACCCTTATATATTTGCTCCGCCGTCATTTTTTAATTTGTCCATAACATTTTTGGAGCCGTCTGTTTGTTTCGTATATTGCAATACAAAATTAGTTGCTTCCTGATCGCGCGATACAGCTTCTTTTATCGAAATAATATCTTCCATTGATAAATTCTTCATCTCGGTATCGGATTTATCAAAAAGCGTTGATTTGAATTTCTTCTGAACCTCATACTCAAACCCCGCTAAGCCCGTTTTCATTGAATACCAGCGGTAAAAGTTATGAAGCATGTAAAACTTATCAATCTCACCAACCCCTAAAACAAACATTGGCGGAGTTTTCAATTTAAACTGTTTTTCTGTAATAAACGACAAAAATAACGCGTCAAATCCTTGTTTTTCACAGATAAATCCCTCTTCTTCCTTAATAAGATTAAGGTATTTGTCTGCTTTATCAACTCTATACACAGGTGTTTTTGCGGCTTTAATATAGCTTAAAAGCAGGTCAGGGTCACAGTTTGTTCGTTTTACTATAGATGAAACACCTTCTCGAACCTGTTCAATTAATTTCAAAGTTTCTGATTGGAGCGATAAATCCGCACCGTTTCCGTAAACCGTTTTTCCTGTTTTACTTGAAAAGCTTCTTTTTGTAGTGTTTTTTAAATTATTTAGCAAATGTTTTTCGTGTAATGAAAGAAAAAAGTATTTTATATCTTTAAAAAATTTATTCATAAATGCATTCTAAAAGAATATTTGTAAATTTTACACATACAAACAGATGAGAAAATGGCGGGGCTGATTTTTCAAATCCGCCCCGCCGCACAAAAATTAGTCCAAAATATAGTTTAACAAGGTTCTTACCCCGACACCTGAGGCACCTTTAGAAAATCCGTTTTGAGGTTTTTCTAAAAACGCTGTACCTGCAACATCAAGGTGAGCCCATTTAACTTTATCTGTGACAAATTCTTTTAAGAACATGCCTGCAGCTGATGCTCCGCCGTATCTTGTACCTGTATTTTTCATATCGGCAACATCGCTGTTCATGTTATCTCTGTATTCTTGCCACATCGGAAGCGCCCAGAACTTTTCACCTGATTTTTTACCGATTTCTATAATACGACTAACAAACTCATCATCATTACCCATAATACCTGATGCTGCAGAGCCTAAAGCTACCATACAAGCACCTGTCAGGGTTGCAATATCAACAACTTCATCAACTTCAAGCTCGCAGGCATAGCATAGCGCATCAGCCAAAGTTAATCTGCCTTCTGCATCAGTATTATCAACTTCAATTGTTTTACCGTTTTTCGCAGTCACAATATCACC
Source organism: uncultured Candidatus Melainabacteria bacterium (assembly GCA_947570135.1). Classification (GTDB taxonomy): domain Bacteria; phylum Cyanobacteriota; class Vampirovibrionia; order Gastranaerophilales; family Gastranaerophilaceae; genus Zag111. The sequence goes on along the minus strand of CANOTP010000005.1, from coordinate 40,239 downwards.
CGGTTTGTAGGAACTTCCTGACGGCATATTTTCACACGCAGCAATAATCCCGTGAACTTCTACATCAGGTCTTAATTTTGCAACAGCTTTCATAACACCCAGAACACAAGCTGAGCCAGACATATCATCTTTCATATTAAGCATAGATGATGCGGGTTTTAAATCAAGTCCGCCACTGTCAAAGCATAAACCTTTACCGATAATCGCAATACGTTTTTTCGGATTTTCAGGGATGTATTTCATGTGGATAAACTTAGGCGGCTGAACACTTCCCTGTGCTACCGCAAGATAAGCTCCCATTCCGAGTTCCCTTATTTTTGCTTCATCATAAATTACAGTATTTAACCCGTCAATTCCTTGGGCAATTTCAGCCAACTTTGAAGGTGTTGCAAATGCAGCAGGCTCATTTGCAAGGTTTCGAGTTAACTTCATTGACTCGGCAACAGTCTTTGCTCTTTCAACATCGCCTGACATTGTTTCAGAAAGATAAATTTCAGAAATTCTATGCTCTTTTTTATTTTTATACTTATCAAAATGATAATTAACGATAGAAACACCCAAAATAACAGTTTCAACATCACTTTGAATATCAAACGCAACAGATTTTGCTTTCAATTCAACACACTTTTTAACTGCTTTTGAAACAGCTTCTCTGACTGAATTAGAATCAGCTTTATCCTCTTGCCCTAAACCGAGTGCCAAAATATAAGTTGACGGAAACTCTTTTTGAGTATGAATCACAAAAGTTTCACCCTTTTTACCCGTAAAAGATTCAGGTGCAAACCTGTCAACTAAAGGGTTAGAAATTTTACCGCCTTCAAATTTACCGATAACCAAGACATCGCAAGGCATCTCTCTTACCTTGTCCGTAATTTTTATTTCCATAATAAACTCTCCTTTTCGGGTTTATTATAGCACTAATTTAAAAATAGGAAACTGATTATTTAGATGATGTTTGCTGTGTTGCATTCAAAGATTTTATCGCGTATGAGCGCAATTCCTGCGCTTGTTTATGCTCAGGCTCAAGATTTAATGCGATATTTAAATCATCAATAGCAGGAAGATACATTTCACGTTTGCAGTAAATAATAGCCCGCGTGAGGTATTTTTCCGCATCATCAGGATCTAATTTTATTGCAGTATTTAAATCTTGCTCTGCTTGTTTTAAATCTTTTTCGGTTTTACTTAACAGTGCGCCTTTTTCAGCGTAATACTCTGCATTTTGAGGGTTTAATTCAATTGCTTTATTGTAATCATCAATTGCTGATGTATAATGGTCTAATCTTGATTCTGCAACTGCACGCTCATAATACGCTGAATCATTTTTCGGGTTAGCTTCAAGCTCGCGTGTAAAATCTTCCACGGCATCCTCGTATTTTTGCAGCCCCAGATTGGAAATTCCGCGATTAAAATATGCTTGTCTGAAATTTTTGTTTAAATCGATAACCTTTGTATAATCACTAACCGCGCCTTTATAATCTTTTGCGTAAAACTTTGCAACTCCGCGATTGTTATACGCCTCAATATTTTTACCGTCAAGCTCAATTACTTTTGTATAATCTTCTATCGCTTTTTTATATTCACCTTTGTTGCGATACGCAATTCCACGGTTGTAATAGGCTAAAACATTATCCCTTTCCAGTTCAATAACATGTGTAAAATCTTCAATTGCCTCATCATACTGTTTTAAAACAACACGGGCGGTACCACGGTTAAGGTAAGCATTTGCATTTTGAGGATTTATTTCAAGTTCTTTCGTGTAATCTTCCACAACACTGTCGTACTCTTGCATATTAGCTCTTGCAATTCCTCGGTTGTAATAAAGATTTTCCCTGCTTGGATCAAGTTCAAGCGCTTTGGTGTAATCCGTTACGGCATTTTTGTAATTTCCCGACAAAAACTCGGCATTACCGCGCTTAGCGTAAGACTCGGCGTTTTCTGGATTAACCGCAATGGCCTTCGTATAATATTCAATCGCCAAATCATACTGCCCTGCATCAAAACTTGCAACCGCAACATTAATTAATGCAATTTCTTTTTTCTGTTTTCTTGTTAATTTTTCAGCTGAGAAAACAGGAGAAAACATAAACGATTCAACCGCTAAAAGTCCTGCAATTATAAAACTTGTAAGGATTTTCTTTTTCATAATAACAATTCCAAAAGTAATACTAAGATTACAACTTATGTCGATATTATTATAAACATTTAAAAATTTCAAGGGCGGGGTTTTATTGCCCCGCACCTTCTACCGTTGTAAACCTGAAATCGTTTACCCAAACATCAAATCCGCCTTCCATTAACATAACAGGATAATCATAATCCGCTAAAATAAGACAAGCACTGTCTCCCAAATGACACTGCTGATTATAACAATAAACAATTGTTACCTCATCTTTTGACAATTTTTCAAGATTTTTATCCAATTCATCTTTTGGAATAGAAATCGCCCCCGGAATATGAGCAACTTGATAGTCGGCTTCTGCCCTGACATCAACAACCCTTACTCCACCTTTTTCCATAAAGTTTTTCAATTCAACAGGCCCCAGAGTGTAAGCCAGTCTTTTTGAGAAAAAACATCTTGCTTTTTCAGGGTTCATTCTCAGTTCTTTAAATTTTTCGTTCATAAAAAATCATCCTTTCTTTGTAATAAAGAAAGGATATTATGATTTTTAAATTTTAACCTCCGCAATCGGGGTAATATTGCTTTAGTTATTTTTGGGGTAAATGAAAAGAGTTAAGTCTTTCATTTATAAACTATGCCATATACATAAACGGTACATGTTCATATTTAGATTCGATTTTCGGGGTTGTATTGTTTCTTATTGGTGTGCAAAGTATATTATAAGCCTTAACGATATTGTAACCTAAAGCCTTAATTGGATTAGATTGAACCATATCTGCATTTTTTGTTTCATATAAGTCTTTTTCAAAATTAATTCTTGCATTAGGGCTTTTGTCTAAAGACATCAAACCGATTTTAGCAGTAGAATTATTATGATTGGTTTCACCAAATGATATATATTTTTTTGAATTCGTTGTTAATTTTATAGGACTAATAGTTAACATCTCTGTTCTCCTTTCGTTATTAAGTGTTCAATTAACACTTCATCTAACACTTTCACTATAAACCATAAAAAAATTTTTGTCAACCCCTCCTGTGAAGTTTTGTTAAGCAACCAAAACCCTTTTATATCGCACTTTTTCGATAAAGTGCCAAAAATACACTTATTCCCACTGTTTCAACTGCTATGTTTTTAGTAATTCTTAGCCGAAAACTTTACATTTTATTAATTTTGCAATACTTTTCTCCTCCATATAAATGATTTATCAAAATTTTCGCAAAAATACATAAAGAAATTATAAAGATTGTAAAATTTACACTTGATTTTGTTATATATTTAAAGTAAAATGTAATTGTGATAAAAATCACAATTTACCCAAATGTATTACATTAATTAATATGTTTTATAAAAAGGAGAAAAACATGACAACAAAAAGCAAAAAGAATGTCGAAAAACTGGAAGAAACTTTAAACACAAATTCCGGTCTTGTTGACAATGCAGAACAATTAGAACTTCTGATTGAAAGAGTCAGAAAAGCTCAAAAACTTTATGCAACTTTTTCTCAAGAACAAGTTGACAAAATCTTTAAAGCGGCTGCAACTGCTGCTGACAAAGCTCGTATTCCTCTTGCAAGAATGGCTATCTCAGAAACAGGTATGGGTGTTTTGGAAGACAAAATCATCAAAAACCACTTCGCATCAGAATACATTTACAACAAACACAAAAATGCTAAAACTTGCGGAATCATTAAAGAAGATAAAGCTAACGGTACTAAAATCGTTGCAGAACCTTTGGGAATTTTGGCAGGTATCATTCCTACAACCAACCCTACTTCAACCGCAATATTTAAATCATTGATTGCATTAAAAACACGTAACGCAATCATCTTCTCACCACACCCTAGAGCTAAAGACTGTACAATCGCTGCAGCAAAATTAGTTCTTGAAGCTGCAGTAAAAGCCGGAGCTCCTGAAGATATTATCGGTTGGATTGATGTTCCGTCAATTGATTTATCAAGCCAATTGATGCATCACCCGCATATTGATTGTATCTTAGCTACAGGCGGTCCTGGAATGGTTAAAGCTGCTTACTCATCAGGCAACCCTGCATTAGGTGTAGGCCCGGGTAACACTTCTGCTGTTATTGACGAAACTGCCGATATTAAAATGGCTGTATCTTCAATCCTTATGTCAAAAACTTTTGATAACGGCATGATTTGTGCATCAGAACAAGCAGTTATCGTTGTTGACAGCGTTTACGAAGAAGTTAAAAAAGAATTTGAATACAGAGGCGCATATCTTGTTAACGAAGCTGAACAAAAGAAAATGGTTGATCTTCCGTTCATCGACCCTAAACGCGGTACGGCTCACCCTGATATCGTCGGTCAAAGCGCTCACAGAATCGCTGAACTTTCAGGATTCGAAGTTCCTGAAAACGCTAAAGTTCTTTTAGCTGAAAGACCTGAAGTTGATTGGGAAGATCCGTTCTCAAGAGAAAAACTTTCTCCAATCCTTTCAATGTACAGAGCAAGCGACTTTGAAGATGCGGCAGAAAAAGCTTACTTCTTGGTATCTCACGGTGGTGCAGGTCACACATCAGTTCTATATACTGATGAACGTCACAGTGAAAGAATTGATGCTTATGCTAAGAAAATGCCTTCTTGCAGAGTTCTTATCAACTCACCATCTTCTCAAGGCGGTATCGGTGACTTATTCAACTTCAAGTTAGAACCGTCATTAACATTAGGCTGCGGATCTTGGGGCGGCAACGCTGTTTCAGGTAACGTAGGTGTTGAACACTTATTAAATTACAAAACAGTTGCTGAAAGGAGAGAAAACATGTTATGGTTTAAGGTTCCGCCGAAAGTTTACTTCAAAAGAGGTGCTATTGACTTGGCTCTTCGCGAACTTCAAGGTAAAAAACGTGCATTTATCGTAACTGACAGATTCTTATTCAATTCAGGTGCGGTTGACAGCATCGTTAACGTTTTAGATGAAATCGGTATCGATCACCAAATCTTCTTCGACGTTAAACCTGACCCGACTCTTTCAACAATTAACCAAGCTATGGAAATCATTAGACCATACGAACCTGACGTAATCATTTCATTAGGCGGCGGATCTCCTATGGATGCTGCGAAAATTATGTGGTTATTGTATGAACAACCTGATACAAACTTTGAAGATATCGCAATGAGATTCATGGATATCAGAAAAAGAATTTGTTCAATCCCTGAATTAGGTAAGAAAGCTACTATGGTTGCTATCCCTACAACTTCAGGTACAGGTTCTGAAGTTACACCGTTTGCAATCATTACAGACGATGAAACTCACGTTAAGTACGCTATCGCTGATTACGCACTAACTCCAAATATGGCAATCGTTGACCCTAATTTCGTTGACGGAATGCCTAAAGGATTAACTTCAGCATCAGGTATTGACGCACTTGTTCACGCAATCGAAGCTTACGTTTCTTGTATGGCTACTAACTTCACAAACTCTAACGCTTTAGAAGCTACCAAGTTAGTATTCAGATACTTAGAACGTTCATACAACGAAGGCGCTAATGATCCTATCGCAAGAGAAAAAATGCACTATGCTGCAACTATCGCAGGTATGGCATTCGCTAACTCTTTCTTAGGATTATGCCACTCTATGGCTCACAAGTTAGGTGCTATGTTCAGTGTTCCTCACGGTGTTGCTAACGCATTACTTATCAGACAGGTAATCAAATACAACGCTGTTGATGCTCCGAAAAAACAAGCAATCTTCCCTCAATACAAATTCCCTAACGCTAAGACTAAATACGGTCAAATCGCTGATGAATTAGGATTGGGCGGTAAAAACGACGATGAAAAAGTTGAATTGTTACTTGAAGCAATTGATAAATTGATGAAAGCAATCAACTTACCTAACTCAATCAAAGACTTCGGTGTAACAGAAGAACAATTCTACGCTAAGTTAGATGAAATGGTTGAATTGGCATTCGATGACCAATGTACGGGTGCTAACCCTGCTTACCCTCTAATGTCAGATATGAAACAAATTTATATCGATGCATTTGAAGGTGTTGTTAGAGATTATTACAACAAGTAATTATAACAATATAAAAGGAGCGGCTAAAGTTTTAGCCGCTCCTTTTTTTATTTATTAATTAACTAAGTTTTGAATTAATTAAATCAATATATTTATCACGCTTCATTATCGCAAATTTGTAAGTTTGATTATCTTTTGTTGTTACTGTAAATGCAACAGGGAAAAATAAACCCACAAAAGTTTTTTCGACTTTCAGAATTTCTGAATACGGAATACTTACAGCCTTATCAGCAGATTTAAAAAATGTACCCTTAAAAAGTATTCTCTTATTTGTAAAAGCAAATTCACCCGAATTTTGAGATTCTTGCCACAAAAACTCTTTTACCCAATAATCACCTTTAGGAGATTCCAGAATTTCTTCCCCTTCTTCAAGGGGAAACAAATCAGGATGCTGACCGGTTTGCTGTTTATACAACATATAACCGATTCCACCTAAAATCATAAATCCAATAAGCTTTCCAAACATAAACTAATCCCTTTCCCTATAAATATTATCTAAAACAAAAAGGGGACAAAGCCCCTTTTTAAAATTCGGAAAAGGTGGGATTTGAACCCACGGTACAGGTAACCCCATACAACACCTTAGCAGGGTGCCGCCTTAAGCCACTCGGCCACTTTTCCAAAACATGGTTTGGTTACATTTTTTATTCTATCATAAAGATTTTATTTTGAAAAGATATTTAAAAAAAATTTTTATACGCTATAATACTTATATAAGCGAGGTATTTTTATGATAGAAATGAAAGTTATGGGTATAGCACTTGATACAAGAACAGGATCACCTATCGTTGTTCTGCATGATAAAGAAAACAGAAGGGCTTTGCCTATTTGGATCGGTTCAGCCGAAGCCAGCTCAATCATCCGTAAAATAGAAAACTTATCAGTTACTCGTCCTATGACTCACGACTTGATAATAAGCATTATTGATAAAACAGGTTATAAAATTTCTAAAGTTGTTATAAATGACGTTGAAAAAGAAACTTATTTTGCAACAATTTTCCTTGAAGACAAAGAAGGTAACGAAATCCAAATTGACTCACGTCCGTCTGATGCTATCGCTGTTGCAATAAGAATTGACGCACCTATCCTTGTAACAGCAAATGTCCTGTCTAACGGTTCCGTTTCAACAGACAGCGCTAAAGACGCGGAAGAAGCCGAAGAATTCAAAAACTTTGTACAAAGTATTAAACCGTCTGATTTCGCAAAACTAATGAAAGATAACGAACATCACGAAAGTGATCAATAGTGGATGCTAAAGCTCTTATAAAGAAATGTCTCATTAATGACGACTCAATAAAAACACACCCTTGGGCTCAAGATGAGTACAAAGATTTTATTGTAATGCGCCATAAAAGTAACAACAAGTGGTATGCATTGATATTTGAAATAAACAACCAACTTTGTATTAATTTAAAGTGTCCGCCGGATTTGATTCCCGTATTGAAAGAACAATACCCCGCCATAAAACCCGCATGGCACATGAACAAAAAACACTGGTGTACGGTAGAAGTTAACAATATTGAACCAACAGTCTTAGTTGAACTTATAACAATCAGTTTTAATTTAACTGCACCTAAAAAAAGAAAATAATATTAAAAATGTAACAAAATTCTTTTTTCTTGAAATAATGATTTTTTAAAAACTTTTATTATAAATAAGAAAGAAGAACTATGCTAAATTCAATTAACGAAGTAAAACGACAGTATATGTATGCCGTTCAGCCTGTAAAACTGTTTGAAACACAGAACAAGAAGTCTGAATCAAACAATCCTTTTGCAAGTCTTATTGAACAAACAAATTCATCAAAATACAACTTAAATCACCCGAATGTATCAAACACAACATCAGGAGGAAGACTTGATTTTCTTGGATAAAATTATGCAACCCAGACTTTTTCAGGAGTTACATAACCTGCTAACAACGGCTTTCCTGACGCATCTTTTGTTTGAACCGTGTCTGTTACCTGTGGAAATTTCTCGTAAGGTATAGACGCATAACCTGCTGTTTTAAAAGCTTTAGGAGCTTGAGCACCTGATACGGCAGTACCTTTTGCGGCACCTGCTGCGGTAACGCCTAAAAACGGTAAGAAATTTAAATTTTTCCCAAATTCAACAGCCATAGTTAATCCTATTTTTCCCTTATATTATTATAAAGGAAATTTTCTGTCAAAAATTGCTATAAATCTATTGTTTTGTAAAGAAATATTACAACAAGAAAAAATTATTGCTGTAATTCGGTTTAAAAATAGGTTTGTTAAAATTAACTCGCATTCGGTCGTTATAGGAATATTTATCTTTTTTATCTTTGAATTTTGACAAACCGACCGCAGGGACTTCGTCTTTAATGAAAAATTTTAATAATTCCATAATTACACATCCTTCTTTTTTTATGTATAATGTATTTAAGGGAAATTTAGTGAAAGTCAAACAGGAGATAAGAAATGGCAGAAAAAGTAACAAAAGATATGAATATTTTAGAAATCGCACAAAAACACCCTGAATGTGTTGAAGTATTTCGCAGATACGGTTTAGGATGCTTAGGATGTGCGGCTGCAAGATTTGAGAATTTAGAAGCAGGAGCTAAAGTTCACGGATATGATCCTGACGCTATGGTTGCTGATATGAATGCTTTAATTGAAGCAGTCGAAGGTTAAATTAAATGTTTAAAAAAGGACGCTTACCTATTTGGTAAGCGTCCTTTTTTATTGTCGATTATATTTATTTATTACCAAGGAATCCTGCCATAGTCGGGGTTCTTGATGCAACAAAGTTACTCATATCGGGTTTTTTATTCTTTTTCATTTCTTCAAAGTCTTTTGCTGTTCTTTTTGCTGTCATTTTTTCGCAAGCGTGGGTTAACCAGATAATTAAGCCCGGAACAATCGCAAATGATGAAATGAAGTTGAATGCACTGTTGCAAGTTTTTGCTGATTTTAATAATCCGTTCGGGTTTTTAAATAATTCATAGAATTGACTCATTAATTTTGTTTTGTTTTTATTAGCAGCACTTAATGCAGCTTTTATTTCAGAAGCAGTAGCCTCTGCAAATGATTTACCGTTGAACTCTTTCAAGATACCTTCAACAGTTTCTGCAACTTCACTGTCACGAGAAAGTGCTTTTTTGATATTACCGCCGCTTTTTTCGATAAACTCTACAAAACCGTCTACGCCGCCTTTATAATCTTCAAGGTTAGTGTATTTTGAGTTAAGCTGTTGACTTGAAAGAACAGAATGTCGTCCGTTATTCGGACTTAGGTAATCACCGATTTTTTGTAATACATTTCTGCCTTCAAGGTTTTTACTGTTAAGTGCAAGACCTGTCATTTTGGTTAATCCGTCAGAGAACATTCTTGACAGAGCTTTAGCTCCGAACAATAATGCGGTAAAGCTTGTCATATCACGAAGAACGATTTCACCGTAATCATATTTAGATTGAGCATGCTCTAATCTTGGAGGTATACAGAAACCGTATAACAATACAGGCATAGCCATTCCTGAAATTACAGGTCCGTTAAGTTCAAATACATCTGAAACTGATTTCAATGATTTAGTATTAAAGACTTTTTTACCGAGTTTTTCCACATTTGAAGCTAAACCTGTAAACGGTACATCTTTACTTTTTTCTTTTGATTCAACTTTATCTTGCGTTGTTACTTCTGTCACTAAAGAAGGATCTGCCGCAGTACCTTTCAATGCAGGGTCTTCTTTCAAACCTTTGTTGTATAATTTCGGAATCTGAGTATAGAAAGCGGCAACAGTTGCAAATAATCCAAGGTTTGTAAGAACTCTTGTACCCATACGTCTGTGCGTGAACGATTTTACAACCTCCGCCAAATTAGCATCAGCATTATTTGTTAAAGCTTTTTTAGTACTGTTTACGGCATCTGTGAAGTAATCACTCATGGCTCCTAATAATTCGCCTATATTGCCGCCTTTCAAATCGCCGTTAAGAGATTTAATTCTGATACTTAATTCATCAACAGCTCCGCCGATTTTACCTTTTTTAAGCTTCATAAAATCATCTTCTACCGTTGTACCAAGCTCGGCAAGCTTTTGTTTACGTTGAGCTTTTGTTAACGACTTATCAGCTAAGATTTGTTCTCTTGATACAAGACGTTCAGCATAATCCTGAGCGGTTGCTTTGATTTCTTCTTTAGTCATTGTACCGTCTAAGCTGTTTTCTAAAACATTTTCAAACACATTTTGATAGAAGCCTGTTTTAGTTGCATTTCCATCTTTTACAGCATCAAGATTACCTGATACAAAATCAGTAAATGCATTATTAAATCCATTGATATAGTTAAGTTTTACATTGTTACCCGATGCAACTTTGTTAATACCTTTTAACGCAGCCCAAGGAATAACAAACGCACTAGGTCCTGTTATAAGCTCTCGCAATAACTCCTTACGAGCAAGTGCCCAGTTGTATTCGCGAACCTGTTTACCGTTTTCATCCAATACAGGATTACCGTTTTCGTCTTTCTTTTTACTTCCGCGAACTAAACCTTTACCAACACGTGGAGCAATGAAACCTATAAAATCCTGAATACAAAAAGCTGCCGCAAAACCGCCTTTTTCAATGAAATCCATAGTGCTCACAACTACATTTGAACCGCCGAAAGATACATCTTTTTTCTTTGGTTCATTAACTTTTATCTTATTAGCGTTGTTATTTTGCTCTATTCTGACTGATATTGGTTTTACCGACATAATCCCTACTGATTTTCTACAAACTTCTACACAATAAAAAAAACAACAATGTTACTTAAATTGCCATTTCTTTCGGGTAATGTTTCAAAACTTTTACATTTTTTACGAAATTTCAAAACAAGTGTACTTATTATACTTAATCCTAAGAAATTTTTCAAGCAATTTACTACACACATAACAATATTGTAACATTACTACATATTTAGTTTTAAAAATGTGTTACATTTTGTTAAAAAACAACATTTTTACTAAAGTTTTAACCCTTAAAAACCGATAAGAAAAGTATATATAACAAAAGGACAAAGGGTAACATGCCACAAATTCACAGAACCGGAAAATTTTCAACAATATCAACAAAGCCAACAACCGGCATAGTTTTAGATGAGGATTTAGTTAAAAAATATAATAATGAAATTGTTGAAAGAGCAAAACAATTAAAAGCTGAAAATCAGGATAAATATACAAATTTATCTGATGAATATTACCTTAACTATGCTCAAAAACTTGTCTTAACCCAATATATAAAACAAAGAACCCATTTTAATAACATTCAAAACACAAATTATCAAATTACAGATCCTCAATGGGCAGGATTCAGCTACGAAGAAATTATTGAAATGGAGAATAACGGCTGCGTTATTCCGCAAGAAGTTCTTCTTTGGGCACATGCTCAACAAGAAGCAGATGTAACCAATTATATTATCGTTTCAGATAACACAGCATCAGATGATGAAACATCTAAAGAAGATAACGATATAAAAAGTCTTCAAAAGAAAGTCAGACAATACGTAACTCAATCTGAAGAAGCAATTGAAACCAGTGAAAAACTTTTTGAAGAATACAATAAAAAAGCCGAAAAAGCCAATCAAATAAAAAAAGAAAAAGAAGACACTTACAAAGACCAAATGGGTGAAATTTCCAAACTTACAAAAGAATGGAAACAGCTTGATGAGAAAAACAAGTCAGGTTCTTTAAACGATAGTGAAAAGAAACGTTATACGGAACTTGGCAAGCAACTTAACGGTTCTAACGGCACAAAAATGAAAGAAGTCAAAAATACTCAAGCAGAACTTGAGGATTTCATTGACTCAATCGAAGGTATTAATAATCAAGTTACACAAAACAATCAAATCAGCAATGATACAACCAATGCGGCAAGAGAATTAAGCAAACTTACAAGAAACTTTTCCCAATTTATGATGCCGCATGACAAAAAGGAAACAGTAATTGATAACGGTTTATTATCAAACGTATTACAAAACGTAAAAGGTGATGAAATTGCAATTACTGCACTGAAAACAGTAGAAAATCTTGATGAAACAACAAACAACATAACTAAAGTATTTACTGACAGCGATAATGTTGAACTTGCAGAATTTTCTAACGATTATACCGATTTAGCTTCAAAAACAGAAGAAAATATCCAAAAGACAATGGGCAAAGATTACGACAAAGCTTCTGAAGAAAATGATGATAAAGAAGAAAAAGAAAATAACGCAAAAGAACATATGAAAAACAAAGACAAATACAGTGTTGCAAAAGTATTTTCATTTGCAAACTCAATTGCAGCAACAGAAACAACAAACAAATCAGTAGCTGAATTATTAGCCGACAAACGAAAAGCTCAAAATGATGAAAAACAACTTAAAAAAGCAGTAAAAGATTCAGAAAAAGATATAAAAGAACTTGATAAAGAAACTTCTAAAATCGAAAAACGTAAAGAAGAAAAAGTTCAAGAAGAAGAATTATTCTTGGAAAAACTTGACGCGCTAAACAATAAAAGAGAAGTTAAACCGACAGAAAAACAAGAAGAACAAGTTCAAACAAAAGAAACCGGCGAAAAAGATTCTATCGTATCAGAAATAGAAGAAACTAAATCAGGCGATAAAGAGTTAACCAAAGGCCTTGGGAAAATACTTGATAAAAGTAATACTTCAACAAAGAAAAGCAGTAAGTTAGCAAAAATCTTAAGAGGCGAAACTCAAGAACTTGTAAAATTAAATAACAATACAAAAAAAGTTGCATCCGATACAATTTTTGTAGGTGCAGGCACCTCAGCTCAAAGTATTATGACTGGCACAATCGGCTACGGACTTGTTGAAGTCGGTACATTTATGATGGGTTCAATCTTCCCTCCAACTGTTGCTGCTGGTACAAAAATGGTAATCGCAGGTATGATCTTCTTAAATATCGCTCAACTTGAACTTGCAACAGGTACAACCGCAATTGCAACAGGAGCTAACGCACTTGAAATAAGTAAAGAAGCAAAAGATACAGCAAACAATACAAAAGATTCAGAAAAAGACGCAAACCAAACTGTAAAAGAAAACAATGCGCAAATGAAAGAATCAACTCAAAATGCAAAAGGTGAAGATAATAAAACTTCTGCAGCAACAGAACAATCTGATTCTGCCGAACCTGCCACAAACGAAGAAGGCGTATCAGCTACTGAAGAGCAACCAACAACAGAAGAAACAAAAGAATCTGAAACAAATACAAAAAATAAAGAAGAAGAACAACAACAAGAAAAACAAGAAAGTTCTTCTTACAGTGTAGATCTTAAATTCGGATATAAAAATGCACAAAAAACTACTCAAACAACCCAAGGATCTACATCAGAAGTTTTACAAACAAAATCTGATACAACATCAGCAGATGTTGATTTAACAAAAAAAGTTAAAAATATCGAAAAATTAACTAAGCAAAACGAAAAAGCCGAAAAACAAGCTGAAATCATTCATAAAAAATTCACTCAAAAAACACAGCAAGCTATATTAAAAATTGAAGAAAGCGACAGCAATATTAAAAGCGGCTTAGAAGAAGGAAACGAAGAAAAAGTAACAGCTTCTCAAATTGACATTGAAAACCATACCTCAGCCTTAGAATCAGTAACAAAAGAAGAAACTGTTTCAATAACTTCGCTAAGCAAAAATATAGCCTCACTTACATCAAATCTGAAAACTTCTCAAAAAGATGCACAAAACCTAAATTCTGATATCAAAGAATATGATAAATTATTAAAAAATCAATTAGAAGTATCAGCCAAAACAACAATTGTAGGCGGCGGAACAATCAGAAAAGGTGTATTAGAAGAAAATGAAGGTATACAACAAGTTACCACAGGTTCATCATTATTACCAAGCCCGCTTACTCATGTCGAAGGTGTTATAATGATTGCTAAAGGTACTAAAAATATCATAGAAGGCATTACTGATATGGCATTCGGTACCGAAGCTGCAGTAAACGGAATTATTGGTATTGCAGAAAACATCAGTGCAACTAAAAATAAAGACTCAATTGATAAAAACACACAAAAAAGTATTGCTCAAATAAATACAGATAACAAAACAACTCAAGATTCCGCCAAAAAGATTAAAGCAATTGAATCAGAAGCAAAAACTTACAGCGAAGAAATTACATCAATCTCAGCTTCTGCTTCAAGCAACGCAAACACAACAGATAATACAAAAACCGATGATAAAGAAGACAGAAGACTAACAAGATTCAATGAAGACAGCATGATTGAATCTAAAAAGAAACGTAAAAAAGTTATGGCAGTATCTGCTTCCTCTAAAGGCTAATCCAATAAATCAGACATCTTAATCCCCAAAACATCAGCGATAGCTTTTGCCTGTCTGATATTTATGCAACGTTTAGCAAGCTCATACTTGCCGATTGTAGTCTTATCCAATCCGACTTCAAACCCCAACTCTTCCTGCGAAAGTCCCTTTTGCGTGCGGAATTTATATAAACGTTTACCAAAAATTTTACAAATATCTTTACTCATATAAATTATTGTGATACAGTAGCTATAGATTGTCGTAGACGCTATGTCTACTAAACTGTTAAATAATCAGATGGTTATTGATATTCAATGGGGGTAGAATTGTATAACTTAAAAACTATAAAAATCTTAAAACATTGCGGATTTACACTTGCAGAAGTTTTAATCACACTGGGCATAATAGGGATAGTTGCTGCAATGACCATACCAAACCTTATAGCATCATACCAAAAGAAACAAACCGTTGTAAAACTGAAAAAAGTTTATGCCATTCTAAACCAAATTGCACGAAGTTCCTCGACTGAAAACGGTGACGCTGCATCATTCTTAACCTCACAGTCTGATATTAATGAAAACATAATACAAGAATTTTTTGAAAAATATTGGTTTGCACACCTAAATGCACCGACAATTATTAATAACAGAAAAAATTATATTATGTACAAATACCTTAACGGCGAGCCACATGGACATTCAGTTTACACGGGTTACGAAGTCGGGAAAGCATTTTTTTCCACAACAGATGGTATCACATATTTTGTAATGCTGATGAAAATCGTTAAAGATGAAGATAATCAGGATAAACTCATATATAGAGGAACTGAAGAGATTTACGTCGATTTAAACGGAACAAAACAACCTAACACAATAGGTCGAGATGTTTTTGCTTTTCAAATTAACCTTGAAGAAAACAATGCAACACCAATGGGTGCCAATCATTCAAACATAGATATTAATAACAGTTGTAAAAGTAAAGGTTTATATTGTGCAGAAAAAATTCGTCGCGCAGGCTGGCAAATTGATAAAGATTACCCCTGGGAATAAAATAATAATTGACACTTAAGCATATCTTCGCTAAACTTCAAGAATGGAAGTAAATATAATCGGAGCAGGTTTAGCGGGTTCAGAAGCGGCCCTACAACTTGCAAAAAGAGGATTTAAAGTTAATTTATACGAAATGCGTCCGAATGTTGAAACAGGAGCACACACAACAAAAGACTGTGCGGAATTTGTCTGCTCAAACAGCTTAGGTTCATACGATATAACAAACGGAAGCGGACTTTTAAAACACGAAATGGAAATCCTGGGCGGCGAGCTTATTGAAATCGCCAAAAACTGTACGGTTCCCGCAGGTAACGCGCTTGCAATAGACAGACATCTGTTTTCTCAAACCGTAACAGAAAAAATTGAACAAAACCCTAATATTAATTTAATCCGAGAAGAAGTCACAAAAATTCCCGACACTCCGACAATTATTGCCTCAGGGCCTTTAACAAGCTCGAAATTCACAGACGCAATAAAAGAGTTTACGAAAAGCGAATATCTGCACTTTTTTGACGCAATCGCACCGATTGTTGAAAAAGATTCAATAGATTTTGACAAAGCGTTCTGGGCAAGCCGCTATGATAAAGGTGAAGCTTCATATATAAATTGTCCGATGAACCAAGAACAGTATGAAAAATTTTATAATATACTTATTAACGCACCGCGAATCGAACAGCATGACTTTGAAAAGGGCGCAAAATTCTTTGAAAGCTGTCTTCCGATTGAAGTACTTGCTTCCCGCGGAGTTGATACACTGCGTTTTGGCCCGATGAAGCCTGTCGGACTTATTGATAAACGCACAGGAGAAAAAAATTACGCCGTTGTTCAATTAAGACAGGATAACTCTGCAAAAACCCTGTTTAACCTTGTAGGATTCCAAACAAACCTCAAGTGGGGTGCTCAAAAAGAACTATTACAATCAATCCCGGGGCTTGAAAACGTGAATATCGTAAGATACGGGGTTATGCACAGAAACACGTTTATAAATTCCCCGACACTTTTACATCCAACCCTCCAAACACGTGAGCGTAAAGACATGTTTTTTGCAGGACAAATCACGGGAACTGAAGGTTACACCGAATCAATCGCCTCAGGACTTTTAGCAGGTATAAATATGGCAAAATTGTTATCTGATGAGCCGTTGCTTGATTTGCCTCCAGATACAATGTTAGGTGCTTTAACACACTATATTACAAACCCGGAGCACGATAACTTCCAGCCGATTAACTCAAACTGGGGAATCGTTCCACCTGTTGAACTGCCAAAGAAAGAACGAAAAAACAAAAAACTCAAAGGCGAACTTATGGCAAACCGCGCAATTGAATCATTAAAAAGTTATCTTGACGGTAAAAACACATTATAATCAAAGGTAAATTGAATATCTACTGATTTACCTTTATAGTCAGCAGGCAAAGGCTTGAACGGAGCAACCGAATAAACCGCATCCATTGCTGCCTTATCCGCTTTTGGATTACCTGACGATTGAAAAACTTTGCAAGCTTCGAGGCTGCCGCCTTTAGCAATCCTCATCAACACGGTAATCCTTTTGGTATAACTATCTTTTGGAGGGTTCCAAGCAGCTTTAATACGGCGCTGTAACTCTCTCATATACGGTCCGAAATCAGGCTCAGCAACATCAGGGTCAACTTGTTCAAAATTTATAAAAGTAAAACAAACTTCTATCGGTTTAAAACTTGGCATATCAAGAAACATTTCACCTTTTGCCGCTCTTATTGCGTTAAGAATTTTTTCTTCCTGCTCTTTATCATACGTAGATTTAACAACCTTTAAATCAGTGATAGCACCGTTTTTTTGAATTTTAACGTTTACACTCATTTGTCCTGATTTATGCTCTTTTTCCAATAGCAGATTTCTATGAATTTTATCTGCCATATCTGTTAAATATACCGAAAGATTTAAGTTATTAGGGTTTGATATAATCTCCCAACCGATAGGCGGGACTTTATCTCTTGTCAGCAAACTGCCGGGTTGAATAGTAAAAGCTTCCCATTCAGCCCTTGCAGAACCTATTGATTTATCCATATCCAAACGCATAGGATTTGCCAATTCAATCCTTATTCCGCCGTTAGGAGTTTGAGTTACGGTATTTCCGTTAATCTCATAAGCAAAACCGGCACTGTTAACCAATAAACACAATACACTTAAAAATATCTTAATTTTCAATTCTTCCCGCCTTTTCTAAAACTCGTTATTTATAATATTTTGAACAAATTCACAAATACATTTTTCAGTATAAGGACCTAAAGAAGATTTTTTAAACTTACTCCGATACCAAGTATCAAAATAATTCTCACACGGTTTTGGCAAATTCAACACCTTAATCTGCGGGTAAAAATCTTCATTCGTGATTCCGTTAAAATCAATCACAGGCAACAAAAACACACCCCCGCGCAATCTTAATTGCAGTGTGTCATACAGTTTATTTATATATTGACGGCTTTCCTCATCTTTGATATAAATTACAAATAAAATCGGAGCGCCTGAATCCAAAATCTTATTAAAATTTTCAATACGTTTTTGGAACCGTAATTTTAATTTTTCAAAATCATTTTTTCCACAATCCGTATCATGATTAAAACGTGTACCGTCAGTCTTTTTCCAAACATCTCTTTTCGTTGAAAAATCGAAAATATGTTTTTTATTTGATTCAAAATACAATCCGTCAAAATATGTTATAAAGTTGTCTTCCAAAGCTTTTATAACGCATGTAATCGGATGTATGGCTAAATCAAACGGGCAAGATAATTCACCCTCGGACTTTGAAGGTTTTATTCCATTACGCGTCAAGACACTTCTTGGCATACAGTTAGCCCCTAAACTGATAATTTCACACTTCTTTTTCATAATTCTTAATTCCTAAAATTTTAATTTTATTGTACAACAAAAAAACAGCACGGATAAATCCGCGCTGTTTTTTAATCATTCAAATTTGACTAGAACATCAAACCTGCTTCTCTTGCGGCATCAGCCAATGCTGCAACACGACCGTGATATAAGAAACCTCCGCGGTCAAATACAACACATTCAACGCCTGCTTTTTTAGCTTTTTGAGCAATTGCTTCACCAACAACTTTAGCAGCTTCAATGTTGCCACCATGAGCTAATTTTTCTCTTAGATCTTTGTCGTTAGATGATGCTGAAGCTAATGTTACATGATTTTCATCATCGATTAACTGAGCATAAATGTGTTTTGTACTTCTGTATACAGCAAGTCTTGGGAACTCAGCAGTTCCTGCTAACTTAACTCTGATTGATCTGTGTCTTTTTTGAACTATTGGTTTTCTTGTTTGTTGTTTAATCATTTTATTTTATCCTTTCATATTACCCAAACCTTCTTGAAAAACCACTTCAAGGGTTTATATGGGCATTATACATATAAATCTACTTTTGTTTTGGCTATATATTGACGAGCAAGATTTTCATCTATAACTTTAAAAAGTTCTGCCATCAATATAGGATTATCATAAGGAGTATTTATCCTAATAATAGGAGTATTTTTTCCTGTTGAATCCTTTAAAATATGAACTCCTAATGCCGACATATTTTTATTGTAACCGTAATATTTTTCATAAAACATTTTGGCTTGTTGATATTTTGAATTAATTTCCGCAAGTTTAGTTCCTGTAGGAAAGTTAATATCATATATTCCGGAAAAAGTTACATTCATACTTTTAAGCAGCCTTTAGATTATTTCTTACCTGCTTTACCTGCTTTACGTCTGATGTATTCACCTTCGTATTTAACACCTTTACCTTTGTATACTTCAGGTTTACGTTTTGATCTGATTAAAGCCGCAACATCACCGACCATTTGTTTGTTTGAACCTTTAACAGTGATTTTTGTGTTAGCTTCAACCGAAATTGTAATACCTTCAGGAGGTACGATATCAACAGGGTGAGAATATCCTAAAGCCATATTCAAAGTTGTACCTTGCATTTGTGCTCTGTAACCTACACCGTTGATTTCAAGCTTCTTAACGAAACCTTCTTTAACACCTGTAACTGCGTTTGCAACTAAAGTTCTTGATAAACCGAACAAAGCATCAGTTTCACGTGATGTACCTACTTTTGATAATACAATTTGATTATCTTCGATTTTTACTGCGATTTCAGGACGAACGTTAACAACTTCTGTACCTAAAGGTCCTTTAGCTGTTACAACTTGCCCTTCGATTTTAACCTCAACGCCTTGAGGAATTTCTATAGGTTTTTTACCAATTCTTGACATTTTAATTTCTCCTTGTGGTATATTAAATACTTTTACTGAATCTTTCTACCAATTACATTCAGTAAATTTTAAATTAATAAACGTAGCAAAGAACTTCGCCGCCTACGTTTTCTTTTCTTGCTTTTCTATCTGTTAACAAACCTTTTGGTGTTGATACAATAGCAATACCCATACCGCCTAAAACTTTTTGCAAGTTTTTAGATTTTGAGTAGCTTCTCAAACCAGGTTTTGAAACTCTTTGAAGCTTAGTGATAACTGATTTACCGCTTTCGTCGTATTTCAAAGTGATAGAAATAACTTTGAATTTACCAGCTTCTTTTACTTCGTAATCAGAAATATAACCTTCTTCTTTAAGTACTCTTGCTAATTCAACTTTTAATTTTGAAGCAGGTACTTCTACTGTTTCGTGTTTAACCATGTTAGCATTTCTGATTCTTGTCAGCATATCTGCTATAGGATCTGTCATTGACATATCGTTTTTCCTTTCATAGACTTACCTCACAGTTACAAGGCAGTATCTTAACTATTACACCACTTACCGAGCTAATTCTGCTTTATTTGATACCTTTGTACCTCAAAGCGTTCCTCGGCAGTCTGGAACTGTAAGCTTATTATTACATGAAAAATTCCTGTTGTAAATTAAATTTTGTAAAAATATTACATTTTATTAGCAAAAATTTTTATCAAATGATTTAATAGAAACGTAACGACTGAAAGGAAAAATAATGAATATTTCATCAATTAACACAGTAACTCCACACTTTACAGGCGAATATCTGTTAAATGCAAACCAAACAATGCCAAACGGAGAAGCATGTTTGGAAAGAGATTTGATGCTCGGTGTATGGTTACAAGAAGCCAAAAACCAAAACGATATCTACACAAAAATTACAGACTTTTTCAAAGGAGAATACAACGAAGATAATACAGCTCCTTGCGTTGTTAAATACAATATTCCTGATTCTCGGGATTCAAAATTTGAAGATTGCATGAATAAATGCGGTCAAAAATTTGAAAAAATTGCATAAATAACAAATCCCCTTATCATCTAAGATAAGGGGATTTTTATTACATAAATTTAAACTACTTGAATAACCCTGCAACTTTACTTATAACTTTAGTTGCAACATCTTTTAAAACAGGAAGCTTTTTAGCTACTAAAAATCCGCCTACTCCAAATAATCCGCAACATACAGCTTTTTTCACAACATCAATAACTTTTCCTGTTTTTGTATCGGTATTATTTGTATAATATTCACGAGCCTTTTGAAATTCTTCATCCTGTAAACCGTAAACCATTGGAAGAACTCCGCCCATAGAATACAACAACATCTTTTTATTAAAATCTGACTCGCTCATAACAGGTTTATTAGCTTCATCTGCATGTTCTGTCTGAAGTCTTTTATATACTTCCATTAGCTTTTCTAACTGCTCTTCAGAAACAGGCATAGTTACAAGCCCCGGATTTTTTACATATCCGTCTTGTCCTGAATATTTTTCACGTAAAGCCTGAACTGCGGCTTCATCAATAATACCCGAACCAATTATTCCGGGTTGGGTCGGATTAGACATATATCTGCCATCTCCTAAATCAGTAATTCTGCGAGGTCCGATAATTTCAACATTTCCTACTGCCATAACAATACTCCTTTTTAACCATTAAAACAAATTCCACTACACTTACTTCTATATAAAGTATTTTTTGTTAAAATTATTGCCCTTTTATTTTACATTTCTTCATACAAAAAGAGCGGAAAATATTTCCCGCTCTTTTTAAGTTTATTAACAAATTGACTACCAGCTTGCTTTAGTTACACCAGGTAACAAACCTTGGTGAGCCATTTTTCTTAAACAAATTCTGCACAACCCGAAATCTCTATGAAATCCGTGTGGTCTTCCACAGATTGAGCATCTGTTGTGAAGTCTTACTGTTGGGTATTTTCCGGCAGCAGCAAGTTTTTCGCGTTTAAGTTCTTTGTTAATCATCGCTTTCTTAGCCATGAATTTCTCCTATCTTGTACTTTCTTTTAACTTGTCATGCTGAACTTGTTTCAGCATCTTACTGATATCGATTCCGAAACAAGTTCGGATTGCTGAATTATTTCAGCCCCTTAAATGGCATTCCGAGAAGTCTTAACAATTCTCTTGCCTCTTCATCCGTTTCAGCAGTTGTGATAACTGAAACGTTCATACCCTTAACTAAATCCACTTCTTCATAAGTGATTTCAGGGAATAGAGCTTGTTCTTTCAAGCCCAATGTATAGTTTCCACGACCGTCAAAACTTTTTGCGCTGATACCGCGGAAGTCACGGATTCTTGGAAGAACTACGCAAATAAGTTTTTGTAAGAAATCATACATTCTTTCGCCACGCAATGTTGCCATTGCTCCAACCGGCATACCTTCTCTTAATTTGTATGAAGCGATTGATTTTTTAGCTTTTGTAACAACTGCTTTTTGACCGGCAATTTTTGTTAATTGAGCTTCAATTGCTTCTGCAATTTTTGAGTTGTGAGAAGCTTCACCTACACCCATGTTCAAAACTATTTTTACAAGTTTTGGTACTTGGTGATCATTTTTGTATCCGAACTTTTCTTTTAAAGCCGGGATTACTTCTTCTTGATATTTTGATTTTAAGTTTTTTGTTACTGTCATTTTTCTTTTCCTTTACTATTGGTATTAATGTCGTACCCGCCGTGGCGGTTACACACTAAGCATCTAGTTGTTCACCGCATTTTTTACAAACGCGAACTTTTTTACCGTCGATAACTTTCATTTCTACTCTTGTTGCTTTTTCACAAGCCGGGCATACGATCATCACATTTGATGAATCAATCGGAGCTTCCAATTTGATTAGTCCGCCTTGGATTCCTGCTGCAGGTTGAGGTTTTTGTGCTTTAGTTACCATATTAGCGCCTTCAACAATTACTCTTCCTTTTTCCAGGTCAACTTTTTTTACGTTACCGATTTTTCCTTTGTCTTTACCTGCAATAACTACGACTCTGTCGCTAGTTTTTACATGTAAACTTTTTTTATCTTTGTTTGTCATTTTTTTCTCCTGGTTTCCTTACATGGACTGACCCTACTAACATTATAGAGTCTATTACATGGTTTGTGTATATTAGATAACTTCCGGTGCAAGAGAAACTATTTTCATATAACCTTTGTCTCTTAATTCACGAGCAACAGGTCCGAAAACACGAGTACCTCTTGGGTTGCCGTCTTTGTTAATAATAACTGCAGCATTTTCATCAAATCTGATAACTGAACCGTCATTACGTTTGATATCTGCTTTAGTTCTTACTACAACTGCACGAACAACTTCACCCTTTTTCACAGCCATATTCGGAGTCGCATCTTTTACAGAAGCTACGATCTCGTCGCCAACTGCTGCAAACTTTTTATTTGAGCTTCCCATAACACGGATACATAACAATTGTTTTGCACCTGTGTTATCTGCTACTTCTAGTCTTGTTTCTTGTTGTATCATTTTTCTTTCCTTTTAGTATTTACTACTTATTTTGCCTCTCATTACTCTGTGGTAATGTTGCTTTTTGCATCTTGGATTATGGGCGGCTCGACCGGCTCATCGCAGCTCTCGCACAAGCGAACTCACTACGCTCCGCTCTTGCCAAAATCCGCTATCTGGCTTTTTCAACCACTTCAGCCACAACCCAACGCTTTCCGCCTGAAATAGGTCTGTTTTCAACGATTCTTACTGTATCGCCTTCATTACAAACGTTTTGTTCGTCATGTGCTTTATAGTTTTTATTTGATTCCATAATTTTTTTGTATTTTGGATGTGGTTCATAATCAGCAACTCTAACTACTACAGTTTTATCCATTTTGTTACTAACTACTAATCCTTGTTTTTCTTTCTTAGGCATTTTGTACCCCTTTTTCTGTTATTATTGTTTTTGCTTGAGCGATGAGTTTTTTTGTTTTAGAAATACTTGCTGTATTTTCTAATTTATGAGTTGACAATTGCAATCTTGCTTCAAGTAATTGTTTTTTCCAATCCTCTACTGCTGTTTGTAACTCATCTACTGATTTTTCACGCATTTCACTTATTTTCATTTTATATTTTCCTTTATCTTGTTCCCGCCTTATCCGACCTGAAGAATCAACTTCTTGTTAAGACGGGTAATTTATTATGCTTGTTCTCTTGGTTGTTCAACTATCTTAACTTTGATAGGTAACTTTTGTGCTGCTAATTCTAAAGCGTGCACAGCAGTATTTCTGTCAAAATAATCAAGTTCGAATAACAATCTGTTTGGTTTAACAACTGCTACCCAGTATTCCACATTACCTTTACCTGAACCCATACGAGTTTCTGCAGGTTTTGCAGTAATCGGTTTATCAGGGAATATTTTTATCCAAACGTTACCGCCACGTTTGATTTCACGAGTCATTGCACGACGTGCTGCCTCGATTTGTCGGCTGGTAATCCAACCGGGCTCTACTGCTTGAAGAGCGTATTGACCGAATTCAAGTTTCGTACCTCTTGTTTCAGTACCTTTCATTCTGCCTTTCATCATTTTGCGGTATTTAGTCTTTTTAGGCTGTAACATTATATTTTGCTCCTATTATTTTTATACCTTACTAGTTTTGAGATGTTGTTTCAACATTTCTGCTGCGTCTCGGACGTCTTCCTGATCTTTCAGAATTGTCTTTACCGCTTTTTGTTTTGATGTTTTGGTCTGCCATTTCTCCAGGCATTAAGTTGCCTTTGAAAATCCAAACTTTAACACCGATTTTACCCATGATTGTATCAGCTTCTGCAAAACCAAAATCAACATCCGCTCTTAATGTTTGAAGAGGAATTCTTCCTTCTTTAGCCCATTCTGAACGAGCGATTTCAGCACCGCCCAAACGTCCTGATACCATAACTTTGATACCTTGAACGCCTGCTCTCATTGTTCTTTGCATTGATTGTTTCATTGCACGACGGAATGCGATACGTTTTTCTAATTGTTGAGCAATGTTTTCTGCTACTAATTGTGCATCTGCATCGATTCTTGCAACTTCAACCACGTTGATGATTACAGGTTTGCCAATGAATTTTGTTACTTCCTGACGAAGTTCATCAATACCTTGACCGCCACGACCAACAACTATACCAGGTTTTGCTGTTACAACCGTAATTGTTGTATTTTGTGCTTTTCTGTCTATCAAGATTCTTGATACACCTGCTGCATATAATTTTTTCTTAACGAATTTTCTGATTGAATCATCTTCTTTTACGCATACACCGTAGTCTTTCCATTTAGCATACCAAGTGCTTGCCCATTTACGGATGACTCCTACTCTAAATCCGGTTGGATGTGTTTTTTGTCCCATTTTATTACTTTCCTATTTTGTTGTATCACTAACTACTAATGTAAGGTGTGATGTACGTTTCATTCTTGAATACATACGACCTTGAGCTCTTGTTCTTGCACGTTTATATGTAACACTTTCATCAGCAAAGATTTGTGAAATCTTTAATGATTCAGGAGCTACCCCATATTGCTCACGAGCGTTCGCAACAGCAGCTTTCAAGTTCTTTTCTACAACTCTTGCTGCAAAATAAGGCATAAAACGTAACATATCTTGAGCTTCTGTAACAGCTTTTCCTCTAACTTCGTTGATTACTCTGCGAAGTTTTCTTGCTGTCATTTTTATGTCTGTTTGTTTTGCTTTTGCTTCCATTTTTTTATCCTTTATTTAATATAAATATCACTTTGGATTATTTGTACTAACCTCTTTTTGCTTTATCTGCACCAGCGTGACCTTTGAAAAGCCTTGTCGGAGCAAATTCGCCTAATTTATGTCCTACCATTTGTTCTGTTACATATACAGGTACGTGAGTTTTACCGTTGTGAACAGCAATAGTATGACCTAACATATCAGGTACAATCATTGATGCTCTTGACCAAGTTTTGATAACTTTTTTGTCAGAGTTAGCATTCATTTTTTCGATTTTCTTTTGTAGAGCTTCTTCTACATATGCACCTTTTTTTAATGAACGTGCCATTTATTTCTCCTTTTTCAATTTGTTGTTTGTTTTAAAAGGGGACTTTTAACTATTGGCTTAAAAGCCCCTAAATTTTATTATTTGTTACTTTTTACGTCTTCTAACGATTAACTTATCAGAAGCTTTACCTTTTTTACGAGTTTTGTAACCAAGTGCAGGTTTACCCCAAGGTGTTTTAGGGTGTCCGCCAGGACCTGTTTTACCTTCACCACCACCGTGAGGGTGATCGCAAGGATTCATTGTTACACCACGTACTGTTGGTCTGATACCCATATAACGTTTTCTTCCGGCTTTACCGATTGATAAGTTTTTGAATTCTGAGTTACCTAATGTACCGATGGTAGCCATACATTCTTTTCTTACCATTCTCATTTCGCCTGAAGGTAATTTAATTGTTACATAGTTACCTTCCTTAGCCATAACCTGAGCGCTGTTACCTGCGGATCTCACCATTACGGCACCTCTGCCCGGATTTAATTCTACGTTGTGAACGATTGAACCTAACGGAATTAATTCTAAAGGCATTGCATTACCTGTCTGTACAGGTGCTTCTGGACCTGAAACGATTACATCACCTACGTTTAAACCTTCAGGTGTCAAGATATATCTTTTTTCACCGTCAGCGTAGAAACATAGTGAAATTCTTACGTTTCTGTTCGGATCGTACTCAATAGTTTTTACTGTTGCAGGTACGCCGAATTTATCTCTTTTGAAATCAATTACACGGTATGATCTTTTTACACCGCCACCTTTGTGACGACATGTAATTCTACCTGTGTTATTTCTTCCGGCTGTTTTTTTCAATGATCTCAACAACGATTTTTCAGGAGTTGAGGTTGTGATTTCTTGATAATCACTCTTTGTCATTCCTCTTTGTCCCGGAGTTGTCGGATTGATTTTTTTAGTTGCCATTTTTAATTTTCTCCTTTTATTGGCTTTGTCTAACATTTAGGGACATATGCCTTTTCGCCCCTGTTTAGAGTCAGCTTCTTGGATTTTGCTTTGCACATCCGTACGCAAAATCCGCTACACTCCGATAAATTCAATCGGTTCGCCTTCGATTGTTACGATGGCTTTCTTGCTTGAATCTGTTCTTCCGAATTTATATCCCATTCTTTTTTCGTGTGAAGGCATATAAACTGTTCTTACTTTTTTAACTTTTCTTCCCGGAAAAGCTAATTCTACAGCTTTAGCAATTTCGATTTTTGTTGCATCTTTTTTTACTTCGAAAGTATATTGTGCATTTTCTGTTGCTGCCACTGATTTTTCTGTAATTAATGACTTTTTAATAACGTCATATAGTCTTTCTGTTTCTTTACTCATTATTGTAACCTTTCTGTAATTTCATTTACAGCGGATTCAGTCATAACAACAAAATCAGCTTCCAATAAATCTTTCACGTTTAAGTTAGTCGGTAATAAAAGTTTTATGCTAGGAATATTTCTTGCAGATAATTCCAAGTTTTTATTTTCATCAGCTTTAGGATTTGCGATGATTAAAACTTTTCCGCTAACGTTTAATGATTTTAATGCACTAACCATTAATTTTGTTTTTGGTTCAGAAATTGTTGAGAAGTCTTTTACAACAACCAATTGAGCTTCACGAGCTGATAATGCTGATTTCAAAGCTAATTGTCTTGCTTTTTGAGGCATATTGAATGCGTAGCTTCTTGGTTTTGGCCCAAAGATTACGCCGCCACCTGCGAACAATGGAGAACGAAGTGAACCTGCTCTTGCACGGCCTGTACCTTTTTGTTTCCATGGTTTTCTTCCGCCGCCTGCTACTTCTGCTCTTGTTTTTGTACAAGCATTACCTTGACGAGCGTTATTTAATTGTCTTCTCAATGCTAAGTGCATTACATGTAAATTAGGTTCTACACCGAAAACACTTTTTTCTAATGTAATTTCGCCTAATTTTTCTCCGTTTGTACTTAATATTTCTTTTGACATTTGTATTTTCCTTTATATTTCTTCTTTTACTGCTTACCCCTTGCGTTAAGCTTTATATGGCAAGTCAGGGCATTTAAGGACTAGCCGTTCCATTTAGTTCTTGTCGGTACGATTGTTACCAATCTGCCTTCGCAACCAGGTACTGAACCTTTTACCAATACTAAACCGTTAGCTGAATCAACTTTAACTAATTTCAATTTAGTAATAGTAACTCTTTCGTTACCCATGTTACCGGCCATTCTTTTACCTTTAATAACACGTGAAGGAGTTGTACCTGCACCGATTGAACCCGGTTCTCTGTGGTTTTTTGAACCGTGAGCCATAGGTCCTCTTCCGAAATTATGTCTTTTTACTGTACCTTGGAAGCCTTTACCTATTGATTTACCTGTTACGTCTACTTTTTCAACATTTTCTAATACTGAAAGTTCAACTTTGTCGCCTACTTTGTAATCTTGAGGGTTTTCAACTCTGAATTCTTGAAGATGTCTGTAGTTTGACAAATTGTTTTTCTTAAAATGACCTAATTGAGCTTTTGTCAAGTGTTTTTCTTTAGCTGCAACAGTACCGACTTGGATTGCGTTGTAACCATCAGTTTCAACAGTTTTAACCTGAGTAACTACAGTTTCGTCAACTTTAATAACTGTTACAGGAACAGCCAAACCTTGTTCATCAAAGATTTGAGTCATTCCGACTTTTTTACCTATTACACCTAGTGTCATAATTTTTACCTTTCCTGCTCGTCCTACTTGGTGCAAATTATCCTTGCCCCGATTTCGGAGTTGCATCTTTCTCTTGCGAGCGCTACTTTTGCTTACTGTCCTTTTACCTTTTGGAGGACTTTCACCTCCCTCCGCCTCTATAATTCAGAAACTCTCATCTCTGCGTGCGGGTAGTAGATCACATTATCTATGCATAATGCTTATTCAATTTTCATTGACAGGAATCGTTGCAACTATCTTGCTTCGATATCTACACCTGCCGGTAAATCTAATCTACGCAACTCTTCCATTGTCTGTTGAGTCGGTTCGTAAATATCGATAATGCGTTTGTGTGTTCTGATTTCAAAATGTTCACGAGATTTTTTATCAACGTGTGGTGAACGCAATACACAATAAATACGTCTTTTTGTAGGTAAAGGAATAGGACCGGCTACTTTAGCGTCTGTTCTTTTTGCTGTTTCTACGATTTTGTCAGCAGATACATCAATTAGTTTGTGATCATAAGCTTTCAAACAAACTCTGATTCTGTTTTTCTTAGTGCTGTTTGCCATTTGCATTCCTTTTTTCTTTTTTCTATGTACTACTTTCGGCAAAGCATGAACCTTGCCCTGCTTAAAGTTTTCGCTATATATTTCGGTTACTATACTTCAAGCATATCTATCTTAGGATAAACAAAACACCGTGTCAACCGTGTTTTCCCATGTTTGTTTAGTTTTGTTAACAAGTTACAAATTTTATTTTAATGAATTATTGATTAATTTTTCTGTAGCAAGTCTTCTTTGAGTTTTTGCTACCTCTTTTGCCAATAATTCACCTACACCTTGTTCAATACGTGCTGCTTCTGCTGATGCAGCTCTTAAATCCGCAGGAAGAATCTCTTTCGGTGATACTATTACTCGAACAACTTCTTTAGCTACGCGACAAAAACCTTTAACTGCAGTCCAGCTTAGTTTTAGTTTTGAAGCTCCTGATTTTTCCAGCCTTTCCAATTCTGCATTAACTTCTCCCGCAACCCTGTCAATTCTTGCAGGATTTACGGTATCTGAGTAAAACGGACGAGATGTTCCACCAAGAACAGATTCTATTCTTGTTCTTTCTACAGGAGTATTAACCTTTGGAATAACAGAAAAACCTTTCGCGTCAGGCAAAAAGTGTATATCAACATATTGATCATTAGCATGGGCTTTTTGCAATTGAGTTAAACCACGCGCGATCATTTTTGGTCGTCTGCCTCTTGTTACATATTTTGTAAACCCCGCAATATCTTCAGCCTTAGGTTTTATAAATGCCATACCGAAACTCGGATTATTTCTAACTTCCATATTTTTACCTTTCTGTTATTTTGTCTGTACATTCTGTATTAAATCCGAACAAAATTTAATTTGCTAGCCTACAGAAAACTTTTTATATTATTTATTTTATCTTCACTATCACTTTCAATATAAATCCTTAAAAGCGGTTCTGTTCCTGACGGACGAACAAGTATCCAAGTCTTATTATCTTCTAAATAAAGTTTTACTCCGTCTTTATAATCTTTTCTTACAATCTTTTGCCCTGCAACATCTTCAAGCGCTGTAAACTTATCCAAAACAGGTTTTATTTCTTCAACACCTTCAAGTTTTTTATCCACACGAGTGTTTATAAACGTACAACCGACAAAATTGTGAAGTTCTTTTTGTAATTGTACAAGAGATTTACCTTCATAAGCCATAGCCTCAAGAACAAGTAAATTTGCAAGGATTCCATCTTTTTCGGGGATGTGGTTTTGAATACTTAATCCGCCTGATTCTTCGCCTGCTATTATCGGGCTAAATTTTCTCATAGCTTCGCCGACATGCTTAAACCCTACAGGAGTTTCTATTATTTCTACACCGAGTTTTTGCGCGATAATATCAAGCATTAAGCTTACGCCGACAGTTTTTACAAGCGCACCTGAGCATTTTTTGTGCTTTTTCAAATGCATCAATAAAATTGCAATAATCTCGTTTGGCGTAACATATTCACCGTTCTCGTTTATCACCCCGAACCTGTCCGAATCACCGTCATTGGCAAAACCTACATAATCTTTGTGAGATTTTACATATTCGATCATCTCACCCATAAACTTAGGTTTCGGTTCCGGCATTCCGCCGCCAAAATTTATATCATGATACATGTGAATACTGTCATATTCTATCCCGTTATCTGATAAAAGCTTATCAAAATATCCAATACTTGCAGCGTACAAACCGTCAAAAATTATGCGTTTATTCAAATCTTTAATCTTTGAAAAATCAATCAAAGATTTAATATGCTTAAAATACGCACTTGAAAAATCCGTATAAATTAATTTACCGACGCCACAAGACGGGGTATTTTTACCGAAATTTGAAACAATTTCATCTGTAATTTCACTTGTTGCAGGACCTGCGTAATCAGGTATAAATTTTATCCCCAAATATTCGGGCGGATTATGAGATGCAGTAAACATCACCGCACATGCATCAAGTTTTTTCGCATTATACGCTAAAACAGGCGTCGGAATAACCTTATCACTATATAAAACCTTAAATCCTTTATCTTTCAAGATTTGCGCGCACTGCATTGAAAATTCTTTTGCCATATTGCGCGGATCATAACCTACAATTACGGTTTTATAAATCCCGTAATTATCAAACACATATTTTCCGATAGCATTTGAAACAATTGCTACATTCTCTCTGTTAAAATCTTGTCCTACTACAGCTCTCCAGCCGTCTGTTCCGAATTTTATACCTGACATATCTTCCCTTTTCAATTAATTTCTGATATAATTCTAATTGAAATACGGAGTTAAGTAAATGGCTAATTTTGAAAGCATCAAAAATATGGTTTTCCTGGAACCCGAGTGCTCTTTTTCCGAAATGGCAAAAGATGTGTTTTGTGAAAAATATAAACTGCAATGCCCGTCTACACCATTAAAAACAATTAAACAAATTGTAGACTACACCGCAGAAAACCCGAACACTTTAGGAGTGCTGCCTGTTGAAAACACTCTTGATGGTACAATCAGAGAATCATTAGATTGTATAATAACTTCCAAAAACCCGAATTTAAGAATTTTATCGGAGATAACTCTGCCGATTGAATACTGCCTGCTATCTAAAACTACAGAGTTTTACAGTATAACGGGAGTTATCGCAACTCCAAGACTTATTTCAAAATGTCAGGAATTTATCAATAACGATATGCCGTATAACCTTAATATAATAGAAACTCCGACAATGATTGAAGCTGCTAACGATTTAGCCAATCATAACTTAACATATTCATCTATAGGCAACAGAAAAATAGCCGAAAATTACAGATTAAATATCTTAAAAGAAAATATTAACGACGATAAAAATAACAAAACAAAATATATCTTAATCGGAGATATGGAAACATCTCCGACAGGAAAAGACAGAACAACCGTAGCTTTTAGAACAAACCACACCCCCGGTGCGTTGTTAGAAATTCTTAAAATATTTCTGGAAAATGATATTAATTTATCATATATTTCATCCCGTCCTTCTAAAATAGAACCTGACGAATATATATTTATAGTAAGTTTTGACGGACATCTTCAAGGCTCAAATCTTTTAAAAGTAATCAATGAAATTCGTCCTAAAACTTCGTTTTTCAGATATTTGGGTTCATATAAAGTTAATAATTATTGCCCTTAAAAATATCTGAAATAATTCTAAACAGTATTTTTATATCTTTTTTTAAACTCCAATTTTCAACATAATCTCTTTCAACCCGTATTGTATCACCTATATCCACACTTTTTAACGAGTTATAAGCTAATTTGGCACCGGGTTTTACTACATAACGTCTTACAAAATCAGGGTGATTGCAGTTACATTCATTATGATTATATATTGTAAACGGCCTTGGTCCGATTAAAGACATATCACCTTTTAAAATATTAAAAAATTGCGGAAATTCATCAATACTGTACTTCCTTAATCTGCGTCCTACTTTAGTAATTCTCGGGTCATCTGCTGATTCTAAATGAAAATATTCCTTTGAAACATCATCATACATCGTACGAAACTTATACATAACAAACCCGACAAAACCTAACGAATAATCCATTGTACGCTTTAATCCCCATTGAATCGATTTGGTTTTTGCATAATTATATTGCTGCCTATACAGATTTAACAAATCTGTTTCTTCAGGAGACAATCTCGTCTGTGTATTTTTGAGCGCAACTTCAGAAGGTTTCAACTTTTGTGCAGCAACTCGTAAAATTTTCATTTATTTTCCTAACTTAATTAATAATAATAAATTTTTGCTAAGAAACTAAATTAATTCTCCATTCAAATACCAGGTTTTTACACCAACAATTTTTACATTAACAAATTCGCCTGTCATATCCTTATCACTCGGAATGTGAACAATTTTATTATTACGAGTTCTGCCTGTTATTACATTTTTACCTTTATGGTTTTCAAAATTCTCAACCAAAACTTCCATTTCTCTGCCTAAAAATTTCTTATTTGATTCAAGACAGCATTTTCTGTTTTGTTCATTCAAACGAGCAAGTCGTTCAAACTTTGTATCTTCATCAATATATTCATCTACCCAGCGAGCAGCAACTGTTTTTTCACGAGGAGAATACGCAGCCGTATTTGAATAATCAAGCCCGATGTCTTCCATTGCGGTTAAAGTTTCAATAAACTGTTCTTCGGTTTCACCCGGGAATCCCGCAATAAAATCACTTGTTATTGTAACATCAGGTACCATTTTTCTGACTTTATTTGCAATTTCAAAATAAGTTTCTCTGTCATAGCGTCTGTTCATACGTTTCAAAACCGCACTGCTGCCTGATTGCATAGGAATATGGAAATACTCGCAAACCTTGTCTGATTTAACAACAGTTTCAATAAGCTCATCCGTTATATCCGTCGGATAAGAAGTTACAAAACGAATCCTGAATTTACCTTCAATCGCGTTAACTTCTTTTAATAAGTCTGCAAGTCTGTAATTTCTGTCTTTAAAATCTTTACCATAACTGTCTACATTTTGCCCGATTAGCGTAATTTCTTTAAATCCAGAAGCTAATGCATCATTAACTTCTTTCAAAATTGTTTCTGGTAATCTTGAACGCTCACGCCCTCTTGTATACGGAACAATACAGTATGTACAGAAATTATTACACCCTTCTGTTATCGGAATCCACGCATTAACCGATTTTACACGATTAATCTCATATTGTACGGCTTTTTCATCTTCTGTTGCATTAGTTTCTTCACATTCGCAAACCTTTTCACCGTTTTGCACAGCCTTAATTATCTCAGGCAAAGAATAAATCTTATGAGTCCCTAAAACAAAATCAACATAATGAGCACGTTTAAAAATTTCCTGAGCTTTTTGCTGTGCGACACAGCCGCAAAAACCGATTATAAGTTCAGGTCTTGATTTCTTCCACTTACCCCAGGTTCCGATTAAGCTGAATGCTTTATCTTCACTTAATTGTCTGATTGAACAAGTATTAACCATAAGCAAATCTGCTTCTTTTGGCTCCTTTGTTTCCTCATAATCAAAGTTTGATAACATCCCGAACATACGCTCGGTATCAGACTTATTCATCTGGCAACCCATTGTTTCTATATAAACCTTTTTCATTTTTAAACCTCTTTATATCTCAACTGTTATTTTTATATTAGCCGAAAAATAATCTTTGTAAAATTAATAAGTATTTGACCTTAAATATAATTGAACTTAAAATAAAAGAAAGCTTGGAGGATAAATGAAACGCAAAATAATAATTTGCACGGTAATATTACTTGTAATTTTAGCAGGACTCGGAACCTTATTTTTTATAAAAAATTCTGACCAAAATGTTGATAAATACATCTCAAAAGTTGTAGAAAACGCAAAAATTATCGATGCAAACATCGACCATAATCAGGCACTTGATGTAATTGAATACGCTCAAAAACAAGGTATAAAACCGCCTTCAACTCTTATAAATTTTGATACCCACAGTGACATCTACGTTAACCGTGCAATATCAAAATCAAAAGGCGCTCAAATTGAAGACTGGATTAACGAATATATAGCCAAAAACGATAATGTTGATACGGTTTACTGGGTTATGCCAAAAGAAGAAGCGCTTGATATGAGATTAAGATATGATTTTGGCGAACATGACGGAATTGATATAGCCTGGGGAATCCCTATATTCGGTAACGTATTTAAACCTGATATGGTAAAATTTTTATTCATACCGCTAACCGTAAAACCATATACTCAAAAACTTTTAATTAACCCTAAAAATGCTGTAATGAATGAATACGTTGAAGATTACAGATATAATAATTTACTTTTTGAAAAACAAACGAAGTTTAAAGAAGTTACACTGATAACCTGCACGCAAGAAACACTTCCCGACTTTAAAGATAAAGATGTTTTCTTAAGTATTGACGCTGATTATATGAGTAATTCAGGTTTTGATACGGGAGAAGATTTTGAAATCAGAAAAACCCCAAAAGAACTTTATCAAACATTTCTTTCAATGATGAAAACCATTGATAAGAAAAATATTCGTCCGCAGGTAATTTCATTGACACTTTCGCCTGAATATCTTCCGGAAAAACACCACGCGCATGTGATTGATTTATATGAAAGAATTTTGATTATTGCAGGACTTCCTGATGCACTTTTAAACTACACCCGCTTCAATTATCATGAAGATGATGAAGATTATAACGGCGGAAAAAGTTTCAGAAGACCTAACAACTAATCAAGTGTCAGGATTCTGTCTAAACAAGCTTTTTGAGAATATTGCCATTCGCGGTAAGTTATACGTTTAACCTTGAATCCGCAGCGCTCTAATATTGCCTGTTTTTTCATATTAGATATGTGATGAAGTTTTTTGTTATCATCAAGCCCGTCAATTTCAACAATAAACTTGTTATCAATAACCAAGTCAGCGCTTAAGCCTGCAATTTCTACACCTGCTTGAACTTTATGTTCAAGTTTTCTGATTTCATCTGCAATCTCGCACTCAAGCGCATTTTTATAGATATTTTCATCAATTTCGTTGTTTTTCAAAGCCTCTTGACGTTCTTTATACTGTTTAAGGTATGAAACATAATGTCTGAAATGTCCGTCAGGCATTGTATCTAAATCATGAGATACAAAATTTATACACTTGCTTCTTGCTCTGGTTATCGCAACGTTAAACAAGTTCGGTTTTTGCAAGAAAGTGATACTTTGCGGGTAAGAATTATTTGCAAAAGCCCAAGACATTAAGATAATATCTCTTTCATCACCTTGGAATGTGTGCGCTGTACCTATTTCAATTTTGTGTTTTTTAATCATGTAATCTGATAAAACTTTAGGCACAGAAATCTTTAATTGTTCAACCTGAGCCCTGAACGGTGAAATTATACCGATAGATACAGGTTTATCAGGGTTTTTACGCTCATCTTCTATGATTATTTCATGCAAAGTCTTAACAAGAGATTCTATCTCAGGAAGGTTACGCGTTGCATCCATGTCGACTTTACCGTCGGGAACATTGATTATATCAATTGCATAATCCTCAGGATTATCCATTTTCATAATACGGATTCTGTCATTATAAAACTCTTTGTTAGAAAAATTGATAATCGGCGGAAGACTTCTGAAATGTTCATCAAGCATAACAGAGTTCATTGAATAATAATCCGCCAAATCAAACATTGAATTGGTTCTGAAACGCCACATTAATTGGTATTTATCAGGAATTCCGTATTGGCTTAAGAAAGATTGTTCTTTTGCTTTTTCCAAGAATGACAGGTGAGGTAACTGCTTGTCATCGCCCACAACAACCGTTCTTTTAGCGCGGTACATAATAGGGAAACAACTTGCGATATCACATTGAGAAGCCTCATCAATAATTGCAACATCAAACATTCCCGGTTTTAACGGCAAGGAATCAGATACAGCATAAGTTGTCACACACCAACAAGGAAAAGCGTCCAAAAGCGGTCTAAAATCTTCAACTTCCATAATCGAATCGGATTTTTTCTTTTTGCGTTCAACAAGCGCCATTGAGTGAATTTTAATTCTTCTGACTTTTTTCGCGTCGCGTAAAAGTGCTTTTAAAGCTTCGCGTCTTGTACTTTTTAAGATATTAATCGCTAAAGGTCCTTGTTTTCTTTTCATCTGACGAATTTGTTCCATCATCACATGAAGATTGCCTGTTTTTTGAATATCAGATTCGATTTTGCGCAAACGCCATTTTTGAGTAATGAAATCAAGTTCAACTTTAAGTCTGTCAATATTTTCAGGTTCCACATCAAAATCTCTGATATCCAAGATTTTTTTCAATTGTCTTAAACTCGACATATTGGCAAATGATGCGAAAAACCCAGATTTTTCCATATTATCGGTTAAGGCTTTTATAACATCCTTAACGTTATCAATTTCTGATTTTTTAAGCGGGCGCTTGATATATTCAAGCTCACCGACTGATAATGATTGCTCTTTAATTTCGTTTTTCAAATCATGCCAGGCTTTTTCCATTTTAATAATTTTTTCGCACTTTTCTTCTGTTTCGCGCATGCAATCAAGATGTTTATGCATATCTTTAACATCTGCGAAAATAAAATCTTCCACATCATCATCAAGCGCAAATTTACCTGAAGCAAGTTCCTGCAATTGGAAACTCAATTGTTTTTGGTAATTCATTCTGCCTGCTCTAAGTGCAAGATAAGGGGCGCCTAAAGCATTAAGCCTGTCAGCGACAACATCAACCGCCTTATCCATGCGGGAAGCAACAAGAACGGTTTTTCCGTTAGCGATTAAATGTGCAACAAGGTTAACTATGGTTTGAGATTTACCTGTCCCGGGAGGCCCCTGAACCGCGATAAGTTTACTGTTTTCAACATTTTTTATAACACGTTCTTGTGAATCACTTAAGGCTAAAGGAGTTATCGGATAAAAATCATCATCAGAATCATTTAGCGAAAAAACTTTTTCAGCACTTTGAGTATATTCATCATTGATTACGCTTAATGTTGTTTCACGGAACACTCCGCTGGGTTTTTCTGCAATCTGCATTAACTCATGCAAAACCCCTGCGGTTACGGCAGGTCTTTTTGTTAAAATAATCGCACTTTGATAAGTGACAGAAAGCTTTTTAATATCACCGACAGAAGCTTTTTGTTTTTGTTCCTGAATTTCATCATCAATGATTTCATCAAGATTTTCGCCTGTCACCTGAACATCCGATAAATCTTTCGTAACATTATCTTCTTCAACATCCAATAAAGAATCAGATGATATTTCCAAATCAGGGATTAAGGATTTTAAAGTGGTTAAGAAAATATCCATTTTCTCTTTTGTGATAGGCAAATCAGGAACCACGTCAAGAATGCCTTCCAAGAACAAATCCACTTCATCATCATCTTCGCCTTTTTTCATCAAAGCTGCAAGCGCGCCTGTATTCAACGACAAAACTTCATCTTGTAAAATACAATTAATATTAACCCCGTTACGCTCTAATTTACAAGGAACATACAAAAGCGGGGTCAAAAACTCGTTCTGACGTCTTGATTTACCGTTGCGTCCGACCAAAAACATGTAACCGTAAATCAGATATTTATCTCTTGCGGAGGAATCTCCCTGAAGCATAAGTTCTGTTAGATTCGGATTGGCACCGTCAAGCTTTAAATAATCAAGCCCTTGAGTTAACAAAGTTTCCTGTTCTTTCAAGAAAATCCATTTGTTATCTTTATCACCTTTAAGATTACGAAATGTTGAACTTTTAACTTCTTCGCGAACACAATCGTGAAGATATTGACTCAACTTCTTGATAAAACTGTTATTAAATGCCGAATTTAAGGCTTTTGTTGCTTCCTGTAACATATAAAATTTTACCTCTTTGCACCCACCGCCTCAAACATCAGGGGCGACAGAATATTAATATCTTTCATTTTACACTATTTTACGCTAAAATCAATGCATGAGCATCATCAATCTAAAGGATAAAAATCTTTATTACATCGGCGGAGTTGTCAGAGATGAAATTCTCGGACACAAAAGCTTTGACATTGATATCACATACGTTGGTGATGCTATTGAGTTTGCAAAAACAATACCTGATGCGCAAATTCTTCAAATAAACGAACCTTTCGGAACCGTGAGAATTAAAATGAACGGCGAGGAAATTGATATTGCTTCCACAAGATGCGAAACTTACCCGCAAAAAGGACATCTACCTGTTGTCGGGGATATCGGATGTTCTTTAAAAGAAGATGTTTTACGCCGAGATTTTACGATAAACGCGCTTACTAAATCAACTCTGACAGGTGAAATTATTGATTACACAAAAGGGCTTGAAGATATAAAAACAAAAACCCTCAGAATCCTGCACGATAACAGTTTTATTGATGACCCGACAAGAATTGTCCGCGCTCTAAAGTTTTCCGTACGTTTCGGGTTTGAACTTGAACCTCATACAAAAAAACTTCAAGATGAATATTTAAGTAATATAAATTACGATATGTCATATAAGCGCCTAAAAAAAGAATTGGTTGAAACTTTTAATCTTAATTCTTGGACAGCGTTTGAAAGATTTATTGAACAAGGTATTTATAAACTGATTGCACCTTGTGAATTTACACTTCCTACTGTCAATTTGGAAGAACTCATCAACCTTTATAATCCAATTTACCCCTGGATAATCTATGTCGGACTTCTGCCTGATATTTCAAACCTGCCGCTAACAAAATCAGAGAAAAAAATCGTTGATGATTATAAAAAGATTCTGAATCAAGTTCAGAATGACAAAATAATTTCCGACTTTGAAATATACAAAAACTTTGAAGGGGTAAATTTAGAAACCGTTTTAATGTACGCAACAGTTAATACTGAGGTCGCAACACGGTACTTAGATATTTTGCGCCACATTAAACTTGAAATCACAGGAAAAGATTTGCAGAATTTAGGGATTCCACCGTCTTCAAAATACTCCGAAATCTTTGATTGTGTATTAAAAGAAAAACTCAAAAATCCCGAACTTTCAAAGTTTGAGGAAATTGAGCTTGCTAAAAAGTTTCTTTAATAATTCATTCGCCAACCGTCCTGAATAATTTTTCTTGAACAAGACAAACCTGCACCCTGTTTGTTGCAATCAGAGGTATCATCCATATACGGTACTATTGAATTATTTCCGCCTTTCAGACCGAACATAAAAATATCGCGACCGATAATATTTGGAGGAGATGCCCCATTAATATCTATCGCAAATGCAGCATACATTTTTTTATTGACTAAAGGCCACAATACAGCTCCCGCTGTTCCGTTTGCAAAATACATTACAACAGTTGCACCGCTTTTTAACTGCATGCGTCTGCAAGCGTTACCTTCAAACACATAATGACCCGTTACCCATCCCGGAACAGCTTTTGCAGGTTGTCCATTCATCATTTTTACTTTTGAAGACAAGCCTGTTATTTCATATTTGTAATTTCCTCTATCTGTTATTGATAAGGCAGAAAGCTCTGTTGCATACTTTTTAAAAATTTCAAGATTATAAGTATCATCAGAATCAGTTGCATGATTGGTAAACTGCCACTGATCAGGGGTTCCGTTCTCATCATTTAAAGTTTTCTGCACAACAAGGAGTTTGCTATATACGGTCTTCAATTGAGTAGGGTAAACAATTCGTTGATAAGCAGTTCTTATTATCGGTACGGTTAACGCTGCAACAACACCGATTACTCCGAGAGTAATTAGAACTTCCGCCAATGTAAAACCAAAGGAGCTTAAAAAGTTACCCCCCCCGAAATTCTAACTATAGTCTGATTTTTCATACTTTTTTCTCCTCTTCA
>CANOTP010000004.1 GCA_947570135.1 uncultured Candidatus Melainabacteria bacterium | reverse complement strand
CGACAGCGGCAACTGAACCGACCGCTACAACTGAACCGACAGCGGCAACTGAACCAACCGCTACAACTGAACCGACAGATGCTACAGAACCTACAGCGGCTACAGAAGCTCCACAACCCGGTACAAATGTAACTGTAGGCAACGGAAACGATACAACAGTTGTTATTATCGGAGATAATAACACAGTCGTAGTCGGTAAATCTGATAAACCCGATAAAGTTGACAATGATGATAAGGTCGACGAGGAAGAAAAACCTGATGGTCCAGAAAAACCAACGGTCAAAGATCCAAACAAAACGGCCATTGACGGACTAAAAGATATTATTAGAAAATTCTTGGAACTAATCGTCTTTACCAATCCGGCACCAACAAAACCCGAGGAACCTGAGGGACCTGAGGAATTGGAGAAACCAGAAAAACCGGGATTGGATCAGGATCAATTAGCAGAAATTGCAGAACTTCTTAAAGATCAACTTGAAGAACTCGAAGAACAAAAATAAAATCAAAGGCGGCGGATAGAAAATATATCCGCCGCTCCTTCTTTTTGTGATACAATTACAAAGGAAAAGAGGGATATAAAAATGCTAATACATACAATAAAAGAAGTCAGGGAACAGGTTAAACAATGGAAAAAAGAAGGTTTGACAATAGGGCTTGTACCGACAATGGGAGCATTGCATAACGGACATTTAAGTTTAATTCAAAAAGCGGTTGAAAAATGCGACAAAGTTGTTGTTTCGGTTTTTGTTAACCCTATTCAATTCTGCCCCGGAGAAGACTTAGACAAATACCCGCGCACATTAGATGCTGACAGAATATTGTGTGAAGATGCAGGAGTAAATATTGTTTTCGCCCCATCTCCAAACGAAATGTACGGAGAAGGGCAAATGAGAACAAATGATTTTCTTACTTATGTTATTCCGCCGTTTTTCTTTGTAAACAAGCTTTGCGGCAAGTCCCGCGTGGGACATTTCGACGGAGTTTGTACCGTTGTGAATAAACTGTTTAATATTGTTCAGCCTGATTTTGCGTTTTTTGGAGAAAAAGACGCACAACAACTTATTATTATCAAAAAAATGGTTAGAGACTTGAATATTCCTGTAGAAATCATCCCTTGCCCGATTGTAAGAGAAGAATCAGGATTGGCTCTGAGTTCCCGCAACAAATACCTATGTGAAGAAGACAAAGTTCACGCACTTGCATTAAGCAAAATTCTTAATAACATCAAAAATTGCTACAAAAAAGGTATCACAGATGTTGAAGCGTTAAAAGAAACAGCATACCGATTCCTAAACGAACATCACGACTTGGAATACCTTGAATTTATGAATGAAACCGACTTAGAAGAAGTTAAAACCGCTAATGATACAACCCGCGTATTTATAGCCTGCAAAGTAGGCGGAGTCCGTTTGATTGATAATATTTTACTAAGATAAATTATAAATCAAATTCGTCTATCTGATTAAAAAAGTCTTTAAAAGTTTCTCTGGTGATCTTGATAACTTTTGAGGTGTTATGAGGATTTATCAGATAAACATATTTAGAATCTGAACCTTTAACCGTATACGCATGGCTTTTAATTAACTTAACTTCTCCGCTTGGTTCGGCAAAGGTTTCACTACCTTTACCTCTTGCTGAGACAACAGCTACATGACTCGGTTTATTAAAATTATCTATTTGCCTATCAGAAAACCACATATCAGGGATTCTACCATAACTGTCTTGCAAGAAATTCTTATCACCTTTACCCGTTATGGCATTAAATAAGACATAGGACTTATTACCACGGATATCAGGTTTACCATTTATTCCACCTTCTTCTTTAAAATAACGGTCCATTGCAATTTCTATAGCTCGAACATCAGCATCACCCGTTGATAACTCTCTTGCATTTTTTATTTCTTGCCGAGTAATTACATATTTTTTACCAACACCTTTTAGAGTAACCTCAACAGAACCATTCGGTAAAACTTTTACCGAATCATTTAACGCTTTTAAGCCGGCAGGTGTTTCCGCTAACGCTTGGATTCCCGCAAGAAGCCAACAGTCTCCTGATTTACCTTGTTTAAAATCTTTATCAATTTTACCGTTTGCTTTATCATTTTCATAACCGACATTATTGTTAGAACGTATAGTCCTATTAATTAATTTTGTCAATAAAGCGTTTACAAATTTTTTGCTGATTAACCCTTTCTTTTTCAATTCGGTATCTAAATCTTTTTTAATATCATCAGTATAAATACCTTCTTGTTTTGCAGACTCGATACGCGCATAGAAAATATGTTTTACATAAGATTCACGTTCTGCTTCAGGTAACCCTACTTCATCAAGTATTCCTGAAAATATATTTTCTTTATTCCCAGTAAGCTCTTTATATTTATTATAGACTTCGCGTACATTTGAAGCATTAATATTTCTAATATGCTCCCCGATATTTTTACCTGTTGTAGGTAAACCGCACCAAGTTTTTGCATAAATATCATCTTTTATAGATTGTGCAATAGTAGAAGCAGAAGGTGCATTGTGAGAAGTTGAAGATTTCTTATTTCCCCATACTGAACCGCTATGAGAGGATCTTGAAGTCTTGTTAGAATTTCCGCTTCTATATGTTCTATTTATACGTTGGGTATTTGAACTACGTTGAATATTACTCATAAGAAAACCTTTCTATTATTTCTACATACACTGTATCGGAAAACATAAGTAAAAACTTTAATTATCATTAAGAAACATTAAACAAAACCGGTAAAATAATCCAAAAATATGATGCCCTATTTAAAACAATACATTTTCAATATGAACAAAAAAATCATTTAATCATATTTAACTCTTGACTCGTTAGAAATCAACCATGCGGTCAGAGCATGATTTAGAGCATGATTGAGGCTTTTTCTAAATCAAAAGGTTTAGATAAGAGCTTCAATCTTCTTTTATAAAATTATCAATCAGTACATGGATTTAAAACCCATCTAAAAGAAGTAGTATATAAAGTGTAGAAGATAACCAAACACACGGGGGAATAAAATGAGAGATTTTAACAAGAAGTTGAGAGTATTATTGATTGACGATAACGCTAATCACTTAAGAGGGATTAAAGAATTAATCAATCTTGAAAGCTGTTATGAAGTTGTAGGAACTACAACCAGCGCAAATCTTGGAGTTAACCTAATCAAAAAATACCACCCTGATATCGTTCTATTAGACATAAATATGCCTGAAAAAGACGGGCTTCAAACAATACAGACAATCAACAAGTTAAATCTTTCAACAAAAATCATCGCATTAAGCGGTTATGATGATTCCGATTTAATTTACCGCGCTATGAAATTAGGTGCTAAAGGTTATGTTCTAAAAACTATGGCTTCAGTAAAACTTATCAACGCAATAGAAGAAGTTGCATCAGGTAAAATATATCTTCCTACAGTACTTACAACAAGATTTTTCGAATACTTCCAAACCACAGCAAAAGAAGAATCAAAAACTTCAGAAGGCGAAAACTTATTAAACACACTTACGATAAGAGAAAATGAAGTTCTTGAACTTCTAACCGAAGGAATTAACTACAAGAGTATTGCAGGAAAACTTATTATCTCTGAAACTACAGTTAAGACTCACGTAAATAACATATTCCAAAAATTACAAGTTAACGACAGAACCAACGCTGTTTTATATGCACTGAGCCACGGGTTCAAAAGCAGTAAAACAAACGTTATTACAACAGTATAAAAAACTGACACATATATCATAAAGGGTTCTGCAAAATTTGTGCCGAACCCTTTTATTTTAGGACAAATAAAAAATGATAAACCAATTAACAAACGAAGAATTAGAAAACCAAATAAGATACGTATCGCATGAAATCAGAAATCACTTATCAATTTGCGATATGTACACCCAAATTATCAGAAAAAACCTTGAAAAAACGGGGATAAAAAACGAATCAACCGAAAACGCGATTGAATGTATCCAAAAATCCGTACAGATAATAGGGGCAAATCTTCTTGAGTTAAAATCG
This sequence comes from uncultured Candidatus Melainabacteria bacterium, assembly GCA_947570135.1. Classification (GTDB taxonomy): domain Bacteria; phylum Cyanobacteriota; class Vampirovibrionia; order Gastranaerophilales; family Gastranaerophilaceae; genus Zag111. The sequence goes on along the minus strand of CANOTP010000004.1, from coordinate 247,714 downwards.
CTAAATAACACAAATACACAGATTCTGGATTTTAAAAAGACAATTGAAAGCAGTATAGAACTTGCAAAGGCTTTTGTATTTGATAAAGAAATTGAGTTTGAGGTTTTTATTAAAAATACGGCTTTAATTGAAGCTGATGAAAATAAATTTCCTGCCTGCATAGTAAATATCTTAAAAAACGGTATTGAAGCAATCGACATGAGAGGGAAAATAGAGGTTTTAGCCGAAGTCAAAGATAATATCGGAATAATAAAAATCAGTAACAACGGCAAACCTATTCCAAAAGATAAACAGGATGAAATTTTTACTCAAGGTTACACGACCAAAAAAACAGGCTGTGGACTTGGGCTTGCAATATGCAAGAAATACTTTGAGGCACAAAACGCGCAACTAAAACTTGTAAAATCAACAAAACAGCAAACGATGTTTGAGATTACCGTAGGAATAAACAAGTAGCAAAATTCCAATGCAGCGAGTATCCCGTAAAGCGCGATAACTTCACAAAGCGCAAAACTGTTAGTAGCAAAGTACCCCCTACCAGGGGTAGTCTTTTGAAATTTTCCAGCCGTCTTTCTGGATTAACGCACCACACCACATACCACGTCCATTCTTATTACACTGGTAATTATAGCGTGAAGGACCGTTTAAGAGCTGCTTACGGGTCCGCTGAACAGTACCCATCTCCCCATCATCACTAAAATGTAGTATTGTCCCTTTTTCAGTTGTAATAACCATATAAAAAGTATCACGGCCAAATCGGTTTGGTAAAGTATCATAACCATTTAAATCAATAATCATAGCAAAACCTGTTCCTGCTCCCGCATTTGGACCTACCCCCGTGACAACACCATTATTGACAACAATTTGCACACCTGAAAGCAACGTATAAGCCGTAGCTCCGCCGCGAACAATTGCTAAACCAGATTCTCTTTGACCGTTAGGATTGTAATAATTGATTTCTTGAGCTTTTACTTCTTTTTTAGAACATTTTAAAAAAGGCACCAAATATGTATCAAAAACAACTTCTTTACGTTCGTCAGCCATATCCCAACCTGCGACTTCACCGTTTTCGGCTTCGGACATTCGAACAGCCTGAGATATTGTTGAATATGTCTTTTTCAACTGAGTCGCAACAGATTCCTTCTGATAATGTGCGATAAGATTTGGAATAGTAATCGCCGCAACAACTCCAATAACTCCGAGAGTAATTAATGTTTCCGCCAAAGTAAATGCTAAGGAGCAGAAAAAGTTACCCCCCCCCGAAATTCTAATCATAGTCTTATTTTTCACCTTTTTCCTCCTGTTTTTCGTTTAATTATATCATCAATTTGTAAATATAGCAAAATTTATTTTTACGGTTTTTGTTATAATAAAACAAAAGGAAAATAAAAAATGAGAATTGCCCCAATTACAAACAATTACTATAAAAGCTTACCGACTAAACCCGCATTTACATCTTCCGAAAAACCTAAAAGAGATAAAGGAACCGATCGTTTATTTACCATTTGGGCAGCAGCGGCTCTAACAAGCCTTGCGGCAGCATACGGCGGCGGAAAAATGATTATCAAAGATTACGAAGAAAATATGAATGCAATTCTTGACCGCTACGAAAAAGAAATACAAGAAGAAAGACGCCAACTTGATTCTTTATACAATGAAATAAAGACTATTGATTTTGAAGAGCCGCAAAAATAATTTAATTAACTTTACCGCGCAATTGACCGCACGCAGCATCAATATCGGCACCGCGCTCAAGTCTTACGGTAACCTTTTTTCCTGAATGTTCCATTAAAGATTTAAAACGCATAATCGAATTATTTGAAGGGCGTTTATAATCATTTTTTTCTGTCGGGTTGTAAGGTATTAAATTAATGTTGCATTTTATATCTTTTAAGTATGCGGCAAGCTGTTTTGCAGACTCAACCGTGTCATTCAAATCCTTAATCAGCAGATACTCAATGGTAATCCTTCGCCCTGTTTTTTCAACGTAGAATTTTAAAGCTTTATGGAGTTCATCCATATTATATTTATTTTCAATCTGCATTAGCTGACGCCTGATTTCGTGATTCGGGGCATGAAGAGACAACGCCAGGGTTGATTGCATATCAAGTTCGGCAAGTTCTCTTATTTTTGGCACAATCCCTGATGTTGATACAGTTAAACGTCTTGCTCCTATTTGGAAGTTATCGTTAAAGATTTCCATAGCTTTTAAGACGTTATCCAAATTTAATAACGGCTCGCCCTGTCCCATAAACACGACATTTGTAACCTTCAGCCCCGTATCTCTTTGGATTGTCAAAACCTGTTCAATAATTTCTTTATAAGAAAGATTTCTGATAAATCCGCGTTTACCTGTCGCACAGAAACTGCAATTTACGGCACAACCGACCTGAGAGCTTACACAAGCAGTTAAATTCGCACGGTTATCAAACCTCATCAGAACCGTTTCAACACACTCACCGTCAGAAAACTCAAGTAAATACTTAATGGTTCCGTCTGAACTTACTTGCTTAACCTTAATTTTTGTATCCGTGACATTTGCAACCTTTTTTAACTCCTCACGGAATTTTAAAGATAAATCTGTCATTTCATCAATTTCTTTAACAGATTTTAAATAAATCCAGTTATGAACCTGACGTGCTCTGAACTTTGTAGCTCCGAGAGAATCCGTTATTTCTTCTATTTCAGCTAAACTTAAACCTGATAAATTTTTCATAATTTATTCATCCAATTCATTATTTCTATCTTAGCATTAATCTTAAGCCAAACAGACCTGAATTTCAAATTCCACGGGATGAAACTACAGGTTTTAGGTAAAAAGAAACCGTTAATTTCGGGAAAATCTCTGCAAATCTGCGGACGATTCTCATAATCAGGACATCTGTTATCATCTGTTACTTTCGGACAGTGATAGATATAGAAATTTCCGTCTGTAAGCTCTTCAAGCATTTCAACATACTCGGGGTAAATTTTGCGAGCCTGGTCAATAGATTCGTATGGGACAAAAGTATTTATAAATTGAGATGCAAAATTATCACCGTTTTTGGCTTTAATCTTTAAGGTTTCGGGCGAAAACTCACTAACTGCAAAACGACAGCAGGCGCCACAACCAGCACAACTATAATTTTCACGTTCGCAACGAATAGTTTCAAGTTCGGATTTTATCTGTCCACCCCAAACCGACTCAAGGTTATCAATATTTTGAGCTTCTTTTACACATTCAAGAAAAATTTTGCGATAAGAATATTTTAACGTCTTAAGCTGCTCTTGCATCAGACATGTCTTTCAACAGGGTTCAATAATAAATCAGCAAGCCTGTCAGCACCGATAAATCCGCGTTCAGACATCAATTTTGCAGCCAATTTATTATCATAAGTAACAAATCTGTGACGAACTTCAAATGAGCCTTGTGCAAAATCAACAATAGCATAGCAAGCCTTAGGATCAGCCGTCATAGGTCTCCCGACACTGCCCACATTAACAACCGTTTGCCCCGTACTTGTTTGATATCCGCAAGGGACATGAGTATGACCGCATAAAATAAGTTTTTCCTGAGTGCCTTCAATAATTTCTTCAATAATTTCCAATGGCATTTCAGGCAAAATGTCTTCATTATTAGCTCTTGGCGATCCGTGAACAAGAAGAACACTACAGCCTTCAATATCCAAGCTCAACATCGGCGGAAGATTTGCAAGAAAAGCCCTATGTGTATCATCCAATTGTTCAACATCATCTGCCATGGCATTTGCCATAACAGGATACTGAGCTTCCAAAAATTCCATAACATCAGGTCCGTATTGAGCAATCATTTTATCGGTATTACCTTGAATTGTTGTCCATGTACCGTCTTGAGCCATAACATAATCTGTTACATCCTTTGGTTGCGGACCTGCTAAAGCTATATCTCCAAGACAAAATACATGCTCACATCCTTGAGTAATCAAATCCGTCATAACAGCTTCCAAAGCCTGTGCATTAGCATGCAAATCAGATAATACCGCAATTCTCATAAATTTACCCTCTCCTTTTGTGATTTGTGATACAATTATTGTATGATAAAAAGAAGAAAATCAAAAGAAATTACAATAGGAAATGTAAAAATCGGTAATAATAATCCGATAAGCGTTCAATCAATGTGCAACACAGACACAAGAAATATTGAACAAACAATAAGACAAATTAAAGAACTATCAGATGCGGGTTGTGAACTTGTCAGACTTGCGGTTTTAAATAAAGACGCGGCAGAATCAATTAAAGAACTTGTAAAACTTTCACCTGCTCCTTTAATTGCAGACATACATTTTGACTACAGGCTTGCAATTCAATGTATTAATAACGGAATCTCCGCATTACGTCTAAACCCCGGGAATATCGGGAAAAGAGAAAATATCGAAAAAGTCGTATCATTGGCAAAACAGCAGCAAATCCCGATAAGAATAGGTGTTAACGCAGGGTCTTTAGAAAAAGAATTAATAGAACAAGACATTCCGCTGGCTGAAAAAATGGCACAAAGTGCGATGAAACACATTAAAATCCTTGAAGATTTGGATTTTGATTTAATAAAAATATCCCTAAAATCATCAGATGTTTTAACAACAATCGAAGCCTACCGTCTTATGGCAAGTATTGTTGAATATCCTCTTCACTTAGGTGTCACAGAAGCTGGAACACTTAAAAACGGGCTTATAAAATCTTCTGTGGGATTAGGAACACTTTTAGCCGACGGTATCGGTGACACAATAAGAGTTTCGTTGACCGAAAACCCGATAGAAGAAGTATCGGCAGGATTTGAAATCCTAAAAAGCTTAAAACTTCGTACTCGCGGGGTAAACTTTGTGTCCTGCCCAACTTGCGGTCGAACTCAAATTGATTTGATAAACTTAGCAAAAAAAGTCGAAGACCGTTTCAAAAACCTTGATAAAAACATAACCATAGCCACAATGGGCTGTGCTGTTAACGGCCCCGGGGAAGCTCGACATGCCGATTTTGGTATCGCGGGCGGAATCGGAGAAGGCTACGTCTTCAAAAAAGGTGAAATAATTGCTCGAGTTCCCGAAGACCAATTATTAGACGAACTTGAAAAAGTCATATTAAAATCATACGAATAATCCATGACCTTTTTTTGTAAACAAATTATAATATTATTGTCATATTTGCAAAAAAAAACTATAATTTATAAAAAGAGGTGACTATGAAAAAATTATTATTAGTAATGATAGTTGCAGCAGCTACTCAAATTCAAGGGTTTGCGGCAATTTCGGTTGACCAGACAACATCTCCTGCTGTTTTACAGAACAAAGGGTTCTCAGCTCAAACTACTGATATGGTAAATGTTTCAAAAGCAAGAGCTAACGGTCTGGAATATTACACTCCTGATGAAGAAGCATACAAACAGCAAAATAAATTCGTAAGATTCTGGAGAAAGCTATATGTGTACACGGATCCTGCGGCAGAAGATTATTCTTTCTACCACCACAACACAAATACTACACCAAGTTATCAGGATTTATAATAAATACTTAATTTTACAGCTTATTGCGCTGATATTATGTGCTAATACAGCGCAAGCCGTAGAATTTGGTGAAGTTAAGTACGATAAAAATACTTTTATCGATTATTCAAAAATCGACAAAGGGTCAACAGCCAAGTTGGCCGATTTTTATTTTGAAAAAGCACTAAGCTCAAAAGATGAATCCGAAAAGAAAAACTATTTGCAAAAAGCAAGCGGAGAATATTTTATACTTAATCAAATAGACCCGAAAGACATTTATCCGATAGTTCAAATGGCAAGGGTTTATGATTATGAAAACAAAAACAGCTACGCAAAAGCCTACTTTTTCAGAGCATTAAAGATAGATAAGAAAAATGCCGCAACCAATTACTATTTCGGGGAATACTATTTCGCAAGAAATGACTATAAAAGAGCGTTATATTTTTATAACACGGCTTTTGAAAACGGATATAAAGAAAACTTTAACGTACTAATCAGAATGGCATGCATGTACGAAAAACTCGGGGACTTATTAAGAGCAAACCAATATTTTAAAAAGGCTTTTTTAGTTAGCCCAAACAGTCAGGCTTTACCTGAAAAGATTCTTGAAATTGAAAGTATTAATTACAAAAACACGGGATATTACAATAAAGGGAAATAATGAAAATAAAACGCATATTAACAATTTTAGTTTTAACAATTTGCACAACACTTCCTTGTGCTGCCGTTGATGCGCTTGACAATATGCAATTTATACCCGAAGAAATAACCCTTCCAGCGTTTTCACCCCTGACGCTAAACTCAGATGAAGTCGTATTTAAACAAAATTCAACAAGAATTAATTCAATAGACCCGAGTTTCAGCGCAAGTTATTTTCCGGGAGGAAGAGGCGCCAATAAACTTGTCATCTATACCCCCCATTTTGGCATCCACACAGGCACAAACGAGTTTGGAACAGAAGCAATTGTTGAAGGAAACACAGTAACGGCACTGAGCGGCGCAGATTCTACAATTCCCAAAAACGGAGTTGTAATAAGCGGACACGGAATCGCCAAAAACTGGATAACCCAAAATATTTCAGTAGGTTCAAAAATTTACATTGATAAAACAAGTAATATAATAACGGTTTACACGACTTCTGAAAGTTACACATACGAAGCTAAAGCAAAAATTAATGAAGCTAATTCGATGATGGATTTTTACAAAAGCACCTACCCTAATTACAATTACAAATTACCGCAAAGCCATATTCAAAGCGCGCAAAACTATCTTCAAATCGCGCAAACCGAAACAAAAAACAGCATGATTTTGCAGCAATACAGTAAAGAAGCAATTGATGCGGCAAATTTAGCCATACAAACATCTCTTCCTTATATGAAAAACGAATTGAAAGGTTTGTGGATTCGACCAACAGAAACTTCCCGCGAACAAATTGTCTCAACCCTTGAGAATATTAAATCTAACGGATTTAACAGCATATTCTTAGAAACCTATTTTCACGGAAAAACAATTTTCCCGAGCCAAACCATGAACAAATACGGCTTTACGGTTCAAAACGAAACATTTGAAGGTATTGACCCTCTCGCAGTCTGGATAAAGGAAGCCCATGACAGAGATATTAAAGTTCATATTTGGTTTCAATCGTTTTACGTAGGAAACAAACCGCCTGAATACAGCCAGTCAAGTATACTTTCAGTCCGTCCCGATTGGGGAAATAAAACTAAAAAATATGCTGACTTACCGACAGCAACAAGATCGGCATCTGAGCATAACGGATACTTTATTGACCCTGCAAACCCTGAAGTTCAAGAGTTTTTACTTGAACTTATCGCAGAAATTATTGATACTTACCACCCTGACGGGATTAATCTTGATTATATAAGATACCCTAACGCATCAGCTGGAAACGAACAAAACGCCTGGGGATTCACCGAATACGCAAGAAACGAATTTAAAGAACAATCGGGAGTTGATCCTGTAGATATTACAACATCTGACGTTCAATGGCTTGATTGGAATCAATACAGAAGAAACAAAATTACCGATTTTGTACAAAAAGTCGGGAAACTTGGCAAAGAAAAGAAAGTTTATATAAGCACGGTAATTTTCCCTGATTTAGCCTCAGCCCTTGCTACAAAACAGCAAGACTGGAGAACATGGTCTTCAAGAGGATATATTGACGGCTTCACACCGTTATTTTTAACTTACGATTCGGGAATGCTCGGTTCTATGATGAATGATGTCATGAGGGTTAAAGCCCCGTCTACAGACCTTTTTGCAGGACTATTCGTAACCTTTATGGGCGGTTCTTCAGAAGATTTAGTAAGACAAATTTACCAAACCAGAAGAATGTATGCTAACGGAATTATCCTGTTTGATTACGCACATACAACCCCTGTTTATACAAATACACTAATGGCAGGCGCTTTCAACGACGGCAAAAAAGATAAACCCGTTATCGTAAATTCCGACAAGCAAAAAAAAAAGCTTGCAAAAGAAATCGAAAAAGAAAAAGAGAAAAAAGATAACCGCAGAGTAATAACAACCATGAACAGCAAAGGTTTCTGGGTATTTACAAAATAAAAACCCCCTTTACTTTAGAATCAAAAATTTAATCCTGCAATCCGCACCTAAAAACATTATCCGCCCGACATTCAAAAGAATTGGATAGTGGAAGGATAATAAACTGTCATCCAAAATAATGAATTTATTGGTTTTAAGGTCATAAATTTCGGGCTTTGCGTTGACAGTACCCATAAAAAATCCGCTTCGTTTTTCACCGACACCGTTATAAATTAAAACTTTATCATCACTTAACAAATAAGCTCCATAATGAAACTGCGGAGTGTTAAGTTTACCGAAAAGTTTTTGTATCAATTGCAGGGTTCTAAAAAATTAAACCTCGGTTTTATCTATTTGCAAAAAGAACCCGACCGACAGCAAGCCTAACAGCATCATGTATTTTCAGTTTATAATTCCTTTTTGAGGTACTTTTTAGCTGTTTTGTATCAAGATTAAATTCTTGTGCGTACTGTGAATCATTATATTCTTTAATATATTTTAAGATTAACAAATTTTTCTCATCAAGTTCGACAATTTGAGAAAATCTATAATTAAAATAAGAATTTGAGTAAAAAGTTTCCTTCGCCACTATCGGTAAAAAATAAAAACAACAATCCCCTATTTACATAGTCCTTTGCTTTTACTATAATTTTAACAGTTAAACACATAAGATAAGGATGAAAAATGAGCATATATTTATTAGAAGTCGGAACGGAAGAGCTGCCTTATAAGTTTATACCGCAGGCAATCGAGCAATTAAACACTAATTTTACAAACTTTTTAAACGATAACAAAGTTAAATTTTCAGATATAAAAGTTTACGCAACACCAAGAAGACTTGCGCTTATTATTGACGGTTTGGAAACAAAAACCGCCGATGAAGAAAAAATCGTAAAAGGTCCGATTAAAAACGTTGCATTTGACGAAAACGGAAACCTTACAAAAGCAGGTGAAGGTTTTGCTCGCAAAAATAATTTAACAAAAGAAGATTTATATATTGAAGACAATTACGTTCACGCAAAAATCGTTGTAAAAGGTAAATCAATTGCCGAGCTTTTACAAGAAAACGTACCGTCAGTATTTATGAAACTTCAAGGTGCTCACTTTATGAGATGGGGCTATAATGATGCAAAATTCTCCCGCCCTATCAAATGGATTGTATCAATTTTGGACAGCAACGAAGTTAAGATAAAAATTATTGACAAAGAATCTTCAAAATACTCACGCGGTCACAGATTTGATAAACAGGAAGTTCTTATCGACAATCCTGCAAACTATCTTGAAATAATGCGCGGAGTAAAAGTTATAGCTGACCAAAACGAACGTAAACAAATTATCGTAAAAAAAGCGGAAGAAGAAGCAGCTAAAATCGGTGCTAAACCTTATTACACAGACGATTTACTTGAAGAAGTAACATTTATCACCGAATACCCGATTCCCGCAATGTGTGAATTTGATCCGAGATACTTAGATATTCCCGAAGAAGTAACAGTAACGGTTATGGCAGTTCACCAAAGATATTTTGCTCTGTATAAAGACGGTAAACTAACAAACAAATTTATTACAATGACAAATTATCTCGGAGATGATTTTGAAAACATCAAAGCGGGTAACGTTCGCGTAATAAAAGCAAGACTTGATGATGCGGTATTTTTCTTTAACGAAGACACCAAAAAGCCGTTAATTGATTACGTTGAATCACTAAAAGGCGTTACCTTCCAAAAAGGAATGGGAACAATGTTTGATAAAACCCAAAGACTTATCACTTTATCAAACTCAATCGCAAAAGACTTAAACGTTGAATCAAAAGACATTGAAAGAACCGCAAATCTTTGTAAAGCAGATTTAACCACAAACCTTGTATTTGAATTCACAGAACTTCAAGGCTTTATCGGTGCTGATTACGCAAGAGTTTCAGGTGAAAACGAAAAAGTTGTTCAAGGTATAAAAGAGCACTACTTCCCGCTAAACGCTGAAAGCGAAACAGCAAACGGGCTTGAAGGACAAATTGTCGGAATCGCCGATAAAATCGACACAGTTTGTGCAGTATTTGCGGCAGGCAAAAAACCTACAGGTTCATCCGACCCGTTAGGTGTTCGCCGTGCAGCACTGGGCGTTATCAGAACAATTCTTGATTCAGGCTTAAAAATCAATGTTGATAAATATATCAAAGAATCTCTCAAACTTTTACCTGTGCAAAGGGATTGCGCTGATGAAGTTAACGAATTTTTCGTACAAAGAATGATAATATTTTTATCAGACAAATACAACAAACAGACATTGGAAGCATGCTCAGCTAAAAATCCGCTTGTAGATATCGCAGATTACGTAAAACGCGTTGATTTGGTTCAAAACCTAAATTCACCGGAGCTTGTTGAAAACGCAAACCGCGTAATCAGAATCCTTAAAGAAACAAGCAATGAGCCTGTTCAAGAACAATACTTCAAGGAACCTATCGAAAACGAATTATATAAAGGCGTTGAAGGCATAAAAGAATCAGCAGATTATACAGCTTACCTTGAATCATTAGAAAAACTTAACCCGACGGTTACTAAATTCTTTGAAGACGTACTTGTCATGGATAAAGACAAAAATGTTAAGAAAAACAGAATATCTTTGTTAACATTACTAAAAAACAAATACGATTATCTGACCGATTTTAGCAAGATATAGTTAAATCCTAAGACTTTTGTAAATTTTTGTAAAGTTATGAATGTAAAAAAGCAATTAATTTTCTTCACCATACTTTAAAATGTATCTTAGAAGAAAGTGTCGAGGTAGAGGACAATGTTTGATCGTATAAAAAATTTAAAATTGGTTCAAAAGCTAAAAGAAAGTGTTAGCCCAAAATTACGCTGGCTTTCTTTTTCACATAAAAACACATTAGATAAAAGCACCACTGCATACTTAGAAGAAATCAGCGGTGTTGAAAACTTAAAAAGCCTTTCTGACGAATATGAGCTGGAAGCAATGGTCAGAGCCCAACTCAAAGAAGAATTTCCTAATATTGAAAATATGAAATCTTACGAGTTGTTAGTAGATGCGGTTATGCATACAATGAAGAAAAAACAGCTTCAAGCCGAAGATAATCTTGATATAGAATAACGATTATCAAACAAATTAAACAAAAAGATAATACCTGTTGAGGGTATTATTTTTTTATTGCAGGGGTAAATATAGGGGTAATATATTTAAAAAGGAGAAAATTTATGACCGCAATAATAGGAATTTCTGTTGAAAACAGAAAAGAAGAAGCCTCCATGCTTCAAGACATCTTAACAGAATACGGCTGTATGATAAGAACCCGAATAGGCTTACATCCTATGGGAGAATATAAATGCTTAAATTACGGAATCGTACTTATTGAAGTAGTCGATAAAGTAAACGAGATTTATGATAAATTATCACAGCATTGGCAGGTTCAAATTATGAAGTTCTAAATGCGCCTGAGCTAACATGTTAAACTTTTGTAAATAAAAGTATATAATAATACTCAAAAAAATCTTGATGTGTTTTCATGCTAAAGGGACTTATTCATAAATGATAAATCCAATCAGCCAAACAAATAACAATATAAAAACCAGCATATTTTACATCAATGATTATCATGGTAAATCCATAAACATGGAACGTACCATAAGTGCAGCAAACGTATTTGACGCGATGCACAAAAATAAACAAGATGTTGATACTTTTAAGCTATCATCAGGCGATATAATGATTGGAGAGGATTTTAAGACAAACCAGCTTGCGGTTATGTTTCAAAAAGTTTTGGGCATAAGAGCTTCTGCTGTCGGTAACCACGAATACGACATGCAAGAACGAGCAGGAATGATTTTACCGCTGGTTAATTACAATTTACTATCGTGCAACGTTAAAATTAATCCGCGAAACCACTGGAGTAATAAGATTAAGCCTTCAATAATAGAAGAGCGCAACGGTCACAAATACGGCATAATAGGAACTTCGCCGATAGACTTATTCAAACGTTCAAAAAAAGGTGTTATCCAACGCGATATCAGCGTAAGCAATACCCGCGACACGGTTATTGATATCCAAAACCAGGTCAATAAACTGCAAGAACAAGGGATAAATAAAATTATACTTCTATCACACCTTGGCTACACTATGGATAAAATAATAGCAAACCAAACTCAAGGAATTGATGTTATTTTAGGCGGACATTCTCATGATTTGATAAAAGATGTTAAAGAAGGAAAGAACTTATTCTATTCAAAAACAAAAGAACCCGTAATTATTACTCAGGCAGGACGTGACGGTAAAAACTTCGGAATTCTGAACCTTGAATTTGACCAAAACGGTATTATCAAAAAAGTTCAAAACAACGTAGGAAACACAAGAGATTTCAGACGTTACGCTCCTATTAAATATGTATTTGATAAGATTTTCGGTGCCAGAGAAACATACGGACATGTAGAATCTGCCCCGCCACCTTTGAAAAAAGACTTAATTGAACAGAATCCGCATGCTTACTTTATAGCTGATTGTATAAAAAAAGATTTAGAGTGCGATATTGCAATTCTCCCATCCCCGAATATCAGAGGATATTTTGAACAGGGTAAAATAGATTCAAGAATTTTGGCTGATATTCTTCCGTTCCAAAATAAACTTTATAAAGTAAAATACAGTGAAAAAGAGATAGTTGATGCAATCAAACTGGCATCAAAATCATTCACTAATGTTGCCAACAAACCGGGCATTTTCTATACATCAGGTCTTGAATACACAGTAACTCAAAACGGTAAACTTCAATCAATGAGCTTTATCAATAAATCAGGTAAAAAAGTTCCGATAAATATTGAAAACCCAAGAGAAGATAAATTCTACACAACAGTATTAAACGATTACTGCGCACAAGGAAACGACGGATTCCAACTGCTTAACCACCCTGAAAGAATCCTGAAAAAATATAACTTTGATGCAACCCAATGTGTGAAAAATGTTCTTGCTCAAACTGACAAACCCGTCGTAATTAAAGACGACGGACGTATTAATATTATTTAAGAAAATTTTTAGCAATATTTGACAGTCCGATTAAATATACATACTTAAATATTAAAAACAAATAAAAACCTACGCACAAAGCTCCGAGTTTTATTATAAGGTTCAAATTTGTAATATCTCCCATAGTATATGTCAGGATTTTATAGACAGCAAAGAACGGTAGAATTGCAGCAGTAACGATTCCCATTGATAAATAAATAACATCCCCAAGCGACTTTTCGATAATCTTTAAGATACTAAAAAAATTAAAAAATTGTTTTTCAAAGCTAAAATCTTTCGCAAACCGACTCAACAAAATTAAAACAAACGGTATAACACAAATCATGATTGATGCAAAAAGATAAATAAATACACTGTTTAACTTTAGCAGAACAAAAATACCGACAAAACAAATACAAGAATAATAAATAAACCAATAAACAGCCAACGGCAGCATTTTGACAAACGCAGTAAACGGCTGCAATGTAATATCGGAAAGCACCGAACTTTTATCGTTCATAACATTATGCACAATATTTATTCCATACCCGATAAAATATATTCCCAAAATCATTGAGAAAAACAAATACGCCCAAAGTTCTTTATTACTTGACGGAACAGATATATAAAAGTTCTCGTAAAACAGCAAATTACCCCAGGATGCAGTGTATTTTATAAAAAGTATTACAAAAATCCCCGCCAAAGATAATAATGAAATATGGTTTGCTAAAGCATTCTTCCCGCCGTAAATCTGTTTAAAATATTTAAAAATTTCCATAAAAAATCTCTCTTACCTTTAATTATAGCAACATAACCGCCAATTGCAAGCAAGGATTTTTATTATACAATATTTGTATGGAAACAGAATTAAAACAAGAATTAAACTTAATAAAACCAAGGATTGAAAAATTAAAGGAGTGTCTTTGACCCTGAAAAGATAAAAATTGAACTTCAAAAACTTGAAGAGTTAATGCAAAATCCCGATATCTGGTCAGATAACGAAAAAGTTTCTAAAACAGGGCAGGAAATTAAAGACAAAAAAGAAATTCTGCAAAAATTCGAACAATGGGAAAGAGTAACTGAAGATGCTGATGCTGCACTTGAATTATCTGATGAAGATTTGATAAAAGACAGCCTGGAACAGTTAAAGTTAACAAGCCAAAGTATCGAAAAATTTGAATTGGAACAAATGCTTTCAGGTGAATACGACAAAGCTGATGCTATACTTACGATAAACGCGGGCGCAGGCGGAACGGACGCTCAGGACTGGGCAAGCATGTTACTTCGAATGTATGTTCGCTGGGTTGAAAAACGTGGTTGGAAGTCAGAACTTTTGGATAAACTTGAGGGAGAAGAAGCAGGGATTAAATCCGCGACAATAAAAATTAGCGGCAAGAATGCTTTCGGTTACTCAAAAGCGGAAAAAGGCGTCCACAGACTTGTAAGAATCTCACCTTTTAACGCAAACGGAAAACGTCAAACAAGCTTTGCATCCGTTGAGGTTTCACCAATAATAGAAGATTTTGAAAAAACAATAACAATTCCGCCTGATGATTTAGAAATCACAACAATGCGCTCAGGAGGTGCAGGCGGTCAAAACGTTAACAAAGTAGAAACAGCCGTCAGAATCCTTCATAAACCGTCAGGAATAGTTGTTAAATGCCAGCAGGAACGCTCTCAGTTACAAAATAAAGAGTACGCAATGCAAATTCTTGTATCAAAACTGCTTGCAATAAAACAGAGTGAGTATGAAGAAAAAATGGCAAAACTTAAAGGCGAAAATGTTGACATAAACTTCGGTTCACAAATTCGCTCATACGTCTTTCACCCTTATAAAATGGTAAAAGACCACAGAACAGGATGCGAAATCGGCAATGTGGATTCTGTTATGGACGGAAATTTGGATGAATTTGTAGAAAGCTTTTTAAGACAAAATACATAAGGAGAAGAATATATGGAACAAGAAGTTACAATAAAAGATATTTTTAAACACTATCTGTCATCTGTAGTAATTTACGGGATTATACTTGCTGTAATCGTTAACTGCCCTGTTTACTACGAAACAATAGAACACGAATATTTCAACTATGTTTACTTTTTTATAGTATATTTTCTTGGTTATGTATTCATAGCGCCTATTATATATTTTACGGTTAAGCCAAAATCAGTGCTTGAATCAAGAAGTCTTGCAATTATGCGCTATGTTATAAGACAATTTAAAAAGCCCGAATCAACAAAATCTTTTCTTGAAAATATTGAACCGAAAGAAGACGAAAAACAAGCAATGATGATTTTGTTTATCAAAACATTTTTCTCCGTAAATTGCGTAAATGTGCTTTTTAATACTTTATTACCGTCACTTGGTTATAATTTCGATTTTATCGGCGCAATTTCAACCACATTTTTCCAATACATAAAAGAAGGTTCGGGTTTTTGGCAAAACCTTTGCCAATACATAATCGATACGGGCGATATGTGGATAAAACTTATATTAACGGCAACAACGTTAGTTTTAACCTTCAGCTACCTGACAGATTCCGTTATATTCAAAAACAAAATCAAATCCGCAGATACAACACCGTTAGGCGTGCTGTCTTGTATTATCTGCTATTACCCGATAACGATTCTAACCTCGAAATTCATAACACTATCGCTTGAAACCCTAATTCCTGTTGAAAACGCAGTTGTTTTAGCAATATTAAATGTTTTGATAATCCTTGTAAACTTTATAGGTTTACTTGCAGTGTTAAGACTTTTCGGCAAATCAGGAAACCTTACAAACCGCGGAATTGTAACAGGCTTTCCGTATAACATAATAAGACACCCGTCATATACAATGCAGGTTTTATACATAATCCTCACATCAATCCCTGTTTGTTTTGTTCCGACATACTCGTTAGGTGATAAATTCACACTATGGATAAGTATACTAATCTGGATTTACATATACTATCTGCGTTCTATAACCGAAGAAAGACACCTTATTAAAGACCCTGAATATAAAAAATACGTAGAAAAAGTTAAATACAGATTTATACCAAAAGTATTTTAAATGAACAACAGCGGGATTTTATCCCGCTGTTAACTTTTATAACAAAATACGCAAAAAATAAAATATTTTGATTTAATACATAATAAAGGGGTCATTTTTATGAAAATTCTTCCTAAATTTAAACAAAGTGTTTCCCGCTATATGTGGAAAAACACTGTAAAAGGCAGATATGAACGCCACATGGATACAGCAACGGTAAGCGGAGTGGCAGCAGTTACACACGGAATAACAACAGCTACAATCCCCTGGCTTACATATTGTGAGCCGACAAACTTACTTATAAACCTGAGTCTTTGGGCAGTTTACGCCCGAAATTTCGGCGCCGCAATTATTGACAGAATACAGCTTCAACCAATAATTAAGCGCGCTAAGATGATAAAAAAAGCCGCAAAAGCAAAAGTCGCAAACTAACCTAAATCAGCAGTACAATTAGGACATTTTACCGCTCTCATATCAATTTTAGTAAAACAATACGGACAATCTTTTGTTGTTTCCTGCGCAATTTCTGCATTATCCGATTTTTTATCGGCTCGCAATTTGTTTATACATTTGATTAAGATAAATACTGCTACAGACACAATAATAAAACTTATTAAAGTATTAATGAAAAGCCCGTAATTAATAGTAACTGCACCTGCAGCTTGCGCGGCATCCAACGAAGGATAATGAACAAATTTCCCGTTATAATCGGGTAAAACCAAATATAATTTTGAAAAATCTACCCTCCCCAAAAGCCAGCCCAAAGGCGGCATTATTATATCTTTTACCAAAGAATCAACAATTTTTCCAAATGCTGCACCGATAATAATACCGACTGCCATATCAATTACATTCCCGCGCATTGCAAATGTCTTAAACTCTTCCGTGTATTTTTTTAACCTTTTTAACATGTTTTCCTCCTGTATAAATTCATATTAATAATATATAAAGTATTGATATTTGTCTATTTACGAAGTAGAGTAAATACAGATGTAATAAATATTGAGGCAAGAGCATAATGAATAGTTATATTGAAAAAGTTTTAAGCGAAATTGAAACAAAAAATTGTAATGAAAAAGAATATATACAGGCAGTTGAAGAGGTTTTATCAACAATTGAACCTGTAATAAACGAGCATAAAGAATTTGAAAACATTGCACTACTAGAAAGAATGACAGAACCTGAAAGACTTATTACATTCAGAGTTCCGTACGTAAACGATGAAGGTAAAACCATCGTCCACAGAGGCTACAGAGTACAATTCAGCAGTCTTATAGGACCTTATAAAGGCGGATTACGATTCCACCCGAGTGTTGACCAAAGTATTATGAAATTCTTAGGCTTTGAACAGATATTCAAAAACGCCTTAACTGGACTTCCAATTGGCGGCGGAAAGGGCGGAGCTGATTTTGACCCTAAAGGGAAATCAGATAACGAAATTATGAGATTTTGCCAAAGCTTTATGACAGAACTTCAACGCCATATCGGACAAGATGTTGATGTTCCCGCAGGCGATATCGGAGTCGGCGCACGCGAAATCGGGTATCTTTTCGGACAGTATAAAAGAATCAGAAACGCATACGAAGGCGGAGTTTTGACAGGAAAAGGATTATCTTACGGAGGTTCTTTAGCAAGAACAGAGGCAACAGGATACGGTTTGATATACTTTATGCGAGAAATGCTTTCAGCTAACGGTCAAACCCTTCAAGGTAAAACTGTAACAATTTCGGGCTCTGGTAATGTTGCAATTTATGCTTGTCAAAAAGCTCAAAACTACGGAGCTTTTGTTGTTGCTATGAGTGATTCAAAAGGCTGTATTTACGATAAAAACGGAATAGATTTAAACATCGTAAAACAAATTAAAGAAGTTGAACGCGGAAGGATTTCAGAGTACGTAAAACACAGACCTGAGGCTGAATATATCGAAAAAACAGGTGAAGATTCACCTATTTGGAATATTAAAACAGATATCGCACTTCCTTGCGCAACACAAAACGAATTAACACTGCATTCAGCCGAAAAACTTGTAGAAAACGGAGTTTTTGCAATAGGCGAAGGAGCTAATATGCCTTGTACAAAAGACGCTACAGAGCACTTCCTATCTCACGGTGTTCTTGTTGCTCCCGCAAAAGCCGCTAACGCAGGCGGTGTTGCAACATCAGCCATTGAAATGAGCCAAAACAGTATGAGATACTATATGACATTTGAAGAAGTTGATGCAAAATTAGACAGAATTATGGTTAACATCTTCAAATCCTGCAAAGACGCAGCTGAAAAATATAATCTCGGCAACAACTACGTTGCAGGCGCTAATATTGCAGCATTCACAAAACTATCCGAGGCTATGGTTGCTCAAGGTATAGTTTAAGCCTGTTTTTCTTCGTTCCGAAGGTACGGTAACATATTTGTCGGAAAAGCTGATTTTGTTTGCAATAACATATTTCCTGATCGTTTGATACTGTTATATTTTTCCATACGCCTTTCCATTTGTTTTAATGCTTTTGAAAGCATTATATCATCAGGATTATTTAAAACTTTTGTATAAAGTTCATAATATTCTTTACCTACAGCGTTGTATTCAAGAATAAAATCCAAATCCTGCATACGCTGCACATATTCGGCACGTTTTGCCGCCGGCAGTGTTGTATCTTCTAAAATAGCAGAGATTTTAGCCTTTTCATATTCCGCAGCAGTATTTCTTGCAAGAAGTTCCTCCGGTGAGAATTGATATTGATTAAATGCATCTTTACTTGTTCCAAAAATATTGGTTAAAAGCCCTTGATTACGGGAATTTCCCTCTATTGTTGCAACATATTCTTTCAAAGACTCTACCGCAAGTTTGTGCTGCTCTGGAGTTAACGACAGCTCAACATCTTTTATCTGCACATTTGAAAACAACTTATATCTGTTATTATGTGATGTTACATAATTTTGTAAAACTTCTAACGCGGCTTCACGTGTTCCGCCGTTTTTTGAAATAAATTCGGGGTTCAAATCAAGAAGTCTGCTTAACTTTGATGCAGATTCCGCGCTATCACCGTTTGCAAAAATAAACTCATCAGCATAACGTAAGAAATCCTGACGCATTTTTGGTGACATTTTAGGTGCATCAATCATTACATTACCCAAAAGAGAACCTTCCTTAAATATTTGTTCGGGTTCACCGTTTATAATCCTGTCACGTAAAAGTTCTTTTATTGCAAATTGAGATTCTTCCGCGGATAATGACGATCTGTAAATTGCCATTTTAGCATGCAGAGCTTCATGAGCAACAATTTCATCCATTGAAGCATAGTTTCCATTTCGATATGCACCTGTATTAACAGTAATCGTATGGGTTTTCGGAACATAATTTCCACCACGGCTCTTATTTTGCAGATTAAGTATGGTTTTTAACCCTATTTCATCAGAAGTTAAACTTGCAGTTTTGCTATCTTGATTTAAAACAGATTTTATTCTTGCCAAAATCGCATCATCAGTCATTACTCTTAGGTTTTCTCCGGAAGCAAATACTTCAAGCTTATATTGTTTAGGATTAGGGTCAAAAAAGTCTTTAATACGCATCTGCGCAGTCACGTAATCCGAAACGATTTTATTAGCATCTTCAACTGTTTGATAGCGTAATTCATCAGAGATTACAAGTTTTGGACGAAGTTCTTTCGGTATTCCCATTTCATCAAATGTTTTATCCAAAATAATTTGCGCTTCCTGCCCGATATCTCTTGCTGTCAAATTTGAACGGCGCTGAATTTCTTCAGGAGAAACCTTAGATTTTGTTTTGAGAATATTTCTAACTCTTGTAAATCTTGAAATTATATTAGCCGGTTTTAAACTATCACCTACGGCTTTTAACCCGTCCTTGGTAAATAATTTGAAATTATCTTTTAGCGCAGAATACAAGCTGTTTTCTTTAATTTTTTCTGCAATTTTCATTTTTTCCAGAACGGTTAAAGGTCTTCCCGCCTTTTGAGCTTCAACTAATTCAAGAGAAGTTTTAGCGGAATTTTTCAATCCTAAAGCTGTCAGAACAGTTCCGACAACTCCTGTTCCTATCTTTTCAAAGGCTTTTTCGGAATTATCATAATTACCTCGTTTGTATTCTTTAACGGCGTTATATGTACCTTTTCCAACCTCATAAAGGCTTAATGCGCCAAACCCAAGGGTCATAATAGGACCTAAAGCAGGAACTGCCATACAGGCTGCTATTGTTGCACCAATCATTCCAAGCGAAATAAACGGATGCTGAACTATTGCTTTTAACGGGCTAATCAAACCTTTTCCAAAGTTTTTTAAAGCCTCAAGCTTTGTAAACTTATTATCGCAGGACGGGTCTTTTTTATTGAAAGAATCTGGAGTTTCGTTTACCGATGTAAAACACGGATTATTTTTTACTTTGTTTGTCTGAACCTTATTACTGACTATACCGAGATTAATTTTTGAAACTTCCATGAACACTTCCTAAATTCCCTACTATATATTATATAAAAAAATATAAATATAAAATTTGCTGTTTTGTTAAGATATGAAAAAAAGAGCCTCAAAATGAAGCTCTTTTTTTCGAATTTAAAACTCAAATTCTTCGTCTGCCATTTCCTCATATTCTTCGGGAGTGACAGTATTCGGAGCTTGAGGTTCAGGCTGCAAACCGCGTTCGTAAAGTTCTACACTGCGATTTTCCAATTCGTTTGATGCCATAACCAAATCTCTGTCTTTTGTGGCAGCAATAGTTCTTATTGTACCTTCGGTCGGAGAACCGTCTTCTCCTACAGTTTCTTGTACTGCAAAGCTTTCCCAATCATCAGGTAAATCTGCAATTGTTGTATAGTCTTTATTTTGTCCTAAACGTTTATCGATTTCTTTTTTAAGGACTTTAGCTACATAATCTTTTTGTGACATAAAGCGGCACGGATAAACGATTTCAGAACCGATAATTTCTTCCGGGTCTCTGCCTTCGTGCTTTTTGAATAATTCTGCTGCAATTTTAAGGTGCCCGATTTCATAATCGACAAATTCTTCCCAAATAGCACGTAAGTCATCATTTTCTTCGTCTTCCATACAGTTATAGTACGTACAGACTTCGGTAAACTCTCGAAGCAATAATTTTTCGTACCAAGATTCTGTCGGGTCAATTAATGATTCATACATTGTAACGTGTTCTTCTTCTACGTCTTTAATTTCGGCAAATGTTTCTCGCAAACATTCGTTTCCGTAGCACATACCGTGTTCTGCATAGTAGTTATGGGTTTGCTGCTCACCTGACACAAGTGTTAAAATATTAACCTTTGTTTGAGGTGTTGCAGTTTCTTTGTCATAACATTTTCTAAGACGCATCATATTACAGTTATGATGATTTTGAGTCGGTCTGCCGAAAATTACATCTGTTTGAGCTTGCAAAATTTCATTAGGAGAAATTCCATGTACCATATATGCCCACTGACTGTATCGGTACAAATGGTCAAAGTCTTCCAACAAACCGAAATTAAAGGTTTCTTTAACGTAAGGATCGGGTTCGTTTTGAGCAAGCCAAGCTGTTAAATCGACAGCAACCTGTTCATAACCTAACGTAGTTTCCAATACAGACTGATCAGATGGTGTAAGCCAGTTTACCGTCGTTTGTTGCATATCTTCGGTACGTCTTGTCAAGGCTAAAAATCTTTTAGTTTCTTCATCATCTGTATTTCTTGCAAAATTATGTTTAAAGTTCCAAGCCTCAACCTCAATACCGTTCATAAGTATTTGTCTTGTTCTTGAATAACAATCTACATCATTTTTATTAAAATGTCTGTGTGCGATATCATGCCAGGTTCTTAACTGTTTTTCGGGGCTTATCCCTTTTTCTTTTAACGGATTAAAACTCATATATTTCTCCTTTCTATTTAGAACAAAATGAAAGTAAACGAAATATACAAATTTTTAATCCGTCAATAGTCTACCTGATATTGCCACAATTACTCATCAGAATCTTGTACTTCGTGGTAGATAACCCTTTCTTCCGAAACTTTCGGTCTGAAGGTTATACCGCCGTTGTGATCATTTAATGAACGAAGCAATTGTGACATTGTTCTGTAATTTTCATCCTCTACTACATGGAATCTGTCTTTTATTACAGGAACATATTTTAAACTGTCTTTCATCAAATATTTTGTAGGAAGAACAACTTTATATTCCTTATCGGGATCAACATCTTCCCAAGTTGAAGGGGTCATTGCGGTTTCGGTTTTTAAGTTTCTCATCTTAATTGCATCAATCGGAGATTTGTCGCTTTTTCCTTCTTTAATATCTTTCAACATATCCTTGTTAATTTGTACATCCGACCATTGAAGCATCGTGTTTCTGTCACTTTCAAGGTTGCTGAATACGTTTTCTGCGATAATTCCTGATAATTCATCCCCTGTTACATAACCGACAGATAATGTTGATAAGCTTTCACCAAGACCGTTGAAGATTCTTATCATATCCATATTACTCATTTTTTCCTGAATTCCGCTTCTGATTACAGACGATTGCAATGCAACCGATGCCACATTCTTACCGTATAAATCAGGCATTCTTCTGATTTCTGAGGCAATAGATGAAGTTAAGAAGTTTGCAAGCGGTGAATTTAGGGCTCTGACCTGATGCTCATCATATTTTAATGTCTTATAAGCAGCATATTTAGGGTCAGGACAGCTATACCACATTGCAGGATAATTTTCGGCATCATCATCTTTTGCAAGGTTATCATTTATCCATTTTTGCATTTCTGTACCGCTTAAACGGTTATCATTAGTGTATTTTGTACTGTATGTTGAAGATTTGTCAATTACGGTTAATTCTCCGCCGGTGATATTACCGTATTCATCTTGAGAAAAATCATCAAAGAATAATTTAAAGAATTTAATTTGATCGTTATTTTGACCTAAAGATTGAATGGTTGTTTTACCGATATGTCTTACAATATTTTCATGATCGTGACCGTTAAATATAAAGTTAATACCCGGTGCCGCATTTCTAATCATATTAGAAATAGGATTGCCGGTGTGTGACATAACTATAACAGCACCCTTAGGGTTTTGTTCCTTAAATTCTTTTACGGTTCTGCTTATACAGGTTAAAGTTTTCATTAAATCTTTTTTGGTAAGCTTAACGTCTTTTTTATTACTTTCATCCAAGAAGTGAGTATCAGGGTGAAGTGTCGGGTTATAGAAAGGAATTGACGGGATTGTTACGCCAAGAATCATTACCTTGTGGAATAACTCTTCTTCTCCGTTTTCTCTTCTGATATCGTTCTTGTCATCAGGAATTGAAATTATTTGTTTTGTTACTATATTGTTATTTTCATTCATTAATTGTTTTACTTTAGGAGATTTATCCAAATCCATATTGGTAACTACAGTTGTAAATTTAGAATTCTTCAAATATCCCCACAAAGCTTTATCAGTACCGTCAAAATCGTGGTTACCGAGTGTCAGGAATTTTTTATAAACAACTTCATCACCCAATGATTCTTTAATACGTTTTCCGAAAATATCAGAAAGCTTTTCTAATGCCGCAAACTGATAATCCGCACTGCATTTTGTTTTATCTCTGTACCCCTTAACTGCACCATTCATAAGAAAATCTCCCGAATGTAAAAAAGCAGTATAAATACTTGAAGGTTTAACTCTATCATCAGGATTCAACGGGTTAATATCATTAAATACCTTTTTATAGTTATCGTTTAATGCCAACTCTGCTTTTGGCGGGTTTTTAGTATCACCGTGTGAATCTGACATCGCTGCACATGCAAAAATTGCACTTTTAAAATTTACATTACGTTTGATGTTTAAATTGTTATAACTACTTGCAGTTATCGGACTAATTCTCATATCTTTTCTCCTAATACTTTATATTTTTATAAACTCCACTTATATAAATACCATAAAAATATTTTTTGCTAATCCGTTTGTAACAAATTACTAAAACTATACATTTAGCGAATTTATTTATTTAAAATTTAAGCTAAATTATAACAGCACAAAAATAAGGAGAAAAATTATGCCTGAATTTTCAACACCGTTCAGCACTAAAAAAAGTGACAGAAAACTTACAAAAGAAGAGCTTATAAGAGCAATAAGATTCAGTATCGCATCAGAATACGAAGCAATTCAACTTTATGAAGAAATTCAAGAATCTATTGATGATGAAAAATCAAAAAAACTGCTTGAAGAAATTGCAGAAGATGAAAAAATTCACGTCGGAAACTTCTTATACCTGCTAAAACAACTTGACCCTGAAGAATCAGAACTTTACGGCGAAGGAGTTGAAGAAGCCGAAAAAATCATCAACGGTAAAGAAGATTAAAGTTAACTATTGTAAATAAAAAATCAGGAGTAAACGCAATATTTTACCCCTGATTTTTTTATTAATTACAGGTAGAAAATCTATGAACATTTCAGGTATTAGTAATCAATATATAATTCCGTCATTACAGATTAAAAAGACTGTAGATACAGTTTCCTATACACAAACAACTTTCAGGGGAAGCAAAAACTTTGAACAGGATTACTATAAATATCAAAATGCCGTAAGCTTAAATAATCAGACATTAATCAATACAAACAATAACTATGACATCGGCAGAAGTATTATGAACGGGTTTTACGAAAAATACCCGAAACTTGATTCATTCACAATGTCGGAAACTATTGCAAAAGGGTTTGAACGAAACAACGCAAGCCCGTATCTCAAAGAAAAAGCCAAAGCTAAAGCAGATAAAGATTTCCAAACAACAATAGCAATTCTTGAAAAAAGACCTGATGAAAAAGATATTACATTCAGCCAATACATTAATATGATTGAAAACGAATTTCAACAATATAACCATGCAAACTGCGGTGAGCGGGCATACTATCTGCATAATGAGATGAATAAAAAAGGTATTAATAACACAATTATCGAAATTGGAGGAAATACCTCCGAAAACAGCCACGTTTTTAACGTAATCGGACTTGATAAAAATGCAGATATCAACAACCCTGAAACCTGGGGAGAAAATGCATTAGTCATTGATGTTTGGGCAAATAAACTTTTACCGCCGAAAGATGCCATCGCTTATTATAAAGAGTTCCTGAATTATGGTGAAGATAACCCTGTACAATTTAAAAAACTTGATATAAATAAAAATTTTAAACCCGAAAATAATTAAATAAACCAGTCAATTAAAGAGCGAACTTCCCCAAACTTAAACTCAAACACTTTTTCAAATTTTTCGCTCGTTAAATATTTATAACTTACATTATAAGCTAAAGGTTCAATATCCGTATTAAGTGCCAAAAATTTTTCTTCCGAAATCACATTATTTTCGACATCCAACACATTAGAATAATTCAAGCCCTCAAATGCACAAAACGGAACCTTCGAATTCGCATTCTCTCTTGATGATATCAACCCGAAAGTTCTGCAAATTATACCGCGATATTCATAAACCGAACATTCATTATTTATCAAAAACGGACATTCATACATGAAATTTTCTTGCTTACAATCAGCTTTTTCCTGTTTAATCTTTTGAATCTTATCCAAGATTAGCTGTTTTTTGTCATTATCAAGTTGACTGAATCCCTGCAATAAGTATTCAACTTCCACTTGCCTAAACGGATAATCACCTTTTTGACAACACTTAGCACACCCTCTCTTACAAAAAATATAAGGCTCCTGCTGCCGAAAGTACTTTGATAATTTTCCGTTTATATATTCCAAATAAGCAATATATTTATGCATCTTACCAATTATTTTATCATAAATTAAAAAGAAACTGTTAATTAAGAATTTATCACATTCTGCAAATCATTAATTTTCTACACCTTTAACTTTTACCCATATATTATCAGCTTTCTCTTCTTGATACAACTTAAAGCCATTGTTTTCCATCGTTTCTTTAATAATAGTTCTATCAATACCCTGCATCCATTCATCTTCACCAAAAACTACAAGTCCTTGCGGTTTTAATACGGTATTCATTTGCTTTGCAATTATATCCATTGTATCTTTTGCATCTTCTTTCATATAGCGAAACATGTTATCGCCCATACACAATGAATGATACAAAGCATTTCTGTACAAAAGAACATTCACACTATTTTGTATATTGTATGCGGGGAAATTTTTGGTGGATTGAAATCATTAATTACTCCTTTTGTATATATTAAAGCGAAAAAATATAAATTTGCTAAGATAAGTACTTTTGTAAATATTTTACATATTTTATTCAAACAAGGTTCAAGCTTTTTTTTCTTTTTCAATAGCTTGTAAAAGTGCTTTAATATCTATAATTTTTATTGGTACAGTTTCTGTTGTTCTGCTGATTTGTACAGAGTTATCACCTTCTCCAACCCTTATTGGTTTAGTGGATTCTTTTACCTGTGCTGTTTTATTGGCTAATTCCAAAAATTTTTCTTTTGTCATACTTGAATCAGCTTGACACGCAAGTGTATAGTAACCCGCAATTACAGGAACAGACCAGCTTTTAGATGCCATACAATCATGTCTGTATGCAGTTGGTGAAGACCAATCCGCAACAGTCCTATCTCCTGAATTGACATATAACATATTTTCGCCGCCGATATGTATTTGAAAATTATCAAAGTCGTTTATGTTACCGTTTGGATTTATTTTTTCCAAGTAACCAAATTGATTATCTTCGGGACAACCGCTATAATAAACCCAAACCCCTTGCTTTTCCAGTTCTTTTACCACTTCTTTTGCTTCCTCGCCACCATATAAAGGCATTGACATTGAAACAAATCTGATTTTTTCATTATCAGGTAATGATTTATTCTTTTCTAATATCGCTTTCAAATTATCTAACACAGGTTCATTCATATTTTCGCCGTTATGTGTTGCGTAATAATAACAATCAGCATTCGGAGCTATTTCTTGGGCAATGTAGCTTACTGCTCTGCCATGAAAATGGTCTAAACCCGATTTATCAGCAGATTTGGATATATTATATTCCTTAAAATGAATATCATTATGTTGCTTCCCATTACTATCAAGAGTGCCGCTATCTATAATCGCATAACTGACACCTTTTCCTGTATATCCCATATTATGAGCTTCATCTATACCTAAGCCAATAGTCTTACCCTTTTCTAATATTTCCAACGGATTGAACCCATCAGGTAAATGTTCAGGAGATACTTTTGCAAAAGTTTTTTCATTAAATTTTATACGTTTAAATGCTTCTGTATATTGTGATAAATCAACATTATTAAATTCTAAGTCTTGAAAGTCTACTCCTACGTATTCAATCTTAGCAGTATTAAGTTCTGCCATCTTTTGTTCAGGTGTTTGAACTGACGGATTTTGCCCTATAAATTTCTGAATATTGCTGCCATATTTTGAAATAATTGCTTGATATTCTTTATTTCGCTTATCATCAGAGTTTGTCGAAGTTTCATTAGGTGTTTGCGGTATTTCGCTCGAAGTTTCAACATCCATTGAAGCTTCATGAGCTTTTTTATAAGGAGTTAAATAGTTCCATTTAAATGAAATCCTACTTATATCATTGGCATTTTGCATAAGATATCCTTATTGTTATGACATATATAATATAAAACCCGAAAAGAATAGAAATTGTTTTTTTTAACGTTTTGTAAAGTAACATGAAAATACATTCATACAAACTACTCAAAGAGTTACCTAACAGGCACAGAATGGACACAACTAGAAATAGGAAAAGCCCTAAACCTTTATGGCTTGGGCTTTTTAAATGGAGGAGGAGGTGGGATTCGAACCCACGGAACGCTCGCACGTTCGACGGTTTTCAAGACCGCTCCGATCAACCGCTCTGGCACTCCTCCAAGCAATTGCTTCGAATGTATTATTATCTTACCAATTCAAGATTAATTGTCAAGGAGTTTTTTATAAATTAATTGTATGATTTTAAAACAATCAACAAATGTTATTATTAACACTATGGTACAAGAATATTCAAATATTACTATCAGAAAAACTTCTACCGTAAAACTGGTACTGTTCTCAATTTTCACACTTGGGATATACTGGTATGTATGGTTATGGAAACTTGTTACCGATATTAACAAATTATACCCGCAGAAAGGTAAACGTATTCATCGCTATAACTGGTTTTGTACACTTATCGGACTTGAAATCATATCTATAATTCTTGAACTCAAAGGAATCCAAAGTGAACATATAATCAATATTGCAGGTGTGTTATGGTTATGGATTAATCTTGCACTAACCCTACAAATACTAAAAAATATTGAAAGATATGTTAAAGAAAAATTCGACCTGGATATTAAACACAACGTATTTGGATGGATTATTTTCGGAAGTTTTTACGTTAATTATAAAATTAATCGGCTAAATTTCAGTATCCAAGACAGTTTAAACAGAAAAATAACTCAAATGAAACTTTTCAATTCCGAGCCTGAATTAATTACTTATTTAAAAAAAATTTTAAATCATATAATTCCTGATAATAAATTTTGAGCTGCATTTTTTTCTTTTAATAACTCGATAGTTTCATTGATTACAGACTTAAAAGTTTTGTTTTTATCACCGGTTCTGAGTGCGGCATAAGCATCAAAAAGTTCAACAGGAGCCGCCGTTTCCGAATGGAGATATTTAAGCCTGCCTTGTAAAGGCATTTTAACGGTTAACTTACCTTGGGAATCGCGTTGGGCATAATTTACGGTATTCATTAAATATACATCATTTCTTCGAACGCTTTCGGTATCTGATACACACATGTTTAAACTTGAACGGATTTTTGATTCACCTGACCCTTCCAAATCCAATACTGTTCCTGACTGATTCTTTATAACCTTGAGTTCTACATTATTAATACTGTCATTTCCGTATTTTGTTACCCCTTTTGCAGTCAAAAAAGATGTACCCGAAGAAATTTTAGAATCTGTTCTTTTAAAGATTACATCCACAAGAGTTTTTGCTTTATCTGAGAATGTTTTAGGAAAAAATCTTCTTATAATACTCGGAAGAACAAAGTCATTTACCGATGTTGATGCCGAAGACAAAAACTCATCAATAAAACTGTTATTTAATTCAAAATGAGCATTGCATTGCACCGCTTTATCCGACCTGAAAGCTCTCCGCAAATTTTGGAATTGTGTAATATTATCTAAACCAACACTTCTACCTATTGACAATAAACTGTTCCCCATATTTATATCCCCCCCAAAAATAAACACCTATTAGGAATATTAAGTATACTAAAAAATATAAAAAAAGAGAAGTCCTACAATCGTACAATTATTATTTTGTTACTTTAAATGCAAAATATTTAAATAACACATAGGTCACCACAGAAACTAAAAAGATTGATATAAACTGTGATAAATAGACATTTTTAATAGCAAATTTGATAAGCAATTCCAATATAATAACATTTAACACATAACTTATAGCCCAGGTTGAACAGCATTTAAGGTACTCGTGTATATAATTTCCGCGGGTACAGAATACAAAAAACTTCTGATTAAAATAAGAAAAAACGGAAGACAAAGACCATTGCAGGATAACACACGCCTGATAATGAGCTTCACCCAATAAATATAAACCAACAGCAAAAATCACATAAGAAATTGCTGCATTAACCCCGCCAACAAGAACAAATCTTATTTTATCGGGGATTTTACACCACTTAGAATATATATAGCTCACAGCTTCCATAAGACAAGTTTAACATAAATATCATATTGTGATATAATCAGACTAAAAATTTTGGAGGAAGTATGGATCTAAAAAAATCACTTATTTTAAGTTGTTTAATAATGCTTAGTCTTGCTATAATAATAGCAATATATGGTATTTATACAGACAACATTAAGGCTCAGAAAAATTTTGTAAAAGCACAAGATGAATTCAGAAACTCTAATCTTGAAAAAGCAGAAAGTTTACTTAACGCCACTCCTCCACGTAATATTGAAAAAGATTATTATCTGTTGAAATACAATGTTCAAATGAATAGAAATGAGCTATATCAGGCAGAAAAAACTTGCCTCATTTTACTAAAAAAATACCCGAAAGATGATTTTATTAATTATCTTACAAGTCTTGTATATTATAACATGGACGATGCTGATAATACGGAAAAATATCTGAAAACAGCAATTGAACTAAGCCCTAAAAACATAGATTATAAAATCTCACTTGCAAATTTATACGGAGGTATTGGTAAAGACCAACAAGCCATTAATATATTTAACGAGGTTAAAGACTTAAATCCTGAATACGAAATTGCCTGGGCGTCAATTGCAACAATATACGAAAATAATTTCGAATATACAAAGGCTTTAACTTATCGTAAAGAAGCAGCGAAAAGATTCTACAACAATTCTTATGATTTATACATGCTTGCTGAATTATATAACAAATTAGGCGATAAAAAACAAGCCGCACAATATTATGCTCAAACTATTAAATATGATTTCACAGATAGTACAGATGCTAAATCTAAATATTTTGACATTACAGGAAAACCTTATACAACAGCGCACAAGTTTAAAAACGATAAAATTCCGTACAAAAACCACAACGGGCTTATCATAGTAAACGCCTCAATTAATGGCAAACAAGGTAAATTCCTTATTGATACGGGAGCAAGTAAATCTTGTATATATTCAGACTTTGTAAAAAGAAATCACCTGACCCTAAAAAGTGATATTTTAGGAATTGTACAATCCGCTAACAATCAGAAAAATATTGTACCTGTTACAAATGTCGCTATTGGACTCGGCAATCAAAATTTTACGAATATACAAATTTATATACTGCCAAAATCCAATGAAATATTTGACGGAATTATCGGTAATGATGTACTTTCGTCACTTGATTTTTATATTGATAAAACTCAAAACATTATCATTATAAAAAATTTATAAGTCTTTATCTGATTCATGAATAGGTGCACCGATTACTCTTTCGACTTCTGCGGCACTAATGTTATATTGCAAAATTGTTGAATAGTAATCAAGTTGGGCATTAAGATAAGTATTTTCAGAATCCTTAAACTCAATAGCATCACCTAAACCCACCTGATAGCGGCGGAATGCTTGATACTGTTGTTCTTTTGCTTGTTGAAGCGCAAGTTTTGATACCGCAATACTGTCATGAGAATTCATAAGATTTATGTATGCACTTTTAACATCTAAGTATACATTCTGACGTTCCTGCTCGTAATCAGCAACATATTTTTTGTAAGCTGCAGTTGCTTCATCAATCTGTTTTTTCACAAGCATCATATTCAAATTTGTATACTGCAATTGTACACCAACGGCATAACCGTAATCCGCATCTATTTGGCGTCCGCCGTATTGGTATTGGCCAAATCCGCTTATATCAGGTGTAAAAGAACGTTTTGCACTTCTAACGTTTAATTCAGCAGCATCCATACGTTTTTTAGCCGCAAGAAGTGACGGACGTGATTCTTCCGCTGTTTTAATCAAATCCGTAAAGTTTACATCATATTCTTTTGTATTTAAGCCGTCTTTTAAAACAACTTCGGCAAGCTCAGGGATTCCTACAGCGTTAGCTAATTGAACGGAAGCAAGTTCTAATGTATTCTTAGCCTTGATTAAGTTTAATTTTGCTTTACCGAGATTATATTCAGCGTAAGTCACATCAATTTTGGCTTTTTTACCGATTTCATAGTATGCTCTTGCCTGTTTTAGCTGCAATTCATAATCCTGCACGGTTTCTTCGTAAACTGATTTTTGAATTTTTGCAAAAATAAGATTGTAATACGCTACTTTAACATTATAAATTACATTTTCAATACTTGTTTCGGCATCAAATCTTGATGATTCATATGTTCTTTTAGCTGAATCTGCAACAGCCTTAGTTTTTCCAAAGTCAAATAAAAGCATATTGGCTGACAATGTAGGAACATAGTACATATTATACTTTTGTTCCATCATTTTCATAAAAGAACTATTCTTATTGCCCATAGTCATGAACATATCATTTCTTGAATAACTTACGCCGGCAGATAAGGTCGGAAAATAATTTGACCAAGCCTGACCGATTTTTGATTTATAAATTTCAGCATTACTGATCGCTGACATAATCGCAGGGTGATGAGTTATTGCAAGTTTAATACAATCACTTAAACTAACCTCGCCATTCATATCAGTGTAAGATATTTGGCTGTCTATTGTAGGGAATTTGGTTTCATACATTCCTTCTGCTTCTTTTGAAGATGAAACCTTTGATCTTTGGTTAGATTTAAGTTTTTTTATTTCTTTTTTATGATTAACTTTAACCTCTTTTTCAGGCTCAATAATTTGAATTTCTTTTTCTTTTTTTGAGGCAATCAAATCATCATTTACTTTAGCTTTTTTCGCAAACGCAAAGTTAGAACCTAAAGCCAAAACCGAAGCTATTAAAATTACATTATAAATCTTTTTCATTTATTACATCTCCAAATCTTTTTCAGTAATTTCTTTTTTCGGGAACTTGTCAACAAATTCCTGAACAAGCACATAAAACGCAGGGGTTAAAACAGCACCCAAAGTACAAGCCGCAACCATACCGCCAAATACTGTTGAACCTACTGAAATTCTTGAATTAGCACCTGCACCTGTTGCAAATATCATCGGTAACACACCGATAATAAACGCTAACTCTGTCATCATAATCGCACGAAATCTTAATTTTGCAGCTTTAACAGCAGCTTCTCTAACTGATAATCCGTGTTTTTCATGTTCTTCTTTTGCGAACTCTACAATCAAAATTGACTGTTTTGCAGCTAAACCGATAAGAGTAATCATACCAACTTGAGAATAAATATCAAAAGACTGGTTAATCATCATTTGGAATATTAACGCGCCCAAAGCAGCAATCGGAGAAATTAGAAGTACCGCAACTGGAATAGTGTAACTTTCGTATAATGCGACAAGGAACAGATATACAAACACTAACGCAAAGGAAACAATCATTGCCGTTTGTCCTGATGCTTCACGTTCTTGAGCAGAAGTACCAGACCAGTCAAAAGTCATATCTGATGGAAGAATTTTTCTTGCAACTTCTTCCATAGCATTCATTGCATCTCCAGAACTTTTACCGGGAGCTTCTTGCCCGTTTATTTGAACTGATTCATACTGATTATATCTTGTTATAGATGCCGTACCTACAGCTTGGCGCAAAGTTACGATAGATAAAACCGGAACTTGAACACCATTTCTGTTCTTAACATAAATTCCTTCCAAATCAGTTGCCTTATCACGGAACTTACTTTCAGCTTGTATTTGAACCTTGAATACACGCCCGTATTTATTAAAGTCATTTACATAATAAGTACCGAGCATTGATGATAATGTCGAATATAACTCTTGTAAATCAACATTCTGAGCCATTGCTTTTTCATAATCGATATCTAAAATATATTGAGGAACATTTGCTTGGAATGTTGTATTAACATTGGACAAATTTGAATCCTGATTAGCAGCTGCAATCAACTTTTTAGCAAAAGCTTCCATTTCTTGAGATGTATATTCACCTTGAGATAACATTTGGAATTCAAAACCACCCATCATACTCATACCGTTGATAGCAGGAGGTGAAAAGACAATAATTGAAGCTTCTTTTGTATTACCAGCAATTTGTCTTACCTTTGATAAAATAGCAGTATGTCGTAAATTTGTAGGTTTTCCCTGAACTTTTCTAATTACCCATTCAATAGGTCCAACGCGTCTATCTGCATAATCCTTGAGCAAAATAATTGCAAAAGCAGAGTTTGTAGCACCATTTCCACCAAATACCGTTAACTTAGATTCATCAACACCATCTATATTTCTTACCTGATTTACAAAATTTACGGCAACTTCTTCTGTTCTTGTTAAAGATGCTCCATCAGGCAATGTTATACTTGAAATCAATACACCTTGGTCTTCATCAGGAATAAAACCTGTAGAAATAAATTTAAATGCACCCAACGTCAATGCCAAAACTATAAAATATGTTATTATTACAAGCTTTTTATTATAAACATATTTTTCAACAAATTCCATATAGAAATTTTCAAGTTTATCAAACAATTCATTGAAACGAACAACAATCTTTGAAGTTTTATTCTTTATACGTTTTTTAATACGTTCTAAATGACTTGCAAATTGATGTTTCGGATCAAACGGTTTTTCTGACGGTTTTGTATGCCCCAGAAAATGTGAACACATCGCAGGAGATAAAGACAATGCACAAATTGCAGAAATTGCAATAGAAACTGCAATACAAACTGCAAACTGCTTGTACATAACACCAGTCATTCCACCCATAAATATAATCGGAACAAATACCGCCATTAATACCATTGCCATCGCAACCAAAGACGGCCCAACTTCTTCCATTGTTAATTGGGTAGCTATTACAGCCGACTTACCTTCTTCCATGTGACGTTTAACATTTTCGATTACAACAATAGCATCGTCAACTACAACCCCTACAGCAAGAACTAGCGCAAACAATGACAACAGATTAATTGACATATCTAAAGCTTTTAACGCTGCAAAAGTACCGATTAATGATACGGGAATCGTTGCACAAGGCACTAATGTTGCCATACCATCTCCCAAAAATAAGAAGATAATCAATACAACGATAATACCTGTTAAAAGAATTGTAAATTCTACTTCCTTCATTGATTCATTAATATATTCTGCATCATCTTTGATTGTAATGATTTTTATCCCATTAGTCATCCTTGCGTTTAGTTCATCAACTTTAGCATGAACGGCTTTAGACATATTAATAATATTAGCATCAGGTAATTGAGATACAGCAATAACAGTAGAAGGCTTACCATCAATCAAACCTAATCTCGAATATGATTCAGCACCCAATTCCACTCTGCCTATATCTTTAATTCTTACATTAGAACCATCCATATTTGAACGTAGAATAATATTTTCAAATTCTTTAGCATTATCCAAACGGCCTTTTGTCTTTAATGTTAATTGTAGTGCATTATTATCATCTGTTGGTAAAGCACCCAAAGCACCTGCAGTAACCTGAGTATTTTGAGAAGCAATTGCAGATCTTACATCACTTGAAGAAATGTTCAACCCTGCCATTTTTTGAGGATCAAGCCAGATTCTCATTGAATAATCACCGGCACCATAAACATCAACATCGGCAACACCGTCTATACGCTTAATTTCATCTTTAATATAAATAGATGCATAGTTAGACAAGTCTAAGCGTGACCAGTCACCGGATTCAGGATACAAAGATAACAATAAAGCACCTGCACCTGCGGTTCTACTGACAGCCGTAACACCTGTTCTTTGAACATCTTCAGGCAATTTTGACTGTACCTGTTGGATTCGGTTATTTACATTCATCAGGTTAATGTTTTTATCAGAACCAACCTTGAAATACATTGTCAAAGTATAACTTCCGTCATAAGAAGTAGATGTCATATATGTAAGGTTTTCAACACCGTTTAACTTATTTTCTAATACTGTAGCAACAGAAGATTCAATAACTTCTGCTGAAGCTCCTAAATATGAAGCTGTTACCTGAATTTGCGGAGGAGTTACGTCGGGATAGCTTTCTTGCTTCAAGCCAAGATATGAAATCATACCGACAATAACTATACATACAGATATTACAAGTGCAAATCTGGGTTTTTGTATGAAAAAAAACAACTTATCTTTATCGAATATCTTTTTCATTATTTTTTACCTGCTTTTTGTTTATTAGTATATTCTTCATTTGATATAATTTTTAAAGCTTGACCGTCTTGTATAATATTCTGAATACCGGCAACTACAATTGTGTCGTCAAAACTTAAACCGTCCGTAACAATCCAGTTTGTATCAATAGCATCGGAAACTTTAATATCACGTCTTACAGCTTTATTATCTTTTACAACCCAAACATAATATCCGCTCATCGCATCCCCTTTTGTACATGCTTGAGGAACAGTCATAAATGAAACCTTTTGCGGAGCAATAAGTCTTACTCTCATATAATCCCCCGGGACCAACCATCCTTTAGGATTTGCAAAAGTTGCTCTCATAGGTACAGAACCGGAATTTTGGTCAATCTGGTTATCTACAAAATCGATTACACCGACTTCAGGATAAACTTTTCCTTCGCTTGATTGTATTTTAACGTCTACACCTTTAAATTTATCACTTGCTTTAAGTAATTTTATAAAATCACTGCTTCTTAAACTAAAAGAAACATAAACAGGATCCGTACTTGAGATATTAACCAAAGGTCCAGAAGTTGCATTAACATAGTTACCTTCGGTGATTTTAATCTTTCCGATTCTGCCGTCTATCGGTGATTTTATTGTTGTATAACCAAGATTAACAAGCGCTAATTGGTATTTTTGCTTAGCAGCATCTAATAACGCTCTGTTTGAATTTCTTGATGCCAAGCTTGAATCAACATCAGAATGACTGATTAAATCTTCCTTAATCAAAGCATTTGCTCTGTCTAATTCCTGTTGTGCATTTTTTAACAATGCGCTGTATTGGCTCACTGCTGCCTTTGAGTTATTAACCTCAATTTGAAACTCTTTAGGATCAATTTGAAACAATAATTGACCTTTATGAACGAAATCACCTTCATTAAAGTATTTTTTCAACAACCAGCCGGAAACCCTTGCAATAACATCAACCGAATATTTTGCCTCAACTCTTCCAGTTGATTCTGCTTCAATAAAAGTTTCTTCATTATGAGGAGTATCTACAACAACTTCTTTCGGAGTTCTCATAGCCTGCATCATCATATATCCGCCAACCGCGCCTGAAATCTTATTCCAAACAATCGGTACAATAATTATTAATAATACGGCAACAGCCATTTGTTTTCTTGTCATTTTTATTTTCATACTTTTCTCCATTATATCCTAGGGTAGAATTTTCTACCCTAATAATAACGAAATAATGAAGACATGTCAACAAAAAACTTGCAATAATACACTAAAAATAGTACAATCTCATCATACAGGTAGAAAAGGATACTGGTATGATTGAAACAGATAAAATAATTCCGCTTGATGAGTACTTGCCATACCAAATAGATTACACGGCAAATTTTAATAAATCTTTTCGAAGAGAATTTCAAGCTCAGTATGTAAGTACGGAGATTACAGCAGATGAAATGTCTATATTATATTGTATCTACTTTAAACCTCAAATTTCGCAATCTGAAATGGCAAAATTTCTATTTAAAGGTAAAGCTCACGTCGGTAAAATCCTTAACGATATGGAATCTCGCGAACTAATTACACGAGTTGCCGATACTCGTAATAATATGATTATTAAGCGAAACGAAATTACTAAAAAAGGAAAAGCCTTTTTAGAAAAAGGCTTTAATGAAAGCGAAAAAGTCCGTAAAAAAATGGAACATGAATTTACAAAAGAAGATATCGACACTTTTATTTCATACCTGAAACGATACCAAAAAGTGCTTAATTCTTTAGTTGATGTCAAATTAAAATAAAAAATTATTCTAAATGTTGTTTACGCTTAAACAGACTTTTCCAATTGAAATTTTTATCATGTTTTTTACGTTTGAAAAAGTTTTTTATCTTGCTTTCTTTATATACTTTTTCAGGATTAATTATTGTAACGGCTGGGGTTAAATCCACTTCAGCATTATCTTCAACAAGTTCAACTGTTTCTTCTTTTACTGCTTTAACCTTTTTAATACGTTCTTTTTTTATCCTTTGTTTTTTCTCTTTAGCGGGTTTTTCAGCACTTTGCTCAATCGGCTTAACAACATCTTCTGTTTCGCCAGTAAACACTGATTGAACAATTGCTTCCACTGCAACTTCTTCTTCTGTTTTTTCTTTAACAGGTTCTTCTTTTTTAGCTTTAATTTTATGTTTTTTAGCTTTTTTAACTTTAACCTTGGTTTCTTTAGGTATTTCAACTTCTTCTTGAACCGAGTCTAAAACATCTTCCACAAGATTTTTAGCTTCAACAAGCTGAGTTTCTGCTAACTGTTCAGCATTATCAAATTTTTCTTCAACTTGTACAACCGTGTTTGCAGCCTTTTCAGGGTCAACCCATTCTGAAACCTTGACGGCTGTAGCGCTTTCGGTCTCTTTTTTCAAAGTATCGGCAGCAAGCATTGTCGGAAGCATAATCCGTTGAAGCATAGGGTTGGGTGAAGTTGTTTCAACAACACCGCGGTTTTCTGCGGCAATCGCTTCAACATCAGGAGCAATTGTTTTTTCAACCGTTCTGATTTCAACATTTTGAACCTCAACAACAGGCTCTTCAACTGATTGTGCTTCGACAGGGATTTGCGCAACGGGCTCTTCTTGTGGTAAAACAACCTCAGGTTCTTCTTGGACAGGTTCTTCACTAACCTCTTCTTTCGGAACAGTGATATTAAAAGGCGCCTGATTTACAATGTTTTCTGCTTTAAAAATATAACTTTCCTCAGGTTGAAACTCAATAACTTCGTCATTCGGATCAATTTCGGGTTCAGCCTTTGTAATATTAAATTCTTTTAAATCAACATCCGCGTGTTTTTCCGTAACTGTCGGAACAGGTTCTGCCTTAACCTCAACAGGTTCTGGGTCTTTGGCATAAGTTATTGTGAAACTTTCAACAGGTTTTTCTTCTTCAACGGGCTCTGAGAGCTTAGGTTCAGGCTCTTTTTCGTAAGAAATCGTAAAGTTTTCAACAGTTTTTTCTTCTTCATCTTTCACAACTTTTTCTTCCACGACAGCCACTGTTTTCGAGGTCTCCTCAAGTTTAGTTTCTTCACTTTTAGCAGGTTTCATCAAGTCAAACTCGTTTGACGCAAGCATTTTTGCAATTGATGTTTGGTTTGCATCAATCAAAATTTCTTCTTTTGTCGGTTCAATGGTTTTAACTACTTTTTCCTGAGCCTTTTGTGCAGTTAATTTATATTCAGAATCTAAATATACAATATTTAAGTCTAAATCATCAAAAGTTGTTCTGATATAATCAAACTGATACTCAATATCATCCTGAGATAGCGCCAAAGAACCTGATGTGCCGTATAAAGCTTTAATAATAGGGTTTTTAAACGCATTATTTAAATCGGCTACAGCTCCAAAACCGTTATCTTTATTAATTTTTGCTTTCAGATAATACAAATATTCGAGCAGAGTTTGTTCTTTAGCCGAAACAACTTTCACATCAGCGTTATAAATATCATTCATATTATTTTGAATTTTTTCGATATCTGCTAAAGCCGCGTTTAATTGCCCGAGCCTGTAATTTGCTAAAGCTCTTAAATACAAAACAGAATTATAATTTGACACATGCCTGTATAAAAGTTTTGTTGTTTCATCAACCACCGCTTGATAATCACCAGTCATAAACTGAGCAACGGAACGATAATATCTGCTGTTATAATCGTTTTGATTTAATTTTATCGCATCATCAAAACTCAAAATAGATTTATCATAATCCTTAACCAACAAGTGATTTAAACCGATATAATAATGGTAAATATAGCATTCAGGATTATATTCCAATGCTTTTTTGAAGTAATCAACAGACTGTTTCACATCATCTTCGGTAAAATTTTTCTCGGCGTCCGCATAATATATTTGACCCAAACTTGCATAAGATTCAAAATCGTAAGGATTTAGCTTAACAGCAGTTTCAAAAGCGGAAACAGCTTCTTTTTCCTGTTCCAATCCGACTAAAGCAACCCCTGAAAGATAATGTCCCAGGAAGTATTTCGGATAATTTGAAGTTATATATTGGGTTTTATAAACAGCTTCGTTAAAATCCCGTTTTGCAATATCATCAATAGCATCGTAGATATACTTATTAACACCAGTTTGATTAATCTTTTTACCATATTTTTGAGGACAATTAATCTTTGCAATATCATTTTTCTCGGGTTTCGGAAGATAAATATGAGAATTATACTTACCGGCATCCAGAAATGAAGTTTCATAAGCCGTATTATTTTGAGCTTTTTGGGAATACATTAACATCGCATAAAGATTACCGAGTTCAGGGTTTTGATATTGTTCCTGCTTATCAGCCCCTAAAACAACCGCACTTAAAACTTTTGCTCCCGTGACAAATTTATCATCATCTGTTTTTAATTTTATTGCCATTTCAAAGTCTTTTTGGGCTAAACCATACTGACGCAATTCATAAAAACATTCACCGCGAAGTTTATATGCTTCATATTTTTTAGGTTTTGAGGCAATATAAACAGACAAATAAACAATTGCAGATTGAAAATCTTTATTTACCATAGCATCTTGCGCTTTTTCAAAAGTTTCTTTATTTGCTTTAATCTCTTTATCTTCAACAGATGTTGGCACAGCTTCGTCTGAAACAGCAACAGATTCTTCCGCAACAGCCGATAAACCAAGCATCATAACGGTTAATAACAAACATAACTTCTTCTTATTTCTCATATTCACCCCTATAAACTGACTTATAAAAGCATTATACAATAGAAATCTTAATTTTACAAAAATTCTGTTAATAATATAATTAAAATATGAAAAGATGTTCTTGGGTAGATGAGAAATCAGAAATCTATGTAAAATACCACGACACAGAATGGGGTGTGCCAAAGTATGACGATAAAGAACTTTTTGAACTTCTTATTTTAGAATCATTTCAAGCGGGGTTGTCCTGGATTACAGTACTAAAAAAACGAGAAGCCTTTAGAAAAGCTTACGACAATTTTGATATCAGAAAAGTTGTTGACTATAATGAAAAAAAAGTGGAAGAACTTCTAAACAACAAAGATATAATAAGAAGTAAAAACAAAATAATATCATCAATTAAGAACGCCAAAATATTTACCGAAATTCAATCCGAATTCGGAAGTTTTTCTAACTATATTTGGGGATTTACGGATAACAAAGTTATAAAAAATACAACAGGTGAGATTATTATAAGCTCCCCGTTGTCTGATAAAATCTCAAAAGACTTGAAAAAACGAGGAATGAAATATGTCGGAACCATAATCATCTACTCCTACCTTCAAGCAATCGGAATAATTGATGATCACGATAAAGACTGCTTCAAATATTAATAATGTAAACTTTCTCATAGCAGCTAGCAAAAAATATTTTCTTTTGATTTAAAATAAACAATGGAGATTAATTACACTCCGAATTTAAGATGAAGCAGGGAAATAACACATGTCGTTAAAAAATACTTTAATTTATATAGGCAAAAACGTTAAGCCGTATTGGCCGACAGTCGCCGTTGCCTCAGCCGAACTCATTTTCAGACCTACATTTACATTAATGGACAAAAAGAGTCCGAGCGAAACAAAAAAATACACAGCATTAAGAGAAGGAATTACAGAACTGATAGCAGCTCCAACATATTTGGCGCTACCCGTACTTGCAGCAAAAGCAAGTGATTTGCTAAAAATTAAAGACGCAAAAGCTGCAAAAATGGCAAAACACAACCTTCAAACAGTAGGAACCTGGACTGCTGCACTTGTTGTAATCCCGGGACTTTGCTCCGCTATGGTTAAACCGTTTATGGATAAGATTTACAACAAAAAAGATAAAAACGAACCTGCAAAACTTGATATAACATCAAAAACAGAAATAGAGGCTCCAAAACCTCAAATAAGCAATACGGGCAGTACAGTATATCCGCAAACAATAAGCCTTTCTGCTTTCCAAAACCGCGGAATGAAGGTAGGAGGTTAAGATGATTCAAAATATAATATCAAATCCTACATTCTATAACGCAACTCAAGGTACGGTTGCTCAAATGACAATAAAAACAGGTTTAAACTCTGTTGCCCGCCCGGGATTTATTCTTTTGGATAAAAACATCGACCCGCATACGAAAAAATTCTCGGCGTCAAAAGAATTTTTATATCAAGGTTTGAGCTTACTAATGTATCTGG
Source organism: uncultured Candidatus Melainabacteria bacterium (assembly GCA_947570135.1). Classification (GTDB taxonomy): domain Bacteria; phylum Cyanobacteriota; class Vampirovibrionia; order Gastranaerophilales; family Gastranaerophilaceae; genus Zag111. The sequence continues at coordinate 205,778 of CANOTP010000004.1, read as the reverse complement.
GTATTATTATCCCGATATTTAAACATGGAGCTTACGCTTTGGCAAAAAATAAATTATTTAAAAATGAAGCAGTATTTAAAGCGTTCCCGAACCCTGACGAGTTCAAAAAATTCTTAAAACTCGGATCTGAACAGGAAAAACTCACTAAACTAAGTGAAATCAGTAAAGCAACGGGTGATACTTTTAACCGTACAAATATCTCGGAAGAAAGCGAACACCTTGCAAACGGCGTAATCGAATCAAGCTCTTTAATCGGTACAATCTTAGGATTGGCAGTAGTTGCTCCGCTAACCGCAACAAAAGCAATCCACCCGATATTAAAAGCCGTCGGACTTGTTAAAGATGAACCGAAACAAGAAACAAAAGCTTAAATTATAACAAACTTAATAAAAAGTATAGCTTTATGTAAGCTATACTTTTTTTATTGTATAATTTTTCCATAGAGCAGATAAGATTAGAGGAAAAAGATTATGCTAACCGGAAACGAAATCAGAAAATTATACTTAGATTATTTTAAAAATAAAAGACAACACACAGTGGTAGAAAGTTCAAGTTTAGTACCCGATAACCCTACGGTTTTATTAACAACAGCGGGTATGCTTCAATTTTTACCGATCTTTTTAGATATTCAGGAATGTCCTTATGAACCTGCCAGAGCAACATCTTGTCAAAAATGTGCCAGGGCGGGCGGAAAAGATTCAGATATCGAAAACGTAGGAAGAACACCGCGCCACCATACATTTTTTGAAATGCTCGGAAATTTTTCTTTCGGAGATTACTACAAAAAAGAAATCATTCCTTGGGCGTGGGAATTTGTAACAGAAGTCTTAAAACTTGATAAAGACAGACTTTGGATAACAATTTTTGAAACTGACGATGAAGCTTTTGAAATTTGGAAAAGCGTCGGTGTTCCCGAAGAAAGAATCAGACGTAAAGGTAAAAAAGACAACTTCTGGGGACCTCCTGGAGCATCAGGTTCTTGCGGACCGTGTTCCGAAATTCACTATGACTTAGGCGAACAGTACAAGTGCGACCACCCTAACTGCGGAATCGACACCTGCGAATGCGACCGCTGGGTTGAGATTTGGAACCTTGTGTTTACGGAATTATACCAAGATGAAGAAGGCAATCAATCACCTTTAGGCAAGAAAAACGTTGATACGGGTATGGGTTTAGAGCGTATTACAATGGTTTGCCAAGGGGTAGCCTCAACTTTTGAAACAGATTTATTAAAACCAATCATGGACGAAGTTTGTAAAATGAGCGGAGTCCCTTATAAGCAATCAGAAAAAACAGATATTTCGCTAAGAATTATCACAGACCACGCAAGATGTGTATCATTCTTGATTTCTGACGGTGTAATCCCGGGAAATGAAGGCCGAAGTTATGTTTTAAGAATGATTTTACGCCGCGCACTCCGTCACGGAAAAATCCTAGGAATGGAATTACCGTTCTTATATAAATTGGTTGATGTTATCGTAAAATACTACGGAGAAGCTTATCCTGAGCTTGTTAAGAACAAACAAAAAGTTATTGATACTATTAAAAAAGAAGAAGAAAGATTTGCAAAAACACTTGACCGCGGTTACAAAATGCTTGACGAATTTATCGATAACAAAAAAGACATCGACGGAGGAAGTGCGTTTAAACTTTACGATACTTTCGGATTCCCGTTTGAACTTACACGCGAAATCGCAGAAGAAAACGGATTAAAAGTTGATGAAGAAGGATTTAAAGCTGCAATGCTTGAACAAAAAGAACGCGCAAAAGCAGCAACCGCTAAAATCAGTGTCACCGGCGACATAAAATACGCAAAAATCGAAAAAGAAGTCGGCTCAACAAATTTTATCGGATACAGCGAAAACGAATGTGCTGATGCTAAAATCCTAGCCAAAATCGAAGGCGAAGGATTTGTTGATATTGTCTTAGACAAAACACCTTTTTACGCAGAATGCGGAGGACAGGTCGGTGACAGCGGAATTATTGAAAGCGAAAATTTAAAAGCCGAAGTTTTAACAACATTTAAGGTAAACGAATTATACGTTCACCGCTGCGAAATTCTAAACGGTGAAGTAATAATCGACGATAGCGTAAAAGCTTGTATCGAATTGGAAAGACGTGAAAAAATAAGAGTTCACCACACATCAGCTCACTTACTTCAAGCTGCATTGATTAAAGTATTAGGCGATGAAGTAAAACAAGCAGGTTCTCAAGTGGAAGAAAACCGCATGAGATTTGACTTTACATTCTCTCGTGCTATGACACCTGACGAAATCAAAAAGACAGAAAACATAATGAACACTTGGATTGGCAAAGAATATAAAGTCAATACAAAAGTTATGGGTATAAAAGAAGCAGAATTAACAGGCGCAACAGCATTATTTGGCGAAAAATACGGTGACGAAGTCCGCATCGTATCAATTGAATGCGAGAATGAATGTATTTCTAAAGAGTTTTGCGCAGGAACTCATGCTAGAGAATTAAAAGACTTACGACTTGTTAAAATCTTGTCAGAAAGCGCAATCGCTGCAGGCACAAGACGTATTGAAGTTGTCGTGGCTGACGCGGCAATTGATTATCTGAACGCTAAATCAGTAGAATTAGACAAGTTATCATCTAAATTTAAAGCCCACTTTGATGAAGTAGTCGAACGCGTTGACAAAATTCAGGAAGAAAACAAAGAATACCAAAAACAAATCGAAAAACTTGAAGAAGAAAACGCAAGAGCTAAATTTGCATCATTTGTTGAAAGAGCACAAGATATCGAAGGCGGAAAACTGTTTATCTCAAAAGTTGCAGCAAAACCTTTAGGTATTAAAATCGGTTTAGAGTACTTAGCACAAAAACTGGGGGAAAGTATTATCGTTCTTGCAGGCGAAACAACAGTTGCGGTTAAGGTTTCAGACAGTTTTGTAAAACGCGGAGTAAACGCAGGCAAAATCGTCGGAGAAATTGCAAAAGCAACTGGCGCAAACGGCGGAGGTCGCCCGAACTTTGCTCAAGGCGGAGTAAAAGACCCATCAAAACTTGATGAAATATTAGCAAAAGTAGAAAAAGAATTAAAAGTATAAAAGGAGACACTATGCCAAATTTAAGAATAACATCTTTAAACAAATTTGATAAAGGATTTTTCGGTTCAACCTTAATGGGAGCAAAAAGACCGTTACCAAAAAATTTCAAACCGTCAAAACTTGAATTTGACAGCGCAGATGATTTGAACAGATATTTTCATGAGCAAATAATAAAAGTTGCAAAAAAAGAACAAAAACGTACCGTTCAACCTTCAAAAACTCGCGAAATTGAAGAAGCAGCAGAACATGAATTATTTACATTATTTTAAAGCTTAGTAGAGAAAAGGAGTAAGTATGACAGTTTTAAAAATCGAAAAATTAGAACACAATAAGGTATTACCTGAATACAAAACAGAAGGGGCAGCAGGTATGGACTTATGTGCCGCAATCGAAGAACCGATTGAATTAAAACCACTTGAAAGAACATTAATTCCTACAGGTCTTAAAATTGAACTTGAACACGGATATGAAGCACAAATCCGTCCTCGCTCAGGTATGTCTATCAAACACGGTATCACTTTGATAAACTGTGTCGGAACAATTGATGAAGACTACCGCGGAGAAGTTTGTGTCCCTGTTGTAAACATCTCAAACGAAGCTTACACAATCCAACCGCAAGAACGTATCGCTCAAATGGTTATTGCTCGTGTTGAACAGGCAAAACTTGAAGTGGTAACAGAATTAACCGAAACAATTCGCGGTGCAGGCGGATTCGGCTCAACAGGCAAATAATCCTCGGTCGGACGTAGCATTATGCTACTAACATACAAACGCGCTCCCAAGGATAGCTCCACCATTGGACTTAAAAAAGAGTTACAAACAAAATAGGAGAAAATTATATGGAAAATTGTGATTTAGAGAAACTGAAAGGTAAAAACTGGATGGCTGCAATGGCTCTTTGTTGGCTGTTTGGAGCATTCGGAGCTCACCGATTCTACACGGGTAAAACTAATTCTGCCTGGATAATGTTAATATTTTCTGTTTCAGGATTATTAGCCCCTATCAGTACTTTATGGATGCTTATTGACGGATTCGTTCTGGCTCTGGGTCAATTTACACACGCTGACGGAAGCGAATTATATGAAAGAAAACCTGCATTTGGATATTTTTATATAGCTTACGTTGCATTCTTCATCATTGCAGGAATTTTGTTATTCCTTCTTCTGACAGTATTTGCAGCATCTTTATTACAAAATGTGCCTGCTGTTCAAACTCCTGCAGGTTAATCAGTTCTAAAAAAGGCGGCTGCTGTAATACAGCAGCCGCCTTTTTTTATTTTAAAAATATTTTCAGTTTCTCCAATAATGTATATCCTTTACAAGGTTTTATCCTATTTAAACTTATTCGGCGATCTTGTACTATATATTCCCTTAATTTCTTAGTTTTCGGATAAAGCTTATTTATTTGTTCTACTAAAAGACCTTCAAGATATCTGACTGTTTTATCCTGTTGAAGATCACTTACATCTCCAAAATAATCACGCTTTACCATTGCTCCGATTGTAGGGTTCCAAATACTTAAATCTAAAAGATTCTTATAACGTTCCACCTGAAAATCCCGTAATGTTTTCGGAAAAGTATTCGGAACTTGATAGCCCAAGATTGCTTTTATTTGTGTTTTGTTAATCGTCATTATTTTTCCTAACTTCTCTATATTATAATATAAACACCCTGAATATATTTTTTGCTATCAAATTTGCAATAAAAAAGGAACCTTTGCGGTTCCGAAATTGTAGGTTAGTTAGTAGTAGTAGGGGAAAAGGAGGAAAATTAGTTTTGTTTTTAATTACATATTTATTATCGGCATATTTTTTGAAAACTTTAATAAAAAGGGTTGTTTTATTAAGTTTTGTAACAAATATATACCTTTTAAATAATGCTTAGGCAATTTTTAAATATAAAAATACTTTATATATACACAAGGGAAAAATATTAAGGAGTTTGATTATGAGAAACGATTACGAAATGATTACAGTAGCAGATTATGTTAATTCATTAAACAACGTTAAAGTTTTATCAGTAGAAGAAAAACAAATCGAAGCTGAAATCGAAAAATACTTATTAAACTCTAAAAGAGCAGAAACAAACTCAAAAATCGTTGAAGCATTACTTGCATAATCATACATATTATAAAAAAGACGGCGGAACCGTAAACGGTTCCGCCGTTACTCTTATTTTTTAGTCAAACCGCCGTTACCCCAAGGGTAGTCCTTGCTGATTGTCCAGCCGTCTTTTTGCATTAACGCTGCACAATAACCTCCGCGATAATACTGCCAGGTGTTATCTCGTCTGCACACTCGTACGAAGGAGCCGTTTAAAATATTTTCTCGAGAAAAAATATACCCTGCAGGAACTACTGATGAAGTCTTCGGGTCAATCCAGAAAGCAAATCCGTCAATCCCCATAATATTAGGTTTGCCTGAGCCGTTTATATCAACAACTATTGTCGGATAACCGTCATTTGAATTAGAGTAATTAAAATGCATTCCGTTTTGCATAATATATATCGGATAACTTGAAAGATCCCAAGACCAATCCAAGTAGCGATTCATTTCAGGATTACCTTGAGAGGACAGAGTTCTCATCGGATAATTAGCAATAGAACCTTTTACTTTGATAACACCGCTCATATATGGTAAAAGATATTTCTCAACTACAACTGACGCATCTGATGTATCCCAGCCTGAGGTTTCACCGTTATCTTCAACTGATAATTTTACGGCTTGAGAAAATATACTGTAAGCGGCTTTAACTTTTGCTACAGTTTCGCGCTTTTTAAAATTGGTTAACATATTCGGTATAGTAAGCGCTGCGACAATACCGATTATTCCGAGGGTAATTAATACTTCCGCGAGAGTAAACGCGCTACGCGCTAAGCAGGAAAAGTTACCCCCCCCGAAATTCTAACTATACTCTGCTTTTTCATACTTTCTTCTCCTTTTTTTTACAATATTAATATTATAGAAAATTCAATCCTTTGTCAAACAAAAACGGGGCTAAAATAACCCCGTTTTTTGTTTATTCCTTGTCAAACTTCAGTTTATCATCATCCAAATCAATTTTTATCTTATCACCTTTTCTGAAGTTTTGCGCCAAGATAAGTTTTGACAGAGGGTTTTCGACCATTTGTCGAATAACACGTTTTAGAGGTCGGGCACCATATACAGGATTGAAACCTTGAGTTGCAAGAAATTCTTTTGCATCATCGGTTATTGTAAATTCAAGTTCCTGGTCTTTTAACAGTCTTCTTAAGTAGTCCATTTGAATATCGACAATTTTACTCAATTGTTGTAATGACAGAGCTTTAAAGAAGATTGTTTCATCAATTCGGTTTAAAAATTCAGGCTTGAAGTGATTTTTTAACACAGCCATAACCTTATCTTTCGTATCATTGAATTGTTCAGATGAAAGCATTGAATTAAGCGTATTTTCAAGGATTATATCAGAGCCAATGTTACTTGTCATAATGATAAGGGTATTTTTAAAATCTACAGTGCGTCCTTTTGAATCAGTCAAACGCCCGTCATCAAAGATTTGAAGCATTATGTTAAACACATCTGGATGAGCTTTTTCGATTTCATCAAAAAGCACGACAGAATACGGTTTTCTTCTGACAGCTTCGGTTAACTGACCGCCTTCCTCGTACCCGACGTACCCCGGAGGCGCTCCGACAAGCCTTGCCACGTTATGTTTTTCCATATATTCGGACATATCAATCCTGATAAGAGCATCTTCATCATTGAACATAAATTCAGCAAGAGCTTTTGCAAGCTCGGTTTTACCAACCCCTGTAGGCCCGAGGAATAAGAAAGTACCAATCGGACGTTTCGGATCTTTTAAACCTGAACGGGCACGACGAATCGCGTCAGACACCGTATCAACCGCTTCATCTTGTCCCACAACACGTTTATGTAATAAATCTTCCATTGTCAGGAGCTTTTGCATTTCGGATTCGACAAGTTTTGTTACGGGAATTCCCGTCCACTTTGAAACGACTTCGGCAATATCCGAGCCGTCAATTTCTTCTTTTAAAAGCTTGTTATCAACCTGTTCTTTATTCTGGCAAGCCTTAAGTTGTTTTTCCAGCTCAAGAAGTTTTCCGTACTTAAGTTCTGCCGCGGTTTGCAGATCGGTATTGCGTTCAGCTTCTTCAATTTTATTTTTAACATTATTTATTTCGTCTTTAATATCGGCTTCAGACGTAATTGACGCTTTTTCTTTTTCCCATTGAGTTTTCATTTCGTTTATTTTATCTTCCAAAATCGCAACCTGACGAGTTATATCTTCAACTTTAGCACGAGCTTCGTCTGTTTCTTCTTTTTTTAAGGCTTCACGTTCAATTTCCAGTTGAATTTTTTGCCTTAACATTGAATCAATTTCCTCAGGCATTGAATCTATTTGAATACGTAATGAACTTGCGGCTTCATCAATTAAATCAATAGCTTTATCAGGCAAAAATCTGTCTGTAATATATCTGTCTGATAACTTTGCAGCCTCAATTATCGCACTGTCTAAAATTCTTACACCGTGATGAACTTCGTATTTTTCTTTCAATCCTCTCAAAATACTTATTGTATCTTCAACAGACGGTTCTGCAACCAAAACAGGCTGAAAACGACGTTCTAAGGCAGGATCTTTTTCTATATATTTACGGTACTCGTTTATTGTGGTTGCACCGATTGTTCTCAAGACTCCTCGAGCAAGCATCGGTTTTAGTAAGTTGCCCGCATCCATTGAGCCTTCAGTTGAACCTGCACCGACTACGGTATGAAGTTCATCAATAAACATTACAATATCGCCGTTTGAGTCTTCTACCTCTTTTAATACGGCTTTCAAACGTTCTTCAAATTCACCTCTGAATTTGGCACCTGCAACCAATGCTCCTAAATCAAGCGAGATAAGCTTAACTTCTTTTAAAGATTCGGGAACATCCCCGCGAACTATACGCTGCGCTAGCCCTTCAACAATAGCCGTCTTACCGACCCCGGGTTCACCTATCAAAACAGGATTATTCTTTGTTCTGCGATTCAGAACCTGAATAATTCTTCGAACTTCTTCATCCCTGCCGATAACAGGATCTAACTTACCCTTGCGCGCAATATCCGTTAAATCCGTTGAATATTTTTCCAAAGCTTTCATATTTTCTTCTGCGTTTTTATTGTCCACTTTTTTATTCCCTCTTATTTTTTTCATAGCATTAAGTATTAGATTTGAATTAACATTAAAACTTTCTAAAATCGACTTAATATTGCTGTTATCAAGTCTTGTCATAGCTAATAATAAAGCCTCAACACTCACAAAATCATCTTTCAATTTTGAACTTTCGTCAATCGCCAATTCCAACAATCTTCTTGTATCATTTGACAGATATAAACTCTGCGGATTTATAGGACCTGAGATTTTAGGAAAACCCTCAACTCGAGAAACTATTTTATTTATAAAGCTTTGATTTAAAAGCTTTAACTCTGTCAAATAATCCTTTATAATCCCGTTATCTTTTATCATTGCAAGCATAATATGCTCAGGCTCCATTTGAGAATTTTGATAAGAACTCATCAATGAATTTGCACTTGATAAAATTTCTTGCGAATAATTTGTAAATTTGTCAAAATCTAACATATTTATCAACTCCATTCATTTTAACTGTCGGCAACTCCGTAACTGCGGATGTCGGCTTTGATCGACTTTCTGTATTTTTATTTTAACGTTATTTTGAACAAAGTCATGATAAATTAACTTTTATTTAACTTTTTAAACTTTTTAAATTAACTTTTCCCGACATCCAATCCCGTGTCACTCCGCCGCCAAAAGCATCTGCGTAAGTTTCTTCATATTTATCCAAACATCCTAACAGCTTCACATCAAGCTCTTTTGTTTCCAAATCATCTACTGGAATATCATTATGAGCTTCTCCGATATATACGGGGATTTCATCCTTGGCAACTTCTCTGTTTAAATTCTGCACATACTGAACTATTCCCGAACGAATTTTCTTAACCATTTCTTCTGACGGTTTGTTAAATGAATTATTCATCTCAATATTATCTATGACAAAAATCGGCTTATTCTTATCATCTGAAAGGTAATAGCACAAAGCATTTGCTATTGTTTTCCCTGATGTATTATCCGTTATCTCAATCATATTAAATACGGTATTGAGTAAATAAGACGGCATATACCCCGCATTAGCTTTCCCCATTGCAATACAGCAGGTTGAGTAATTTCCTTGGAATAAGTCTTTTTGTGGGATTCTATCCCACATTTTCACCGTTAAATCAAGAGCTTGATTTTTATTGTAATTACAAAGAAGTTTCATATTTTCTAACATATATTCCTGACATTTTTTTGTGAATTTTGCTTGTTTTGAAGTTGCCAAATTCCTTTCTGCCCGTTTCCAGACAGGTTTCATATCATTATCAAATCTTATTAAAAACTTCATTAGCTCAGCCTTACTGAATTTAATATCTTCAGGTAAAACAAAATCATTTCCTTGTACAAAATCTTTGTATTTTTTATCAATAATTTGTCTAATTGGAGTAAAAAGCCTTAGCATATCAATAGTATCAGTAATTGATTCACTGATTTCATCAAGTCTTTTAGTATTAGTTCCGCTTAATTGCAAACGAACATTATTACTCTCTGATGGTGATAACCACTTTTGATAATCTAAACCGTGTTTTTTAAATTCTTTTTTCGTATTAATATTTACATCAGCCTCAGCTATCTGCGATTTAAAACTTTCAACATTATTGGCAAGTATAACAACATCTTCAAATCCCGTAGGATTTTTACGGTGAGAAGACAACAACAAATAAACATAATCCGTATCCCAGGAATTTAATTTATCTTTAGGAATCTCTGATAATTCATCCTGAGTATAACATCCGATTTTTTTCATAACATCAGCTAAGATATTTTCCTGTAATAACCGAATATCAACAACACCTGAGTTTACCATATTTTTAAATTCTTTCGGTGTTGTATGAATCAATTTATAAGCCTGTAAAATATCTACAAGCTGAAGCTTCTGATTTTGTCTTAATTTTGTTCCGTCAGGATTTGTACATCTTAAAGCATCTTTTAATAAATCAAAAACATTGTTATTTTTAAACCCGTAAATAATATTTAATGATTCAGTAAAATTACCGATACCTTTATCCGATAATATAGAATTTAATTCCTTATCGCAAAGCTCAGACAAAGATTTTATATATTCTTCGTTCCTGCTAAAATATAACTCTGCAGATTCGGGACTTGAGAAATAATCTTTATAAGAAGTTAAACATAAATTATACAAATGATTATAAGATTCTTCAGGCGTTATGCCTTTAGTTTCAGCAACGGTGCAAGATTGTCCGAAACATACGATATCACACTTTAGCGGAGCAAGATGTGTAAAACTCACACGTGGAGTATACTTGGGATAAATATTATAACCGTAATTTGAGATTCTCATATAAATGATAAAACTCGTGATAATTTATTTTGCTATAACAAAGCCTAACGTGTTATAATCAATTTATGAAAAATCCGCGCAAAATTTTAGGTTATATCTGCTTGATTGCAATAGCAATCAGCATGCTTTACCCGTTTTTTGCAATGATTAATCTTTCACTTGTCCCTAATGGGGAAATTTTTAACCAAAGCGGGAAATTATTTTATTCTCCGCTGACACTCAAAAATTACTCAAATGTTTTTGAAAAAATTCCGATGTGGAAATATTTTTTTAACAGTCTTTTTGTAGCACTTGTAACAACAATCGGTCAGGTAATAATTTCAGCGCTTGCAGGTTACGCATTTGCAAGGTTAAAATTCAAATGGCGCGACGGTTTATTCCTGATAATCCTGATAACAATGCTTGTACCGCCACAGGTTAACATAATTCCGCTGTTTTTCTTAATGCGGCAGCTTCACTGGGTAAACACTTACCAAGCACTCATTTTACCCGGATTATTCGGAGGTTTCGGAATATTTATGATGCGTCAGTATTTTCTGGGTCTGCCAAAAGATTTGGAAGAAGCCGCAAAAATCGACGGATGCAACATTTTTTCAACATTTTTTAAAATCGTTCTCCCTCTTGCTATCCCTGTAATTGCAACACTTTCAATCTTCACGTTTGTCACAACATGGAACAGCTTTATGTGGCCGTTGATTATCACAAACTCCGAAACTATGCGAACCCTGCCTGTCGGGCTCGCAATATTTAAAGGAAGTTTCCGAGAAATAACCCTTTGGGGAGATTTACTGGCGTGCTCGGTTATATGTACAATCCCCGTTGTCGGAGTATTTTTACTCGGTAAAAAATACTTTATCAACGATATTATGCAAGGCGGAGTAAAAGAATAATTACAACATAAACAGCGCCATAACAAACGAACTCAACCACAACAGCCCGGAGGTAAATTCCCGATCTTCGTCATTCGCATAAGAAATGTTAGAACCGATTGTATTATATTTAAATGTAAAAAGAATATCTACAGTTTCCGCTTTTATATTTTCAGGAAACGATTCAAACGGAGCTGCTGATTTTACTGCATTAACAGCGATATTATCAAAATCTTCATTTTCCGAAGATTCTACAACTTTAACAAACAGCAGCTTGCCGTCTTTACTGACTTTAAAGAACAAGACAGCTTGTTTTGGCTTACTGTCACCACGATATTTCCAATTCTTCTTTACTCTTTTTTGCACTGATGGAATATAATTTTTCCAATACGGATTTACGCGTTCCTGTGCTTTAAAATAATTTGCAACAAGCACCAAAGCATCATAACTTGGAGAGGCCTTGTTAACGGACTTAAAAAACTCGGCATCAGGAGCATACTTTGCTTCATATTTATCGGGATTTTTCATAAACTCTTTTAGTGTAAATTTTTGCGAAATCCCGTACCTCAATTCCTTGTCATATTTAACATGAACCGTGTAAACCATATCTTCACCTTTTGAAGGAACATAGGTTTTTAAATTATAAAATAATCCTTGATTTTTACTTGAAGCACGGTATAAATCAATATAAATTTTTTCACCTTTGGAATTTTTCGTATCAACCCAATTCGGTTCACGCTCGAGCAAATCGCTAAAATCTTTCTTATACGTAAATATAAACCCCTTTGGTTCCGAAAGTTTCGGATATGGAGCAGCTTCTTTGATATTTTTAATTGCCGACTCTGCAAACTCTTTATCGTAAACAGAACCCTCAGGCGAAACATCAACAATTTCACCTGTTTCCGTCAACCAAATTTTCAGATTAACTTTTTTACCTTCAGGTATCTCAGGAGAATGTGCTCTCAAATGCTGCGCAAATTGCGCAATATAAGGATCAACTTTATAAACTTCACCGGCAGTGACTCGACATACGCAAAAACTTGCGACCAATAATAAAAAACACAGATATTTTAAGATTTTCATCAGTTTTTCTTTCTTAATCCTTCCAAAATATAACTACGAGCCTCTAAGGCTTCTTGTTTAGTCAGCGGCTGAATACCTTTTAACGGATAATCAATTCCTAAACTCTCATATTTCGGGATTGCCATATCGTGATACGGCAGCACATCAAGCGCCTTTATCGTCTTTAATTCCCGCAAAAATCTTCCTAATTCTCTCAAATAATCAGGATTAAAAGTAATTGTCGGCACAACAACATGGCGAATCCACATTTCCTTACCGTTTTGCGATAAATATCTTGCGAAATCCAATATATTAACGTTAGGCAACCCTGTAAGCTTTATATGCTCGTCATTATCAATATGCTTAATATCTAAAAGCACCAAATCAGTGTATTTTAAAATTTCATCAATTTTTGAGGTATTGTTTTTATTAAACAAAATTCCCGAAGTATCAAGTGCTGTGTGAATCCATCTATCTTTTGCAGCTTTAAATAAAGCTGTTACAAAATCAATCTGCATTAACGGCTCACCGCCCGTTACGGTAATCCCGCCTTTACAAAACTCCTTCACTCCGTCATATTTTTCCAGAATTTCATCAACACTCATCTGTTGGTTTACATTCCCCCCCCAAGAATCAGGGTTATGACAATATTTGCATCTCAAAGGACAGCCCTGCATAAACACGACAAATCTTATCCCAGGACCGTCTACTGTCCCACAGCTTTCAATTGAATGTATGTTTCCTAAAATTTCTTCTGTCATAAATTCATTTTAACATAAAAAATCGGGCGCAGATTTATTAAATCTGCGCCCGATTTCAATATTGAACTACATTGCATTGTGGAATGTTCTTGAAATAACATCATCTTGTTGTTCTTTTGTTAATTTGATGAAGTTAACGGCATATCCTGAAACTCTCACTGTTAATTGAGGGTATTTTTCAGGATGAGCCTGAGCATCCAATAATGTTTCTCTGTTGAATACGTTAACGTTAAGGTGGTGTCCGCCTTTTTCAACATATCCGTCAAGTAAGTTTATTAAGTTTTCTTCTTGCATTGTTGTCATAATTTTATCTCCTTATAATTATTAATTTAAGCTTGCTTCACAGCATCCTGGGTCAAAACTTACAGCTAAGTCGCCCATAAATACTTCATCTTTACCTAACGCGTTAGGAATAATTGAGAAAGTATTTGAAATACCGTCTTGCGCATCGTGGAATGGAAGCTTAGCTACAGAAGCTAATGATGAAGCTGCACCATTCATATCACGACCGTGCATAGGGTTAGCTCCGGGAGCAAGAGGAACACCCATTTTTCTACCGTCAGGTGTGTTTCCTGTTTTCTTACCGTATACAACGTTTGATGTGATTGTCAAAATTGACATTGTAGGAATTGAGTTTCTGTATGTGTGGTGTTTTCTGATTTTGTTCATGAAGTTTTTAACCAAATCTACAGCCAAACTGTCAACTCTGTCATCGTTGTTTCCGTATTTAGGGAAATCACCTTCAACTTCATAATCAACTACAATACCATTTTCATCACGAATAGTTTTAACTTTAGCATATTTAATAGCAGAAAGAGAATCTGCTACAACAGAAAGACCTGCGATACCTGTTGCAAAGTAACGTTTCACATCTCTGTCATGCAATGCCATTTGAGCTCTTTCATAGCAGTATTTATCGTGCATATAGTGAATTACATTCAAAGTATTTACGTATAAACCTGCTAACCATTCCATCATAGAATCAAATCTTTCCATTACTTCATCATAGTTAAGATATTCAGAAGTAATAGGTCTGAATTGAGGTCCGATTTGTTCTTTCAATCTTTCGTCAACACCGCCGTTGATTGCATATAACAAGCATTTAGCAAGGTTTGCACGAGCTCCGAAGAACTGCATTTCTTTACCGACGACCATTGATGATACACAACAAGCAATAGCATAATCATCACCATGAGTAACTCTCATCATATCATCATTTTCATACTGAATAGATGAAGTTGTGATTGAAATGTGAGCAGCGTATTTTTTGAAGTTGTGAGGTAACTTTGTTGACCAAAGTACAGTCAAGTTAGGCTCAGGAGCTGTACCCAAGTTTTCTAAAGTATGCAAGTATCTGAATGAGTTTTTGGTAACAAGCGGACGACCGTCAACACCGACACCGCCGATTGATTCTGTTACCCAAGTAGGGTCGCCTGAGAATAATGCGTTATATTCAGGTGTTCTTGCAAATTTAACAAGTCTTAACTTCATAATGAAATGGTCAACCATTTCTTGAGCTTCAGATTCTGTTATAATACCTTCTTTTAAATCTCTTTCAATGAAAATATCTAAGAAAGTTGAAGTTCTACCAATACTCATTGCAGCACCGTTTTGTTCTTTAACTGCTGATAAGTAACCGAAGTATAACCATTGAATAGCTTCTTTAGCATTTCTTGCAGGTTTTCTGATATCAAAACCGTAGATTTCACCTAATTGAGCCATTTCATTTAATGCTCTGATTTGTTCTGCGATTTCTTCTTTCAATTGAATTTTTTCAGCATTCATTTCACCGTCAAGGGATGCATGCTGTTCTTTTTTATCTTCAATAAGTCTATCGATACCGTATAAAGCGATTCTTCTGTAATCACCTATGATACGACCTCTGCCGTACGCGTCAGGCAAACCTGTTAAAATTGCAGCATGACGTGCTTTTCTCATTTCAGGAGTATAAGCATCAAATACACCCTGGTTGTGAGTTTTTCTGTATTTAGTAAAGATTTCTGATACTTCTGGATCAACTTCGTAACCGTAAGACTTGCAAGCTCCTTCAGCCATTCTGATACCACCAAACGGTTGCATAGAACGTTTCAATGGAGCATCAGTCTGCAAACCGACAATTGTTTCCAAAGCTTTATCAATATAACCTGCGCCGTGTGATATAATTGAAGATACGATTTTTGTATCCATATCAACAACGCCACCGTTTTCACGTTCTTTTTTGAATAAATCACAGCATTCTTGCCATAATTTTGTTGTAGCTTCAGTTGGTCCTGCCAGGAAGCTTGAATCTCCTTCATATAAAGTATAGTTACGTTGGATAAAATCTCTAACGTTAATTTCACTTTGCCATTTGCCTGAGACAAATTCGGTTGAAGGGTAAATTTTCTTTTCTACCATAGTTTCTGTCATTTCTTTATTTCTCCCATATTTTTACTGGTTTGTAAATAATAATTGTATATTTAACACGTATTATTCTAGAATCACTAGACATTTTACATAATAAATCAAAAAAAATCCAGTAATATACAGGAAATTTGTTACATTTAAAAATAATATACAAAAAACCCTTCACCATACCAAGATAAACGGCAAAGGGTTTTAATTTTTAATATATGCGGAACAAACTATTCAATATTATTTCTGTTAGCACCGATTCTATCAATACCTATTCCTATCAATGAAAGCAAGATAGATCCGATTAACGCGCTCATAAAACCGTCGACTTCAAATCCGGGGGCAATATAACCTGCAAGCATTAAAAGTAAAGCGTTAATTACAAGTGCAAATAAACCAAGCGTCAAAATTGTTATCGGAAAAGATACTATTTGTAATATCGGCTTGATAAAAGTGTTAATCAGAGCAATAATTACACACACAAACATCGCACTTAAGAAATTTTCAACACTGATTCCAGGAACAATCCAGGATACAAAAATAATTGCTAAAGCGTAAGCTACCCATCTTAAAATTAAATTCAACATATCAAGACTCCTTTTTTTTATAATAATAAATGCAGGAGTGACTAATTACATTAACAAAAAGGGCTATATTATTTTAAACTAATTTTATTTTTTAAAAATTCAATAATTTTTACAACCTGTTTTTCGGTTTCCTCAAGCCCGAAAGAATTATCAATTACAAAATCTGCTTCTTTCTCTTTCAAACTTTGAGGCAATTGAGCTGCAATTCGCTGTTTTGCAGTTTCAGGAGTTAAAAAAGAATTTCTTCTCAATAATCGATTAAGCTGCTCTATAGGATTAATTTTAATTAATGCAACATAATCATAGTTTTTCTGATTGCCCGTTTAAAATAACAAAGGATTAAACACAGCAACATAATCATCATGTTCATTTGCGGAAATAAAACTCTTAACCTTTCTATCAACCGCAGGATGAACTATTCCCTCTAATCTCTGCCTTATATCTTTATCCTGAAAAAACACAGTTCTGATTTTTTGTCTATCTATAAAATTATCTTTTTCTAAACTTGTAATACCAAAAGACCTAAACAAACCTTATAAAATATAATATTTTTACAACCAAAATTAATATTAATTAACACTACACTTGCAAAAAATACAAATTTACGATATACTACATACGTAATAAATTAAGTGTGTAGGTACTTTTTATGTTAATGGGTTTAATGACAAGAATGAACGCGGTTTCTCAAAGAAGTAACGCTCAATATGCTCTTATGCAAAATCATATGAATATGATGAATGCCGTAAGAAATCTTCCGTTCAGCGGAGCAAATATGGAAACGTTACACCAAATGGACACAAATTTTGCATTAAGCAATGATCACAACCAAACTCTTTTAATGCTTGCAACAGCTCAAGAACAAGCTGCAAAAGAATTGCTGGCTCACGAAGCTAAGACCAACAAAATTTCTTATATTGCTTAATTTAATGAATATAGCTTAAAATACCGTTGATAAACGTCAAAGGATGAACGGGGCATCCTGGGATATACAAATCTACCGGGTATTTTTCTAAAAATTCCCTGTTCAAAGTTTCGCTGTTTTGAAATATTCCGCCTGAGATTGCACAAGCCCCGCACAAAATAACTATTTTAGGGTTAGGAACCGCATTATAGCAATTTTCAAGAGCAAATGTCATATTCTCCGATAGCGGTCCCGTAATTACAATACCGTCTGCGTGTCTTGGAGAAGCTACAAAATCTATTCCAAATCTTCCCATATCAAAATTTACATTAGAACAAGCGTTTAATTCCATTTCACAACCGTTACAACCAGCCGCTGAAACTTGACGAAGTTTTAATGAGTGCCCAAAAGTTTTAACAATACTTTCTTTTATCTCAATTGCAGATTTTGTATAAGTTTCATAATCCGACTCTGAAGTAATTATTAATTTATTCCTATCTGTTGAAGACAGCTTGAATCCGTTAGACAACTTTATATTCTCACAAGCTCTTTCACAGACTCCGCAAAATGTACATTTCCCCATATCAATTGACAATGGATTAGTTTTTAGAGCTCCTGTCGGACAAATTGAAGAATCACATTCGCCTTCTTTAATTACGGGAAAACCTCGAAATTCTTCTTTTATCGAAGCATTTCTAATATCTTTTATATATTGTTTACCTTGAAATATTCTTGATTTTAGTGTATCTAACATTTTTCAATTCCTTATAAATCATTGCCGGAGTATGACAGGTTAAAACTTTTATTACACAGCGGGAAGTCTGAAACACCATTGTTCCTTACCGCAAGCGCAAGTCCATACCAATTATTAAAAGACGGATCTTTTATTTTATAACGAGATAAATTTCCATTTCCATCAGTCATTGCAATATGTACGACTTCACCTCTCCAGCCCTCAACAATTGAGATAGCTAAAGAATTTTGAGAAAGATTATTACTTGCACTAGTAAATAAATCTTGATTTTTACATTCTTGCAACTTCGCAAATATTTTCTTTATCATAGAATATGATTGCAAAATCTCTTTATATCTTAGTTTAAATCGAGCATTTACATCACCTGTAGCTTTAAATTTCTTCTTTTCAATTTTGAGTTCACTCATCCATTTATCAGGGAAATCAAATCTGGAATCAAGTTCAACTCCTGCTGCTCTGGCTGCCATTCCAACAAGTCCTGCTTCTTTTGCTCGTTCCATACTTATTGTACCCGTTTTTTCAAGCCTAGACATAACAGTTGAACTTTTTAACATAGTATTAACCATTCTTTCAACATCTTTAATAACTTTTTCAAATGTTTTTAGAGCTTGATTAAGCTTTTCTTCCGTAAAATCATAATTAACTCCACCTGTACAAATTAAACCTCTGCCAAAACGACTTCCGCAAAATTCAAGCATTGTATTAATTACAAGGGTTCTTGTCGCTCCGAAAACAGATGCTCCCATCAGATAAGCAATGTCACCTGCGATTGCGCCTAAATCTCCTATATGAATAGCCATTCTTTCCATTTCAAGCGCAGCTTTTCTTATCAACTGAGCCCTATCTGAAATTGTCACATCCTGCAAGATTTCCATAATTTGAGAATATGCCGTATTATATGCTATTACGCTATCTCCACATATTGATTCTGCAAGTTGATTACTCGGAGATATTAACATAAGTTCTTCAATACCTCGATGCTGATATCCAAGCATTATTTCAAGGTGATATACAGTTTCGCCGTTACACATAAACCTAAAATGTCCCGGTTCAATTACCCCTGCGTGAATCGGACCTACGGCAACCTGGTGAACCTCTTCACCCGTCATTTCAAAAAATTCATATTTATCCTGATTAATTCTAACAGGTTTTAACCAAGGATGATTTAACGGTTCTACCCCGAATTGTTCATAAAATTCGCGCTCAAAAATATGAAATGCCGGAATTTCTTTCGTTAGACATTCATAACTTTTTTCATCAGCTGAAAATTTTGTTGATGAAATATAAATATCTCCCGCTTTATCATCTGCTAGAACAGCAAACAATCTGACTGAATCATTTTCGGAAGACTTACCAAAAAATCCGATTGGACGGAAATTTAGTGAAATAATTTCTTCTCTAAAATCTTTTATCTGTAATATTGGAATTTCATTTATATTTATTTTTGTATTATTTTTTATTTTTAACATTGTTAATCCTTTTTAAAAGTTTGCTACTGCAAGTTTTATTATGTTATTTAAAAACGGAGGAATATAAATTCCGAGAACAAATACAAGTATCAACATGATTATTTGCGGAATATACATACAAACTGAAACCTTGTGTCTGTTTTCTTCAATCAGTTTTACTTTATCTTCACTTATTTTTCCTAATGAAGTTTTAATGATTACATACCCTATTCCGTAGAGAATAATTGTTAACAACAGTAAGAACAATCCACAAAGGATATAGTGTTTTTGCTCAACCATTGTTTTAACAATCAAAAATTCGCTTATAAATAAAACGGATGTCGGGAATGCACAAATTGCAAGAAATGACACTATCCACAGCCATCCAGTTTTTTTATCGGCTTTCAGCAGCCCGTTAACGGATTTAATCCTTTTTGTCCCGAATAATTCAAGAACATTTCCTGAAGTAAGGAAAAATGAAGCTTTCGCAAGCGAATGTCCTATCAAATGTAAAATTATAGCATAATAAGCAATTCCGCCCAATGCAAGCCCTATTGAAAGAATTCCCATATTCTCTATAGAAGAATATGCAAGCATTCTCTTGTAATTTTTTATATGATAAACAAATACCGCAGTTATAAACAAGGAAATAAAACCCATAAGAATTAATAAAAATCTTGCAGAATTTGCACAACCTGCTAAAGTTTCGATTTTATAGACTCTTACAATAACTAAAAAAGCAGAATTAAGTAAAGCCGCAGATAACAATGCCGAAATTGGAGAAGGAGCTTCCGAGTGTGCATCTGGAAGCCAAAAATGTACCGGAGCCAAGCCCATTTTTGCACCAAACCCAAACAACATAAATACAAACGCCATTTTTAGCCAATTTACATCAAAACTTGAAGCATATTTATATAATTCGTTAAAATTAAGAGTATTTACATTTGCGGAAGATATATTTAATAAAATAATCCCGACAAACGCCAATGCAATACCGATTGAACATATAAAAACATATTTCCATGCAGCTTCAATCGAATGTTTTGTTTTATTGAAATAAATTAAGTAAGCGCTTGATAATGTTGTAGCTTCAACTAAAACCCAAGCTAGCCCCAAATCAGTACTTAATAAGGTTCCCGTCATAGAAAGAACAAAAACCAATATCATAAATGAATAATGACTTATTCTTCTTTCCGATACTTCAAAATTTTTGGCATACCCTGCATTATAAACAGCTACGGCAAGATAGACGACCGATAATACCAATAAAAATATTAAATTTGTATCATCAACCGCAAAATAAGCTGACGCATTTTTATTACCGAATCCGCAACATATCATTGTTGTTATAACAAAATGAAGTAATGCATATAAATTAACCATTGCAATATCAAACTTCTTGTTTTTTATAACCAAAACAAGAACAGCTGCAATTATAGGAAATATTAACAGTGTATTAATCATTATATTCATAGTCCTTTAAGTCTGATAAATTCGAAACTTCCAAATCTTTAAATTCCTTATTTATTTCGTTTACAAATAATCCGAGAATGTAAACCGCAATAAATACGTCTAATAAAACACCCATATTAACAAGCATCGGCATTTCTTTTGCAACAGATAAAGAAAGTAAAAATATTCCGTTTTCCATTGTAATAAATTCGATTACGTTTGAAATAATTTTATGTTTAATTGTAATCAGCCATAAGCTTATAATAATAGTTGAAATTGAAACCCCAAAGTACATCGAAGAAATAAGTTTTACGGATGAAATATAATAGTTTGAAAGTAAAAATCCGCCCAGTAAGATAATACTTGAAATTACCAAACAGTAAAAATGCGGAATATTTGCAGCTGCATCTCGGTTAGAATGAGTTTTCTTCAAAACTCTATATAAAAACCAAGGTATAACAATTGATTTAACAACAAGAGTTTCAATTATCATAAAGATTATATTTAATCCGTTAGCATGTTCTCCGCAACATATTAAAAATAACAAAACTCCCTGAATTATTAATAATCTGATATGTGCAATAATCCTACTGGTTGCCGCCAAATATAACATTGTTAATCCGAAAAGTATTATAAATCCGTCTGTCATTTAGCCTCCAAACATCTTTGCTGTTACCAGTGCAAATACAACCAACGCTAATGAACTCATAATGAATATAAATTCAAAAACATGTGACATTCTTATTCTTGCCATACCTGATTCAACCGTTCCGATAATAACAGAAATTAAAGCCATAACACCCAAGTAAGCTAAAACATTTACCCATTCGTTCAACCCTGCAGGAATAATTATAAAAGCTATTAACGACGAGATAAGTAACATTTTAATTCCATTAGCCCAAGTGTATAAAGCTAAATCACTTCCTGAATTATCAAGAATCATTACTTCGTGAATCATAGTTAACTCAAGGTGAGTAGCAGGATCATCAACAGGAACCCTGGAACCTTCAATTAAAATCATCAAAAACAACACAACTACCGCAAAAATTGCGATAAGAATACCATAATGACCAGCATTTGCAAAAATTTCTCGTAAACTATCAAATGTATAATTACCGCTTAATGCCATTATTGAACCCACCGTAATAAAAAACGCAGGTTCAACAATTGAAGTAAAACAAGCTTCACGAGAAGCTCCCATACCTTCAAAACTACTTCCCGTATCCATAGCTGAAATCAATGCAAAGAATTTACCTATACTTAACGTATAAGCAAAAACTATTAACCCGCCTGCTACACTGACAACAGAAGAGCCGGATGCAAGCGGAATAAACATTGACGCAAAAAGTACAGATACAATCATTACAACAGGAGCTATCCTAAATACACCCGATGTCGTTTTACTTATTACATAATCTTTTTTCCACAATTTTATAAAATCATACAACGGCTGAAATACGGAAGGACCCTTTCTTCCGCCCCAAAAGGCTTTTGTTTTCTTTATCAAACCCGCCATTAAAAACGGCGCAAATAAAAGTATTATTATATCCGCAATTAGTCTTAAAATCATTTTATAAATAAACTCCCAACTATAATTATAATAAGGAATATCAAACCGTACTTGATATAAGATTGAATGTTTCCGCTTTGAAGAGCTTCAAATTTGGATAAAAACCATTCATCATATTTAACTAACGGATTAATAAGATAAGCTTCTTCAATATCTTCAAATTGCAAGTTAAAATGAGAACTTTCAGGGAAAAGTTTCCTTGGTTTTTCAATATCAAACACTTTCTTAAATAATGGTGTAAGCATTGATAAAAACGGACTTGCATAAGATGATGCTGAATATTGCATTTTATTATTTGCTCTATCATATCCGCAACCCCAAGTATCTTGTATTGAGATTTTACACTTTGAGGTTTTTATTTTTATAAAAATTACCAAACCAAGCATGGTTAAAAATACTAAAGCATATAATGTAATAAACCCTATCAATGAAAGTGCTGATAGAATATTATATTGATTTACATCTACAAATACACTTACAGGTTTTAACACAAGAGAAAAGGCAACTATTGAAAATAATCCGATACCAAAAATTAAAACAGCAAGAAAGCTCATCGGTAATATCATAGAACTTTCACAATCTTCAGTTACGTTTGAAGAATGTTCACTTCTCGGCAACCCCAAAAATATTATACTGAACGCTTTTGTAAAACAAAGTACAGCCATAGTTCCAACAAGTGCTAAACAAGCAATACCAAACAACATCACAATCATTGTAAAGAAATTATTGCTTGCTAAGCCGTTAAACATTCCCAAATATATTAAAAATTCGCCCACGAAACCGTTTAACGGAGGTAATGCACAAATTGAAACCGATGCAATTAAGAACAATACAGCCGTATTTGGCATTGTTTTTATAAGTCCGCCCAGCTTTTCAATATTTCTCGTATGAGTTCTAGTATAAACACTACCTGCCGAAAGGAACAATAACTCTTTAAAAACAGAATGATTCAATATATGAAAAAGTCCGCCCGAGAACCCCAAAATTGCAACCAACGACTGATGATATGACAATCCTAGCATTCCAATACCTAAACCTGTACCAATAATTCCTATATTTTCAATACTGCTGTAAGCTAAAAGTTTTTTAATATCATTTTGGGTTATGGCATACAAAATACCGTAAAGCGCGGTTATAAGAGAAACAATAAAGACAATAAATGAAACTGATTTAGAAGGTGTCCCGACAATAGAAATTACCCTTAGTATTCCGTAAAGCCCTGTTTTAATCATAACCCCGGACATTATACCGCTAACATGGCTTGGGGCTGCGGGATGAGCTTTAGGAAGCCAATTATGAAAAGGTACAAATCCTGCCTTCGTTCCAAACCCGATAAAAGCTAATAAAAAAACAACATTTGCCAAATATTTATGACCTTCCAATACACTTGAAAAACTAGAAAAATCAAAACTTTTTGAATACACGGAAAGTAATGCAAATGCAAGCATAATAAATATTACCGAAAAATGCATAAATACCAGATATGATATTCCCGCTTTTAATACTTCTTTTTTTTCGTTTTCAAAAATAACCAGAAAAAATGAACTTAAAGACATGATTTCCCAACAAATCAAAAAAACGATTGCATTCTGACAAGTTACAACCGCAAGCATAGATGCTACAAGCATCGGAAAAAATACAAGGTGTGCATCTATATTTTTATCAGCATAACTTTTTAAATATCCTCTTGAGTAAATAACAGAAATTACACTCATTACAGATATTATTACTATAAAAAATGCTGCCAAATAATCTATCCGAAAATTAACAACTCCAAACAGAGAGTTAAAATCAAACGAGCTTATAAGATTTTTCCCGCTTACTAATACCTTCATCGCAGGTATTAAACAAAAACAAGCTGCAATTGTATTCAACAATGAAAGTACTAAAATTTTAAAATTTCTGTTAACAAAACTAACGGCAAAACCGCTTAAAATAAGTATTATTATACCTGTAAAAAAGCTATTCATAAGTTTACCAAAGATAAATGTATCCTGTATTTAGTTTTAAATCTAACAGGAGCTGTTGTCAAGCTGAAAATTTTCGCAATACATATAAATATCAGCATATAAAAATATGCCGAAGTGTTGAAAAAATTTATTACAAAGGATTAAATCAATTTTTATAAAATGGCGGAGACGGTGAGATTCGAACTCACGGTGGAGTAACCCCCACACAACCTTTCCAAGATTGCACCTTAAGCCACTCGGACACGTCTCCTTTTATACTATCTAAGTATCGCCTAAACGCTGTGTTTCGTCAAGGGTTAATTCGGTTTGATAGTACTCTTCGGTTCTTTCCAGTGAATAAACCTTCGCGTCTGCTAATTTTTCAAGAACTTTAGCATAATCAGCACATTTTTTACCTTTTATACCCTCTGTTTCCATTTGGATACTTCCGTCTGGGAACAATCTTATTTTCATTTTACCCATATTATCTTAAACCTCAATTGTAAGGACTATTGAATTATCTTCCATTACGGCTTCCGATTCAAGCCTCATATTCTCGCGGTCAAGACGTTCCTTAATCTTGTTATACGTCATTTCCTGAATATTAAGCCCGTATTCTTCGTTCAAATCGTTTATAATATCTTCACAGCCCGCCTTATCTGTAACCTGCGTAATATCAAGAGTATACCCCGCCGAACCGTCTTTTTTGTAATAAACCATTTCCATACCGAAAAGTTTGCAGGAAACCTCTTCGCCGTTTTCGACAAGTTCTTCCGCACCGTGCTCAACAAGCGTGTTTAAAAGTATTCCTTTATCCGTATAATTTGTAGAATACGTATAAACTGCAGTAGAAATGTCATTTATATAGCGCACATCCCGACCTGAGGCACGGTTTAATTTCCTAAAAATTATTTCTGCTTCTTTGGTTATAGCTGCATTATTACTTCCTGAGAATTCCGCGGTATAATAACCGTCTTTTAACGACCAGTTTAAAGTCGCATCACTGTTTTTTAACGGGGTTTGGTGTCCTGCCTCGTAATATAGATAATTTGCCTCATACAATAGAGATTTTAATTCTTCGGGTTTAATATTTGTTTGAATTTTTAAATTTTTAAGCCCGTAAGAAACATTTCTACCCTCATAACCGCCTGACATACCGATATTAAGGATTCGGACAACTTGCTCAACTTCCAGCGTAAAAATTTTTTCACCTTCATGTTTAAAATATTTAACATCTTGTCCTTCAACATTTGCAACTACTTCATTATCAGATGTCGAAAATATACGCTCGGCACCTTCTGATTTTAATTTATTATAAATATCCTTGAGGTTTTGATATGATGTTTCGTAGTTGTAATAAAAATACTCGGCAGACTCAATAAGCCGCACATTTCTTTGTGCAACAGCATCCAAATTTTGAAAAAACTCTTCGGCTGCTGATTGCAGTTTTTCGGGGTTTTTAATCCCAAAAACTTCCGCAACTGCGTATTTACCGTGCAAATTCCATTCAACCTTCAACCCTGATGATAACTGAAACTCGCAGGAATCAATCTGTTGACACGCAACAGATGCCATAATACTGTTGACTTCATCTGAGGTAATATTTGTTAAAACTCTTATTGAGCGAAGAAATTGAGAGGTTGAATTAATTATTGAAGTTTTGTTATCAGAAGCTCTTTGTAACCCTTCGTCTTTTACCGATTCTGGGGCAACCAGAAACGCCATAGGGTAAGCCATTAAAGTTATCGACATTGTCTTTTACCCCCTATACATCCAACGCCCTGCCACCGCGAGAAGCATTAACATCTGCATTTTCACTATCATCGGTTGAAGTTGAATACTGAACCATATCATCTTTTTTTGTTGCGGTTACGGCTCTTATATTTGCCCACTGACGAAGTGATAAAATTTGTTCTTTCTGTGTAACAGATAACGGTACAACATTTTTAATTGTGTTTTCTAAATCTGCAAATTCTAAAGGACGCTTGTTAAAAAACGCTTCATAAAGTGCCGTTATCACAACTTGTTCAATTTCAGCACCTACAAAACCTTCTGTCATTGAGGCAAGTTTTCCAAATAATTCATCATTTATTTCAAGTTTGCTTGCAACATCTTTATCTTTAAGCCTTTTGGCAAGGTGAAGTTTGAAAATTTCTTTACGTTCACGCTCTGTCGGCAGGTCTACAAAAAATATTTCATCAAAACGACCTTTTCTTAAAAGCTCGGCAGGTAATCCGCTAATATTGTTTGCTGTAGCAATTACAAAAACAGGAGCAGTCTTTTCCTGCATCCAGGTTAAAAATGTCCCAAAAATTCTTGAAGAAGTTCCGCTATCACCTCCTCCTCCAGAGGAATTAACACCACTCAAGCTCTTTTCAATCTCATCAACCCATAAAATTGAAGGAGCCACTGCTTCTGCGGTTTTAATAGCTTTTCTCATATTTTCTTCGGAGCTTCCGACAATTCCTGAGAAAATCTTACCAAAATCAAGCTTTAACAAAGGTAACTGCCAGGCTGCACTCATAGCTTTTGCTGTCAAACTCTTACCGCAGCCAGGAACACCTGTTATCAAAACACCTTTTGGAGCAGGCAAACAATATTTTTTAGCTGATTCAGACCAAGAATTGTTACGTTTATTGAGCCAGCTTTTAAGATTTTCCAACCCACCAACATCAGAAACATTTATATCAGTATTGATAAATTCTAAAATACCTGTTTTTTTGATAACCTGCATTTTTTCACTTAATATTACGCCTAAATCTTTGCCATCAATTTTTCCGTCATTAACCATAGCAAGAGCAAATGCATTTTCTGCTTCTTGTAAGGTCAAACCTTGTGCAGCTTTACATAAGCGTTCTTTACCTTCTTCATCAAGTCCTGACGTATCAATTTGATTATTTTGAGTGATCATTTTATTAAGCTTAGCTTTAATTTCATCTAAGGTAGGAAGCGGCATATCAAGTATCGTAACTTCTTTTTGCATAGATTCGGGGATTAAAAGTTCTGAAGCGATAAATATAACATTTTTACGATATCTGCTTGTTTTAAGCTCCGCAATAATATCTCTTAAGCGTCTTACAACGTTATAATCAACCTGACGCCCTTTCACACCGAAATACACATGAAAATCGCATAATACGAAGACAGCATTTTTACTGCATTCTTTAATAAACTCTAAGGCTTTATCGGGACTGTTCGTGCCGTCTATTTTCTGATTTCCAAGCGTAAAACCATTGGTTTGGGTCCAAGTATACACTTCGCGAGGAACTTTAATTAGTTTTTCAGATGCGGCAATCTTTTTAATTAAAGATATTGCACGTTCTTCTTCCCAAGTAGTTATATAGATATATGGGAATCTTGCTCTGAACAACATTGAAAGTTGTGTAATAATTTTATTATCTGCCATAATTTAAAATCCTCGTTTTTCAATCATTTTACAATATTTTTACCAAGTTGTAAACAAAATTTTTCACGGATAGCCTCAAAATCCCCCATTCCGTTGAACTCTAAGCGTCCGTCAGAAGAGATTCTTGCTTCTACTTTGTTTTTATAAGATTTAATATCTTCAGGCGAATAAAAATCCGTAAGATATAAATACCTTTGGTTTGAAGACCCGACCCAGGGACGTGACAGGTCAAAGTTATCTTTTTCAAATCCGCCGTCAATAAGCAAATCAATATTTTTTAAAAATGAATCAACAGAAGAAGAATTTTTTGCACGCAGCTCCTCTATTGTATATCCCGTAAAACACACAACAGATAAATTTTCTTGTTTAATCAAAGCTGCCAGGCGTGAAAGTTCGTCAGCCTGCTCAAAGGGTTCCCCGCCCAAAAAAGTTACACCTTCGATATTTTTTTCTGATTTTATTTGTTTAAATAAGTCTTCAACACTGTATTTCTTCCCAACACCAAACGCCCATGTTTCTTTGGCAAAACACCCAGGACAATGCTTTTTACAGCCTTGAACCCAAATACAAAACCTTGTTCCAGGACCTTCTACCGTTGTTTTTTTTAGAACCTTATAAACATCCAACATTAAAAATCAACAATCCTGCCTTCATAATTGTCATCATCGTTACTGTTATTATTAATGGAATTTGCAACAATCATTGATTTGATTTTTGATACAAAGTGAGGTTTGACGTTTGCCACTTGAATAAACTCTTCAACTGATTTAAATAACCCGTTAATATTTCTATGTTCTACAAGTTTTTTTGCCTGAACTATATTAATCCCCGGGAGTACGGCTAACTCGGGAGCTTGGACACTGTTCACATCAATTTTTGTAGAAGTAACTGCAAAGGCGTCTTTCATCTCTACAAACTCGGGTTCTTGCTGAGTTCTTTCAGTAACAGGATTTGCTTTATTTATATTATCAAGGTTCACAAAATCCTCTGAACCTTTATTTTGAACATTTCCGCCTACTCCAAATCTGTCAGGTACTATAGCACCCATTTCAACAAATTTTGGTCCGATATTTGAGTTATCAATATTAATCTGACGAGCAGAAGTCTGTGGCTTAGGAGGGGTTTCGATCGGTCTTGCTTTTGATTCAAGAGTAACAATCTGACTGTTTGGAACATCAAGAAGAAGTGATAATGTTCTGACATTAGAATAATCATCAAATATCCTGCAAACTTCGCTCCACAATTTATTCACCTTATATCCGTCTTTTTTTAATAAAGTAAACATCTGTTTTTGATTATTACGTGGAATATTTTCCATAACAATAAGTTTATCATCAGGTGCAAATTTCACGGTACAATGAGCATTTCCGATTGTATCAAGCCCTTTCACCAAAGACAGGCGAACGTTTTTGATACTGTTTTTGTTATCTCTGTCAATAAGCCAATTCCCGCCAAAAACAGTCAAAGAAATTATAACTAAAGCAATAATAGTACAAAGTGTAGGATAATAAACCCAAAACTTAACCATAGCAACAACGACAAATGCTGCTAAACCTACATAAA
The DNA here is from genome assembly GCA_947570135.1 of uncultured Candidatus Melainabacteria bacterium. Taxonomy (GTDB): domain Bacteria; phylum Cyanobacteriota; class Vampirovibrionia; order Gastranaerophilales; family Gastranaerophilaceae; genus Zag111. The sequence goes on along the minus strand of CANOTP010000004.1, from coordinate 176,533 downwards.
AATCATATTTAGTATATCTTCGTCCATAATATGACATATTAAAATAATACCACATATTCTTAAATAAGAATGCTATAAAAAGATGATTTTATGCTAAAATAAATCTATGCAAAAAGTTGTCCAAAAAGATTTTAAAACTCTTAGCGGAGAAATTACAATTCCTTCAGATAAATCAATTTCGCATAGAGGAATAATTTTAGGTTCGTTAGCCAACGGTAAATCTATTTTAAAAAACTTTTCTAACGGTCAAGATCCGTACTCTACAATGAAAATATTCAAGCAACTTGGAGTTGATATTGAATTAAAAAACGAATCAGAGGTTATAATAAAATCAAACGGCAAACTAACAGCACCTTCTGTAGATTTAGATTGCGGGAATTCAGGTACTACAATGAGGCTTTTATCAGGGGTTCTTGCAGGACAGGATTTTAATTCCGTTTTAATTGGTGACACGAGTCTTTCAAAACGCCCTATGAAACGTGTTATTGAGCCGCTGGAACTTATGGGCGCAAAAATCAAATCAGAAAACTTTAAAGCTCCGTTAAAAATTTTCGGCACCGAACTTCATCCGATAAATTACATCTCAAAAATCGCCTCTGCACAGGTTAAATCCTGTATTCTTCTTGCGGGGGTAAATATCAACAGAACAACAACTTTTACAGAACCTTACCTTTCAAGAAACCACACAGAACTTATGCTAAAATCAATGGGGGCAAAGATTTCAATTGACAGAACTTCTGTAAGCATAGAAAAATCAGAACTCTCACCGCTTAATATTGAAATCTGCGGAGATATCTCATCTGCGGCATTTTTTATCGTTGCAGGGCTTATCGTTCCAAATTCTAAAATAATCCTTAAAAATGTAGGCTTAAACCCTACACGCGCAGGAATTATAGAAGTGGTAAAACAAATGGGCGGGCGCCTGACAATGCTTGATGAGCGTAACGTAAGTGGTGAAATCGTCGGAGATATTCAGGTTGAATACTCTGAACTTAAAGGATGTGAAATTAAAGGCGAAATTATCCCAAGGTTAATTGATGAAATCCCGATTATTGCAGTACTGGCTACCCAAGCAAAAGGTGAAACACGAATTTCCAACGCTCAGGATTTAAGAAACAAAGAATCGGACAGAATAAGAGCTGTTGTAACAGAACTCAAAAAACTCGGGGCTGATATTGAAGAAACACCTGACGGGATGATTATCCGAGGGAAAGACTTAGCAGGCGGGGTTGAAGTCGAAACATATCATGACCACAGACTTGCAATGAGCTTGTATGTTGCAAGACTTGTCTGCCAAAAAGAAATCTCAATCAACGGGTTTGAATGGGTTGATATATCTTTCCCGAATTTTGAAAAACTTTTTACAAATTTAGAGCGTAAATAAACAAATCAGCAACTTTCCTGTTATATTCTCTTCCGTCATCTTTTGTAAACAAATTTTCCCAATGGCTTTTCGGTGTTCCGTCAGTCGAATATGATGGATTTGTCATCATAAGATGATGAGTATTTGTATCATAACGAAGCGGAAACAAGTCTTCCATTTGCATAAAGCTCGGCAGTTTATCACTCGGATACTCATACCCGAACAGAGAATTATTTATACGGTTTAATCGAGCTTCATAAGACCTGCCGCCCGTATCATTATCATTTGAAACTTCAATCCCTGGTGTGTAATTTTGGTCATACTTAAATCTTTCTGACCAATGCTTAACCTCATCATAATTATCGGGTTCAATAAAAGCAGTTCCAGAAGTTAAACCTAAATTTTCATAACGTTTAAAATCGCCCGTACTTTTTTCTCCGACAAAACTTAATGTTGTTTTCCCTGAACGGCTTCTTATTTCGTGCAAAATATACTGCATCTGCTCATACGAAGGTAAAGCGCCGACACCAGTATAATTTTCCATTTCATATCCGCCGATATGCTTTGCAGAATCAATAAAAATCGCTTCAAACCCAGAATTTATCAATTTGACATGTTCATTTATAAATAATTCCTGATGTTCGGGATTTTTCCAATCAAAAGTCACATCTTCTTTATAATCCTGAGAAACCTTGATTTGATCAGCAGATATTACAGTTCTGAACCCTGTCTTAAGCCCATGAAAATGAGCCAAATCATTAAAAATCCTAAACTGTTCTTCAGGAGTAATTTTATCATTAATCTCAAAATTAATTATATTTCTGCTATACCCTATACCAAGCTTTATACCGTAAATCGAGTTTTCTTCCCAAGGCGCTTTGTTATACCCGTCACCGTAAATATTAGGAAAAATTTGAGATAAAATAACACAATTTGCCCAACTTTTAGCTGACGGCGGAATCGCAGGCAACATCTTCAGCGCGCTAAACAGTCCGTTTTTAGTTCTGTCACCGTGCATTTCGGCTATCGCGCGGTTATTTATTTCAATATAATTTGCACGAACACCCCATTTATCACCGTAATCAGGGGAATTAATTATATCGGGGAAGCTTTGGTAAAACTGTTCACATTCACACAATGTAACCAACGATTCCACAGCCTGCTTTACACTTCTTGACAAAAGTTCCACGGGTAAAATATTTGCAACCCACCTTTTCCTGCCTGATTCAAACTTATGCTCACTACTAAATCTGTCAGGCGTTAATATCGTTAATTCGTTTAATGCCGCAAGTAATTTATTAGTCAAATTCATAGCAATAACACTTTAATAGCTTGTTTTACAAAAAAAATTATCTGAAAGTTTAAACAAAATGATTATTATTTTTTAACAATAGGGTTGAAAAATAATAAAACATGGTTTAATATAGGGTATAGGACTATATACTATATAAGGAAATAAATTATGACACATTTTACAGCAGCAGATAAGAAAAGACTTGAATCAAGGTTAAACCGTATTGCGGGACAGGTAAACGGAATTAATAGAATGATTGAACAAGATAGAGAATGTATAGAAATTTTGAACCAAATTATATCAACCCAATCAGCACTGCGCGGAGTTTGGAAACAGGTTGTTCGTGGACATTTGCAACACTGTATTACGGATTCCTTAAAACAAAACAAAAACAGTAATGAGCTTATTGATGAGTTGGTTGACCATATTGAAAAGCTGAAATAAGGAGGAATTATGGATAACAAAGTTTTAAAAAAGAGAACAATTGCAGTAATTGTTATTACACTTATTACAATGTTTGCCGAAATATTCTACGGAATTACAACTCATTCAATGGCTCTAACAGCTGACGGTTTCCACATGGGAACACACGCACTGGCGCTTTGTATTACCCTTGCGGTTTGCTTACTTGCTATTAAATTTCAAGGAAAAGACGAAAAATTTAACGCACTGGGCGGATATACAAGCGCAATTCTACTTGGCTTTACATCTATTGCTATCATTTGGGAATCTGTTGAAAGATTTTTCAAACCGTTATCAATATCGTTTACGGATGCAATAATCGTTGCAGTTATCGGACTTGTCGTAAACTTAATCTGCGTACTTGTAATGGGCGGAGTTCATCATCACCATGGACACAGTCATTGTAGGGAACACCAAGAATATGAGCATGAAAACCTTAATTATAAAGCTGCTTACTTACACATTTTAGCTGATGCGTTTACATCAATCCTTGCAATTGGAGCACTGCTTTTGGGCAAATACTGCGGATTTGTATTCTTAGATCCTGCTATAGGTATTTTAGGCGGCATAATCATTGCAAAATGGGCAATCGGACTTATCAAATCATCATCTTTAATCCTGCTTGATTTTGAACAACATTAATTTTATTTATTCATTTGACGCTTCAAATCGTTACGAACTCCCGACAATGGACCATTGTTTGGGTTTCGTACATTTTCATAGTATTTGCGCGCGTAAACAAACGGATACTTAGGAATCCAAGTCATACGGATTAAAATATTAACGGTATCAGCCCCTTGAGATAACATAAGTTCATCAATTGTATCTTCATGCGCAGGTGAAATTGATGAAAAAATCTTAATCAGATAATCCGAAAACGTTAAAACCGAATACCCAGACATTGTGGTAGTTTTAACGACAAGGTTGTGCAGATTTAAGTCTTCCTGTGTTTTTAATTCGTTTTTAGCATCGGCAGGAAGGGTCAGGGTTTGCGCGTTAACCTGCTCCAACTCATATTGATTACCGTTATATGAAATAATCATAGTATTTGATTTTGGCATATAAATATCATCAAACTCGTTTTCTAAAATAACCCGTCCGTCATACCCAATAATTCCGTATTTATACTTTTTATAAGTCAAAAACATTCCACCGTATAATATATCAATCTTTGAAAATTCGTGTGGGACAAGATTTTTACCGTTCTCGTCATAAAGCCCGTAATCATTGTTATTACCGAATTTTGAAAACTTACTTACAAGTCTGTCTGCGTGGTTATATTTTATCGGAACAAGAATATTCCCGGAATTATCAATCAAACCGAACTTATTTCGTTTATTTTGAACAATCCAAGATGAATCCCCGACAGGTATAAGTTTTTTATAAACAGCATCAACAATAACCGTATCCGTTGATTTATTTTTCAAACCCCAGCGTTCGTTTTGAGTGAAAGTAACAGGAGATACCGTGTCTTCAAGCGCTAAAACACCTGTTCCCATAATTAATATACTTAGAATTATTAAAAATCTTTTCATAATATTATATTAGCATAAAATCTCATGTTATAATCTTATCAGGGAAATTAAGTTTATGTTATCAAAAAGAATCAAATCAACTCTAACATTTTTTGGAATAAGTTTAGTATTTTTAGCAGTATTGGCAGGATTAACCATGCTTTTATATTTAAAAGGTCTGCCTTATGCCGTATCTCACCCGAAAGTAATAAATTACGTAAAAAATATTACTCAAAAGGCATACTATGTCGACCTGGATATAGAAAACCCGAAACTTAAAACCGAACTTTCGCCAAACATAAATTTCAGCGTTGATAAAATCACCTTAAGTTCAAATAAAAACAAAGTTCTTGACCTCAAAGACTTAGACGTAAATCTGTCATTTGCCGAAATTTTTGATAAAAATATCGTATTAAATAAAGCAACACTGGGGTATTTTTATACCGACGTAAACAAAGTTTTAGACCTTCCGTTTTTAAAACAGGAGCAGGAAAAACCGCAGCAAAAATATGATTGGAATTTTGACGTATTTCGTTCTGTTGTAGCGCTTGATAAAGCCGAAATTATTTACATGCCAGACAAAAAAACTACGGTCTTTATTGATTCAACAGGAGTTAAAATCGACGAAAATCCTGATAAAAAACACATTAATTACAACATTAAAGCAGAAATAACAAAAGACAAAAATAAGTTAACCGTTCAAACCAAAGATGATAACAAGGTTTACATTGAAAACAAAGAAAAAGCCGTCATTGATAATACAAAAATTCTTGTAAATAAATCTGCAATAAATCTAAACGGTACAGCCGACAACAAATCAAATTTTGACGTTGAACTGTCTGCAAAAGCATTCAGTATTCCTGCAGTCTTAGAACTTTTGGATTCTCAAATTATTGAAAACAATATCACTGAACAACTTGTATTTTTTAAAGATATCAACGGAAACTTTGACTTTGACATAAAAGCAACAAATAAAACTATGAGCGGAGATGTTAATCTTAATAAATTAACATTCAAGCTTATCCCGTTTGCAGATTTGCCTGTTCTGCTAAACCACGGTAAAATTTCATTTGATGAAAGTAAGATTTTCTTAAAAGAATTTAAAGGCTACTATAACAACAAACCGACAAATACCATGGATTTTGAAGGTACGGTTGATGATTACCTAAAATCGGTTGATACGGATTTAGAAGGAAATGCAATCGTTACAAATGATTTGGCTAAAAATTATCTTTCTAAAATGGCAAATTACCCGATAGGAATTGAAGGAAGAGCAGATACAAAAGTAAAACTTCACTCAGTTAATAATAAAATTGACCTGAAATGGCTTTTCTGGTTCAAAAAAGGAAGCGGCTTTATCGTTGACGGTGAAGAGTCTACAATGAACGATATGGCAAGCAGAGTTCTGTCAGCAAAAATCCATTTTGAAGATATGCTGCTTAATCTTGAATCACTAAATTATTACGCAGGGAACCCCGAAGATGATATGAAACAGGTTAAGATACCTATTGTCAGTGCTTACGGAGATTTTGACCTGTCAAACGGTCAAACATTTGTAAAACAATTCGGAATGGAGCTTCCAAAACCTATGCCAAGCGGGTTTATTAACCTGCTTACAAAACAAAAACTGTTTAAAGGCGGAACTTTCACAGGACATTTTGATGTTTTAAACAAAAAAGGTTTCCCACCAAAAATTAAAGCCGATATGAAAGTTGAAGATCTGCGAATCCCGAGCCAAAGGTTATATATCAAACATGGTGAATTTAAAACTGACCGCAATAATATGCACATAAAATCTGACGGAAGATACAGACGCTCAAACTATGACCTGTCAGGAACAATAGTTAACGAAATTAAATTCCCTATTATCGTAAAAAATATCACCTTCGGAGTTGATAAAATTGATATAGAAAGATATTTAAAACTGTTTAATCAACAGCAGCCTACCCAAGCTGCAACAAATGTAAATGCGGCAATATCAGAATCAATCGCTAAAAACGGAGAATCAGATGAGGATGACGATGATGATATTCAAACCTTTGACCTTGCAAACCTTATTATTGAAGAATGCATTTTAAAAGTTAAAGAAGGACATTACAAAGACATTAATTTTTCTGATGTAACAGCTAATATGACACTTGATAAAAACAGCATGCTAAAGATTACGTCAAACAAATTTGCAATCGCCGAAGGACATTCGTCAGCAAAAATTGACTGTGACCTGAAAAATCATAAATATCACATAAGACTTGGTATCATTGAAGTTAACTCAGATATTATCGCAACGTCCCTCCTTAACCTTTCAAAAGAAATTCAAGGAAAAGCAAGCGGACTTATAGAATTAAATACGGACGATTCGCTAAAACTTAACGGACGTATTCAGTTTAGAGTTTACAAAGGTATTATTGGCAAAGTCGGACTGGTTGAATATATTATGAAAGTAGCATCACTATTCAGAAACCCTCTGACAATGGTAAGCCCGTCTGTTGTATCCGATTTAGTCAGTATTCCGGAAGGAAAATTTGACCAAATTGACGGTGATTTAATCCTAAAAGACAATATTGTAATGCCGATGAAAATAAAATCAGTCGCACCTCAATTAAGTTCATACATTGTCGGAACTTATGACCTTGAACGTCAAGATGCGGCACTGAGAATTTACACAAAATTTTCTAATCGTAAAAAAGGTTTGTACGGATTATTCAGAAACTTCTCACTAAACTCGCTTGCTAACAGAATTCCAATGGGCAGTCGAAGCGATGCTGATTATTATGCCTCAGAAATATCCGAAATCCCCGAAATTGATGCGGATGAAAAAGATACCCAAATCTTTTTAACTAAAGTTGACGGAGATGTTGAACACAATAACTTTATATCTTCACTAAAAAAACTTAAGTAGGAATATGAAGGAATAAATCCTGAGTTGTGCATTTTAGAGCTGTACACAACTTATCAAGGGTATCAAAATCTATACCTTTAGTTTTGCCATGGTAAATTTAATTTGCATTCTGGCTTATCCCAGAGAGCTTTAATAACTCTGACACTCTCATTAGCTGTTCGCCAAGTGTATACTTTTATATTATTTTAATAAAACCTAATTTGGAAGAGAAAATGCAAAAAGGATTCATATTCGTAATTTTTAATAAAGTTAGGCATTATCAGTATTGTAGCAGCGATGACAATTCCGACACTGATTGCAAACACTCATAAGCGGCAATATACTGCCACGTTCAAAAAAGCCAAATCAACACTTTCTAACGCGGCAAGAATGTCAGAAGCACAATTCGGGTACGATTTTGCAGGGATAAATCAATTGTGTAACACAAATTCAGGCACAGACCACCCCGAAACAAAACAAGCAGCATGTGCAATTTTAAACGGAACTCTCAAAGGTGCGCACTTTTACTATGGAATGAACAAGCTTGAGGGATACACAATAGATTCACAATTTTTTAACGGTATGTGGTCATTTCAGTCATTTCCTGATTCCCTGCCGATTTACACCCTCTCTGACGAACAACTGCTTATATTATCAAGCAGAATAGGTGATTACGGATGCGAAAACAGGAGTACCGTATTTATCAATACCGCAGGTAAACAAACCGGTACAGTCTGTTACGGGTTGATTGATATAAACGGTGTTTCAAAACCGAACAAAGAAGTTAAATGCACTAAAGGAAGTAACAGATATCATGTCCAAATTCAGGAGATTGTGTTGTAAATAACAAATCTATGGGTGACATTTTCCCCGTAGTATTTTACAATAATACAGTAGAACCCCTCTTCTCCGCTTTATGGTATATTTTTAGAAACGCTAAATAATTTAAATTTTGTTATATTTTCTTGAAAAAATTTGAACTTTATAAGATAATCTTTCTGTGTAGCTTTTGGAAGTTAGATACGCTTAAATAAAACAAACATAATAGCGGAGAAAAAAGTATGGATATATTTTCAATATTTACCTTATGCGGAGGACTTGCATTCTTCTTATACGGCATGATTGTTATGTCGGCAGGTTTGGAAAAAATTGCGGGCGGAAAGCTGGAAAAACTTTTGGCGCAGTTAACATCAAACCCGTTTAAAGGATTCTTACTGGGTGTTGGGATGACAATTGCCGTGCAAAGCTCTTCTGCTGTATCGGTTATGCTTGTCGGATTTGTCAATTCAGGTATTATGAACTTGTCTCAAACAATTGCAATTACATTAGGTTCTAATATCGGAACTACCGCAACTTCCTGGATTTTAAGCTTATCGGGAATTCAAAGTACAAATGTATTATTAAGACTTTTAAAACCCGAATCTTTCTCTCCGATTTTAGCATTAATCGGGGTAATCCTTTTAATGACAACAAAAAATAATTACTCCCGAAGAAAACCTGTCGGAGGATTTTTAATCGGGTTTGCAATATTAATGTTCGGTATGGGCTTAATGTCTTCATCTATGGCGCCGTTAGCCCATGACCCTAACTTTGCAAACATATTAACTCTGTTTAAAAACCCGTTTTTGGGACTTATGGTCGGTTTAGTCGTTACAGCGGTTATTCAAAGTTCCGCCGCATCTGTCGGTATGCTCCAGGCTCTTTCTATGACGGGAAGCATCTCTTACGCGGTTGCCGCACCAATTATTGCGGGACAAAACATCGGGACTTGTGTTACTGCTATGCTTTCAAGTATCGGGGTTAACACAAACGCTAAAAAAGTTGCCGCAATGCACATTATTTTTAACATAACAGGCGCTGTTGCATTCCTTTTAATATATGAATTTTGTATCCACTTTGTAAACAAACTTGATATGATGTCTAATCCGTTTGGGGTAGCAATTGTTCACACTGTTTATAACGTTGTTACGGTTATGGTCTGTTTCCCACTCAGCAAATTATTACAAAAAGTTGTTGATAAAACTATTAAAGATAAAAATGAAGAAACAGAAGTTATTCTTGACGAACGTTTACTGTTAACTCCATCAATTGCTGTTGCACAGTGCTACAAAACAACGGGAACAATGGCAAAAATAACAAGAGAAACTTTAGTTTTATCATTTAGAATGCTTAAACAATACAACCCTAAAGTCGCAGAAGTTATTAATAAAAACGAAGTTCTCATTGATAAATACCAAGACACACTTGAATCATTCCTTCAAAAACTATCGGGAAAAGAATTATCTGATGAAGAAAGTAACAAGGTTTCTCAATTAATCCTTTCAATTTCAGACTTTGAAAAGATTGCCGATCACGCAATCCATATCTTAAATATTGCAAACAAAATGCACAGAAAAGAATGGAAACTTTCACCTGAAACAATAGAAGAATTAAAACACGTAGTAAATGCAGTTAAAGAAGTTTTTGATATCACTGTAAATGCGTTTGTCGCACATGATCTTGCCTGCGCCTACCACGTAGAACCGTTAGAGCAGGTAGTTGATGATATTGCTTACGTTGCTAAGAAAAACCACATCAAACGTGTTAAAAAAGACAAATCACATATCAGAAGAGGTTTTGTCTACGCCGAAGTTCTTAACGATTTGGAACGAATCTCAGATCACTGCTCAAATATTGCAACAAACATAATTCAGGCAATATATTCATCCATTCCGAAACATATCCTGAAAAATCAATTAAAAGAAACCGCAGACTCTGAGTTTCAACCGTATGTAGAAGAATTTAAAAACAAATACGGCGTTGAACCTATAGTAATAGGATAAAATTATGACAATAATTATTGACAACAATTATAAACTTGAATCAATCTTCCCTATCTCAATAGCAGAAGCCGATTGTATGGGAAGAGTTAAACCCGTTGTTTTATTAAATTTCATGCAGGATGTTGCCGATAAATCAATTAACACATGCGGCGTAGATTTAGGCTATGAAGATATAGTAAAAAAAGGATTAGGCTGGTTTCTGATACGATACAGGGTAGAATTTGACAGTGATTTAAAAAATATTGAAGAATTAAAAGTTCAAACAGAAAACCGCGGCAGCCAAAAACTTAACGCCCTTCGTGATTTTGAAGTATTTGATAATTTTACGGGTAAAAGAATTTTAAGAGCAACAACAAGCTGGCTGCTTGTCGATTTACAATCAAAATCATTAGTTAATATATCAAAAGATTACCAAAAACTCATAAAATTTGAAAAAAGAGAAGATGATTTAATCTTACAAAAATTAAAAAGCCCCGAAGTTTTTGACAGTGAAAAAGTATTTTCTGTAAGATATGATGATTTAGATGTAAATAATCATGTAAATAACACTGTTTACGTCGGCTGGGCATTAGAAGCTCTGGATTTTGAATTCAGGAAAAATAACACATTGAAAAGTTTAGATATTTATTATAAACACGAAGCAAAATACGGGGATGATATATTATCTCAGGTTAAATACAACGATAAAATATCCGAACACGTTATAAAAAATGCAAAAACAAATGAAGAATTATGCCTGTTACGTGCAGAGTATGTATAGTCAAATAGACCGAATTATGCTATAATAAGTTTTAGATTAGACATAGGGAGAAATATAAAATGAAAGAGAACGTTTTATCAATGCTTGAAAAAAACACCAAATTATACGGTGAAAGAATAGCTCTTGGCAAACGTAATAAATATGGCTGGAAAGAGCTTACATATAAAGGTTTAAGCTTATTGGCAATGCAATTTGCAAGCTACCTTATTACAGACTTGCAAATGCAAAAAGGCGACAAACTTGCTATATTATCAGAATCAATGCCTGAAATGGGTGCATGCGTATTTGCTTCAGTTATATCAGGTATGATTACTGTACCTTTAGACAATAAACTTACCATTTACGAACTTGAATCAATTCTTTCAAGCTGTCAGCCTTCTGTTTTAGCAATTTCACAAGCAAACTTGGAAAAAGGTTTTGAATTACAAAAACGTATTCCGTCCATAAAGCACATGATTTTAATGGATGAGCCGAACCATGAATCTTCAATTCCGAGTTTATATAATCTTCCGACAGGAAGAGAATGTAAATGGCGCCACCGCTCATTAAGAGATACCGCTCTGATTATTTATACATCAGGCACAACAGGTGCTCCAAAAGGTGTTGAAACAACTTTTGGAAATATGACAACCCAAGTACTTGAAATGGCAAAAGTTTTACCTGAAATTATGCCTCACGAATGTGTTAACTTACTTTCAATTCTTCCAATGAACCATTTGTTTGAATTAACTGTCGGATTTTCAACATTCTTGAACCGCGGCTCTTCAATATATTACCCGCAAAGTTTGAAACCAAAAGATATTCTTGCAGATATGCGCGAAAAGAAAATAGACTTTATGATTGTTGTACCAGCGTTTTTAAAACTTCTAAAATCAACAATTGAATCAGATATAAAATCATGGTCAGATGAAGAAAAACTTTTATTTGAAAAATCATACGCAGCAGCAGAATATATAACGGATTACTCAATCAGACGCCAATTATTCAGAAGTATATTGTCAAAATTCGGAGGAAACTTCTACGGATTTATTTCAGGCGGTGCACCGTTAGATGCAAGTGTTGGTGAATTTTTCGAACGAATCGGTATTAAAATTTTCCAAGGCTACGGACTTTCTGAAACCAGCCCTATAATATCTATGGATAGAGGAGACGACAGAAAATTATTATCTGTCGGACCTGTTCTTGATTCTTATGATGCTAAAATTGATACTGAAACAGGTGAGCTACTTGTTAAAGGACCTTCCGTGATGAAAGGATATTACAACAATCCCGAAAAAACAGCAGAAGTACTTGAACCTGACGGTTGGCTTCATACAGGTGATATCGCAGAGTTTGATGAAGACGGCAGACTTTATATCACAGGCAGAATAAAAAATATGATTGTACTATCAGGCGGGAAAAAAGTTTTCCCTGAAGAAGTTGAAGCAGTACTTGAACTTCACCCTGATTTTGCAGAAGTTTGCGTATTCGGAGCAACAAGAACATCAGGAGCAAAAGACGGTACCGAAGAAATTATGACAGTCATAGTCCCGACAGAAAAAATTCAAGAACAATACACCGATAAAGAAGCACTTGAAGCATATATAGGGCATGAAGTTAAAAATCTGTCAGTAAAACTTGCTCCATACAAACGACCTGTTAATATTGTGGTTAGAAAAGAACCTCTACCGAGAACAGCAACAAGAAAAGTTAAACGAAATATCGTTAAGGAAGAAACATTAGCAATGTAAAAATGAAAAAGCGGATTTTTATAAATCCGCTTTTTTTATGTATTTTTCGTACAAATCAGGACGTTTAATTTTTGTCCGTTCTAATTGTTGATTAAATCTAAACTCATTAATATCTTTATGATTTCCGTTTAGCAAAACCTCAGGAACCTTGTAACCTCTAAAATCACGAGGTTTTGTATAATGCGGATACTCTAAAAGTCCGTTAGAGAAGCTGTCATCTTCTGCTGATTCTCTCCTACCTAATGTTCCGTTTAATTTTCTGCTCACTGCATCAATTAAACATAAAGCAGGTAATTCTCCTCCTGTTAATACAAAATCCCCGACAGAAATTTCTTTTGGTTTAATAATATCTCTTATCCTCTCATCAAACCCCTCATAATGTCCGCAAAGCATTATTATTTGGCTGTATTGCGCTAAATCAATCACAAGTTTTTCATTTAACGGTTCACCCTGAGGTGAAAGCATTACGGTAATTGAATTTTCAAGTTTTTCAACACTATCGTAAGCATCAACATAAGGCTGAGGCATCAAAACCATTCCGGCTCCGCCGCCATAAGGTGTATCGTCGACTTTTTTATGCTTGTCTTCTGTGTAATCACGCGGATTTACGGTATTCAGCGAAAAAACTTCGCCTTCTTTTGCGCGTTTCATAATACTTACACCGCAGTATGATTCAATAATCTCAGGGAATAAAGTTAAAACATCAAACCTCATTCCAATAACCCCTCAATATTATTTATCAAAATCTTTTTGCCTGTAATATCAACCTCAGGCACAATAGCCTTTACAAACGGGATAAGGCAGATTTTTTTAGAACTTGTTTTAACCGAAATCAAATCGCTTGCCCCGTTATTTGAAACACCTATGACAAAGCCAAGCTTTTTACCGTCTTGAATATCACAAACATCAAGCCCGACAAGTTCATCAATCAAAAATTCATCATCTTCAAGACTTTCCCTGATAGTTGATTCATCTACAAAAAGTAAGGCTCCTTTATAAGGTAACAATTCATCAATTGAATTGATACCATCAAACTTCATAAGTACAATATTCTTATGAGGTCTTGAAGACACAATCTCCAAAATATTATACTCACTGCCGTTTTTAATATACACAGAATCTAATGACAACACGAAATTCAGTTGATTTTTAGAACAACCGATTTTAGCTTCGCCTTTAATTCCATGGAAATTAAGAATTTTACCGACAGAAATAAATTTTGTCATAACCTATTCTTCCGCAGAAGCTTCTACCGCAGCTTTAGGTTTTCTACCGCGTTTTTTCTTAGGAGCTTCTTCAATTACTTCAACAGTTTCTTCAACTGCTTCTGCTTTAGCAGCTTTTTTCGCCTTAGTTTTAGGTTCTTCAGGCTTTTGTTGATTTTTAAATTCTTCAGGCGCATCTTCACGTTCCTGATTCCAACGTTCCATACCCATTTGAGCACGAACAAGACCGATACCTACATGAACTCTCCATTCATCCATTTTTAACTGAGCTGCGATGATTTTGTGGCAACCGATAGGTGGAAGCGGTAATAACGGTTCATAAAGCATTTTAATAGCGTTAAGCTGATCCGGCGTAATAGCCAGTTTACGTTTAGGGAACGGTAATTTCGGAAGCATCATTTTTTGTCTTACAAGGTTAATTCCGAAAAATACTTTTCTTGGTTCCAAACCGATTTTTTCACCAATAACTTCATGCGCATCAGGGTTAGGAAGCGGAAGCATCAACTTATACAACAATTCAATTTGTTCAAGTTGCTCTCTGCTGACCAAAAGTTGTTTTGGCGCATTATTTCTGTTATTAGGCCTTCTGTTATTGCTAAATCTGTTATTTTGAGGGCGTCTTTGTTGGAAACCGCCTCTGTTATCACGGTTGTAACCACCCTGACGATTATCTCTGTTATAGCCGCCCTGACGATTGTTATTATAACCTCCGCGGTTATAACCGCCTTGAGATCTGTTATCACGGTTGTAACCACCTTGACGATTATCATAACCACCACGATTGTCACGGTTATAACCGCCTTGACGGTTATCTCTGTTGTAGCCGCCTTGGTTATTATATTGACGTTGTGGCCTGTTATAAGGTCTAGAGTTTTCATCTCCACCGCTTGAATAACTGCTGTAGAATTGCGGTTTTTCTTCTCTTGGAGCTTGCTCTTGTTGAGGAGCAGAAGAATCAGATGCTCCGGGCATCATTTTCTTATCGGGATATAAGCAATCCGGGCAAATAACTCTTTTAGGGTTTTTTGTTTCAAATTCACGACCGCACTTAATGCACTTGTTTACATACATAATAAAAGCCTCTTAATTAATAAAAAATACTCATAATAAAAATAATTTAAGGTAACATCCTCACAATATAAATCGATTTCAAATAAAAATATAACTTATAGGTTTATTATAACATGGAATAAAAAAATATGCAAGGGCTAAGAATTTCCTTCATCTTTAGCGCCACTAATGCCTTCGCTCATTTTTGTAATCAAATTTTCTATATTGGTAAATTCCTGAGCTTTAGCATTAATATTTTCGATACTTGAAAGCATTTTGCCCAAATCGCCGTCAAGCCCGCCGATTGAAGACATAATATTCTCGCCTGATTTTACGGCTTTTGCAGCTGTGTCAAAGAATTTACCGATAGAAAGCCCCGCTGGCTGAGTGACTGCAAGAGTTGCATTTGAGGCTTGGACACCAATTCCACCGACTTTAGACACCTGAGTCCCGACAGTGTTAACCTGGGCTCCTGTTGAAACAAGAGTTTTACCAAGGGCAGCAAGAGATGCGGTAGCTCCGAATGTAAAAATTGAAGATGCGGTTCCCGCAGCAATTAAAGCTTCACCCGTAACTTTCATTGTTTTTCCGACAGTTACTGTTGTATCGCCTAGCTGCTTTACCGTTGAAGACAAATCATTTAAAGTTTGTGCAAACTCTTGAATTTTTGAATTTGATTTTTCATAGTTAAGCGCAAGCGTGTTCATTTTTGCATAATAAGCATTTTCTTTCTGCGCAGTTTGCCTTAGCTTACCTGACTGTGCGGATAAGGTTTTATGTCTGGTTTTTAACCTTGTTGTTATATTTGATAAATTCTTTGTTAATCCGTTTATTTTTGTTGAAATCCCCTTTAATTTTTGCATATCTTCGGGATTAGAACTGTTTTGCAGCGCTTCTGCCTTTTCTTGCAAATCTTTGATTTGCTTTTCGGTATCTTGCATTTTCTTTTCTTCTTTGGCAATCTCGTCACTTGTCATTTTTATTTCCCGTGACAGAGAATCACGTTGCTGCTGTAATGAAGTTAAACTTGTCTGAACAGTTTGAGTCTGGGCTATAGCATCTTGCTGCTGGTTTTTGGCAGTTGCCATATCACTTTGGGTTTGCGCGGTTTTTGATTGGCAATCGGCACTTTGTTTGTTAGCCTCTTCCATTTTTGCTTTGCCATCAGCAAGCAAAGCTTTTCCTTGAGCCTCTTTTGAACCGCCAGCTGCAGATACAGCAGAAGCATCTTTTTTTGACTCCGCAGCTTTTTCCTCAGGAGTCTTATTCAAGACTTCCAACATTTGGTCAACATTTGTAACCTGCCCTGTTGCATTAGGACGTTCCGTGCGTTCTGGAGCCTCGGTTTTCTCGGCAGGGGATTTCCTTTCGGTCTTCGTATCGCCCGAAACCTTAACTGTCGACGGTGCAATATTCGGCTGTAGAGGTTTAAGCCAACTCAAAGTTATTACTCTCTCTTTTAGTACGTTATAAATTTATAAAAAAAAGAGAAACTTCATATTTTCAAACAATCCGAACATTGTAATAAAGATTTACAAACTATTTTTCTATCATAAAAGTAACAGGACCGTCGTTTATCAGTTCAATATCCATCATTGCCGCAAACTTACCCGTTTGACAAGAAATTCCGTAAGATTTAACCTTTGATACAAAATACTCGTAAAGCTCGTTGGCAATTTTTGGTTCAGCGGCTTTATCAAAACTCGGACGGGTACCTTTTTTACAATCCCCGCACAATGTAAACTGAGATACAATAAGCATTTCACCTTTTACATCCTTAATTGAAAGATTCATTTTTTCGTTTTCATCTTCAAAAATACGCAGTTTTACAAGTTTTTCTGCAAGCTTATCGGCATTCTCCCGTTCATCACCTTTCTCTACCCCGAGAAGTACAAGAATACCCGCACCAATCTCTGAATACAATTTATTCTCTATTGTTACGGAAGCTCGTTTTACCCTTTGAATTAAGGCTTTCACTACTATTTACCCTCAAACAACGCATCTTTTGTAATCTTACGTCCGCAAGACTTGTCTTCATCACAAAAGCCAAGTCTTTCGCATTTCGGGACAAGGTAATCTTTCAACCAAGGTTCCTCAGCCACAAGCGCGTCACACATTGCTTTTACCATACAACGAATTTCATATTGAGCCCTTGTACATAATCTTAAATTAGCAAGGTGAATAAGTTCTCTTAAGTTCAAACTGGCAACTAAAGAACTTGCCGCAGCATTTGGTAGTACAAAACGAGCATCCTCAGCAGGAACTTCCGCATCAACAAACTCCTGATACTGCTGCGAAATTTTACCCATAAAATCAACAAATTTTTCCTTTAATTCGGGATTTCGCTCAATCGTCGGAGGAATAATATAATCAAACTGTCCTTTTTCTTTAACATATCTTTGTGATTTTTGAGAAAAAGACATATGGCGATGCCTTACAAGCTGGTGAGTACATGCCCTTGAAACATTTGAAATAGCAAAACTAACCTGAATATGCTCAATTGTTGAATAATGTCCTGAACCAACAACTCGCTTGATTAATTTAAGCATTTTTTCTTCATCATCAGTTCCTTCATAAATATTTATCGGATAATCGGCACTGTAACATGTTCTGCATGCCGTATAAATTGTTTTCAACATATTTTCCGGCTTAGATATAAGATTAACAACCGGCTTATTATTTCCTTCCATAAATCCCCCTCAAGCTTCTTTAAATAATAATATATTAAATAAGAAATTTAGTCAAAATAAAACAATTTATAAGGTTCAACATTTAATGCTCTAGCAATTTTATGAAAAGTCTTTAAAGTAATATTTCTTGTTCCTCGCTCAATATCACTAATATAATGAGCATCAACATCAAGCTTCTCTGACAAATCCTCTTGAGTAAGACCATTTAACAATCTGTAATACTTTAATTTAGTTCCAAATTTACTATTAAACATCTCATAATCCATTTCTTTATAATATAGTATTATGATATTCATTACATAGTATTTACTTATACAATATTGTATATTATAATACCATGTATGAGTAAAAAATTTTTAGCATTCACTTTAGCAGAGGTTTTAATAACCCTAGGAATTATCGGAGTCGTTGCGGCCATGACTATTCCAACACTGAATAATCACTTGAGAGGCAAAAAACTCCAATCCCAATTTATGAAAACATATTCTGAACTCAATCAAGCATCTAGAAACTTCTATGCAGATACAGATATGCCATTAAGAGATTATCAGGATTCAGTTTACACGGGGGAGTCGGAATCTACAGATTCACTAAAAGAATTTATGAAGTATTTTAAAGGCGCAACATACGCATCTAATTTAGGGGCAAGAGCTTTTGACCAAAAGAATCATATAAAAAACCTAAACTTGAACAACCAAGAAATAAGTCAATATCCTTGTGATATGTCTATAGTAATTACAGATATGGTAGGTCGTTCATTTGTAATGGATGATAGTGCGACACATCAAAACTTTGATTTTGGACCTAAAATTTGTGTTGACATAAACGGCAAAGATCGCCCAAATAAATGGGGAGTAGACAGATTTGTATTTGTATTTACCGAGGATAATGCAGTTGTACCTTACACCGGAAATGCTTGGAATTTATTGACCGGACATGGAACAACATCTAAAGAAAAACTTGCAGAACTTTGCAGTACATCAAATACAAATGTAGCTCATACCTGCGCATACTTTGCATTAAAAAACATAAGCCCAAGCGGTAATGGGGATTATTGGTACGACTTTTTAAAAGGGAAATAAAACATAAAAAAAGACGGATATAAAATCCGTCTTTTTTAAACTTATACAATAATTAATTTTTCTTACCGTATCTTTTGTTGAATCTTTCAACTCTACCTTCAGAGTCTAAGATTTTTTGTTGACCTGTATAGAATGGGTGGCAGTTGTTACAAATTTCAACTGTTAAACCTTCTACTACTGATCCTGTTTCGATTTCGTTACCACAAACACATTTGATTGTAGTTTTCTTATAATCAGGATGAATTCCGTTTTTCATTTTTACCTCTTTCCTTCAAGATTCCAAACTTGAATTTTATTTACATTCGACTAACAAAATTCTATAACAGTAAACTTATAAAATCAAGTACAGTTTACAAATATTTACCCCTACCATTTTTTAAAAATAAAAAATACGGCTAATATTATAAAACAGAACCCAACTAAGTAATTCCACTTAAACTGTTCTTTCAAATAAAAAACAGAAAAGAAACTAAAAACAATCAGCGTTATAACTTCCTGAATAGTTTTTAATTGAGCCGCGTTATAAACTCCATAACCCATGCGATTTGCAGGAACTTGAAAACAATATTCAAACAAAGCAATTCCCCAGCTTATCAACACAACAAGCCATAATGCGGAGGTTTTAAATTTCAAATGTCCATACCAAGCAAATGTCATAAAGATATTAGAAATAAGCAATAAAATAATCGGTGTAACAGCCCTAATCATTGTAAATTCTCCTATTTATCAACAAAATAAGTATATAACAAATAAAAACGCTTGACAGTTAAAAATTTTTTGCATATAATTACTTACATAAGCACGCGCCGGTATAGCTCAATTGGCAGAGCAACGGTTTTGTAAACCGTAGGTTGTAGGTTCGAGTCCCATTACCGGCTTTTTTACTGAAAAAAGAGCGAATGCAAGTTAATAGGCAGACTTATAATAAGAAAGCTGAAAATCGAAAGATTACTTGCCAATGACTCTCAGTAAAAAACTCAAGCCCTTGTGGCTCAGAGGTAGAGCACTCCCTTGGTAAGGGAGAGGTCACGAGTTCAAGTCTCGTCAAGGGCATTTTTAAAGCCTGACAGATGAAGGACATAGATCCCAACAAGGTTTGACAATTAAATATGGGTAGGTGGCCGAGTGGCTAAAGGCGACAGACTGTAAATCTGTTCTCGCGAGAGTACGGTGGTTCGAATCCACCCCTGCCCAAACTAAAAGACTCCTTTACGGGGTCTTTTTTATTTGGTTGGTTATGATGATAACTTGCAAGGCGTGAGTCTTGCCTGGTGCGAAGCGCGAGTGAGCTGAGTGCAATATCAGAATCTAAATTTACGTCTATTATATCGTCACTTTTACCGATTCTTGCAGCTTTTTCCTGTTGTAATGCAGCTTGATGAGAGTTAAACAGCTACTTTTGATTAGCCGTAAACACAGGAGAGTTTTTGATATAATTTGTATTCATTTATGATTATCCGTTATACTTGATTGGAAGGTTGCTATTCGGAACTATTTCTTCAATTTCGGCATCTACTATCTCAGGCTTCATTCTGAGCTTGCTTTTCGGATGTAAAAGACTTGTATCTACAACTTCTATATCAATTGGTGTATTATCAGGTAATGACACCGCTTGATATTGTTTTTCAGCTTTCTTAAATGCATTTTGAATACTTTTCAATAACTTTCCGACCCGCAACGCCAATAAGCCAAGCAGTGTAACAATGCCGACCCCGGCATATATATACTTCTTAGAAGTACTCTTTTTCGGCATTTCAGCTTCAACTTTTTTAACAGATTGAGACGACGGAGTATATGGTTTTACATTATTTAATAAATTTGTACTTGATTGATACATTCTTGAAATTGTCATTATATTTATTTTAATTCAGAATAAAAAAATTTTTGCTATATTTTAACAAGTAAATTTTTTATCGCACTATCAATATTGTCATAAAACCTGTAATCCTTACAATTTAAAAGTTTCATCAAAACATTAGCTCTTTTTTTATCCATAGGTGTATGATAAGATATATGCCATTTTGCCGTTGATGATGAAGTTCTGAAATCTTTAATTTTTATACCCAAAGCTTTTGAATATTCATTCTTGATAACTTCATCACGATACATCTGCTCTGTTTGGAATTTTTTCTGTACTGATTTGATTTCTTCAGGAAGTATCGGCTCACCTACAGATGAATCATTTCCGTATCTTTTTACTGCATATTGAATTCTGTTATATAAATCCTCTTCCGAGTCTTCATAATCTTCAGAATAACAGAGTGTACCTGTTAAAAACTCAAAATATTCGATATCAACTTCCCCAAAAGAATGCCCAAGCACATAAATATCTTTGATATCCTCATAATTTACTCCGTTTAAAGATAATTCCACGGCTAATGCTGTTATGTTATCTTTTACGCGTTTATCGGTTTCATAAAGTAAAGATTCCACAAAATACAACCCTTGAAATCTCGGTCCTAATCCCATTAAGACTTCTTCTGGTTCGTAAGGATGATAAGCATGCCCGAAAATTATGGAATCCTTATCGCAAGCCTCACCATGAACATAAATTATATCATTTTCATCAACTCCAAAACATTTTTGCAAAGTATCCGTATAGTTAAAATTTATAAAAACACAGTTATCACCAAATCTAAAATCACTATTTTTGTTATCGGTTTTAATTGTTTTAATCCAGGAACAAAACGCTTCGCGCAAAATCCTGCCTGCATTTTTAACACTTTTTTGCATTCTTTTAATATCTTTTTTCTCTTTACCGAAAAACAGATTCAATCGATACGAATCAAGATTAGCCAAAGAAGCTTCAAAAGTATGCCAAAATTCATTATTTAAATTTCCCGGTTCAAAAGGATTCCCATAGATCAATTCAACATCGCTCACTTCATAAATTCTTCCGTCACCGTCTTTAATTTTATGTTTTCTTATCCATAATTTCCTGAGTATTTCATCCCGATGCGCCAGATAATAACGCTCAAAATCTTTATAACTTGTATTTAACCCCTGCCAAATATCAAACCCGTTTCCGATAATTACTAATGTATCTTTTTTTACCATTTAAGTTTTTTCCTTATATTTTTATAATAAAATAAAAACGGAACAGATAAAGAAGGAGAAAATATGAAAAAGATTTTAGGATTATTTTTGTCATTATTTCTTGCTACCCAACTTACAGCGGGAGCGGCAGACACCAACTGGACAGCAAAAGCTAATGTTGACAGGGTAAACAGAATCGGTAAAGCTCTTCTTGTAAAGAATAATTTACCGACAAAAATAACATTTAAAGTTATTCAAACTGATGATGTTAACGCATTTGCAAACGCAGATAAAGAAATCTATGTTTACACGGGATTATTGAAATTCGTTAACAATGATGACGAATTGGCAGGTGTAATAGCTCACGAAATCGGACATATCGTAAACCACCACGTTGCAAAACAAAACGTTACATCAACTCTGACGTCAACTGCTATCGCGGCATCAAATCTTGATTACAGATTAAAAGCGGGAGCAAGAACAGCAAACAACTTAACAATGTTAAAAATGTCAAGGACAGAAGAATATGAAGCTGATATTACAGGGGTTGATTTAATGACAAAAGCAGGATATAACCCGCTTGCAATGGTTTCCGTACTATTCAAAATCGGCGGATGCTATAAAGATTTCACATCAACACACCCGTCAGGTGATAAAAGAACTATGTACATTTATGATTACATAACATACACCTACCCGCAAAAAGCAAAATTGGGGTATACAACAGATTCATACAAAAAATTTATGATGTACGCAGATCCAATTGTGAAAGAAAGAAACGCCGACCCTAAAAAAGTTGCGGCTTTCAAAAAATCACAACAAAAATTGCAGGAAAAACGTATTGCAAAACTTGAGAAATACAAAACAGCAAAAGATTCAAATGCTTGGGACAAATCTTTTAATGTAATAAGAGCAATTTCATACTAGTCAAAAAAATCGGGAAATAAATTCCCGATTTTTTATTATTTAAATTATTTAACCTGAGATTTACCGAGTTCTGCCAAAGAATCCAGTTGACCTGTTATTTTCTTTTCCGATTTTTGTTTAGCTTCCTCGTTTCTGGCTTTAACATCATTAATAATATCCGAGTAATCACCTTCTAAAGTTTTTCTATGCCAGCTTCCAACACTAATTGCAGTACCGTTTTGATAAATTTCTACGGTATCATTTGTCATATTCCTGTTATTCAAAATAACATGATCTCCTGTCGGAAGATATATCATATCAAACTGACATTTTTCTTCACTTTTCGGAAAAGTTTTATGTAAACAATCAAACCTTGACAGAATTGAATCCAATTCTTCTTCCGAGTATAAATCTTTCATATCAACCTGTTTTTTTGAATATTGGCTTGGTTTTACATTTTTAGGATTCAACATTGTATGAATCGGTGAGTAAGAGCCATTAATTTTTTCCATAATTATTCCTTTCCTTATACTTAACCCTGCATATTCAACTTATTTATTTCATTTTTAAACTGTTCAGACTTCATAGCATTTTCAAACGTATCAATTGCATATCTTATAAAACAGCCTTGCTGTGAGAACTCATATCCTGCACGTTCTTGAGCTGAACACGCATCCTCTTCAATCTTACTTTGAAAATATTTTTTAGCATCAACTTCTCCGTTTGGATTGAAATACCCGACATTTTTAAACTCATTAAAATATTCTTTAATTTTTTCGGTTCCTGTATCTTCAGCAGGGATTACGCCTAATTTTTTTCTCACATTATCTCTGAAAGAAGTAAGTTGTTTAACATAATCTTTAGAAACATTTTCAAATAAAGCATTAATTCCTTCTGTGTTATTTGCATCTTTCAACTCTTTAAAATACTGAAGTAAAACTTTTTCATTCATTGGAATTTCAGGAGATTGAAGAAGCTGTGGAATCATATTATTTGCATAAAGAACATCGAACGATTTTTGTTGAACATCCATGTATTTTTCTTTATAAATATCAATTGCTTCATCACCAAAAGTTTCATGTCTTAAAATATTTATATTTTGCATATAATGCTGTAATTCATGTCTTAGCATTTTAAATGTAGTTGTTTTATCAAGATCTTTACATTGATCCGAATTTACCACAATAATATTCATCGCAGGCATATACATCATAAGTAAAGACTGAGCATTTTTCATATTATTTTGAACAGTAAAAGGCGGTGCTATTTCTCCCGGGATGTTAAGTTTATTGATTAAATATTCATAAGATTTTAGTATAAAATCATTACCGTCATATTTTGAGAGTTCAGCTACATCTTGAGGAGTCATCCCAAGAGCGTACTTCTGTGTCTCTATATAAGTTTTTAAAGCACTAATTTGTATGTTTGTTGCATCTTTAAAAACTTCTTTACCCTGAACTTTTTCACGCAATTTATCTTCATAAGTTCCCGTAAAATTTTGCACGGGGCGGGGATTAACAGGTCGGACAGTAGAAAAGCCGTTTATTTGCATATAAATTCCTTATGTTGTTTTCACAATAAGAAGAAACCCCAAACATAATTATTTTTGCTACTTACCTGCGATAAACTTAGAATTTAGCGAAATTGTTTCTTTCAAATCATCAATAAATTCTTGCCTGTACAAAAAACCCAAATGCGCGCCGTTATCAATTAAAACAACTTTATCCTGAGAGTATTCTTTTAATTTTTTCAACTGCTTGTTATTAGTAAGATAATCGGTAAGTGAATGATAAATTTTATAGTTATCACAATTAACCAAATACTCTGAAATCGAATGCAAACTGACTTCATACGCAAGTGAATCAACTCCGCAATCTTCTGAAGATAGAAGATATTTTTCGGCATAATCCTGGTAATTCATATTATTAAGGGTTTGATAAATATCTGACTTTGTTGATTTTGAACCGTTTTCCATTGTAAAAACCAAATCAGAAAGCTTTTGGTGCATAATAAATCCAGTAATAAGTTTTGCCTCATCATCCGTGAACGGTAATGAATTTATCTCACCTGTTGAATCAAGTGAATCTCTTGATTCATAGAGTTTCATAACCTTAGCCGCAGTCATTGCAACTCTTTGTTTTAAATCCTCAGGCGATTTGTTCCACTCATCCGTATTTTTATCAATCTGCGACATCGCATACATAAGTTCTACAGGCGGGCAAATCGCAATATATCTTGTATTCCCGAGCGTATTATTTTTGTATTCTTTATCAGCTAAAAATAACGATGCCAAAGCTCCGAAAGATGTTCCGATAAAAACTTTTTCTTTAAATTCGCAGCCGTATTTATTATGAAGCGAGTCAATAATTTTTGAAGTCACAAGCCTTAAACTTTCCGAATCTCGCGCAGGAAGCCCGGGTTTATAACCTTTTTCCATGCTTTTTACAAACTCCCACTGAAAATGACTTCCCTGAATAACAACGGAATACCCCTCATCATAGAAAAGTTTTGCCAATAATACCGAATGGCTTGACATAACACCTTCTCCGATTGAAGGGTAAATAACAGCCAATGGAGCCTTACGGTCTTTTTGTAAAATATATCTGAATTTATAATCTTCGCTGCCTTCAAAGATATTAACAGAAGAATTTCTGATTCTTTTACTGAAACTTCTGTTCCAAACAGACAACTCATTCCAAACCGATTCATCCACCCCCGGTAAATCAAATAAAGCCGTTCTCATTGAATCAATTACAGGAGTTTGAGGGTTATACCCGGGTAAAAACATATCAGCCCCGAGCTTGAAATTTTCCGCGCTGTGATTTTTTAAAACTTCATCAAGATTTGTTCCGCCAAAAAGCAGGTCAGGAAGTACAATTTCAGAAGATACCTCAATTTTTACAAAATCTTCTTTTTTATCAATAGGCTGCTCGGTTGTTGATTTTTTAACCTCAATAACGGAAGGCTTTGCCTTGGTTAACTCTTCATTTTCTTCAACAGGCACAACCAAAAGTTCTTTTATATCAATTCTGTCAAGATTTGCGCATTTTATGTAATTATCAATTGCATAAATCTTTTTGGCAATCTCATACGGGTCAGCGTAAGTTGATTCAACCATCTTGATTAACGGCTGCATATAAGATGTTTTATTTATCGTAAGCCCGGCTTTAACTGCAGCAAGCACGGGGGTTGCAATATAAGATCCGGGGTTAAGCGCTGTATCTAAAACTTTCCCAATAAGCCCCCTAAAACAGGTAAATGATAAAACAGGAAAAACAAAATATCTTCCCGTTTTCATCTTACACCCCGCCAAAGCCTGTTCCATATTCTCACTTGACTGTTCAATTTTAAATAAATGTTTTGCTGGGTCAAACATTCCTCCTAACCCCAGAACCGTATTTGTAAAAAATCTTATCGTTTCATTTTTGGAGATTTGAAAATCCCGTTGAATAAGGCTGCTTACAAGTCTTATCGGATACTCAATATTATTTGTAATCCCCTGAATCCTGTCCATTCCGTACTCGGGCATAATTGATGACCACAAAATATGTATCGGACGAATCGCGTACTTATTTAATCCCAAATTAAAATTAAAAATTTTACGGTTTAAACCTTCCCACCTGTCTTCTCCCAAAAACTCATACCCGTAATCAGGATACTTTGTTTCAACCGCAAGCACCACAAAATTATTAGAAATTAAGCACAGCAAAATCCCCAGTGCAATAAATCTTTTTTTAAACATTTTTTCCTCTCATCTGATTAAAATCATTGTAGAGGTGTAAAAAAGAAAACACATTACACAACAGGATATTATCACTGAATCATAATTTTTTGAAAAATTGCGTTAACAAGGTTAAATTTAACAGCTTTTTTTGATTTTTTACCGATAACAGGCTCAAAATAAAGGTTTATTGTTGAGCGGTCAACATTTTCATCTCTCATAAGTTTTCTTACACACTCTTCCGATTGCCTGTGATAATCGGATTTTGCCTGCGATAACCTGTTCGCATCAGACGCCGATATATAACGACTTGCCTGTTCATCACTTACCCCGTAGTAAGCTTTCATATATTCTCTTGATTCTCTAATATTATTGTGAACTTTACGGATAGGCTTGCCGTCCCCTGCAAGGTCAACTGTATCACCTGTTAAAATATACGGGCTGACGCTTTCTCTTCCTTGCGGGCTCAAATATACAGATTTTACAACCTGACGTTTTCGATAATCCTTGTCGTTATTAACAAAAAATCTAATCAGGCGATCTTTGAGCGCTTTTTCCTCTACTGACTCGTTTTTTTTAACCTTACGCGGAGCCCCTTCAAGAGTTCGCTGAGCATCATACATCGGCTGATTAAGCCATTTAATAACTTTTCCCTGTAAAGACCTTATTGTATCAGGATTTGTAATCTGTCTGAAATGACCGTCTTCACATCTGATAAAGTACCTTGACGGATGAATTGCCACAAATGTCGGATTATGGTAATTCATTTTGTTGATTTTCATAATGCCCCCTGAAATTAAGCACTTAAGATAATATATTAAAACTCATAAAAAAATTTATTGCTACCCCTTATGTAACAGAAATTAACAAATAAAAAATTAAAGCTGTAAAAAGGGTTTCGTTATGCTAAATTAGATAAATAAAAGGAGGGAATATGAAAAAATTATTCAAATCAGCATTATCACTAATGGTTTTAGCATTAGGAATTGCACCTGTTATGGCTTTTCCTGATGTATCGGACAATCATTGGGCAGCAGCTCAGATAAACATTTTATCTGAACAAGGTGTTATCGTAGGTTATCCTGACGGAACATTTAAGCCTGATGAAAACGTAACAAGAGCAGAATTTGCCGCAATGGCAATCAGAGCTTTAGGTCAGCAGCACACAAAAGTAGCTCAGCCCGTACATTTTGCAGATATTAACGAAGACTATTGGGCTTATGAAGATATTCAAAAAGCGCTTTATTTTGACTTAGTTTCTTGTGAAAAATCAGGAGAACTATTTAGACCCGAAGATTCTGTTTCAAGAGCAGAATCAATGTCAGTAGCGGTTAATGCACTGACCACAGAAACAATCAGCACTGAAAAAGCAAAAGAAGTTTTGGAAAAAGCTTATACTGACGCTCACACAATTCCTGAATGGTTCTTAATCCCTGCAGGGAAAGCTGAAATCTTAGGAATGGTAGTTATTATGCCAAGCGCTCAAAAAGCAGCTTTAGAAGCTGAAAGACCTGCAACAAGAGCAGAAGTTGCTGCTATTTTATTCAAAATGATGGAACAGGCAAAACTTAACCCGAACGCAAAACTTGCCGAAGCAATGAGAAAGAAAACAGGCGAAGGTTTTGTAATCGATAGTGCAACAGTTCAAGGAAGCGTAGGTACAATCCCTGCGGGAACAATCGTTCCAATTCAGCTAAATTCATATATCAGCACCCGCTCTTCTGAAGGCGGCGCAATGTATACGGCTAAAGTTCCGCAAAACTATGTTACAAGAGAAAAATTCATCCTAATAAGAGAAGGAGCAAGCCTTAAAGGTCAATTGCTTGACGTTAGAAAAGGGCAATATTTTGTAAGAAACGGTATTTTGGTACTTCAAAACTCGCTTATCACAACAGAAAATGACCAAACATCAAGCTTTAACGCAATCGGAGAAATCAAAAAAGACCGTAACTGGTGGATGAAGTTTGTACGCTGGGCTTTCAAAGGCGAACAGTTAGAAATTCCTGCCGAAGGTACTGCTAATATGAAACTTTTACAACCTGTAAAAGTTGATTTAACAAACGGTTGGATATTTGAATAAGTACTTCGTACCGTACTTTTCAACTATATTATTGTACGAACCGAAAGTTTATCATTCTGAAATTTATACAGAATCTTAACCTTTCGGTTCGTTTTATATTTACCATATTGAAAAACAACAGCGTTTTTGGTATTATCAGCTCAGAGGAAACAGATAATAAAGAGGATAAAAAATGTCAGGACATTCAAAGTGGTCAACAATTAAACACAAAAAGGCTAAAACAGACTCTCAACGAGCAGCAGTGTTTCAAAAATATTCAAGAGAACTTATTGTATCAGCAAGACTTGGCGGACCCGATCCTGCGGGAAATTTCCGTTTAAGAACAGCAATCGAAAAAGCTAAAGCCGCAGGGCTTCCTAACGATAACATCAAACGCGCAATCGACAAAGGTGCAGGTAACGGAGCTGCCGATAATTACGAAGAATTAACTTACGAAGGATACGCAGCAGGCGGAGTTGCCGTTGTAGTTGATGCTATGACGGATAACAGAAACCGTACGGCAGGTGATGTAAGAAGTATTTTTACAAAATTCAACGGAAACCTTGGTACAACAGGTGCTGTAAGCTGGATGTTTGACAAAAAAGGTTCAATCGAATTTGACACTGATGTTGATTTTGACAAGCTTTTTGAAACTGCAATCACGCTTGACGCTGAAGATGTTACAGAAGAAGACGAATGTTTCAGGGTTATAACCTCTGTTGAAAACTTCCAATCAGTTGTGGAAGGCTTGGAAGCAGAAGGTTTCAAAAGCGTTACCGCAGAATTTACAAGAATTCCACAAAACAATGTTGAAGTAACAGATTTAAAAACCGCAACATCAGTTATGAGATTAATTGAACGTCTGGAAGAGTTAGACGATGTTCAAAATGTTTACGCAAACTGCGATATTCCTGATGAAATCGCAGAACAGGTTGAGGTTTAGGATTTGTTAGAAAAGCTTGAAAAACTTTCAAAAGTTCTTAATGAAAGCTACAGTGAAAAATCACTGCTCGCATCATTAGGGACTTTTTTTCTGAAAAATTTCGAAACAGAAGGCTTTTCAATCAATACGGATAATAATTCATCCGCTATATATCGTTACCCAATTTACAAACACAAAAAACTTATTGGAAACCTTGAATTTACACGTCAAACCGATGATTTAACCCGTTTTTTAGACCTTGCTGCACCGTTTATTTCGCTAAAAGTTCAAAATATAAATCTGTCAGAAAAAATGCAGAAAAATATCAACTTTCACGAAACAATGAAAAATATCGCAAAGATAATCGAAACCCAGTACGAACTGAATTACGTAATCCCGATTATCGGCGAAATGCTTGATAAGTTCTTTGAAAATAACCTGATTTACCTGTTTTTAAAGATAGAAAGTACGGGTTCAAATATTCTTGTATGGCCGGGGGCATGTAACGATAAATACATAACCAAAAACGCGTCAGGTTCCGAATTACAAAGACTTTCTGATGATAAAAAAACACTAATGCTTCCCTTAAAAAGTGAAGGAAAAGAAGTCGGAGTAATTGCTGCAAAAAGTACGGATGAAGAAATTTCTGCAAAAGACACAGAATACCTAACCCAACTTGCCTCTCAAATTGCAACCACAATTAACAGAGCAAATGTTTACGCAGAAATTCTCAAACACGCAACTCTTGATGCTTTAACAGGTTTTTATAACAGACGCCAGCTTGAAGAACGTATTAAGCAGGAAGTATCTAATGCAAAACGTCAAAAAGCACCGCTATGCGGAATTATGACAGACATAGACTTTTTCAAAGGAGTAAATGACACTTACGGACACGCTGTTGGAGACTTAGTCTTAAAAACAATTGCAAAGATTATCCGCGGTCAGCTTCGTGAATACGATATTGCAGGACGTTACGGCGGAGAAGAGTTTTCGATACTTTTACCGTTTACAAAAATCGAGGAAGCTCAAATGGTTGCAGAACGTTTGCGAAAGACAATTGAAAACCGCGCAATCGATATTTCTAAAATTAACCCCGATTCTGAGGTTAAAACGCTCAACATAACATTAAGTTTAGGAATTTATGAGATGAAAGAAAACGATAACGATGAAGATTTACTGAAAAAAGCCGACAAAGCGCTTTATCAGGCAAAAAACACAGGCAGAAATAAGGTAGTAATTTATAATGAATAAATACGAAAAAATATGTAAAACACTTGATGATACGAAGGATTTAGCTTATAAGTTTGCAAAACTTATAGAAGACAAAGGTTGTTTTATTAACCTTTACGGCGAAATCGGCGCAGGAAAAACCGCATTTGTAAAGCTTGTCGCACAAGCCATAGGGATAACCGAAAAAGTTACAAGCCCGAGTTTTGTAATCCTAAACGAATACCACAGCGCTAAAATTCCTGTTTATCATTTTGACCTTTATAGACTGGAAAACGAAGGAGTTAAAACGATAACCGATGAACTTCGCGAGTATTCTGAAGGTAAACAGATAACTTTTGTTGAATGGGCGGAGTTTTCCCAAGACGAAATCCCGTTTAACCATATTAAAATTAATGTAACCTACGATGATAACGACTATAGAAAGTACTCATTTGAAGGTTTCGGGCAAGATTGTATTGAAATTGTAAAAGGATTAGAATAGTGAAAATTTTAGTTTTTGACACCTGTTTAGATAAAATGTATGTGACACTATCAGAAGATAATAAGATTCTATCATCAAAAATTGTCACAAACCAAGGAAATAAATACCATTCGGCATTTTTAATCTCAACAATCAAAGAAATTTTAAAAGCAAATAACCTAACACCAAGTGATTTAAACGCAATCGGAACAAACATCGGTCCGGGAAGTTTTACAGGTATTAGGGCCTGCACAACTGTTGCAAGAATGATGGCGCAGCAACTTAACCTTAAAGCCGTCGGAGTTTCATCACTTGAAATTATTTCAAAAATTAATACTACGGAGAAGCCTACTCTTGTTGCTCTTGATGCCAGAAAAAATTGTGCTTATTTATATTTAAGTGGCGAAATAAAAGGTGCCGTGCAGCTAGATGAGATTAAAGAAATAATAGCGAAAAACGACTATTTTGTAATAACAGATGACAAATTACAACAAAATTTAGGTGGAATCTCTTACCAGCAAGGCGAATACCAGCTTGGCGAAATCCTAGCACAACTAACGTTTGAAAAACTAAAATCAGGCAAAACAAAATGGCAAGAGTTAAAGCCGCTATACATCCAACCCCCGGGAGTCGGCGGAAATGTCGCACACTTAGTTAAGTAAATAACGTATATTTCCCCTGCCCTATTGCAAATTTTCAAAAATAGTGTACAATAGAATGATATACACCACGGTTATTCATTTAACCTAAGTACAGAATCAGGAGAAAAACAATGTACGAAGACGAAAAATTAGTATGTGAAGATTGCGGAAAAGAATTCATCTTCACTGCCGGCGAACAAGAATTTTATGCAGAAAAAGGCTTGGTTAACAAACCGAAAAGATGCCCTGAATGCAGAACCGCACGCAGAAAAAACAACAGAAGAGGAAAAAGAATGTATGATGCCGTATGTTCTAAATGCGGAGCTCAAACTCAGGTACCATTTAAGCCCGTTCCGGGCAGAGAAGTGTTCTGTAAAGAATGTTTTCAAAAACCAGAAGAAGCTTAGCATACGTTAAAATATATATTTTTGGACGGCGCGAAATTTTTATTAAATAAAAATTTCGCGCCACTATTTTACTATCATATAGTAATACAGTTATTCAAATATTCTATCGTACTTACTTTTTCATCATACAAATACTTAATAAAATTCAGATACGAATCATCACGAGATGTTATAATCAGGTTTATTTCAAACCCCTCGGTACAAAACGGTTCGTAATCATATACAACATAACTGTTATATTTACTTTTCCATTCCTTGCGCTCTATTCTGCTGTTATTTTCTTCAATAACGTCTTCAAGCCAAGGTAAAATGTTTTGATCAATATTTTTCATTTCCAAACGATTGTATCTATTGCAATCATTACAACTATTTCCAATAAACATAATTAATTTTACTCCACTAAGTCTTTATATTTGAATTGTACAAATTGCATCATTCAAAATAATCACCTCAATGTACAAAAAAATATTATCTTAATTACTAATTTTTAAACACGGGCAAATTTACATAACTTAATATTAACTAAATATATGTCAATTAATAAAATTTTAAATACTTTATATATAAAAGTACATAAAACGAGGAGATTCTATGGGTTACGCCGAGAATATGCGTATATTCAGCAATATAAACTGCGCACTGGCATCAGGTGTTTCGTATTTGGAACAGAAACAAAGCGGAGTACCGACATCTTGCGCTATGGGCAACCTGTTCGGAAACCTTGCAAACGGATTTGCCAGAAATGAAGTCGCATACGGCATGCAACGCTGGGGTAACCCTATAGGTAATACTATAAATATGTACGCAGGTTACGGGAACCCTGTATCAAATACCATAGGAACATTAGGCTTAATGAGTGCTTGCAGCCCATGGTTGTTCTTTAACAGACCAATGTGCATGTGCTACTGTCCGATGCCGGGATATTATACGGGTGGATTCTACTCGGGACTGGGGATGGGATTTGGAAGCAATATCTCTATTACAAGTAGCACCACTTACGGAGGATTCAGGCCTCGTGCATTCTGTTGCTAAGAAGTGTTGAAATAACAGCAACATAAGTCCAGAACATAAACTGTAATTGTGGTCTAAAGTATATTGTATCAACCAGACCGTGAAACATTACCGCCCAAATTGCAATTATCGAAATTGAAGCAAAAATTACCTGCTCCATATCTGTTGAACGTAGTATGAATTTTACTGCGTTTATTGACATTGTAACTACGAATCCTAAAAACGCGATTAACGCAAAAACACCGCTTTCAACAGCCGTTTCAAGGTAAATATTATAAGCGCTCAACGCGTCAAACCCTGTTTTCATATAAAGTCCGTAGATTTCACGGAAGTTTTTGTTCCCTACACCAATTCCTAAAAGCCAGTTGTCTTTAAACATTTCAACAGCAGAATGATAAACGTTAAACCGAAATGAGTTTGAAGAATCGTTTCTCATCGCAAAAATAGACAAAAATCTGTGTCTTAATGCCCCGACAAAAGTCACGGCAAACAAAAATAACCCGACTACAGCTCCGATTACGGATAAGTAAATTTTTTTATACGTTTTCCAGAAAAACTTAGCCGACAATAAAAACGCACATCCAAAAATCAGCATCAGCGCAAGATATGCTCCGCGACAACCTGTTTGAAATATCGTATAAACACCTAAAAATGTAAAAATTAAAGCTCCGAGTGCAAGTTTAAAATGTTTGCGATTAACAAAATAAAGCACAGAACCTAAAACAGCAGGAAACCCGCAAACCAAATATCCGCCAAAAAGATTCGGGTTTAACGGTTTTAAAGTACCATATACTCGAGATAAAACATCTTCTGGGTTCAATCTTGAAGTATCCTGCCAGGTAGAAATGGCTTCAGGATGTACAAAACTTTGCAAAAATCCGACAACAGACTCACCTGCCGTACAAACAGCAATTGCTCCCAAAAGCCACGGAATCGATTTTCTGTTATCTTTTAAGTAAACAGCAACAGAAAAATAATACCCGATATAAACAAAAGTTTTAAAAAATCCCTTCAAACTCAGTGCAAACAAAGTTGATCCGAACAAGCTTACCATAACAAGCATAAAGTATGCAACAATCCATATTTCAAAACGATTAAACTCAGCTTGGCTTTTTGGATTCGTGAACATTTTAACAAGAGTTAAAAACATTACAATCAGACCGAAAAAGCCTATAGCATCAGAATTCATAAATGTTGAAACACCAAGGGTTAACAAAATAAACGGCAAAATAAACTTGTCGATATTCTGTAAAAACAAACTGTTTTCATACAAATAGCTTAACTTACTTTGAGAAAATTTAAAAACTTTATTGAACATCATCTGTTGTATTCATATCTTTATTCAAAGCTTCGTCGACAACGGTATCAACAACCTTGATATCCGAAACTGAACCCGTAAACTTATAATCAGCACCTTCTAACGTAATAAGAAGACCCAATTTAACCTTATTTCCGCCTACAACAGCGCCGTCTTTTGTAATCTTAGCTTTATCGGTTAAAGTTACGACAACATCATACAAATCAGGCTGCGCAACATCATCGACAACGATTACAATCTTTTTTGAATTTAAAGTCGGTAAAACAATCTTACGTCTATCAGCTTTCACATCCAAAATATCCAAATCAGAATATGGAACATTTCTGATACTTATAAATGTTTTTTCGCCTTTTTTGATAGGAATATCTTTACCTGAGAAAGTTACACCTCTCATATAGACTTTAAAAACAATATTTGAAGTAGCTTCAATCTTCTTATCCGCAGTCTGTCTGTAACCTTTGTATGTCACAAACCCAACTGCTAAAGCAATAACAACAAAAGCAACTATAATAAAATCAACGATTCTGATTTTTTTTACAAGTTCTTTTAATTTATCCATAAAAAATTCTCCTTACGTTAAATTTTCAAATTCTGAGCCACTGTAATCAATTCTTCAATTGTTGTTGTAGCACAACCGAATTGTCTTACAACAATGCTTGCTGCAAGATTTCCGATAACAGCAGAATAAACAGGGTCAATTCCCGCAGCTAATGCAAGTGAATAAACTGCAGTAACCGTATCCCCTGCACCTGTCACATCAAAAACTTCCGATTTATTAAACACAGGAATCTTTGTAAAATCGTCATTCGGCTTTGCAACAAACATACCGTCGGCACCACAGGTAATCAAAACAACTTTTGCATTGGTTTCAGATAACAATTTACGGCCTGCTTGTTTTAAATCGTCTTCCGATTCAATCCCAAAACCGACCGATTTTTCTGTGTCAGGAAGGTTTGGAGTCATTGATGTTACATTTTTATATGAACCTAAATCTCTTTGAGCATCGACAACAACAACTTTGTTAAGTTCATTTGCAAGAGATATTGTATACTCAATAATCTTAGGTGTTAAAGTTCCGATATGATAATTTGATAAAATTACCGCATCATATTCAGGAAGCATTTTTTCTATTTTTTTTATAATTTTTTCTTCGGTATCATTATTTATTAACCCCTTAGATTGCCTGTCAATACGTACAATCTGCTGGGTTATAGATGTTGTTATAGAACCCGAAATCCTTGTTTTTACGATTGTTTTTCTTGATTTATCTTTAACTATACCGGAACAGTCAATATTTGCACGCTCAAAAGTATCTAACAGAAGTTCTGAGTAATAATCTTCTCCGCAAACACCGATTACGCCCGTTTTTCCGTCATTTAAAACAGATGCGTTATGTGCAGCGTTTGACGCACCACCTAATATTAATTTGGTTTTAGTGTGCTGTAAAATCAATACGGGAGCTTCTCTTGAAATTCTTTCGGCATCTCCGTAAATCATCTCATCAAGCGCCAAATCTCCGATAATCAAAATTTTTGGAGCTCCTAACTTTTTTATATCAGCTATAAGTTTTACTCTATCTAAATCCATTTTCACCAACTCATTTAGTTTTACATATATATTAACACAAAAAAAATAAAAATATTAACTTTTGTAAATTCTAAACAGTAAATTTAGCAATTTTTTGTTTTGAGAATACTTTATATAAATATATAAAGCTCTCTCTTCTTATTTAAACGGATAGGCCTTGAATTAACAAGGTCTTTTTTTTATGTTAACTAAAAAGGTCGACCGAAACTTTGTTTCGGTCGACCTTTTTACCAGCCCAAATTTGTTTTATGAAGATAATTCATATTATCCTGCTTCAAAACCCACGCCGCACAGGAGTATGCACTTGTATAACAGGATAACGGTGATTTTCCAACATTTGAAGTTCCTGCAGGGACTATACCTTCTGCTGTTGCATGAAAAAGAAATACATTTTTACCGACTACACGATTTGTGTTAGCAGTCCCAAAATCGGTAGTTTTAAGAGGTGAATGTAAATCTACAAAAATTTCACCGCAAGTACTAACCCCTGATTCAAATGAACCAAAAGCCGATGTACAATAATTCGGCAGAACTCTGAAAATAAACGCTGCACCGTCTAAAGTATTATAAATCGCGAAAGAAGCACTATCACTAACATGGTAGATAGATGCTCCGTTTTTCCAAGAAGTTTTCCAACTTGAGGAATATTTTTTATTTCTTTGAACACCGTTATAAAAGTGCATAAAATAATCACCGAAATATTCATGAGAAGCATTGTCATACCAATCAATTTTATCGCCATAACCTTCCAAATAAGGCTTTATATCCCCAAATTCTTCCTGCGATAATTTATAAGCCTGAGTTAAAGATGCATAAACTTTTTTAAGCCTGACAGAATCACGTTTTTCGGAAACTTTTGCTATCATATTCGGAATAGTAAGTGCGGCTACAATACCGATTATGCCGAGGGTTATTAATGTTTCTGCTAACGTAAACGCGGTGCTCACCGTACGGTGTACTTTGCTACCAACTGCTAACTCTTTTCCGCGACAGTCAGTTTCTAAGCAAGAAAAGTTACCCCCCCCGAAATTCTAATTATAGCTTGCTTTTTCATACTTTCTCTCCTATATAAATAAAAAGCCACCCGGAAAGGGTGACTTTTTAGTATTTTAAAATTAAACCATTTCAGCAATTTTTACTGCATTTTTGTTAGCAATTTCAACCAATGATGAAATTGTAGCAATCATTGAAATAGTTGAAGTTAATTTGTTAACACAAGATCCGCAACCGATAGCTGATGCGCCTGCCGCAAATGCAAACGGAGCAGTTGTAGGGTTAATACCTGTTGCTGTCATAATCGGCATTTCTACATTTCTTACAAGTTCAATTGTATTTGAAATTGTTAATTCTGCTCTATCCATTAAAGCTCTGGCACCTGATAGATTAGCATCTTGAGAATAGTGACCTTCTGTTTGAATCAGATCAATACCCATAGATTCTAATTTAACAGCCAAAGCAATTTGGTCAGCTGTAGGGATTTCACCCGGGATTGTAACTGAGAAAAATACTTCTCTGTCACCCAACAATGATTTAGTTTCTTGAACTAAAGATAAAACATCGTTAGCATCAAATGACATACC
The DNA here is from genome assembly GCA_947570135.1 of uncultured Candidatus Melainabacteria bacterium. Lineage (GTDB taxonomy): Bacteria > Cyanobacteriota > Vampirovibrionia > Gastranaerophilales > Gastranaerophilaceae > Zag111. The sequence goes on along the minus strand of CANOTP010000004.1, from coordinate 138,784 downwards.
TTTTTTGTAAAGAACATCAAAGTTACCAAGTTCAATAGCATCAGCACCCAAATCAACCGCTTTAACCAATTCTGACGGTACAATTGAAGAAACAAATACAGGAAGTTCTGTCATTGAACGAACTTCTTTAATAATATCTTCTCTTGCACAGATATCAACAGCAGTAGCGTGAGCTGTTTCTGCTGAAGATACAACTTTTTTAATATTTTCGATATCAAAGTTATCAATACCTGCAATAACTTTAACTGCACGTTTTTCTTCTAACGCGTGTTTGAATGAATCAATTCTTGACATAAGTTTTCTCCTTAATAATTATACTCTCGGACTTAACCGTTTTTCCAAATTATATATTAAAATTTTAATATTTTCAAGAACTAACCGAAAATTAGAAAAAAAGAGGATATAATTCAGGCAAAAAAAAATCATAATTTACTAAAAAGAGGTAAACATGAAAAAAAAGATATTTATAATGTTATCACTGGTTTTGCTGAACTTGAACTGCAACTTTGCACTTGCCGATTATGGTATGGACGAACAGGTAAATATAAGTGTTTATGAAAAAATAAGCCCCGCAATTGTAGCAATCGAAGCTCAAGTAGCAGACGGAGTTTCTGCGGGAACAGGCTGTGTAGTAAGTTCTGACGGGCTTATATTAACAGGCTCGCATGTTGTTGAAAACTATAAAAATATAGAAGTTACAACCCACAACGGACAAACCTATAAGGCAAACTTTATCGCACAAATGGGTAAGAATAAAGATCTTGCACTGATAAAAATTAACCCGTCAAAACCCTTAGAAACTGTATCATTTGGAGATTCAGAAAATGTTAAAGTCGGGCAAAAAGTTTTAAGTATTGGCAACCCTTTCGGGTTCTCAAACACACTGACTCAAGGGATTATCTCAAGAATAGATTACGTTAAAAACAGGTTCCAGACAGATGCCGCAATCAACCCGGGCTGCTCGGGTGGACCGTTATTAAACTCTAACGGTCAGGTTATTGGGATAAGCCAGTCAATCTACAATCCCGACCATAACATTTCAAATATCGGCATAGGTTTTGCAATCCCGTCAAATGAAGCGGTAAAATTTATCGCAACAGTTGATAAAAACAAAATATCTTCCGTGAAATCTAAAAAATAAATTTGCCATAGCCCCTTTTTATGATATATTCAATAATGAAAAAGGGGCTTTAACTTGATTAAATTCTTAGGATTATGCGTTCAAAACCTTATAGAATGTTTTAAATACCTTTTTGGCGGAAACCTGAAGTTCAGAACGGTAATCTCTCAAGCTGCCGCAATAAGTTATGATTCCTTGCCGATTTCACTTGTAATCGCGTTTATTTCTGCTGCGGTTATCGCAATTCAGGTTTCAAAAGAATTCTTGATGACAGGGGCTGAAACTTATATCGGCGGAACAATTGCAATTGTAATGATAAGAGAAATTGCCCCTGGATTTGTAGCGTTAGCAATAGGTGCCAGAGCAGGAACAGCGATATCTGCTGAGATTGCCAATATGCAGGTAACATCTCAAGTTGACGCGATTAAGACTCTTAAAGTTAACCCCGTCGGATATTATTTTGCTCCAAGGGTTTTCGCATCAGCCATAACAGTTCCGATGGTTGTACTTATTGCAGAATTTATAGGAATTATGGGCGGAATGCTTGTTGCATTGGGCACAATCAATCTTAACCCTGCAAGATATATGGCATCTGTTTGGGCATGGATTGCTACAAAAGATATTTATATAAGTTTATTAAAAGCCTGCATATTCGGAGCTTTGATTGCTTTAGTTTGCGCGACAAAGGGTTATCAAACAAAAGGCGGAGCTAAAGAAGTCGGCACCTCAACTACCCAAGCCGCAATCCTTTCAACTATTTATATGCTAGTTGCGGATTTCCTGATTAATTTAGTATTTTATATTGCCTGATTTAATTTAACGATTAACAAAATTTAACAATATGTAATTTTCCATAATAAAACTTAATTTCTGTTTGTAATATAATAACAACAGACAGAAAGGATATTTTATGACAAAAGACATTATTGTTTCGGGAATGAGATCAACAGGGAAATTACACTTAGGACATTATCTTGGTGTTATCCAAAACTGGGTAAACTTGCAAGATAAATATGATTGCTTTTTCTTTGTTGCGGATTGGCATGCCTTGACAACAAAATACGATAAAACAGAAGACTTAAGACAAAATATCTTAGATGTTGTAATGGATTGGCTGGCTTGCGGAATTGACCCAAATAAGTCAACAATCTATGTTCAATCACTGGTGCCTGAAATCGCCGAACTTAACATATATCTGGGTATGATAACCCCGCAAAACTGGGTTGAACGTGACCCTTGTCTTAAAGATATGGCAAAAATCCTAAAAACAAAAGAAGGACAGGGGCAGCAGATAAATTACGGATTAATGGGATATCCCGTTTTAATGAGCGCAGATATTATGATGTTTAATTCGAACTTTGTGCCTGTCGGAATAGATCAGGTCGCACATATTGAAATCACAAGAGATATTGCAAGAAGGTTCAATAATCTTTACGGAGAATTTTTCAATGAAGCAAAACCGTTATTAAACCACTGCTCTCTAATTTGCGGACTTGATGGAAACAAAATGGGTAAATCTTTTAATAACGATATAAAAATATCAGATACGGCAGAAGTTACTGCAAAGAAAGTTATGGGCGCAATCACAGACCGTTCAAGACTTAGAAAAGATGACCCGGGACACCCGCAAGATTGCGAAGTTGCATATAAATACTGGGAAATTTTCGGCACGGAAGACGAAATTCAAACCGTAAAATGCGAATGCGAAAAGGGACTTAGAGGATGTGCTCAATGTAAACGCGAACTGGGGGCAAAAATTAACGAAAAAATGGCTCAAATTCGTGAACGTCGTAAATATTACGAAGAACACCCGGAAGAAGTCGAAAAAATAATCGATGAAGGCTCTGCAAGAGCAAGGGTTCGCGCTCAAGAAATTCTAAAGGAAGTCCGAAAATTAATGAACATGTATTAAAATTGGACATTCAATATTTATCAACTATAATGTAAAAATCGAAAGGGTAAAAATTTATGAATACAGCAACAATAGTAGGTCGTGTAGGCAGAGATGCATCAGAAGGATTCAAAGCCTTTGACTCGGGAAAAATGAAAGCAAACTTTTCAGTTGCCGTTAACCGTTGGGATTCAAAAACAAAAGCTGAGGTAACAGATTGGTTCAATGTTGAAATTTGGGACAGACAAGCCGAATTTGCAGCAGAATATGTGAAAAAGGGAAGACTTGTTGCAATTGACGGATCAATCGCTAACAATCGCTGGACAGATAAAACAACCAATACAGAAAGAGAATCTTTCTTAATTAGAGCAAACACCATAAAACTGTTAGGCTCTAAAAGGGATGCAGAAGAAACTTTATGATAATTAATTCTAACACTGTATGTATTGTTGCTGATGATTTAACAGGCGCAAACGATACAGCGTTGCAGTTTAAACTGAACAACGCGGATACAAACATTTTACTTAATACCGATACGGAACCGAAAGCTTCCGATATTGAGCAAGCTTGGGCTATTTCAACAGAATCAAGAAATATCTCGCCCCAAGATGCTTTTGAAAAAGTTAAATCTGCAACCGAGTTTTTTGTAAACAAAATCAAGCCTGATTTTTTCTACAAAAAAATAGATTCAACAGTCAGAGGAAATATTGCGGTCGAAATTTTATCAATGCTTGAAGTCCTGAAATGGGACGCGGCAATTGTCATGCCTGCATTCCCTCAAGAAGGCAGAATAACAGTCGGCGGATACCACCTGTTAAAAGGGGTTCCGATTGAGCGTACCGAAATGGCTCGAGATCCGCACTCTCCAATTTCTGAATCTCACCTGCCGACACTTTTAAAACAACAACTGGGCGAAAATCTTGAAGATTTGGTTGACAGTATTAAGTTAAAAACAATTATGGACGGAGCAGGTCCTATCCTAAAAAAAATAAACAAACTCATTGAAAAAGGGGTTAAGATAATCGTTGCCGATTCTGTTTCAACAACGGATATTGAACAAATCGTACTTGCTATGGGTAAATCAAACTTTAACATACTTCCTGTCGGAACAGCCGCGGCAGGTAAAATCTTAAGTGACCAGTGGTTCCCAAAAGATGAAGAAAGAGATATTCTGCCCGTAAAACTTCCGAAACTCCCTAAATTTATCGTATCAGGCAGTGCAACTCAAATTACAGCAAACCAAATTGTTAAATTTGAACAAAACGAAGAATACGAAGAAAACAGCCTAGTAATCGAACTTGATACAAAAACGATTCTAAACGGAGTTCAGGATGAACTTGTCGAAAGAATCGTTTCAAACCTGAAAAACGATAATATTGTACTTGTCCATACATCAAAATTACTTATAAATTTTGACGGGTTTTCAGACGATACAATGAACGCAGATTTGACAAAATCAGGACTTTCAAATGCGATAACAGATTTTCTTGCCGAACTTTCAAAACGGGTTCTTGAACAGAAAAAAGCAATCCTTATAACACTTGGCGGTGAAACTTCTTATAAATGCTGCAACAGCTTAAACGCAAATCAACTGCAAATTATAGATGAAGTAGTTCCTGCAATTGCGCTTAGTAAAAACGCAAACTCAGACCAATGGATTGTAACAAAATCAGGCAACCTGGGTGGAGTTAATACACTTATTGAAATCCTGAAATACTTTGAAAAACACGAAGAATAAGCATTATGGATAAAATTGCAATAACAACGGGCGATCCGAATGGTATCGGCGCCGAAATTACCGTAAAAGCACTAAATTATCTTGATATTCCTCAAGATAAGATTGTTCTTGTGTCAAATAGAAAAATACTTGATTATTACGGCAAACTCGATAAAAATTACGAAATAATCGAGATTCCGTATGATGCTGAAATTAAAGCTGGACAAGTTACAAAAGATGCGGGAGAGTTTTCGTATCAATCGCTCAAAAAAGTTTGCGAAATCCGACCAAAAGCTATAGTTACAGCTCCTGTTGCTAAAAACGCTCTGCATCTTGCAGGTCACATTTTTAACGGGCAGACAGAAGTTTTACAACACTATTTGGCTCACGATAATCAGCTTGCAGAGATGCTTTTTGTGGCAAAAAACTTTAGAGTACTTCTTTTGACCCGTCATTGTGCACTAAAAGATATCAATTTAACAAAAGAAATTGTTAAAACAAAAGTTAAAAACCTAGTTCAAACATTTCAAACTCAATTCAAAATAGAAAACCCGAAATTTGCACTGTGCGGATTTAATCCTCATTCAGGCGAAGACGGAATTTTAGGAACGGAAGAAATTGACATTTTAATCCCTGCGGTAAAAGAACTGCAAGCAGAAGAGGTAAATATTACAATGCCATTGCCTGCGGATACGCTTTTTGTAAAAGCCGCCAAAAATTATTTGCACGAGAAAGATGATGAATACGATTGCTACATTGCAAACTACCACGATCAGGGCTTAATCCCTATAAAAACTGTAGCAGGCGATAAAACGGTTAATATGACAATCGGACTTGATATAATAAGGACATCCCCCGGACACGGCACAGCATTTGACATTGCGGGCAAAAACCTCGCTGACCCGTCAGGCATGATTGAAGCTATAAAAACTGTTATCAACAATTAAATGTTTATTTTTCCATTAAGTACTTATACCCGCAGCCACTCCCTGAATAAGATTCAGCATCGACAAAACCGCTATTGGATGAAACAGATTTATCACAACCTTTTAATTCATACCCGGGAGCTCCGCCTGCGATAACTTTATCGTTACGAATAAGAATAATAAAAATATCCCGCCCGACTACATTTGGACCGCTTGGACCGTTTACATCCACCATTATATCAGGATGACTCCAAAACGCGGCATGCGCAAACAAATGAACACCATCAGGTAATACTGCAAATCCTAAAGTATTATTATAAGCACATCCGTAATCTTTATCACTGTTTATGGATTTACATTGACAATTATTTTTATATCCTGTTCGAGACGTAAATATCCAAGAATTACTGCAATTTTCATTTAAGTTTACCCCAGTAACACAATAATCCAAAGTTTTTAAATTAGTAAATATTTTATAATAAACTTCAACATCCTGATAACCTTGATTATAAGCACCATAATCAAAATCTAAATGTGGGACTAATAAATCCTCATCATTCATCCCTAACCTGTAAGCGTTCGCAACTGATGCAAATGTTTTCTTCCAAACAGCCTTAAAATGTCTGTCCTGTATATTTCTTATTAAACTCGGAATGGTTAATGCTGCGACAACTCCGATTATTCCAAGAGTGATTAATACCTCTGCCAATGTAAAACCTTTAAATATTTTCATTCATCGCTCCTTTTTGGTTGGCTTCGAGCCAATGTAACATGATACTATATTATACTAAAATTATTTAATGACAAGCAGCTTTTACAAAAATCTCGGGGTTAAAATATCTAATTTAAGAAAACTGCAAAAATTATCAAGAGAAAAATTTGCAGAAATGGCTGATATAAATGCATACTATATGGGAGAAATTGAACGGGGAGAGAAAAAAGCAAGCATTGATACATTGTTTAAAATATGTAAAATTCTAGACCTAAAAATACACGAGCTTGTTAATTTAGATTCCGAATGATATAATTCTTATATAAATAACAAAAAGGAGAGCTTTATAATGGAAACTTTTGAATTAAACCTGTCTATGGACGAACTAAAAAAAAGAACTCATAAAGATTATCTTATAACTAAAAAATTCTTAAAGGCTGACGCACCTGAATATTTAGCATTAAAAGAAGGTGACCAACTTGCTTTAAAACACCTTGTAAAAGCCGCGGCAATATTAGAAAAAATCAATATGCAGCTTGATTGCAAACACAACCTTGCCGTAAAAGAATTTTTGGAAGAAGAGATTAAAAAAGGAAATAAACAAGCAGAACTTACCAAAATTCTTTTTGACGCGCAAAAAGGTATCAACGCAATAGATACAATGTCAAACCCGATAAGACTTATCAAAGGAATCGATGAAAAACCGGGTAAAGGCGTTTATCCTGAAGACCTTTCAAAAGAAGAGTTTCACACGGTGCTTATTAGAATGATAAAAGAAGGTAAAGTTGACGAAGTTAAAGCAATACTGACTCAGCGTTCAGTTGTAGTAAGAGCAGCGGAAGACTTGGCAGGAATTGATTATGTTGATTATTTCCACGAAGATTTTGCAAAAATGGCAGATGAACTTGAACTTGCCGCAAAATTTTCAACAAACTCTGATTTTAACGAATATCTGATACTTCAAGCAAAAGCACTAAGAACAGCAGACCCGATGTTAGACGCGTTTGCCGATAAAAAATGGGCAACACTTCAAGATACTCCATTAGAATTTACAATAACAAGAGAAAATTACGAAGATGAAATGACAGGTACAATCGTTGAAAATGAAGAATTATCTAACCTGTTAAAAGAACACGGAATTACACCTATTCCAAAAGACTTTTTAGGCGGAAGAGTCGGAATTATCAACAAAGAAGGCACCCAAGCACTTATGGCAATAAAAAAATATCTTCCAACGTTAGCCGATAATATGCCTTATAACAGAGAATACGTTCAAACAATCTCAGCAGAAGCCGATTCCGAGCAAACAATGGTTGATGTTGATATGGTTATGGCATCAGGTGACGTCGGTGAATACCGAGGCGGCATAACATTAGCAGAAAACCTGCCTAATTCCGATAAATTATCACTTACAATCGGTGGCGGAAGACGTAATGTTTACCACAGACAAATAAGATTTATAAGTGATAAGAAAAAATTACAAGAAAGACTTGATGCCATTTTAGATAAAGAACAGCACCAATATTACCTTGATGAAGCAGACCACTGGTTCACAATAGGACACGAAAACGCACACTCTTTAGGACCTAAAGAAGGCAGTGAAAAATTAGGTAAATACAGAAACATCATAGAAGAAAATAAAGCAGATATGGGCGCATTAGCTTTTGTAGACTTACTGACAGATGTCGGGATGTATACACCTGAACAAAGGTTACAAATTATTGTTACAACAATCGCCGATAACTTCCTGAAATCAAAACCGACACTATCACAAGCTCACAGAGTTCGTACCGTTATGCAGAATAAGTATTTCTCAGAGCGCGGAGCCTACGATATTACAAAAGACGGAAAAATTCACGTAAATATTGATAAAGTCGTTCCAATCGCTCAAAAAATGCTCGCTGAAATTATCCGAATCCAAATCGACGGAGATTTCAATAAAGCCGAACAATACGTTCTTGATAATTTTGTTTGGACAGATAATATGGAAATTATCGCAAAAAAACTTCAAAAAGTTTCAAAAGCACTAAACGGCACACTTGAAACAGAACTTGCAGATAAATTGTTAAGCGCATAAGGGGTAAATATATTAATTTGTAACTTTGTGTATTTGATTTATGCAATTTTTCCTCGTAAAAAACCTTTATATATATAAGGGGATAATTACGGGGAAAATTTTATGGCAACACCGATAACAAAAGTATCAGGTTCAACATTTATACAGCTTGACGGAACAAACTTTACAACCGTCGGGGTAGATAACAGCTACAAAGTCGGAAACGGAAGCCTTGGAGCTTACGCAGGACTCGGGATGACATTTGACAGAAAACCGACAAGCGCGATTTTTGACGTTAAAGGTTCTATGTCATACGGAGATAACCCGTTTTCAGGCGGGTTCAGAATAAGAAACAACATTGGCGAAAGCTCTCAATCCGTACAATTCAGGGTTCAACCTTGCACAATAAATATTCCGATTGGAAATAACACAAAAGCTTACGCAACACCATACGCGGCATCGAAAGTAAACTGCAACTCAGGCGATGTTACAAACAACATCGGATGTTTTGCGGGTTTATTATACGATTTTGGCGGAGGAAACGTGTTTGTTGAAGTTCAAGGATATGATCTTACAAAAATCAACCCCTCTACAACAAGCGTTAACGTAGGGTTTTCAATAAAGATTTAATTTATTTGGATTGCTGCATATATAAAATCGAGCACCCCAGCCTGTTCCTTTTAAACAATCTTCTACATAATTATCTTTTGTCAGTTTTATTGTTGAGTTAGAACCTCCCTGGGTACATGCATTGGTTTGATACTCTTCGTTCACTTGAATTGATGCAACAGGTGCGGCACTATCCCGCTTAAAGCGTAAAAAATAAATATCGCGCCCGACAACATTCGGACCATTTTTGCCGTTAACATCAAGTAAAATTGAATTATAGCAATTAAAATTAAACATAGTACCATCAAGTAATACAAAAGTTAATGGCAAGTATCCGCCATTTAAGTACATTGGTTTACCCTTTTTATCATACCATTGAGCTCCACTATGCCATAATTTATCACTGTTTTCCGTTCTCGGCCAAGAATCAGTCCCCCAAAACGCTTCTGCTCTATTGTAAACTTTAGAACAGTCAATTCCGCTTGACTGAACTTTCATATACTTTTGCACATTACATATAAAAAACGGCATTTCCCGCCAATCAGCATAACTGAAAGTTTCACCCGTGTCTTCATAATTTCTTAACATAGCCTGCGATAATGTTGAAAAATACTTTTTATACATCGACTTAAACTGCCTGTCTTGAATATTGGTTAACAAACTTGGGATAGTCATCGCTGCAACAATTCCGATTATGCCAAGAGTAATCAGAACCTCTGCTAATGTGAAACCTTTTTTATTGTCATTCCGTGCACCGACACGGAATCTATCAATATTATTTTTTATTGCCATTGACAGACTCTGAATTAAATTCAGAGTGACTGTAAAAATGTTACTTAGGAGAAAGCAGGAAAAGTTACCCCCCACGAATTTCTAGTCATAGCTTGATTTTTCATACTTTTCTCTCCTCTTTTACTTATTATAACATAAAGGCGGCGACAAGTAAACTTGTCGCCGCCTTTAATAATATTTATCGGTTATTAGCCTTTCATTTGAGCCATAACTTCTTCTGCAAAGTTATCTTGACGTTTTTCAAGACCTTCGCCTAATTCGTATCTTGTGAATGCTTTGATTGTTAATTTACCTTCAATCAATTGAGCAATTGTTTGGTTAGGGTCTTTTACAAACGGCTGTTCAAGTAAGCATCTTTCAGCCATTAACTTATTTACACGACCTTCTACAATTTTACCTCTGATTGCTTCAGGTTTCTTTTGTAAATCTTCTTTACCCATTTCAATTCTTGTTTCTTCATCAATTACTGATTGAGGAATTTCTTCTCTTGAAACGAATTGAGGAGCGCTTGATGCGATATGTAAGCAGATATCGTTCATTAATTCTTCATCTTTATTATCAGTGTTTAACAATACACCGATTTTTCCGTTGTGAATATATGTAGCTGTAGCGCCTTCATATCTTACAAATCTTCTTACAGTGATTTTTTCACCGATAGAAGCAATTTTTTCTTTCAAAGCATCTTCAATAACTTTACCGCATTCAGGGCAAGTTGAAGCTAAGAATGCTTCTACGCTTTCAGGGTTCAATTCTGCAATATGTCTTGCCATATTAGCAGTTAAAGCTTTGAAATCATCGTTTTTTGCAACGAAGTCTGTTTCACAGTTAACTTCAACCATAGCGCCGCAAGAATCTGAAACGAATGAATCAACTCTACCTTCAGCAGCGATTCTGCCCATTTTCTTTTCAGCAGAAGCGATACCTTTTTGGCGAAGAATTTCTTGAGCTTTTTCCATATCTCCGTCAACTTCTACAAGCGCTTTTTTTGCATCCATCATGCCAGCACCTGTTTTATCACGAAGTTCTTTAACCATTTGAGCTGTAATGTTCATTTATACTTTCTCCTTTATTTATATGCCTGAGGCACTAAGTGAAAATTTCTTAGTGCCTCAGATACTTAGTAACTTAGTCGCTTACGCTTCTGTAACACCTGCATCTTCAGCTGAGATTTTCTCAATTTTCTTAGCTTCGTTTGCTTTGTTTTCTCTAAGTTGTTTACCTTCTAAAACTGCATCTGCAAGTTTTGAAGTGATTAACTTGATAGATCTGATAGCATCGTCATTACCAGGGATAATGTGATCGATACCGTCAGGGTTAGCATTTGTATCAGCCAAACAAATAACAGGAATACCTAATTTGTTAGCTTCTTTAATAGCGATTTCTTCTTTAGCCTGGTCAACGATGAAAATCAAATCAGGAAGACCGCGCATTTCTTTAATACCGCCTAAAGTTTTTGATAATTTAGAAAGTTGTCTGTTTAATTGAGCAACTTCTTTTTTAGGAAGCTTGTCAACGTAACCGTTGTTAATAAATTCTTCCATTTCTTTTAATTTGTTAACTCTTCCTCTGATAGTTTCAAAGTTAGTTAACATACCGCCTAACCATCTTCTGTTGATGTAATAAGCGCCTGAACGAACTGCTTCTTCAGCTACAACTTCAGCAGCTTGTTTTTTAGTACCTACAAAAAGAACATTTCTTCCTTTTGCAGCATAATCTCTAACAAGATTGTAAGCTTCATCCAATAAATCGGTTGTTTTTCTTAAGTCAATAACGTAAATCCCGTTTCTTGCACCGTAAATATACGGTTTCATTTTAGGGTTCCATCTTTGAGTTTGGTGTCCGAAGTGTACACCTGCTTCTAAAAGTTCAATCATAGATGCTGTTGGCATCGGTTTTCTCCTTATATTTAATGTATTGTACTACGGGCTGCACGCCTCATCGGGGTATAAACTGCTACCCTCCGACTAGGGCTGAACCTATCAGGCTAATGTAACCACCTACATAATACAATAAAAATAGGAATATGCAAACTTTTCGGCAATAAAACTTAAAATACTGCCAAGCCCATACAGGAAGGAATTTTTTCTACCATGGATAATCCTTGCTGATAGTCCAACCGTCCTTTTGAATTAATGCCCCGCATGACCCTCCTGCATAGCGGTTACCATCAATCTTTTGACAGTGGATATCATAGAAATATTGCACAAAATCCCCGTCGATACAATGAGCTTGTTTATTTGTCGCAATTACCTCTCTTGCACAGTGCATTCCTTCCATTTCAAGAGCACCCTTTTGGATATTAAACTTAAACACAAAAACATCTTTTCCCATCATATTTGGTTTTCTGTTACCATTTAAATCTACCCAAATTCCGAAAAGTCTATTTTGATTAAAAAACGAAAAAATAACTCCGTTCATCAATTGATTCGGATAATGCTTAGCTGACAGATAATAATGTGTTCGAGTATTAGTCAATGAAAACGGACCGTAATATTCATATATCTTGTACTTATTTGAAACTTTTAAATAAGGAGCCAGATATTTATCAGTAAAATTTTGAAACGTTTCTACTGATGAATCAGAAATATCAGGGAATTCCCAGCCTGACATCTCACCATTTTCAACTTCTGATAATTTTACAGCTTCTTGAAACATTGCAAAGGTCTTTTTTAAATCTTGAACTGTAACATGTTTTTGATAATTTGCAATAAGAGTAGGAATAGTCATCGCTGCAACAATTCCGATTATGCCAAGAGTTATTAATGTTTCAGCTAATGTGAAAGCGCGCTGCGCTAAGCAGGAAAAGTTACCCCCCCCGAATTTCTAGTCATAGTTTGGTTTTTCATACTTTTCTCTCCTCTTTTTATTTTATTATATTAAAATTTTTAAACTTTTGCAATATAACTTGCAAAAAAAATTTCTTTCGGGTTTAATATAAGTACTCACATCCTCGTAGAGTATCGTGCAAAGTCATTAATTGCACAAAGTAAAATGAAAGGTAAATTCAATTATGGCAAATATTAAATCTGCTAAAAAAAGAGTGTTAATAGCTGAAGCTAACAGACAAAGAAACGTTGCTTTCAAATCTTCAATCAAAACTGCTGTTAAAAAAGCATTAGAATTAGCATCAGGTGAAGATAAAGAAGCATTAAACGCTTCTATTTCCAAAGTATACCAACTTTGCGACAAAGCTGTTGTTAAAGGTATTTTACACAAAAATACAGCTGCAAGAAAAAAATCAAGATTGGTTCTTGCAATTAAAAAACTTTCAGCTAACGCTTAATTGAAACTTTTTTAAATAAAAATGCGGTAAGTTTAGACTTGCCGCATTTTTTATTTGGCAGAAAACGGATAAGGCAAAGACGCGGAAGGTGAATCCCGCGCCCGATAATGTAAAGCGTATCAAGTGATTCGGTATCACCTGATGTATTAAGTTTTCTGTCATTCTGAGCTTGACTCAGAATCTGTCAATGTTGATTCAGTCCACAAGGGGACATTGACATTGATAGACTCCGTATCAAGTACGGAGTGACGATACATTATTTACTTGTTGTTAAAACGTATTTAGCTGCAGCAGAAGCAGGTTCTACAGTTGCATCGTGGAAGAATACAGGGAAGATATCTGTCATGTGGTTAGCATCATTTTTAACTGCACAAGGTTCTTCAACTTTTCCGGCATCTTTCGTTGAATCAGTACAAGAAACTTCTCTGTTAGGTAATGTTGCACCGTTTACATCAATAAATCCCATACATTGAGGTTTTGTTGCAATATATGCACCTGTAATTTGAGTACCAATAGGAACATCACAACCTATAGCATCAGGAGAAAATGCTACAATAGCGCCATCTGCTAATGTGTAAGCTAAGTATGCTTCAGCTGTAGCTTTAGTTAAAACGGTACCATAACCGGTAGGTTGTTTTATCTCATAAGGTTCATCTATACCGTTGTTGCTACGTTTAATATTTGTAACAGCACCTTGATAAGTTTGACCTGTTAATGTACCGTTCAAAATTGCACAGAAAGACATTACTGATTCAGGGTGTTGACCTGCATCGGTAGCAACTGTACCTGTACATTTTTCAGTAGTACCTGCATAGTCAAAGTCATACTGAGCTTGAGCCATCAAACCTGCCTGGTTCAATGTTGAAATTGTTTTCTTAAATTGTGATCTGAATTTTGCTCCGTTTGTGTTTGCAATCAATGTTGGAATTGTCATTGCCGCAACCACACCAATGATACCTAAGGTAATCAATACCTCAGCCAAAGTAAAACCGAATCTTTTTGTCATCTTAAAATCCTTTCGTTTTTTCATAAATACAACTTCCATTAACTCTCAGAAAACATAATTTTCTGTCTATAACATAGAATTATACATTAATTATATCCTACGAATAGATTTTTGTCAATACAATACATCACCTTTTTGAAAAATTACATCTACCAGATAGTTAATTAACATAAATATATCATTGATAATATTTGTCAGGAGCCGCAAATATGACTTTAAAACAAGACTTGGGACAAAAAATTCAACAACTGAGAAAAGAACGCAAGATTACACAAGAAAACTTAGCCGAACTTGTCGGAATTGACCCTAAAAATATCAGCCGAATCGAAAACGGTAATAACTACCCGACAGCAGAAAATTTAACAGCTATTGCGCAAGCCCTTAATGTCAATATTTATGAACTTTTTGTATTTAAAGACGAAATTCCGTATAAAAAAATGAAACAGGAAATTATTGAAGCATTAGACGAGGAAAAAAATATTCTTTTCCTTTATAAATGCTTGAAATTCGGCAAATAATTCATTCTAAACTTGACTCAACAGACAAATAGTGAGATAATTTGCGTATGTTTAAGTATTATGGGAAATCGGCACCGTATTTGTTTTTACTTCCTGCGGGAATAATTTTGCTTATTTTCTTTTTTATCCCGTTTTTTCAAACTATTGTTTTAAGTTTTCAGGATTACTCCAATAATATTTATCAGGCAGGATTTGCAGGATTGCAAAATTATATTGACATTCTTCATAACCCGATATTTTACAAGGTTATGTTAAACACTTTCATATACTTAATTGCTGCAGTACCTGTTTTGGTAGTTTTTCCGCTGTTTTTGGCAATACTTATAAATAACAAAATCAAAGGAATAACTTTATATAAAATACTTATCTATCTGCCTGTAATCGTTTCAATTGTAGTTGCAGCGATTGCGTTTAAGTGGTTATACGCGGAACAGGGAATTTTAAACTACTTGTTGAGTGTTTTTCATATCGCACCTATCGGTTGGCTTACAGACCCGAAATACGCTATTTATTCGGTAATTCTTGTAACTATCTGGAAGGGTATCGGATACTATATGATAATTTATCTTGCCGCATTAATGAGTGTTCCAAAAGAATTATACGAAGCCTGTGATATTGACGGGGCAGGATTTTTAACAAAACATTTGACAGTGACGATTCCGCATATTATGCCGACAATCGCGCTTGTCACAACAATCAGTTCAATTTCTGCGATGAAAATCTTTGCGGAAATCTATGTTATGACTAAAGGCGGACCGTTAAATTCTACTAAAACCATTGTTTATTATATTTATGAAAAGGCATTTGAAAACCTTGATTTAGGATACGCATCAGCTATGGCGGTAATTTTACTTATCATAGTTATGGCTTTTTCTTTGGTCAATATTTTATGCTTTGAGAGGGGAAAATATAACTTATGAACAGACTGAAAGGGTTTAAAAATCTATGGATTCACGCAATATTAATAACCGTTTCGCTGTTATCAATATTTCCTTTTATATGGCTTTTATCAACATCTTTAAAAGGCGGCGGTGAAAACATTTTCGCTTACCCTCCGACAATTATTCCAAAAGACTTTACGTTTGCAAATTATGTCGGGGTTTGGCATAAAGTTGACTTGATGAGATATTTTATAAACAGCATGATAGTTGCAGCCGGAACCGTATTATTAAACCTTATTCTGTCTTCTCTTGCAGGATATCCTTTAGCAAGAATGGAATTTAAGGGTAAAAAAATCGCGTTTTTCTCGATTCTTGCCACAATTATGGTTCCGTTTCAGGCAATTATGCTTCCGGTTTATCTTGTAACATTAAAACTTCATTTAGTAGATTCTGTAAGCGACACTATGGGATTTATCGGACTTATAATGCCGTTTGCGGTTAGTGCGTTTGGGATATTTTTAATGCGTCAGGCTTTTCTTTCAATCCCTCGTGAAATGGAAGAAGCCGCAATAATTGACGGATGTAACGTTTTTCAGGTATTTTGGAAAGTTCTTTTACCAATGGTTAAACCTTCGCTTGCCGTACTTGCGATATTTACATTCATCGGTTCGTGGGGAGAATTCTTGTGGCCTAGTATCGTTTTAACAAAAGAAACAATGTACACACTTCCTGTCGGGGTTAACAACCTGCAGGGAATGTTTTCTTCTAACTGGCGCTACATCGCAGCAGGTTCAATAATCTCAACACTCCCTATTTTGATATTCTTTTTATCAATGCAAAAATACTTTATATCTGGCGAAAACGAAGGCGCTGTTAAGGGTTAGGGGTAAATATTACAACTTTGAGGTATCCAATTTAACCCGGTGTTCTGAGAGTTTATAAATCGTATTAGCAAAATCGGTTATATAAGTCGGACTTATACCATGACGCGCAAACACTCCCTGATGATTAAGTTCAATCAGCCTGTCAACGTACATTTGACAGTATTTAGGAGTATCAGGACGGCATTTTAATTGCTGAACAAATTTTATGCTTTTTCTTGTAGAGTTTTCTCTGGTTGTTGCTCCTGCAAAATTTGACATCAAGTCAGGACCGCCATCCGAGCGCGGCAAAAGATGTTCAACCGATGCCAGTGACGGCCAAACCAATCTGTGCCCAATTTTATCAGGCTGCTCATGCGCAAGTTTCATTACATACGCGGAGAAACTTTCCTGAGATGTAGGTAGTTTTGAAGCTATCATGATAAACTTTTCATACAATTTTTCATCAGGCAAATCCTGCAATAATTTTGCCAAGTCATAAATAAAAGATTTTCTTGTAAAAGGTGTAAAGATTTCTTCTTGGTTTAACCTTGCTTTAGAATCCTGTATAAGTTTCTGTAACTGGAAATTATCTTTTAAAACAGATTTTTTAAGAATAATTTCCATAAATCTTATGACTTCTTTTTGTTTTTCTATGGTTGATGAATTTGTAGTATTAGCAAGACGCTTAGATTCTTTTATAAGTTTTGCCATAACTTTTTTAGACTTTTTATCGCTGCCGTTACTTATATCATCTCTTATCTTTGCTAATTTATACTTAAATTCATAAGCTGAAAACGGTACAACAACAGGTTTATCATACAAACGTCTTTTTGTATCTTCCATTAACATCTCACAACCCTTGCGATACTCATTCGGAAGGTGATGAGAAAGTTCAATTAACTCCTGAAATACGGGGTATTGCTCTTTGCGCAACCGTCTTGCATAAATAGGTCTGACTTCGTTTAAAATATCTTTCATTGTCATTTCAGGATGCATATCAGAGCGTTCGCGAATAAGTTCAATAAATCTTTTCTCCATTCCGACAAAACTGTCAGGATACTTATCTAACTCAGATAAAACATCTTTTGCAGACCTGTTAAACAGATGTCCTTTTTGCCACCTTGTTAATTGTTTCGGGTCTATCATTATAACCCCGCTATAAATACAAGGCAAATCAAACCCAAAAAGTATTCTCAGTTTCGAAGAATTTTGGATTCCGAAAGATATCGGATAGTGTACGGGCATACTGCGTAAAGTTGAGGCTTCCTTTATTTTATTTGGTGCAGCATAAACTTCGGGGTAATTGTCCTTATTTTTCTTCTCATAAATTAACCCTTGATAAAAATTATTTGATGTGATTGCCCGAATTTTCATATTCCTATTAATATTTTAACGCACTTGTGTCTAATATTAAAGGGGGTCCCGGTTTAGATAATTTTTCCAATTTATTTGCCAAATCGGTAATATATGTTACAGGAAGCCCGATTTTCTTAAATACTCCTTCATTTGCCAGTTCTATAAGCCTGTCTATATGATTTTGCGCATATATTCTTATATCAGGATTTTTACGCAAGAAAATAGAAAATCTTTCATGCGCTTTTTCTGAGTTCATAAAACCTGATGATAATACATAATTATTGATTAAATCTTTACCACCCTTATGATGTGCCAAAATATGGTCAGCCGTACCAATTGCACCTGAGAATAAATCATAACCGATTTGACTTGAGGAGCGAGATTCGGCTTTCATAATAAAAGCTGAAAGATTTTCTTTTGAAGTCGGTAATTTTACTGCTGTTCTGACCATTTTCCGAGCAAGTGTTTTATCCTCCATTTTATCCGTTATTTCTTTCAAATCATATATAAAACTTTTACGATTAAATTTTATATTTGTCGGAATTTTATACATTTGTGCTCTGGACGTTTTAATAAGCGCTTTCAAATCTTCATCATCTTTTAACACAGATTCTTCAAACAAACGGGAAATTTTTAATAAAATATTTGCCTGCTTTTCTTCATACCAACTTTGAGCGAATCCTCTTGATTCTTTTATACTTTTGGGTACAGCCCAATCCGATAAATCATACAAATTTTTTATTGCGAATTTTGCCTGCTGACTATTACCTTTATCAATTCTTTCTTTTATTCTTCCGAGCTTATAATGAAACTCTTTCAAACTGAAAGGAATATAAACAGGTTCATTTAAAAGTTTTCGTTCTGTTTGAGCCATCAAAAGTGTGTATTCTATGTACAAATCTTTAGGCATGTCCTTAGCCAATTTATCCAGTTTATTAAAAACAGGTCGCTGAATATTAAGTAATTTTTTACTATGCTCGGGAACAAGAGAGCTGATAAACTCATCTAATTTCATCTGAGGAGTTTCCTCTGCAGCAGTCTTCATAAAATCAAAAACCTGCTTTTCTACAGGAAACAATGATTTTTCATGCTTTTTTATACGCCTTACGATTTTCTTTATCGGCATGTCAAAAACTTTTTCTCTCATCATTTGCTCAACCGTACTTGAACCAATCAGGATTACGGGAGAATAAATATCGGGAATATCATAAGCCAGCAGCTCTTTTAACTCATAAGAATTAGGGGTATGCCTGTGCCCCGAAAAAGTTACACTGTCAAACGGCATCGGCTTTAATTTCGAACATTGAGGCACAGCAGGTTGATTCCTGCTGACAAAGAAATTCTGAGTTATCCCTAATATGCGCATACCATATTAAAACCAAATAAAATATTTTTTGCTAAAATTTATTCTTCGGTATTAAAATATTTTATAGAGCCGCATTTGCCGAAATTTTCCAACATGGCTTTATCAAGTTCTTCTGTAGCTACAATTTTTCCGTTCACAAAATTTATACCAACCGAGGTTATAGAATCCTTATCCTTATCGTCTTTTGCCTTAATATCATTATCTTTTTTTGCCATGTGTTTTTTAACTTTGGATTTTTCCTCATCCAAAATATCAGAAAGCCGTTTTCTGTGATTGTTATTGTTATACACACTTCTTGTAATATCGTTCATCATAATCGCTGCGTACTGTTGGATTGCGGAATTTTCATCAAGCGCGGTAATTAAAGTCGATGCCTTATCAATTTCGTCATAAGCTGCCTCATAATAACCCATTTTTCTTAAAAGGATTGCCAAATTATAATGCGCCTCATAATGCATTGGGGAAATATTTATAGCCTTACAATAAGCTTTCCCCGCACCGTCGTAATTTCCCGAAATATGATATGCTAATCCTAAATTATACTGAGTATCATAACTGTTCGGATTTATCTCAACAGATTTTTTATAAGCCTCAATTGCTTTTGATAAATACTTTCTTTGCAATTCCCAATCATCATTAGCGTAAAGCGATTTCAAGCGGTAACTTACACCCTTATTGTAATAAGCAATTGCACGGTTTTCTTTATAGCTTATTTTATTATTAAAAACATAAGGAATTGAAATTAAACGACGCTTTGTATTGATAATATTATCATACTGTTTTATCGCAGAATCAAAATCCCCCAAGCGCTCAGATGAAATTATACCGTAATTCATTCTTGCAATCATCATTCTCGGGTTATGTTTAAAAGCTTGGGAATATGCATGAACCGAAGAATAATAATCTTCATAAGAGGCGTAAATATTACCTAAATTATACCAAGCCCCGTAATGACCGGGGTATAACTTCAGACCTTTATTGTAAAACTTTATTGCATCCTGCATCTCAAGTTCTCTATAAGCTTTATCACCTTTATAGACATAATACATGCCCTTAACCTTGTTAACCTGGCGCCACGAAAACTCCTGATTAAAATAAACCGCCGCACAAATTGCACCGATTAACGCCAATGAAAACAATGCCGATAATAACTTTTTCACAATAAGAAATCCTTCTTCAGTTTCCACAATAATACTTGAATATCTAAATCTTCACATCAACTAAAAAGGGTAATTTACAAAAATTTACAAACATACGAATTCTCTAAAGTTTTTGCCCAAATATTCGATAAAAATACTGTATCAAAGTAATTTGGAGTAAACATGTCAGGTAACCTGTTCTCAAATATTGGTGCGCCTAAAATAGCCAAAAACCCGTCGGGGGGGGGCATTTCGGCTGGTGCCAAGCGTTCTTTATTCCAAGCAAATGCCAAAATGGCATCCATATTTGATACCATAGACAAGGATAAAAACGGAGTCATCGACCAAAAAGAATATAATCAATATTTTGATAAAAACGGTGACGGAACAGTTAGTGAAAAAGAAACAAAAGCAGGACTTAAGGAATTAAACAACTTTCTTAAAGGAAATGCAAAAACTAACGGTGAAAAATTTGAAAAAGACGATAAAATATCTCAACAAGATTTAGAAAAATTTTTAGGGATATGCGGTACTAATTCCGAAAATATTGAATCCGTACAAACTATTGAACAAGATGGAAAGCCTTTTGTTCAAATAAAATATAATAACGGTGATATTGATACAGTATCAACATCAAGTCAAGCCCATACACACGTAGGTACTAACGAAGCTTTAGGATTAAACGGTACGACAACCTATAATGAAGAAGGAGTATGTACTACATTTGAAGGTTTAAACAAAGATAACGAGAATGTAACAATCAATTTTGCAGCTGACGGGGTTCACTATGACAAAATGATTACCGAATCCAATGTTGAAATACCCGGCACAGATGGAGCTGAGTCTACAACACTCAGACAATCAGAAACAACAACTTTTGTCCCTGGTTCAGATAATGTCCCAGAACAAACAGTCTTGACTTACCCTGACAAGCCTGCGGATAAGACAACCATTAATTATGAAAGCGGACAACCTGCAAACATTGAAATTCAATCAGGAACAACTAATTCAACATTTACAATTGATGAAAACGGTAACAAAATCCCTCAGCAAATAATTCAAAACCAAGGATTACCTACACAACAGACAACCACCTATACCTACGGCGAAAATATAACGGAAATAAGAACCGTTGATGCGGAAAATAAACCTGTACAAATTCAAACTTTTGATAATGAAAAAGGTACGATAACAACAAGAACCTACGGAGCAAGTACAGGGGATATAGAAGTATATACCGAAACTGTTGTATCTAATAATTATGCAACAAAAAGTGAATACATTGACGGAGAGATGATGTCGCAAACATTAACAACAAAAGACGGAAATCAATACCACGCAGACTATGACGGTAACGGTAACACCAAAATTACGATTCAGGAAAACGAAACACTTGAAAAGATAGCAAAAAAATTCGGATGCTCAGTTGATGATTTAAAAAAATTAAATACTGACTTAAATAAATTAAACACAGGTGAGCAATTGATAGTTCCCGGTAAACTGGAACCTGACGATGCAAAACTTATCATACGCAAAACTCCTGAACAAATAAAAGCAGATCAAACAGAACGAGCAAGAAAAGCTAATCAAAGATTACAAGCAGAAAAAGCAGATGTTCAACGAACATTAAAATCATATTATGTTCTTGACACCCCGAATTACGGAAAACCAAAAACAGTTATAGATTTAAGCACTGGAAAACCAAAAACATACACTATTGTTGGAAAGAATAAAAGTGGCGGATATTTCCTTAGAGATAAAGAAGGGAACTTCTATGCCCAACCAAGAGAAGGAGACTCAAATAACCCCGCAGTAGCAGTACCAATAAGACCAGACGGAGCAAAAGCATTTAGTGACATAAAAGGCGGTATATACATAAACCACCCTCAGCTTGGAAGACTTGTTGAGGTTAGAACTAATGATGCAGGTTCTAAAATTTATCAGGACATTTACGGTAACCAATATATACAAGATCGCTATGACGAAAAATTACTACCTAAAGGAAATGACCAACTTCAACAGGATTTAAGCAAATTCTTGGACAAAGAAGCTTACGAAATTCGACAATCAATGGCTTTGTTAAAAGCAAATCAAACCTGGTCTGAAAAACTGGGAGAATATATTGCAAGTTCAGTTACAAACAAAGGTACAACAGCAGGTTTAGACAGAGACATGAGACTTTACGAACAAAAACTTGCAATGTTAAGGGATTGCGTAAATGATGGTGATACCGAAGGCTTTAAAATATTGTTTAAAGAAATATTTAATATGCCGTATAGTGAAAAAAAATGTAAAAGCTTTACTTAATGCAGCACAAAGCGGAGATGTTGGTACAATGAATCAACTCAGAAGTCAAACTATGAGGGGTGATTTTGGCAATATGCAAAGCAACTTTGAAGCTGTTGAAAGTCAAAATACAATCGGAGGATATGTAGTTGAAGGTACAACAACATTATTAACTCTGGGAGTCGGAGCAGAACTGCAAACCGCAGTAAGAGGCGGACAAGTTATTGCAACAGGAAGTGAAAAAGTCATTGATCTTGCACAAGAATTTGGAAACCTTCCCGAAAATCAACGTAATTTAATCTTAAGCGGAGATAATAAGGCTTTTGTTACATTTACATGGAATTTTGTTATGAATGAAGTAACAGGCATGGCATTTAATAATGGATTAAGTAATGGACTAAGTAAGTTTGTCCCTGATAATAAGACTACGAAGGAAGTAAGAGATATTCTTATTGATGGCGGGTCGGAACAGGGACTTACAGGACATATCATTGGCGAAACTGTTAATCAAGGAAAAAAAGAAACTACTAGCTACGTAAACAACATCATTCCAGAGGAGATAAAAGATATTACAACAGGCGGTGCTATAGGCTTAATAATGCAGAAGGAATTGTAACAAAATATTAACAAAACTTTCCAAATTAAACAATTCTGCAAACACAAATTCGTTTATATAAGTAAGGTAGGTTAAAAGATTAGTTAATATTTATTTTATTGGAGGTTAATATGGTTAACGAAGTTAGCAACGTAACAATGCAGACAGGCGGATTCCAAAATCCGTATTCTGTTGATCCGTTGGATTTAGATTACGGTATGGGTATGTATAACGGAAGTGTTTTTGGCGCAATGCCTATGGTTGGCGGTTACAATAACCAACAATATTACGACAATATGATGAACAATCTTCATTTCAATCAGAATTACAACGTTGAAACTCAAAACGGTCAAAGAAATGTTGATTTAAGAGTAAACGCATCAGTTGAAGCAGTAAAAGGTGCAGCTATGATTCTTAAAGATAAAATCTTAGCAAACGAACAAGACCAAATTATGGATGCGTATAATAACTATGTAGAAACAGTACGCTTAGCTTACGGCGACGCTTCAGAAAAAGAATTAAAAGCTCGTGCGGCAACATTATTTGCTCAAATGAACGGCGGTAAATCAATTTACCAAGACTTGAGAGAAAATTCTCACTCATCATTCACTCAAGGTGCAATCCAGTCAATGACCTTCGGCTTATACGACAGAAATTCAGCAGAAGATAACATTTCAAAAATCAGCGGAGCTCCTGTCGGTACAACCGAAAAAACTATGCACAACGTAGGTAGAGTTGCAGGTTCAGCAGGTATAGGCGGTCTTGCTTACGGTGTTGCAAAATTCTTAGGTAAAGGTAAAGCAGGTATAATTGGACTTGCAGCTGCAGGTGTCGCAGGACTTATCTCAATCTTTACAGGAAAAGTTACAACATAATAGACATAATATAAATATATAATTACCCCTAAATTTACAAGCCGATAAAATCTATCGGCTTTTATTTTTTATTAAAAATTTTCTTGACAAAAATTAAAACATAATAATACTGTTATTAATTGATGTCTCTTTTACTGAACTGGTTCCTGCTATTACTCCTTTTAGCAGGAATTTTTTTTAATTTTATTGTATAATTTTGTTATGAAAAAATTATTAATTACTCTATTATTTTTAGGCTTAGTAAGTACGCAAACATTTGCAGCACAAGAAGAAACACCTGTTGATGCGGCATCTCAAAGCGCTAAGGCGTTATATGCACAAAACGAAATAGATGATGCTTTAAAAATTCTTAAAAGTAAAGGTGAAGAAACCCGCACAGCAGAAGACTGGCTTTTAATCGGGAATATTCTTCAAGATAAAGACAGGCTTGATGAAGCAATTTATATGTTCAAAAAAGCAATAGATAAAGACCCGAAATACTATAAAGCTCACTATAACTTAGGTTACATTTATCTAATTCAGGAAAAGCCTAATATGGCGCTTGCTGAATTTAAAAAAGCCGTAAAATATAAACCTGATTTTGCTTACGGATATTATAATATGGGCTGCGCGTATTTAAAATTAAAACAATACGGAAGCGCTAAATATAATTTCTTTAGAGCAATAGATTTAAAAAACGACGAACCGTCTTTTTATTATAACCTTGCTTACGCTTACAAAATGATGGGAAAAGAAAAACAAGCAAACACATATTTAGATTTATACAATAAATTAATGGAAAGAAACTAAAATGAAATCAACATTTAAAGGGATAATTTTCGATTTTAACGGAACATTATTTTGGGATTCACACTTGCATAAGTTAACTTGGCGCATGTATTCAAAAAAACTTCGCGGAACAGAGTTTTCTGATGAAGAGATGCTCAAATATATGTTTGGCAGAACAAACGAACAGATTATAAAATATGCAATAGGCAAACAGCCGACACCTGAAATGGTTGAAAAATACGGACAGGAAAAAGAAGCCTTATACAGACAAATGTGTCTTGAAGATCCCGAAAATTTTCACATGGCACAAGGGGTTGAAGAATTTCTGGATTTTCTGAAAGAAAACAATATTCCAAGAACAATTGCCACAATGTCAGATAAAGCAAATGTTGATTTTTATATCAAACATTTTCATCTTGCCAAATGGTTTGATTTAGACAAAATTGTTTACTCTAACGGAAAAATTCCGGGAAAACCGGCACCTGATATTTACGAAATCGCTGCAAAGAATTTAGACTTAAAACCTGAAGAATGTATAGTTGTAGAAGACGCAATTTCAGGAATAGATTCAGCTCACACGGCAGGTATCGGTAAAATTATTGCAATATGCTCAGAAGAACCGAAAGAGTTTTATGAATCAATACCGAGCGTCGACGGTATTATAAATAACTTTGACGAGTTTGACAAAAACTATTTTTTAGTCAAACCTCCGTTACCCCAAGGGTAGTCCTTGCTGATTGTCCAGCCGTCTTTTTGCATTAAAGCTGCACAATACCCTCCGCGATAATACTGCCAGGTGTTATCTCGAAGACACATTCTGACAGATGAAGTTGGACAACCTTTTCCCAGTAAACCTTCACGTGAGCAATTATATCCCGCAGGAACTACTGATGAAGTCTTCGGGTCAATCCAGAAAGCAAATCCGTCAATCCCCATAATATTAGGTTTGCCTGAGCCGTTTATATCAACAACTATTGTCGGATAACCGTCATTTGAATTAGAGTAATTAAAATGCATTCCGTTTTGCATAATATATATCGGATAACTTGAAAGATCCCAAGACCAATCCAAGTAGCGATTCATTTCAGGATTACCTTGAGAGGACAGAGTTCTCATCGGATAATTAGCAATAGAACCTTTTACTTTGATAACACCGCTCATATATGGTAAAAGATATTTCTCAACTACAACTGACGCATCTGATGTATCCCAGCCTGAGGTTTCACCGTTATCTTCAACTGATAATTTTACAGCTTGAGAAAATATACTGTAAGCAGCTTTAACTTTTGAAACAGTTTCGCGCTTTTTAAAATTGGATAACATATTAGGAATAGTAAGCGCTGCGACAATGCCGATTATTCCAAGGGTAATTAATACTTCAGCAAGAGTAAACGCGCTCCGCCATATACTATAAGAGTAACCCCCCATCCTAACTGCAGCCTGCTTTTTTATACCTTTCCTCCTTCTATATTTTGTCAAATTTAGAGTCGCTCCTTATATTTATCCTTTTACCCTTTTTCTAATAATTTTTCCGCGTTCTTCAATACGTTTTTGGTGATAACCGTATAAAGCGTAGATTAACACTCCAACCAAAAGCCACAGTGCAAAATACACAGAAGATGTTTTTAATGTATTTAATGAAAATATTATAAGCACACAGCAAATTACAATTCCGATAACAGGGAACCACGGACAGCAAGGAACCCTAAACGGTCTGTGACGGTTCGGTTCGGTTTTTCTTAAAATCAGAACAGCAATACAAATAATTACAAAAGAAGTGAATGTACCAAAGTTACAAAGCGCTGCTGAAATATTCAAGTCCATAAACAACCCGCAAACAATAACCACGATACCTGAAATCCAAGTCATAACATGAGGCGTTTTAAACTTTTTATGAATAGCTCTCCAAGACCTTGGCAAGAATCTGTCACGGCTTATGGCATATAAAATTCTTGTCGTTCCCAATTGGTAAATCAAAAGAACCGAAGTTAGCGCACAAAGAGCTCCAATTGCAATAAATTTAGCAAACCAAGCCCATTTTGTTCCGATAGAACTCATCGCATCAGCTATTGGAGCATTAACATTTATCATATCAACAGGAACAATTCCTGTTAAAACAAGTGCGACACAAACATATAACACGGTACAAATAATCAGTGTACCTAAAATTGCAATAGGCAAATCTCTTTGAGGATTTTCGGTTTCTTCGGCAGTAGTTGAAATAGCATCAAACCCGACATACGCAAAGAAAATTAAAAATGCGCCCATCATAACACCCTGTATCGGATGAGCAACAGGAAAGAAAGGATGCCAATTTCCCGGGTCAACATAATGCGAACCTACTAATATGAATGATAAAATCATAAACATATTAACGCCAACCATAATTGTTGCAACTTTTGTTGATTCTTTAACCCCGCGAACCAGCAGTAAAGTTAAAACAAGCACAATCGCGATTGCGGGAACGTTTATTGACACAGGAATATGCCCAAATAAATAAGGAATTTTATCGTGAATATCCCAACCGTAAGCCTTACACATTTCAGACATTGTTTTATAGTCATATCTTAACCATAACGGGAAATTACAAACCCACGCAGGAAGAACATGTTTAAAACCGCTTAAAAAGTGAATAAAATATCCTGACCAAGCACTTGCAACAGTAATATTACCGATAGCATACTCAAGCATCAAAATCCACCCGACCATCCATGCCATAAATTCACCCATAGTCGCGTAAGTATAAGTATAAGCACTTCCCGCTACAGGTATCATTGCAGCAATTTCGGAATAACATAAAGCGGGAACAATACAGGCTACTGCTGCCAATACCATTGATATAACAATAGCAGGACCCGCCCCTGCACTTTCAGAACTTCCGACAATAGCCGTCCCGATAATAGTAAAAATTCCCGTACCGACAACTGCCCCAATTCCGATTACAATCAGGTCAAATACATTTAAAGTTTTCTTTAATTCAGACCTTTTACTTGTGTTAATAAGGTCATCCATACTTCTTTTTTTCAATATATTTTGGCTAATCTGTTTAATATCCATTTATTTATATTTCTTCCTGTTTTTCAAAACTCTGCACCATTTCTCTATGGAGTCTGTTTTCATTATTTCTGTTCTTGATAAATCCGTACAATAAATAAATTATAGCACCAACCCCAAGCCATACAGGGAACAATAATGCTGAACTTCCTGCCTGCATTGATTTGTAAACCATTAACCCGCCGCAGCAAATTATACCCAAAGCAGGTGTAACAGGCGAGAACGGAACCTTAAAAGGACGAGGTCTGTCAGGATCTGTGTGACGTAGAATTAAAACAGCTACACAAACTATAATAAATGATGTAAATGTTCCATAGTTACAAAGTTCAGCCGCAACATCAAGATTAAGAGTTAAGATCCCGACAACAGCCAAAATTCCGACAGTCCAAGTTAAAAGCGCAGGAGTATGGAATTTAGCATGTAACTGTTGAAATCTTTTTGAAATAAAATGATCTCTGCTCATTGCATACAAAATTCTTGTCGCAGCCATTTCCAAAACCAAAAGAACAGATGTTAAGCCTGCTAATGAACCGATTGAAATAAAGTATGACGCATAAACAGCCCAGGATTTACCTGTCATAGTCATACAATATGCCATTGGAGCTTTCAAAAAGTCTAAAGGAACAGGTCCTGAAGTTTTTTGCATACCTGTTAATACTAAGGCAACAAGGACATAAACAATTGTAGTAATCAAAAGTGAACCGATAATACCAATCGGCAAATCTTTTTGTGGATTTTTACACTCTTCGGCAGCAGTTGCTAAAGCATCAAATCCGATATATGCAAAGAATATTAAAAATGCTGCAGACCAAATCCCCGGCATTCCGTTCGGTGCAAAAGGAGTCCAATTTGCTGGAGTTACAAAAAATGCACCGCCTAAAATAAACAAAGCAATAACAGCCATTTTTATAACAACCATAATACTTGCCATTTTAGTTGAATCCTTAGTACCCTTTACCAAAATTGCAGTAGTTAAAAGAACCATTGCAATAGCAGGTAAATTTATACATACAGGGATACCTAAAATTTTCGGTACAAATATATCAGGATTATCAGCCAGAAGCTTTCCGACCGAGAAAACATCATTAGTTAACCAAACAGGCGGATGAGCAAGCCAAGCGGGAAGAACTTTGTCAAATCCTGCCAAAAACTGTACAAAATGGTTTGACCACGCACAAGCAACCGCGATAAACCCGATTGCATATTCAAGCATCAAAACCCAACCGACCATCCAAGCCGCAAATTCACCCAAAGTTGCAAAGGTATAAGTATAAGCACCACCCGCAACAGGTATCATTGTAGCAAATTCTGAATAACATAACGCTGAAAAAATACAAGCAATAGCAGCAATTACCATTGATACCATTAATGCAGGACCTGCACCTAATGATGAACCGTCAGCACTTCCCGCAGCCGCAATACCAACAACCGCAAAAATTCCCGATCCGATAATTGCACCAACACCGAGGATTATCAAATCCCAAACACCAAGAGTTTTTTCCAAACCCTGTTCCTTAGCTTCCGCTAACATCTCATCAGGAGCCTTAACCCTTGTAATGTGTCTTAAAAAACTTCTCGTAAAGGTTGCTCTGTTAAATTTTTCAGCCATTTAATTTCCTTATATTTATTTTTTACAAAGAGGAAAACCTAACGCTTCTCTTTGTTCTACGTACAATTTTGCTACAGCAGATGCCATTGTTCTTACTCTGCCGATAAAATTATTTCTTTCATCTTTACTGATTACGCCGTGCGCATCAAGAAGGTTAAATGTATGTGAACATTTTAATACATAATCGTAAGCAGGTAATACGAGTTTGTTGTTTACGCAGTTTTCAACTTCTTTTTGATAAAGGTCAAACATTGTAAATAAACTATCAGTATCAGATACTTCAAAATTATATTTTGACTGTTCGATTTCGTTTTGAAGATAAATATCACCGTACTTCAACTCATTATTCCACATAATATCATACACGGATTCTTTGTTTTGAAGATACATTGCAATACGTTCCAACCCGTAAGTCAATTCTAAAGCTACAGGCTTAATTTCTAAACCACCGACTTGTTGGAAATATGTAAACTGTGTAATTTCCATACCGTCAAGCCAAACTTCCCAACCTACACCTGCGGCACCCAATGTCGGAGATTCCCAGTTATCTTCAACAAAACGTACATCATGTTTTGATAAATCAATCCCCATAGCTTCCAAACTTTTTAAATAAAGTTCCTGAGCATTATCAGGTGATGGCTTTAAGATAACCTGGAACTGAAAATAATGTCCCAAACGGTTAGGGTTTTCACCATATCTTGCGTCAGTCGGTCTTCTGCAAGGTTCAATCATCGCAGTATTCCACGGTTCAGGTCCCAATGAACGTAAAAAAGTTGCAGGGTTCATCGTAGAAGCCCCTTTTTCGATATCATAAGGCTGTTGGATTATACATCCGTAATCAGCCCAAAATTTTTGTAAATTTAAAACAAGTTCTTGAAAATTTAATGCCATAACATAAGTCCAATATTGTACTGTCTACACTCGTTTCTTTATCTTATTACCGACATAGTACAATTTCAAGTTTTATTTAAAATTTATTAACATAATCCCCTACGCCTTAAGTGGGGAATTTCATTTCACCTTCCAAGGATAATCAGATGCCATTTGCCAACCGTCTTGCATAATCAAAGCCGCACACCAGTATCCTGATTTCCCTTTAGCACAAGCGTTACCGCTGCCACCTTTTGGACCTACGATATTTCGGGAATATGTTGAACCGTAACTCCAACTTGCAGGAGTCCCGACTTCACCTAAAGGTCTTAATCCATATAATGCACTAAAGAAAAATAAAAATGTATCTCTCCCGATTCTATTAGGTTTACTTAAACCGTTTACGTCAATTCCGACCCACAAGCCTTTTTCATTACCCGAATTTAAGTTCATAGTAACTATTGAGCCGTCTATCAATGTAAAATGAGATGAATTAGGTGTAGTATATGTTGTACCGGAATAAGCTTGTCCGTTTAATAACGTTCTCGGGGCAATATTTTTTAACTCAGCAGAAGTATATTCATCCTGATATTTAATATAATTTGCGATATATTTGTGAAAAAATTGAGACCCGTTTAATTGTGTATCCCATGAATCCACTTCTCCGTTTTCATCCTGAGAAAGTCTTACTGCCTGCTGCACAATGCTATAAGCTTTTTTAAGCCGAGTGACAGTCTGTTTTTTCTGATAAGTTGCCATTAAATTCGGAATAGTAATTGCGGCAACAACTCCGATTATGCCAAGGGTAATTAATACCTCTGCCAGTGTAAATGCAAATCTTCTTGTCATTCCGTGCTTGACACGGAATCTATCAATGTTGGTTTGTCCCGTTAGGATTTCTATTGACACTGACAGATGCTGAATCAAGTTCAGCATGACAGGACTTGTAAATGCGCTCCGCGCTAAGCAAGAAGAGTTACCCCCCCCGCAATCATGTTTACTGTCTTGTTTTTCATCTCTTTCTTCCTCCTTTTTTATATAATATAAAATTATTCATAACTTGTCAATTTTACGTTATAATAAAAACATGGCAAATAAAATTATTATATTTTCAGGTAAACAATACTCAGGCAAAGATACAGCGGCAAAAATTATGCTGGAAAAATTAACCGACTTCAAACGCTGCGCAATGGGTGATATTATAAAACTTACATACGCAAAAGAAAAAGGGCTGGCATACGAAGAAATTGAACAAAACAAAGCCCATTACCGCGCTGATTTAATAGAACTGGGAAATTGGGGACGTCAGCAGGATCCTGATTATTGGTTAAAAAAGATTCTTGAAGAAGACGGGAATATAATAGTTACGGATGTTCGGGTACCGCACGAGTACGAAATATTTAAAAACGCAGGAGCAATTTCAATAAGAATAGAAGCAACACGCGAAACCCGTGCTTCTCGCGGACAGTTAGTCGGCGAAGACGATATAACAGAGGTCGGACTTGATAATATTCAAGACTGGAATTATGTTGTTACAAACGATTCAGATTATGAGAATTTAGAAAATCAAATTGTAAAAATTATATCAATAATAATAGACTCTGAATCAAGTTCAGAGTGACACCGCCTCGCTCACGGACAGATAGATTCCCAATCAGGTTCATCGAGTTCTTCCCCGGGTTCTGTAATATGTTCACCGCACTCAAGCATTACTTGTAATGTAAGTTTTAATTGACGTTTATAATTTTCTTTAGCTCTTGCTAAAGTCTTTGCACAAAAGGTAAAACTCGGAATTTCTTTTATTTCTATAAAGAAATAAGGGTTACCGTCAAAATCCAAGTCCTGACCTTCAATAAGTGTCCAATCCAAATTCAAATAATAATCTAAATCTTTTTTTACTTCCATATTTTAGTTTTCTAATGAAGAATTACTCAACGGTTGAGAAAGCATAATACCTTCACCCCCGACAACATCAGCCTGCTGACCGTCTATATACAAATATACAGGGATATCGGAATTTAAACGGGCAGTTTTTATCAGCTGATACAAACGTTTATAAAGACTTTCGGTTCCGCCGCCGTTTACAAAAGCGGAGTTAAGGTTAACAATAATCCTGTCAGAACGTTCTGTAATATTAATAATCTCTGCACCTGACGGAATTTCTGTGTAAACACCGTGCTGTCTTTCTTCTGATTTTGGACCGCGAATTAAAGATGTTACGGCAAACTTAATCTTTGAACCGTCAATTTCTTTATTATAAA
Organism: uncultured Candidatus Melainabacteria bacterium; assembly: GCA_947570135.1. Taxonomy (GTDB): domain Bacteria; phylum Cyanobacteriota; class Vampirovibrionia; order Gastranaerophilales; family Gastranaerophilaceae; genus Zag111. The sequence continues at coordinate 106,231 of CANOTP010000004.1, read as the reverse complement.
TACGCTTTACAGCTTTATAAACCTCTTCGTTATGTTCGTTTTTACCAATCATATAAATATTTACATATTCTTTTACATTAACTTCGGTTTGTTTATCTTCGACTACAGGTTCTTCTTCAACAGAACGCTCGGACACCTGAACATCGTCAGCCTTAATCTCTGGTTTCGGCATTAACACATTAAAAGCGATTAACCCCACAACCACAAACATACAAAATCCGATAAATAATAAAAGAATTTTTTGATTTTTATTCATAAGACTCCTTTGGAACAATTATAATACCATCAACTGATATTGTACTTCCGTCGCCTGATAATTTAAGATTATCAACTTTCACTTTAGCTTTTTTATTTTTCAAGATATTAACCGAAAAATCAAGAGGATTCAATCTGCTCAACAGAAAATCCGCACGTTTTAAATCTAAATTAAAATTACCTGAAACAACTTTAGCGTTAGATAAATCAATCTTACCATTTCTGATAGAAACATCTGATTGTAATACAACTTTTTGCTCACTTCTGATAAACGGAATACTGAATCCGACAATATAATAAAACTTACGATTTTTCAGTGCGACTTTTGTTGATGAAATTTTAACACCTTTTGCAAATGAGCCGACAACAAGGTTTAAATCATTGATAAGTTTTTTATATCTCGGGTGCTGCATTGTTCGGTTTATATCATCCTGAGTCATAGTTAAATCAAATGCCATAGGAAAATCTTCCACAAAAACAATATCTTTATCAACTTGTTTAATATAGTTAAACTTACACAACGTTTTCAAATTAAGCATAGACAGATGAATATCATTGATTAAAATATTCTCACCCGAAACTTTCATTGATTTAAAAATACCATTTCTCAAATCCCTTGCACTATATGAATCAAAATCAACTTTAATTTTTTCTGCCGATCCGAGTTTTAACACTTCTTTTTTAATAATTGATTCAAGTCTTAATTCTGTGAAAGCATTCAAGCCTGATGCAGCACCTGCGAATGTCCTTAATTTATTATTCATATTATAAGGCGCCACACAGTCATAATCATCGCAAGTATACGCGAATGACGCACAACTGCCTAACAATAGAAACACTAATAATAAACCAATCTTCTTCATATAACCTCAAATACTTTCTTAACTAAAATTTTACTTTGCTCAACTTTTCCTACTGCATGTATTTTACCACTATAAATCAAAAAAACAATATCTTCATCCTTAAAGTTTTTATTATATAAAAAATTTCCGTGAGAAACCCTGATTCGTTCATCTTCACTCAGCTCATAAACAGGATTTTCCATAACATCAAGCGGCGAAATAAGATTTTCTTTTACCTCATCAATATCTGTCAAATCTTCTAATTTTATGGAATTTTCAAACCTAAACTTTCCTGCTTTTGTGCGTTCAAGTGCCGTTAAATAACCACCACAGCCTAACATTTTACCTAAATCATAAGCAATAGAACGAATATATGTTCCTTTTGAGCAGCCGATTAAAATTTTTGCAGATTGATTGGTTTCATCAAACTCTTTTAATTCGATTTTATCAATAAAAACTCTGCGGGATTCAATTTTTACATCTTTTCCTTCTCTTGCGTATTCGTAAAGCTTTTTACCCTTAACCTTTATAGCTGAATATATAGGCGGAACCTGAAAAATCTCACCTTCAAAAGACTTTAACGCAATTTCAACTTCCGCGCGGGTAACTTTTTTATCAAAAGTTTTGGTAACTTGACCTTCTATATCATAGGTATCAGTATTTTGCCCGAACTGAACGGTTGCAAGATACTGTTTATCATCATCCAGATACTCAAAAAGCTTTGTAGCCTTGCCGATTCCGACAGGCAAAACCCCAACCGCAAAAGGGTCTAAAGTCCCAGTATGTCCTATTTGTTTTATATGAGTAATTCGGCGAAGTCTGCTTATAACATCATGCGAGGTTAAACCTTTTGGTTTATAAATATTAACAAAACCTAACAACACTTCCGCCGATTGAGTCATTAAAGCTCTCCGCGGGAAATCTTATTAATCAACTCGGTTACTCTTGAACCTTCCTCAAGACCGTTTGAATAAACAAAACGAAGCTCAGGTGTCAATCGAAGTCTTAACATTTTTCCGACATGATAGCGAATATTCGGGGTACTTTTTTCTATTACGGCTTTTGTTTTTTCAATCTGCTCTTCAGATCCTAAAACGCTATATATAACTTTTGCAAAAGAATTATCATGAGAAACTTCTATATCTACAATAGATACAACACCTTCTAAACCTCTGACTTCTTTTCTCAAGATTTCAGATATATCACGCATTAATTCTTTTCTAACTCTTTCGTTTCGTAATGTCATAATTTTCTCCTTAATACAAGGATTATAACATAAAATTAAAAATTTTAACGCCCCAGTCGGATTTCATCAATATCAATATAAATTCTGTAGCCCAGAATTTTACAAATAAGTTTCATTTCCGAATATCTTAAAGATTCATCCTTAAGTTTATGAGAAAGTAAACTTTGCGAATAATTTTTGCCGCTTAATTCCGTCATACGCCTTGCCAACTCTGTTAAGGTCATACATTTTGAACCAAGCATTATTTTTACTTCTTCTTTTACACGCATAGAGTTATTATAATTTTTATTGACAAATTATGAAAATATGTGTATATTAATGAATATATTTCATATTTTTTGAAAATAATTAATAGTTTGTAAAGGTAGGCACATGAAAAAAGCATTCACATTGGCAGAAACACTAATAACTCTTGGAATTATCGGAGTTGTTGCAGCGATAACTATTCCAAATCTTATATCAAACTACCAAAAGCGCGTAGTCGAAACCAATTTAAAAGAAACATATTCTATATTACAACAAGCAATGAAATCAGCCGAAGCCGATGACATTGCATTAGACCAATACTTGGGAACAAGCGGTATGAGTAATATGAAAAGCTGGTTCAATACATATTTGGCACCTTATGTTAAATACAACAGAGTTTGTTATGATAAAGCCGGATGCTGGCACACACAAAAAAATAAGACCTTATCGGGAACATCTATCGCCTTTGATACCCCGGGAATAGGTATAGGTTCATACGATATGGTAATTGTTCAGCTAATAAACGGAACTAATATAGTAATAGATTGGTATCGCCCAAGCCAGCTCTCAAGCATATTTGGTATAAATGCAACAAAAATAAGTATAGCACTATATATTGATGCAAATGGAATGGCTCCACCAAATATCATAGGAAAAGATATTTACGCAGTTGTAATGACCGAAAACGGATTAATATCAGCAGGACAAGATAAAACATTAGAAGACATTAATAAGAATTGTTCGGCTAATGCAACAGGGAAGATTGCCGGAATGTTTTGTTTAGCAAGAGTAAAAAACAATGGCTGGACAATTCCAAATGATGTTTGGAAGAAAAAAGTCAAATAACTGAAAGATATTTTTTCCTATAAACTTTTTCTTTCAACTTCTTCGGTTGTTGAAACTTCAATAATATCGCCTTCTTGAATATCATTAAACTTGCTGAATGAAATACCGCATTCAAAACCTTGAGCAACCTCTTTAACGTCATCTTTGAAACGTTTCAACTGATCAATTGCACCGCGGAATATTTCTTCACCGTTTCTGATAAGTACTGCATCTTTTGAGCGTACAATCTTACCTTCCAAGACATAACATCCTGCAATTTTGTTGGTTTTACCGATTGTGAATACCTGACGAACTTCGGCTTTACCAAGTTCAACTTCTTTAATTTCAGGTTCAAGAAGTGATAATAATGTTTTTTCAATATCTTCCAACAATTGGTAAATAATATCGTATTTCTTGATTGTAACACCTTCACGCTCAGCAGATGCAAGCGCATTAGAATCTTCCTTAACCGTAAATCCTAAGATTAAAGCGTTTGATGCAGCAGCAAGCATAACATCAGCTTCTGAGATATTACCTACACCAACGTGGATGATTTTTGTTGTAATCTCTTTAGATTCAACACCTGCAATAGCTTGAGCTACAGCTTCCGCAGAACCGTGGGTGTTTGCTTTAATAATCAAATTCAGTTGAGGAATTGCATCATCACCCGCAACGGATTCTTTTCTGATATGCGCAGGGAGCATTGCTTCCAAACGCTTATCACGTTCTTTTTCTTTTCTGTCTGCAATAATTGATTTCATTTCTTTTTCGTTTTTAACAACTTCGAAATAATCACCTGCCTGAGGGACTTCTGATAAACCTAAAACCTCAACAGGAGTAGAAGGTTCAGCTTTTTGAATTCTTTCACCGCTGTCTGATAACAACGCACGAACCCTGCCGCATGCAGTTCCGACAACGATACAGTTACCTGCTCTTAAGGTTCCGTTTTGAACCAATAACGTTGCAACAGGACCTTTACCTTTATCTAAGTTTGCTTCAATTACAACACCTGAAGCTTCAGCTTTAGGATTTGCCTTCAAATCTTGGACATCTGCAACAAGCAGAATATATTCCAACAATTCGTCAATACCTGTACCTTGAAGTGCTGAAACTTTAACAGTAATCGTATCTCCGCCCCAATCTTCAGGAACAAGTCCGTGTTCGGTTAACTGCTGTAAAACTTTATCAGGGTTTGCCCCAGGCTTATCAATCTTGTTAACAGCAACAATAATAGGTATTTCAGCAGCTTTCGCGTGGTTAATCGCTTCAATTGTTTGAGGCATAATACCGTCATCCGCTGCAACAACAAGAATTGCAATATCAGTAGCCTTCGCACCACGTGCTCTCATTTCCGTAAACGCTTCGTGCCCCGGGGTATCCAGGAAGACAATTTTCTTATCGCTATTGTCGCCTAAAAATACGGTATAAGCACCGATAGATTGGGTAATTCCGCCGACTTCGGTTGATACAATCTTGTGTTTTGAAGCACGAATACTGTCTAATAAGGTTGTTTTACCGTGGTCAACGTGACCCATGATACTTATAACAGGAGCACGTTTTTTCAATAATTTTTTATCAATTTCTGAAAGTGCTTTTGCTTTTTCTTCTTTTTCAAGTTCTTGTTCGATAAATGCGTCTAAGTCTTCTTCAAGAACCTCTAAATCATACTCGGCGCAAACTTTTTTAATAACATCAACGTCAATAAGCTGGTTAACCGTTGCCATAACACCGTTAAGCATTAAGAACTTAACGATTTCTGCAGGAGTTTTCTTAATTTTTTCTGACAACTCAGAAATTGTCATAGCCTGATTAACGACTATTTGTTTAACTTCTTCGACTTCCTCGGCTTTTTGAACTTTCTTTTTATGATGCTGAGCTGCGGCTTTTTCTAAAGAAATTCTTTCCTGTTCTTCTTTTTTAGAATTAAAATCTTTTTCTTTTTTCTTACCGTCAGGTCTGCGTTTAGCCCCTGCTGGAGTACCCGGTTTGTTATCGTAGATTTCCTGCGGAATAATACGACGTTGAAGCGGTTGTTTTTTATCTGCTGCACCTTCTCTTGGAGTTGCAGGCTTATCACCTCTTTGCGGTCTGTCAGGACGCGCAGGTCTTTCCGATCTGTTAAACGGTCTGTCACCTCTTTGCGGTCTTTCAGATCTTTCGCGACGGGTCGGAGCTGCCGTACCTTCTGTCGGACGAGGAGCTCTTCTGACGATTTCCAAACGACTGACGGGTTTTGCTTTTTCCACTTTTGGTCGCTCAACACGTTCTATTCTAACCTGAGGTTCCGCTTTTGCAGGAGTTTCGGACTTTTCTTCAACAGCTTTTTCTACTGTGGGTTCTTCTGCAGGTTTTGCTTTTTTTACGACAAAAGCCTTTGGTTTTGAAGCTTTTTTTACACCGCCGTTCGCGATGAAATCTTTCAATCTGCTGATTTGATCTTTTGTAACAGTGCTTGAATGAGTCTTACCCGTAACTCCGATTTGCGCAAACTTTTCTACGACTTCTTTACTCGGAAGCCCAAGTTCTTTTGCTAATTCACTTATTCTAACTGTTTCGTAACTCATCTAATAACTGTCCTTTCAATTCGTTCGGGACTTGCGTTTTTAAATGCTTTCCCAATTTATTTTTTTTAAAAGCTGCTTCTATACAAGATTTATTATAGCAAAGATATGCTGATCTGCCAAATGTGGTGGAATTTGGGTTTATAACAGGCTTTGAAGTAGTGTTATCGGCAGTAATTTTTATTAATTCATCTCTGTCTTTCACCTGCCAACAGCTAACACATCTTCTTTCCGTCACCAAATCACCTCTTAATCTACCTGAGCCAACTTTTCTAACTTCAACTTTTGGTCATATTCTATCAGCAAATCAATAAGTTCATCAATTTCGCCGTCAATAACCGTCCACACGTTTAAGTTGTGATTAAGCCTGTGATCGGTTAATCTGCCTTGAGGGAAATTATATGTTCTGATACGTTCGGAACGGTCACCCGAACCGACTTGGGAACGTCTTAAATCCGTAATTTCCTTGGTTTGTTTTTGAACTTCCATATCGTAAAGTTTTGCTTTAAGAATTTCCAAAGCACGTTCTTTGTTTTGCAATTGAGAACGTTCTTCCGTACAGAAAATCATGATTCCTGTAGGTTTGTGAAATACTCTGGCTGCGGTTTCGACTTTGTTAACGTTTTGACCGCCTGCACCGCCAGAACGGGCTGTTGTAATTTCAACATCGTTCATATTCAGGTTCACTTCAACATCATCAACCTGAGGCATAACAGCAACGGTTGCGGTTGAGGTATGAACTCTGCCTTGGGATTCTGTAGCGGGAACCCTTTGAACTCTGTGAACACCTGATTCGTATTTCAATCGAGAGAAAATACTGTCACCTTTCATAGAAATGATAACTTCTGAAACTCCGCCTGCTTCACAATCGGTTTTGCTTAAAATTTGAGTCTGCCAGCCCATTTTATCTGCGTATCTTAAATACATACGCATCAAATCGCCTGCGAAAATATTTGCTTCATCACCGCCTGCTCCGCCTCTGATTTCAAGCATAATATCTTTATCATCCATAGGGTCGCGGGGAAGAAGAAGAACCTTCATCCTTTCTTCAAACTCAGGAATTTTTGCTTCGTTTTCTTCCATTTCGGCTTTTAAGAATGAACGCATTTCTTCGTCTTTTTCTTCAAAAAGCATTTGTCTTGCGTCTTCTATAGCATCGGTTGTTTCTTTCCATTTGTAATACAGTTCAACGGTTTCTTCCATTGATTTTCTCTGTTTTGACAAATCTCTGAACTTGTTATAATCCTGAATAACCGCAGGATCTGACAAGGTTTCGCCTAATTCTTTATATTTTTGCTCAATTTGCAAAATTTTATCTAACATATCTTTCATACCTGAATGATAACAAGAACAGGTATAAATGTAAAGTCAGGGTATAATTTAGGCAAACAGATTTTCCCAAACATCGCCTGCGAAATCCTTTATATCACGCAATATACCTTTTTCTTCGGTATCCCATACAGTAATACATTCAGCTTTACGCAAAAATTCATCTTTTGACATAACAATTTCTTTATCGGAATCCCAAGGATTTACCAAAATAACCTTATTTCCCGAAACTTTCTTCAAGTGATAAGCATGTCCGCTTGTCTTAGAACTTTTAAAAGCCGTACATAAAGCATATCTTTCAGGATCTCTTTCAAAACGTTTTAAGCATATGTCAATTTCACGCCTTGATGCTTGATCTTTTTCCAATTCTACAGACGAAGGTTTAAAACTATAGGCTTTAGGTAACTCTGTAACAACATCCTTATTTTCACTAATAGAAAACTCAGTTCCCATATTAGCAGTCAACACATACATTGCATCGACTTCAAGTCCGCCATTCAACGGATTGGCTAAAGTTCCTCCGCCTACATAATGACCGACATCAAAATGTGCTTGACTATTATTGACAGACTGAGTTTGAATAATTTGTTCTCTGTATTTTTCAAAAGCTAATTCATATAACAACACATCATCGTCGCCTCTTGAATACTTACCACTTTGACGTGCATTATAAAATTCTTCCTTTGTAATAGTATATGTCCCCGTAATATTAGAAACAAACCCGTCCTTTTTTAATTCTTTATCTGCAACTTTAGCCCCCGGAAGAGTTATCGTAACGCTTCCGTCTGAATTTTTTACAATATTATTTTTTAATATTTCAGCACCTTTTTCGTTTGATGCCAAAGCCATAAGTGAAGACAGTAAATAGCAATCACCTGTCTGACCTTGACCGAAAGATTCAATTACCCCGTTAGTATCAATTTCGGGATACTCCTCAGGCACGGTAGGCTGCGTCGGAATCGGTACTGGAATCGGTACTGGCTTCGGTTCAGGTATTGGACCAGGAGTAGGCTCAGGTGCAGGAGTTGGATTCGGCACAGGTTCCGGACTTGGAGTCTTACCCATTTCTTTTTCCAACATCTCCAATAAAACCTGTAAAATCTTTATTTTCAATTCCGTATCAAGATATTCATTTGATAAAACGTCATTAATAAAATCTAAGAGCTCCTGTTTATCCATATTAATTGCATTAAAGTTCAAAAGCCCGACAGAACTTACTTTAAGCGTACTCGGTTTTGTCACACGCGAAGCGGATAACGTCTGATACAGACTGTTCAATTCCCCAACAGACAAATTTCCCATAAATTTTCTCCTTAATATATCCCCTATGTATATATAAAAACAATATATAAATCATTATTGCTTTATATACATAAAATATATTAAGAATTATTAATTATCTGTTTTTCTATTCGGACGAGGCAGGTTTGCAATCTCTTCCCGTAACTCATTAGAACGCGTTGTTAAGCGGTTATAAACCTGTGAATTAATCTCCCCGCCAATAAGTAGTAATATTGAGGTGTAGTAAAGCCAGAACATCAATATAAAAAACGCACCGATTGTACCGTATACAAGGTTATAAGTACTTAAATTATTAACATAAACCGAAAATCCCCACGAACCCGCTAACCAAAAAGTTGTAAAAAATACAGTCCCGGGGAGTGCACTTTTACGCTTATAAGCATCATTTCCTCTCAAATCGGGCAGAATATAGTAACTTAAAAACGCCATTAAGTATAATGCTAAAAACGAAACAGGCCAACGCAAAGTTAAAATCGTCAGCGCAACACCTTTTGACATATTAAAATGCGCAACAAGAAACATTATAATAACTTTCCCGAAAATTATTATGTTTATCGTCAAAAACAGAACCAGAAAATTAACAAAAACCATTAAAAACGACAAAATTCTCGTATAAATAAAACTTCTTGTTTCTTCTACTTTGTAAGCCCGATTTAACCCTTTCAACACAACCGCAACCCCGTTTGTCGAAAGCACAATTGTTGTTATAATCCCGATAATTGCAAGTAGTTTACCGTGGTTAAAAATCATTGTTTCTTCAAGCACGGATTTTAGTAAATTCATAGCCTGCATTGGCATAATGTTTGATAAAACCCTTAAAATCGAATCCAAGTAAGACCTGTTCCCGAGCCAACCGAAAACCGCCATTAAAAATAACATAAACGGAAAAATCCCGACAACAAGCATAAATCCCATTTCGGCTGCCATTCCGTAAAAATCGTTTTTGATAATCGATTTTACAAGATGCACCAAACTGCGTATAAATTTATTTTTTAAGAGTTTTTTTAACATAAATTTTTATTTTTTATTTCACTTAATATCATCTTAACCGCTTTTTCAGGATTAGCCTTAATTAAAGCTCCTGCAGCGAGCTTGTGTCCGCCGCCGCCAAACACCGAGCAAACCTGCGCTATATCTTTTTCTTTACTGCGCATTGAAACCTTTGAAATTCCCGTTCCCACTTCTTTTACAACAAACGCAATCTCTGTTGTTACAATAGCCCGAAGTTTCTCGGTTAATCCGTCAGTAAAATCTTCACCTTTATTATTAAACTTTTCTAAGTCTTTTTTATAAACAATTGTATAAGCAATTTTATCGTCATTGCAAAATTCGGCTTTATTCACACAATAACTTTGAAATAAAACCATATCTTTGGATTGTGATTCATAACATTTTTGATATATCACGTCAGGCTTTACCCCAAACGCTAAAAGTTTTGAGGCACAATTTAAGGTGTTCGTGGTTGTATTAGAGAACTTGAAGCTTCCTGTATCTGTTAAAATACCAACGTACAAACATACTGCAGTTTCTAAAGAGAACTTTACCCCCATATCCTCAAACAAATTGACCAAAACCTCAGCAGTAGCAGAAGCGTCGGGTTTTACTAAATTTACCCCCGCATACAAAGGATTTGTCTGATGATGATCAATATTTATTGTATTTTTGGCTCTTTCAAACAATACCCCCGCGTCAACACACCTGTCTAACGCCGCGACATCAAGTGTTATAACCAAATCATACTCGCGCGACAAATCAAATTCCGCGATATTTTTGACTTCATCAATATAAGGAATAAACTTATAAGTGACAGGAATATCAGAAACACAAACCATATCGCATTTTTTTCTGTAATTGTCTTTAATCGCCGAATACATCGCGCACATTGAACCTAAAGTGTCACCGTCAGGATTTATATGCGATACAAGTAATATATTTTTCGAATGCTTTATGTTACTATCAATTTGTTCAATAACCATTGTCAAATATTAGCACAAAAACTTTTGATAAAAAACTTATGAAAAAAATTTTATACACAAAATTTCAAAACATAGAAGATATCATCGCGGATTTGATGAAACACGCCGCGGTGCGAAAAGCGATTACACGTGCTAATTTGTGTAAGTTTTGGAAAAAAGTTGCGGGTGAAAAATTTGCAGCAAACTCAAAACCTTATTCGATGATAAAAGGCTCAATAATGGTTATTGCCTGTAAAACCCCAACGGTTGCACAGGAACTTATGCTAAGAAAAACCCAACTACTGGTAAAATTTAAACCCTATGTGGAATCACTTGAAATGAGGCTCACAGATCTTCGGTTTGACGCAAAAAAATGGGTCGAAGAAAAAGAAGAGGAATAAGGGGTGAACCTTAGTGGTAATGTTTAGCCATAAAATACGGCTGATTATTTACTTTAATATAGATTAAAAATACCCTATCCTGAAATAATGATGAGATATCAGGCTCAAATAAATTCAGGAATTAAGCAGCTGCGATTAAAGCACGGTTTGACTCAAGAGAAGTTTGCCGACGCAATCGGTGTAACGGTTGAGGCTGTCAGAAACCATTGACGCCCTTACCAAATTTTTTGTCTTAAAATCTAATGACCCCGCAAAGTTTTAAAAAAATCATCAAGCAGTTTGTCGCATTCTTTTTCCATTATCCCGCCATAGACGTTGAGTTTCGCGCCGTTGTGGATTTCGCGCAAGTCGATTTTTGATGAAAATGCGCCGTAATTCGTATCATAACTCCCAAAATATACACTTTTAATTCTTGATTGCAAAATCGCCCAACCACACATCGGACAAGGCTCTAAGGTTACATAAATTTCACACCCGTCTAGCCGCCAATTTTCTAACCGCTGCTCAGCTTGTCTGATTGCAAGGATTTCAGCGTGAGAGGTAATATCATTATCCTTCTCTCGGGTATTAAAAGCCGTAGAAATTATTTTCCCGTCTTTTACAACAACAGCTCCGACAGGAATATCGCCGTCCGAGTTTTTTGCCGTATCAATTGCAAGCTGCATAAAATCCATAAATTACTCTTCCCTTGCAATATTTATAGTAATTTCGGCACAAAATCCTTCATCATTTGACGAAAGTTTTATTGCACCTTCCATTGCTTCAATAAGCCCTTTTACAATAAACAGCCCCAATCCCGAACCGCGAGTCGTTCTTGTCATATTATCATCAAGGCGAACAAATTTTTCAAACAGAGTTTTCAATTTCTTGTCAGGAATCTTATCACAAGAATTTTTCACGCGAATTACAGCCTTATCTGCCTGCACTTCGGCATCTACAAGTATCGGAGTATCAGGATATGAGTATTTTACTGCGTTTTCAAATAAGTTAACAAAAACCTGCTCCAACCTGCCTTTATCGGCATATACTTGAGGAAAATCATCACTCAGACGAATTATAATCTCATGCCCGTCGTTTTTACGAAGCAGCAATTTTGACTGTTCCAAAACCTCATTCAGCCAAATATTTGTATTAACCGTACGTAATCTCATACCTTCAATATCAGGAATCGTTAACAAGTCTTCAATCAGACGTTTTAAACGTTCTGATTGCTCTTTGATAATCCTTAAAGACTTCTGTTTCGTTTCTTCATCTATCACAATATCCTGACGCATTAAACGTGAAGTATACCCCTGAATACTTGTCAGCGGTGTTCTTAACTCGTGGCTTACTGTATCAAGAAGATTTGAGCGAAACTCGTTTAATTCCTTTAATTCAACATTTTTTCGTTTCAACTGCAAATAAGATTTATGAATTTCAGATGCCATATTATTAAATTCATTGGCTAAGAAAACAATTTCATATGGGGTAAAACTTGTTGTCAAAAGTCTTATTTGACGCTGATAGTTACCTTTTGACAGTGCGATAATCGCTTTAAACAACTGCCTTATATTAATATACAAATAATAAATATAAAATCCGATTAAAACCATCATTGACAAAATTGTACTCAACACGGCAATAATAATTTTAACCCTGTTGTCCAAAATAGCTTTTTTCGCCATATTTTCCGTGGTATTAACAACAATTGTCATATCAGGATTTTTACGGTGAAGATAAATTATCGGACGATTCTTCTCATCCCCGAACAATACAGGCGCATCTTCAATTTTTTCCTCAGGCATAACTTTTATAGTTTCAGCGAACACATCAGGCGTAAAGTTATGAGAAGATAAAAGTCGATTATTTTTATCCATGATATAAATCTGTCTGTTATCGTTTTCCAAAGACTTAAATAATTGTGAATCCCAGTTATCAACCCCGAAAATTACTACCAAAAACGAACCGTCACGCATCTGTGTTGACATTATCGGCTTATTTTCAAGGTTAAATTTTTGAGTAACATTTTCAAGTTCTTTTACATCTTTCGCAATAATAATATCTTCACAATTGGGATATCTGCGCGAAAAATCCTTGATAAACTTTTGTTTAGACGCTCTTGTCGGTAAATATTCCAAAGTATCAGCAATTTGCCCCAATGTTGATTCGTTTGTCTTAATAAAGAAATCTATTTCATCTGATACCATACTGGCTACAAGTATCGCAGATTCTCTCAACTGGTGACGTACGGACTGCTGGTTAATATTATTGATAATAAACCCGCTTATTGACATAGGAATTACAACCGCAATAAAAAATACTATCGCAATTTGTTCAATAATTTTTAATTTTTTAAGTCCGTAACTATACTTTTTCATAAACTACTCTTTAGAAAACGGAGTTAACTTATACCCGACATTTGTAACCGTATGCAAATACGTCGGAGTCTTCGCGTTAAGTTCAATCTTATTTCTCAATCCGCCGACATGAACCCTCAGCATTCGAACATCTTCGTTACTGTCATATCCCCAAACTTCATCTAATAAAGTTGCAAGTGTGACAGGATGATTAAAATGCTGCATTAAACAATACAAAATCTCAAACTCTGTCGGTGTTAATTTAACCTTCCGATTAACAATAACACACTCCAAAGATTCAGGGAATATCTCGATATCTCCGCATCTTAAGATTTCATTTGACAGCGGAGATTCTTCTTCCACACTGACAGAATTTCTACGCAGCAACACCCGAATCCTTAATAAAACTTCCTGAATATCAAAAGGTTTCACAAGATAATCATCTGCCCCGCAGTCAAATCCGCTCGTTTTATCTTCAATAGTTCCTTTTGCAGTAAGCATTAAAACAGGGACCGCCAATTTTGCCTGACGGATATTTTTACAAACATCAAACCCACTCATTTTGGGCATCATTACATCTAACAACACCAAATCATAAGCATTATTTAAAGCCTTATTTAACCCCTCTAAACCGTCTTTTGCGGTATCAACAAAATATCCGCTGCTTCTGATATCAAACTCCAAAAGCTCTCTGATTTCGTCATCATCATCTACTATTAAAATTCTTTTTTGTACTTCAGGCATAAAAACTCCCCTGTTTTGAGTTTATTGTACAAGACCGAAACAAATTTTGCAATCTGATATAAAGATTTTTTAACTCTAATTTGCCGACTTTACACACAAGAAATACTGATACATTTTCTGAGTAAGTAAGTCATCTTCCTGCATTTTTTTTACCATTTCATCAATAATTTCAGCTTTGTTATTATAATATTCAAACAAATAAAGCTCAAACGGTCTTACCTTAAGTGCAGATGAAATTTTTTCCAAAGTTTCGTGGCTCGGATAATTCTTACCGTTTTCGATATTACTTAAACTCGGAATCTCAATTCCTGCCAATTCGGCAAGCTTTTCCTGAGTATATCCGTATTTTAACCGAATCTCTTTTATCTTCTTACCCAATAAAACTTTTATGTTCATAAACCACCTTTTATTTAATCTTACTTAATTTATGAACAATTTTAATAATCTTACAACTAAAATTATCTTGATTTTTTATTATATACAATATAATGTATTAATAAACTAACTAAAATTTGGAAAAATTTATAAAACAACAGCTAAAAACGGAGGTTAAATGAATAAAGGTTTTACACTTGCAGAAGTATTGATTACTTTAGGAATAATAGGGATTGTTGCTGCAATCACTTTACCGAATTTAATTCAAAGTAATTTTGAAAAAAGAACGGTAAGTATTCTACGCGAAACCCAATCTATACTTTCTCAAGCAATCCGTATGGCAGAAGAAGAAAACGGCGAGGTATCGGGCTGGGGGTTCAGCGGCGGTATGACCCAAGGTGAAGGAACAACTATTGCAAATTACTTAAGACCTCATATAAAAATAGCTGTCGATTGCGGATTTAAAGACAAAAAAAGATGTATACCCGATACAAAATATAAATTACTTAACGGAATATGGGATAATTACACAACAACACGAATGCATTACGCGATAAAACTTTTAAACGGATCATCTGTATGGTTCAGAAGTGCTGACAACAGTGAAATAAAAACAAACAGTTATATCACATTTTTCATTGACATTAATGGTCCTGCGTTACCTAATACAGTAGGAAAAGATATGTTTGTTTTTAAATATGAAAACAACGGGATAAAACCTTCAGGAACCCCGGGAACAAAATACGCAAACTCCTGCAATCTTAAATCAACAGGCTGGGGATGTGCGTATTATGTTCTGCAAAACCAAAATATGAATTATTTACATTAAATTATCCTAAAATAAAAGCATGGAACAGGTATGCAAAACATATTCCAAAAATTGCTCCGACAAAAACTTCTAACGGAGTATGTCCCAAAAGTTCTTTCAACTTACCACCCATAGCCTGCAAGTCGTTATGATAAAAATCATCCATCATTTTGTTTAAGCAAGCAGCGGTTTTACCTGCTGCACGACGAAGCCCTGCAGCATCATACATTATGATAAGCGAAAAGCCTAAAGAAATCGCAAAAAGATAAGAGTCATACCCCTGCAAGATTCCAACCATGGTAGATAAACCCATTACACCTGCTGAGTGAGCACTTGGCATTCCGCCGGTTGTTGAAAATATTTTAAAATTAATTTTTCGTGTTTTTATAGTAAATAATATAAACTTGATTACCTGAGCAAAAAACGCCGAAGCTAATGCACTACAAATAACCTCGTAACCGTTATTTGCAACAGTTTCTCTTAACCAATTTATACAACACATTTAAATACCTACTCTCTTTTTTATACTTTCAATAATATCTTTAAAAATCTCAGACCTGAAATCTTGTTTTTCCATTATATCATGGCAATTTTTAAATAGGCAAGAAAGTTTACATTTTGCCTCTTCAATTCCATATAGCGAAACGTAAGTTAATTTGCCTTCAGCCTTATCTTTACCTAAAGTTTTACCCATTTGTTCAAATGTTGAAATCTCGTCTAAAATATCATCCGCAATTTGAAAAGCAAGCCCGAAAGTTTTTGCAAACTCTGTCACAGCGGTAATTTTATCATCATCTGCACCCGCAATAATTGCACCCGTTCTCATTGCTAATTGAAAAAGATCCGATGTTTTATGTATATGAAGATAATCTAAAATTTCCCGAGATTTATCAGTAGCTCCTTCGGATTCAATATCAACAACCTGACCTGCTATTACACCTTCTGCTCCCGCAAATTTAAAATACTCGTTTAGTACCCTTACAAGAGTTGAAGGCGAAAGATTCTTAGAATACTTTGTAATAGTTTGCGGAGCATAAGTTAAAAGTGCATCTCCCGCCAAAACAGCAACAGCTTCACCAAAAACCCTGTGATTTGAAGGTTTTCCGCGACGAAAATCATCATTATCCATACACGGTAAATCATCATGAATCAATGTCTGAGCATGCAGCATCTCAATAGCGCATGCTGTCGGCAAAGCATCTTCAATCTCACCGCCAAACATTATACAGGTTTCAAGACACATAACGGGTCTTAACCTTTTCCCCGGGAGTGTAACCGTGTATTTCATTGATTTAAATATATTTTCGGGGTATTTTATCTCAATATACTCGTTTAATTTTTCGTTAACCAACTTGATATAATCATTCATCCGCATCGTTATCAATTTCCTTATAAATCATCTGTTTTCTGGTATTTCGTGAGGCTTGACGCTTCTTATCACTTATTTTTGCCTGAACTTTATTATTTTTGAACTTGTGAGAAGTTTCTCGTTTTATCCCGTTATATTTTATGTGCTCTTTGTATTCAATGGCTTCTGCAACAAACTCAACATAGCTTTCATATCTTGACTTGTCAATTTCTTCAATATGCTCCAGAACCCCGCATCCATCTTCATTTATGTGAAGACAATCACCATACTTGCAGTAATCCCTGTATTGAGCGATTTCATCAAACAGCAAATCAACATCAGACGGCAATAAAAAATCAAATCGAACATTACTAAACCCCGGGGTATCTACAATCGCACTATCTACATTCAGTGCGATAATTTCACAATGGCGTGTAGTATGTGTTCCGCGATTTAACTTTTCGCTGACTTCTTTTGTGCGAAGGTTTACATCAGGGTTAAGCGCATTGATTAAACTTGACTTTCCGACCCCTGAATTGCCACATAAAGCTGTAACCTTACCTTTCAACAGTTTATAAAACTCTTTTAATCCCCGTTTTTCCAAAGCGGATGTGAATACAATCTCATAACCCAAATTTCCGTAGATTGAAACAATTTTGTCCTGCTCATCAGCTTCAAGCCCTAAATCTTCCTTGTTAAAACACAATACAACAGGGATTTTGTAATATTTTGCAAGCGAAATATAACGGTTCAATTGATGTAAATCCAAATCGGGATGCTTAAGCGCCGATACGATAACAATTTGATCAACATTGGCAACAGACGGGCGCGGAATATAAGTTTTTTTAGGCAAGACCTTTGAAATAACACCCCCGTCAAATTCTACAAAATCACCGACAACAATTCTTTCGCGTTGCTTTTTTAAAACCTCGCGAATTTTACATTCAAAAGATTCACCGTCTTTTTGAACATAATAAAAATCGGAATGAATTTTATAGATTTGCCCTTGCATAATGACAGTTTACAAAAAATACCCGCCTTTTGCAAATTTAAACAAATTAATGCCTATAGCTGTCACTTAGGCTACGGTTTTGTTCAATTTTATTATTGATATATGCTAAACATCTTGGGAAATATCTTTCAATAACAGCTTTCGAACCGCAATTTCCTGTCATCAAAAGAGTATAACATTCCGCAAACATTTCTTTTTCGTTTGCAGTAGCATACGATCCTCTTGTACCGCTTCCGTTTCCGTCAGGTGTATAAACATAACGCTGATTACCTGCAGCTATAAAATTACGCATCTCTTCATTAAATAATCGCTTAAAGTTTCTATCATTTAACACTGAACTGGTATTGTTAACTCTACCGTTAAAATCTACGGCATGCCCCATTTCATGAACAAGCGTTTGAGTCGAGCCGTTACTGTCTAAATGTATTGTATCGGTTGAACCGCTGTAATAGCCTGCTGCATTACAAGCCATACCTCCGCCGACAGATACTTGTTCACCTTCTTTTGCAGGAATAAATGAATCTGTTTCTATTGCAATATCCATTAAGACTTCACCAGGAAGACTCTGTAACTGTTTTATTACCCTTGCTCTATCTCTTGCATTAGGATATTTTTTTAATAATACATCTAAATCTATTTGTCTTGATTTACCCGTCTTCTTATTTGTAACAGTAATTATCGTACCGTCTTGAACCACAGAGTGAGGGTCACCTTTATGATATTTGTTTGACACCACGGAGTGTTGATTTTTAAAATTCATATTTACTCCGTATTTGCCATACTGAACTTGCGCAAAATGCCTGTTATAAGCTTTTAACGTGTTAGGTGAATTTTTAAATACGATTTTTACGTCTGCAAATAAATCACGATTAGTTAAAACTTTGTATTCATAGATTACCCAATCAACATTACTTGAGTTAATTAATGCTAAAGCTTGCTGCAATTTTTGCGACCTGTTAGGAGATGAAGCAGAAGCATAAAATATTCTTTGTATAGCTTTAGCAATACTTTTTGGAGAACGTTCCCGTCGCGGAATCTTGATTTTTAAAAAATCAAAATCGCTTAACAATGAAGAATCCAATGACTTCGGAGCCGTAGTAGATTTTGTTTTTGAATCGTCTAAAATATCTTGAAGTTTAGAAGTAAGATTATCAACTTCTGTTGTCGTTGTTCCGTCAGGTTTCGTAGTTACTTTTTGTCCGCCCTGATGCAAAATCCTTGTTCCGTCAGTTAATTGCTCAAGTACTCGCGAAGGCCTTACGGTTTCATCATTATAAGTATATTCAAAAGAGCCTTTATCACTTATACTTTTCAAAATACGGCTCAAATTATCCGCAGTAAGAGTTCTATCACCTTGTTTGATGTTTATGGATTTAACATTTTCATCATCATAAGATGTAGTAGTTATAACCCCTTGCTTATTTTGTGTCGAATGTTCTAATAAACCTCCGTTATCTTTATCAAAAGTAAGTGTTGTCGTATTACCTTTTTCAGGTTTCATAACAATAGAAATACCAATCTTACCGTTATCTAACGTAACAAATTTTGCATCCCTTATATTATCAAAAGACAAACCCGCTTTTTGAATAAATTCAAGTAAAGCTTCTTTATTAACACCTTCAAGCATAACACCTTTACCTAAAGATACTTTGGAATCACTGTTAAATATAAGTCCCGAACTATGAGTACGGTTATTACCGTTAGAACTTTGAGATCCATTAATCGTATTAAAACTGATGTTACCAATAGATAAATCTCTACCTGCCATGTATTACTCCTTACTTAAATTTATATTTGATAACGTTATCGGCAACTACACAAAAATCTTTAAATTATTTTACAAAACTTTACATATAAAGTTAAGTTTGAGGTAAAATATAACTATGATTACAAAAAACGAACTTGATAAATTAGCACAAAAATATGAAACTCAAAGCTTTATAAAAGACGATCCGATACTTTTTATCCACAAATTCAAAACAAAGAAAGACATTGAACTTGCAGGGTTTATCGCATCACTTTTGGCTTACGGCAGCCGAAAACAGTTTATAAAAAAACTTGATCAATTATTTGAAATAGCACAAAATGAGCCGCTGAATTTTATACAAAACTTTGAAGCAGGGTTAATTGGAGATTTTAATTATCGATTCGGGAAACCGAACGATTTTATCGCAATTTTTGAGATTTTAAAAGAACTGTATAATACAACAGACGGGCTTGAAGAGCTTTTTGAACACGGTTATAAGCAAAATAAGATGTTTAAAATCGTTGTAGATTATTTTTACGCTCGGGCAGGCGAAAACGCAAAACAAGGGTTTTATCACATGATTCCAAACCCTCATAACGGCGGAGCGATGAAGAGGATGTGCATGTATCTTCGCTGGATGGTCAGAAAAAGTGCGGTTGATGTCGGAATTTGGAAGTTTATGAAACCGTCAGAGTTATATATTCCACTCGATGTTCATGTAGGGCGAATTTCTCGCGAAATGGGATTATTGACTAGAAATGCAAACGATTTTAAAGCTGTTATTGAACTGACAGAAAACTTAAAGAAATTCTGTCCCGAAGATCCGATAAAATACGATTTTGCACTGTTTGGCTACGGGGTCTCGGGCGGTAAATAATAATAAAAAGGCGGTAGTGATGTTACCGCCTATTAACCAGATTTACACTATGTAAGTGTTCAGAAAGGATTTTTGTTATATCCAGTCGGATATTTTAGAGGATCCCCCTTAACCTTCTCCCAAGTTCAAATGAGAGAATTGTACAATTTTATTTTTTCCGCGTTTTTTAGCGTTATACAAAGCATGTTCCGCATAGCGAATAATTGTATTTGCATCTTCTTCGGTATCAGGTAAGCAAGGGAATGTTGAAATGCCGCCCGAAATCGTAATCGGATGACGTTCTTCTTCGCCCGCAGGAATAAATTCCATTTTTTCAATATCTTTACGGAACCTTTCTGCAAATAAAAACGCGTTATCTTCTGAAGTATTCGGAAGAACCACGATAAATTCTTCATCTCCGTAACGTGTTAAAATATCTTCTTTTCTGATAAGTTGTTTTAATTTATCAGCAATAGAACGAAGCAACACATCACCCCACTCGTACCCGTAAATATCGTTTACAACTTTGAAAAAGTCTAAATCAAACAATAAAACGGATAACGGAGTTGTATAACGTTTTGCACGTGAAATTTCCTGTTCCATTCGTTCAAGTAAATATCTTCTGTTATGAAGTCCAGTTAACTCATCAGTAGTAGAAAGAGTCTTCATCTTATCTCTTAACTCTCTGATTTTTAGCATATTTTTAACACGAACAACAAGTTCCTGATTATCTACAGGAGTTTTAATATAATCAAAAGCAACAGCACGCACTGTACAGCCTTTGAAAGTTTCACCGATAAAAAGAATCGGGAATTTAAACTTTGTAACCATTAAAACATCTTTAACATTCGGAACATCTTCAACAACGATTACTCCAGGATTAAGTGTTTCATAATCTTTTATATTCTCAGCATCTTCAAGTCTTACGTTTACGTCTTCAATAGAAGACACAACATCTGCGATTGTCGAAGATTTCTTACATGTGTATATGACAATATTCTTCATAATATCCAGTTCCTTTCTCCTACAAATTAACATACCGATTTAAATCTGGCAAAATTGTAACGATTGTTAATATTTGTTATATTATATAAGTAAGGTTCGTTGGAGGTTTATATATGGATTTTTCGACAGTAAACAATAAAACCCGAGAGTACTTTGAACAGGACTTTTCACAGGTATTGGAACTGACAAACAGGATTCGTCAGGCATTGAAAAACGGCGATAAGGTTGAAACAAAAGACTTAAACATTGGCGGAATTTTGGATTTTGATAAGAATCTGACTTTTTTATATATAACACTGTTTCAAGCAGGAGAAAAACTCTTACGTTGGGGCTCATTAAGAGATAATCTCACTGACACAATAAACCGTAATATCGAACAAATCCGAAAAAATCCGAGTTTTAAGAATTTTTCCGTTGCGGATAATGAAAAATGCCGTATTATGATTGAATACATAACAGAAGAATTTCCGACAAAACTTGAAGATATCGAAACAGATATTTTTACCCCAAACCGTTTTGAACCTGGGATTACCGGGATAAAATTGCTTTTTGAAAATAAAATGCACGTTTATATGCCGACAGAAAGCTATATTCAAAGCCAAATGTCGTTAAATCAGGCACTTAATTCGATAATAAGAAAAACAAGAATTAAAGATATAACAAACTCTATTCCTGAGCGAATTGAACTGTTAGAAAGCCTCCCTTATGAGTGTACAATAATAAAAAGCCGTGCGTTTGTAACTTATAAAAACAAAATTATACCGCTGTATCGCGGCAATACACTGAATAAATATTCGCCCGAAGCGATAAAAGATATCGCACTTGACGGAATTGAATGGATTTACAAATACCAACAGGATAACGGACAATTCTTATACTATTACGACTCAAAAGAAGATAATTATAAAGACCACGAACACCCGACAAGAAAAGAAGATAATCTTTATTACAACGACCTAAGACATTGTGGCGCGATAACCGCACTAATTAGAGCCTACCAATTAACAGGTGATAAAAAATACCTTGAAAGCTCCAAAAAAGCCATTGATTACATTGTTTCAATAACAAAAGAACATAAATTTAACAATGAAGACTGCGCTTATGTATATTTAAATAAAAAATCAAAACTTGGCGGAACAGGGCTTATAGCAGTTGCCATCATGAAATACATAGAAGAAACAGGCGATAAAACCTACGATGAAATCCTGAAAAAATACATACGCCATCTATTATCACGTATCAGCGAAAGCGGTGAAATGTACGGATATTATATTCACCCGAATGTTCAAAACGGACAGCCGCTGATTAACCTTACAGAAGATGAGCGCAGACAACTGTTTTCATTCTATTACCCTGGTGAAGCTTTGTTAGGACTTGCTCTTTTTGCAAATTATTTTGAAGATGATAAAGAACTTGTTTCAAGAGTAATTAAAAAAAGTAAAAAAGCGCTTGACTGGTTGGTAGATGAAAGACCGAAAATTTATGCCGAGATGTTTACGGCACTCCCATCTGACGGCTGGCTTATGCAGGCAATAGAAGAATGGGTTACAAATCCAGAGTTTAGAAAAGATAATTACATAAATTTTGTATTTTCAGACGCTAAAACAATGATTGATAAAATGTATAAAAAGAATGATTCACCGTTTATTGACTACGAAGGCGGAAATTATTATACTCACGGGGATCATTATTACCCTGACGGAGCACGAGCGGAAGGTCTGATTGGTGCTTATTACCTGGCAAAAAAACTTGAAAAAGAAGACCTTGCTCAAGAAATCCTTGAAGCCTGCCGAAAAGCCGCACAATCCCAAATGGTTTTATATATTTCCGATAAAAACAATTACGCACACAAAAACCCCGAAAAATCAAAAGGCGGAATCAGGTTCAAAGCCACTCGCCAATGGGTCAGAGTGGATTCAATCCAGCACGTTGCCTGTTTTTATATGAGACTTTATTTTGCAGAAGGAGTAAACAAATCGGCTTCAATATAATATTACAAATTGTTACAAATCCGAACAATTTTCTAAAGTTTCAACACAATAATGCCGTAATACAAAATAAGATTACGAAATTATTGAAAGGAACAGCTAAACAATGGGAATGTCAGCTTCACAAGCAAGATTTTTATGCCTAACAGCCCGTCTGTCTGATAACGAAGTTACTCAGCAGAACTTAGCTTATTCAAAACAACGCCTTTCAGATAATTCTCAAATGATTAATGACCAATATCTTGAAGCATTAAACAAAACAAAATATCAGGTCTTAACAGGTTACAACGGAAATCAGGCAAATTACGCAGATGTTTCTTATAACCAACTTACAGGATGTAATACTGTTGCTGCCGGAAAACAATACCTTGTAAAAGACAATACTGGCAAAGTTTTGGTTTCAAACGCTATTGCTCAGGCTTACGCTTACGGCAACGGTGATTTTAACAAGTTTTTAACAAAAATCGACGGCGGATACACTCAATCTGATTTAAACATCAAAGATATTGATGCCGAAGATAAAATCCACGATGCGTGGGACAAATATCTTGCCTCAGTCGGTCAAAGTGAAATTGCGGATCATATTTTAAAATTCGGATTCTATAATTTTGATGATGAATCATACAACGGTTTTGCAACATATAATACCGCTTATACAACAGACTTAAACGGTGAAGAAATTCAACTTAAAAAGGATTCTGAAGGTTATTATACTGACAATTACCTTATTACAGCACAAAAAGATGCTATGACAGGTAAAATATCTTGCGGCTTCAAAATCGGTGATACTTTCCACGAACTTGAAAATGTTACTTATAACACTGAATCTAAAAAATTCACATTTACAGACTTCACGGAAGAAGACGGTAAATTAACAGAATATGATGCTTTATATGCAGATTTAACAGCAGACGGAAATGCTAATGTTTTTGAATCTTCAAAAAATCGCTTAGAATTTAACGGAACAAACTACACATCAGAATCAGGTTTTGACTATGATGTATATGTAACAGGTAATGTTTTAAACTTTGAAGGTTCAACTACAGCTCAAAGAGAATTATACGATTACGCTTTAGCAATCACAGAAGCTTATTACAATAACCAAAATTCTCATTCTGCAGAAAATTTAACCTACGACCCGCAAATCGTAAACCACTATAAAAACATCTTTAACGAAATGAGAACCAAAGGCTACACAACGGTTGAAGAAAAATATAATACGGATAACTCAAAAGCCGCAACAAACTTAAAAGACCCTCAATGGTTTGTAAAACAACTTAAAGCAGGTAATCTTGTATTATCATACTTCTCAACTACAGAAAAGAAATTTATCGGAACAACTCTTGATGATGATGAATCAATCACCGAAAAAGAAGATAAATCAGCAATGGCAGTAGCTGAACAGGTTTACCAAAAAGCAATGGATAATCTTGAAAACCAGGATAAACAAATTGATTTAAGATTAAACAGACTTGAATCAGAACACAACGCAATTCAAACAGAAATTGAAGCAGTTCAAAGCGTATTAAAGAAAAACGTAGAGAACTCATTCAAAACATTTAACGGATAAAAACAAAAAACATATATTATATTATTTTTCCCTACAATTAATTTTCGTAACTTTTCCCAACCACTTATCCCAAGTGGTTTTTTATTTTTACAAATTTCATCACATATTTTTTCTTGTCACTCCGTGCTTGACACGAAGCCTGTCAACGCCAATAAAAAACAAAATAAATAGACATGAACAGACCCTGAATCAAGTTCAGGGTGACTTATTGCTATAAAAAGATTAACACTTCTTAACATTTATTAAAAATCATGCAATTTGGCGGGGGTATTTTTTTTTATAAATATGTAAGGTTAGAAATTAGTATTTAAAAAGGTGGTAAAGTATGGTAGCACAAATTGCAAGATTAGGCGGTTATGCATTAAGAGGCTTAAAAACAGCTCCGGCATTGTTATTTACAGAAAACGGTGCAAAAGCTTTAGTAAAAGGGGTTCATACAGGTTTAGCATCAGGAACAGGAAAAGCTGCAATCATCGGAGGTTTAAAAACAGGTGGTTTAGCTTTAGAAGGTGTTGCTAAAGCTGGTGTTTGGAGTTCAATAAAAGCAGGAGCAAAATCTCTACCTGGAGCAATAGCAAAAGGTTGGAACCTTGGCGGTAGAGCAGCACAAATCGCAGGTAAAAGTACAATTTTAGGTAAGTTTTCAGGAGCTTTGAAAGGTGCATCAAAAGCAATCCCTGGTCTTGGTAATATTGTAATGGCAGCTTGTTCACTTCCAACAATCTTTAGCGCATTTAAAGACGAAGGCATTGTCGGTGGTGTTAAAGAAATCGCAAAAGAAGGTACTAAACTTGGCGCAGGTGCAATCGGCGCAGCTATCGGTTCAGCATTCGGACCTATCGGAACTGCAATCGGTTGGCTTGGCGGCTCTCTAATCGCAGGTTTATTCACAGGTAAATCTCACTCTGAAAAGAAAGCTGAAGAAGCACAATTAGCTAAAGCTCAAGCTCAACAACAAGTTCAAAACCAAGCCGTATATCAATCAATGGCTCAAAATATCGCAAGATCAGGCTATATGTACTCAAATCCTTGGGAACAAGCAGGATTCAATGCAATAGGCTAATAAACAACCGTTACCACAAGATATATCAAAAACGCCGAAGTAATAACTTCGGCGTTTTACATTTGTTTACATTTAAGCAATTTTATTACTCTAAAATACTTTAATATAATACAGGGGAAACACATTTATAGGAGAAAGTAAAAGGCATACCGAACAAGGTATTTTAACTTATTTTTAATTATAAAATAACAACCCTTGATTGATAATTAGCATAATAATCAATCTCCCAAATATATCCCGTTTGAGCACAGTTTATACCCTAAACTGTGCTCAGACTCATTAATTATTACACTCCGCAAACATTAAAGTCGCGTTCGGTAATTGCTGAGGAGCATTCTAATAATTGGGTTAATAATCTTTCAATAACAGCTTCCACTGTTTTCACTTCTGATTTTAATTCTCTGAAACTCTCTGTTTTTGCTTCATTTAATGCTTTGTCAAAAATTTCGTCATTGTACATAAATTATACTCCTTAATTATCTTCACAAAATATATATCGGCACATCTTCATAAAAACTTTAATAATCATAAACTTTTTGTTACAAAATTTCATCTTTTGTGGAGCTTTAAAAAATTTTCAAGTAAAATATTACCATATTTGCAAAAGAGGAAGTATGATGTTGAAGGATTTTGAACTAACTAACTATAACTACTATTCAAACAAACGTGATATGGAAATAATATCAAATATCGTTGAAAGTTTAAAAAAGATATTAGAAGAAGACAGTAAACAGGAACAACCGCTGTTTTTAAAGATTTCAGATAATTTAATCCTAAATATTGCAAGAAAAGTTGTTCTAGAAAAAAAACAAACTTTCTTAATCGGGATTACGGGAGAAAGCGCGTCAGGAAAAACAGTTTTTGTAGATAACACAATAAAAGCCTGCATAAAAGATAAAAACCAGGGAATTTATACTGTAATCCGCTGTGATGATTACTATAAAGACACATCAAAAGAATTACGCGAAGCAGGAAGCTACGAAGCACTGTTTAAAACAGGTTTCAGCTTTGACACACCTGAGGTTATTGACCTAAACCTTATGAAAAACCATTTAACATCATTAAAAGAAGGGTTAACAATAAAATCACCTCGCTACAATTTTGTAACCTGCGAATCCGATCCGAACGGGGATGAAAAAAAGCCTGCAAAAGTTATTTTAACTGAAGGTTTATATGTACTTGATGAAGGTGTTCGAGATATTATGGACGTAAAAGTTTACGTATTCACACCGCTTGAAGTAATAAAAGAACGCTGGTACAAACGTGCTGCAGAACGCGGTAAAACAGGAGAAGCCGCAGATATGCAGTTCGCAGATGTAAATAAAACGGCACAAAAATACATCCGCCCTGCTTACCAAATTTCAGATGCGGTTATAAACGGACTTGTAAGTCAGGAATATATCCAGGAAATTACGGATAAGATATTCCATACATTAAAAAACATTGAGTTTTAGAAAATAAATAATACGCGAGGGGCGATTGCAAAGCAATCGCCCCTCGCGCTTCTTAGTATTGCACACACTAAAACGCTCTTTGACAGCCCACACAATTATTCTGCATCGGAACAACTTTAATGTATTCAACAGGTGCTGCGCAACCGCAAGGTGTACCTTTATCCCTTTTTATTTTAACACCGTGTAATTTTTCACATTTTGTCAATTTTGGTTTTTGACATCCGCAAGCTGTTCGGGTACCGAATAAAGTAAACGGATTCAAGCTGCCTAAACCGTCATAAGTCCAGGCAAATGCACCTTGAGCAGGGATTGTTAAAAGTGCAAATAATGACATTGTTGCTAAAAAGTTTTTCATACTATAATTTCTCCTATTGTTAAAACGGGTACAATTAGTGTTTACATTTTAATTGTAAAAGTTTTAAATATAATTCCCATATCCGTATGGAGGTAAAGCATTACCTGATTGGAGCGGTACTTTTGTACGAAATTTATCCCTAAAATTTATCCTCAAAAAAATCCGACCCGTAAAACTTACGAATCGGACTTTTTAAAGTTTTTCAAATTACAAATTATAATTTGCTGCAATCTTTGTCGATACTTGCATCTTTTAACAAGATAACTTTAACTTCTTCACCTTGTTTAGCACTGTAGTTAAGACCAGGAGTTACAAAACCTGTAACCAAACCAACGGCAGAACCTACAGGAGCACCGATAGCGATACCTGTACCAACTTTAGTAGGATCAGGAATGAATGATAAACCGACACCTGAACCGATACCTACAGCCGCACCGCCAACAGTATAAAGTGCAACTTTACCTGCTGTCATCCAAGGACCTTCTTTTAATGAATAGTCTTTAGAGAACGGTTTTGCGCTTAATTCAACAGTTTTACCGCAAGGAGTTGTAACTTTATCGATTTGAGCATAAACTCTTGCGTTTTTGTTGAACCATTGCGGATCTTTAATATCTAATACTGAACCAGAGAAGATTGAACCTGCTGGGAACAATACTGTACCTTCTTTAGTTACGATATCTTCTGAGTTAGTAAATGTAACAGCATCGCCTGCAGCGTGTAATTTTGATTTAAAAGCTTCGTTAAATTCAATTTCTAAAACGTTACCTTCTTTGATGATACTTCTTAAGTTAGTAACAGTAACTTCGTGGCTAGGAGCTTTTCTAACCATAGCTAAAGTTTCTGTACCCAAAACTGTTTCTTCAACATTTTTGTATTGAGCTTTAACAAGGTTTAATCTTTGTCTTAATCTGTACAATAATACAGCAGCTTCAGCTCTTGTTAATTCTTCAGTCGGTCTTAATTCATTTTCATCAGGGTGGTTTACGTAAATACCGTAAGATAATGTTTTAGCGTAAACTGTTTTAGCCCAAGCAGGAACTTTAGCAGCATCAGAGTATTTAGAAACAACAGAATTATCAACAGGCATATCAATTGTAATATGACTGATAACAGATTGAGCTTCATCTCTTAAAACAGCTTTATTCGGTTGGAAAGTTCCGTTCGGATAACCGTAAACCAAACCTAATTGTTGAGATCTTGCGATTGGAGCATAGATATCAGAAGATTTAGCTACATCTGAGAACTTAACTTTAGTTTTTAATTCTAAATCATCATTGCCTAAAACTTTTAATAAAGCTTTAACAAACTCTACTCTTGACATTTTACCTTCAGGATTGAAGTTAGCACCTGTCAAAGTCATAATTGAATCGTTAACAACACTTGCGATTTCAGTTTGAGCCCAATAGTTTTGGCAAACATCATCAATACCTTGATAAGCGAATGCAGGTATGCTGACTGACATCATACCGCAAACCAATAAGCCTGCTAATAATTTTTTCATTTTTACTTCCTCACTTTTCTTATAGTAAAACTTTACCTTTTTGATTATAATATAATAAAATGAAAATGTAAATAGTAAACACCCCCCTAAAGCCCCATGAAAAAGGAGAAAACATGAAAAATATAACAGCGACCAAAATCGTATCAACACTGGGTCCTGCAACATATAACGAAGATATGATAAGGAAACTTTACCATGCCGGAGTGACCATGTTCAGAATCAATTCATCCCATGACACGGTTGAAACGCATACAAACACAATTAAATTAATAAGAAAAATTGAAAAAGAAGAAAAAGCTATTATTCCGATACTTTTAGACCTTCAAGGTCCAAAAATCAGAATCGGTGAACTTGAATCTCCAATAGATATTTATGCAGGCGAAATCGTCAAATTTGAACATAGATCAGATTATAAAGACGAAATTATCCCCGTAGATTATGAAGGAATCTCAAAAGACGTAACAAAAGGTGAAAAGATTCTTATAGATGACGGTAAAATTCAGCTTACCGTAGAAAAAGTTGAAGATGATATTGTTTATGCAAAAGTTCTGACTTCGGGCAAAATCAAGCCGCGTAAGGGCTTAAATATCCCTGGCGGCACAGGCAGTATTGAAATTTTAACAAAACGTGACCGAGAATTTGTTGATTTTGCTATAGAAAATGATATTGAATATCTGGGATTATCTTTTGTAAGAACTAAAGAAGATATAATTCAATTAAAACATATCCTGAACAAAAACAACTCCAGAATAAGAATAATATCTAAAATCGAAAAACCGCAAGCGCTTGAAAATATTGACGAAATCATAGAACTTTCAGACGGAATAATGGTAGCGCGCGGCGATTTGGGCATTGAAATCGAAACAGAAAAATTACCGATTGCACAAAAAACAATCATAAATAAAGCAAACATCGCAAGAAAACCTGTTATTGTAGCGACCCAAATGCTTGAAAGTATGATAGAAAATCCCATCCCGACACGCGCGGAAACTTCAGATGTTGCAAATGCAATCATTGACGGAGCGGATGCCGTGATGCTTTCAGGCGAAACCGCAATGGGCAAATATCCGATAGAAGCCGTTCAAACAATGAAAAGTATTGCTCAAAACATCAACAAATCTCAATTTATTAAGAAAAACGAATTTCCAAAAGACTTACTGACAAAACAAGACCCGATCCCTGTTTCAATCGCGATTTCCGTTACGGATATTTTGAAAAATCTTCCTAATGCAAAAGGGATTATCGCGTTAACTGCAACAGGGTACACTCCCTCACTTATATCAGAAAGCAGACCGTCAGTACCGATTTACGCACTGTGTTCCGATTTTAAGATTTGCAGATTCTTACAACTTTTTAACAGCGTTTACGCAATCCCGATAAAAGAAGAAGAAATTCGCTGTGACAAAGAAGCAATCGTTGAGTTAAATAACTTCCTGAAAAAAGAACTTGATATGAAAAAAGGCGACAACGTAATCCTGACAGGTTCAATCCCGTATTTGATGTCAGGACTGTCTACAAACTTTTTGAAAATACAAAATATTTCGTAAGATTTAAAAGAGGCGCGCAGCACGCTGCGCGCCTCTTAGTTTATTTAATGTAGTCTCGTTTTTTGTTTTATAAGCATATCCAAAACCGTTAAACGACTACCGATCGATTTTCTCATCACAAAACGGATATGTTGTACGTCTATCTCCCATAACTCTTAATTCTCCATCTAAAACTCAAACATAAACAAGTCATATAATGTTCGGTTCGGGAATCCTGCCCAACCAATTAAGTCTACGGAGACAAAAACTTTACCTCCATTATTATAAAAAATAACAGGAGTTATCATTTTACCTTCCCCATACGTTTCATAATAACCGCCTTTAAAACAAGCGGCACGTCCATGTGAGTATACAGCCGCACCCTTAAGGTAATTAATAAATGTTTTAGCCAAAAATCCGCCTTGATTATCAGTACTATATGATGCAGAGTCTAAATAAACATCATCCGCTTCCATTTGTTAAAAAACTGTTGTACGATTGAATAGGATTTTAAAAACTGGGTACACAATCTATGCGCTTTGTGTGCAGTCATTAAGTTTGGGATAGTCATTGCCGCCACCACAACGATAATTTCTAGGGTTATTAGTACATCGGCAAGAGTGAAAGCGCTCCGTGCTAAGCTATAAGAAAATTTGACGATAAATCTTTTATATTTACCCTTTTACCCCTTGTCCTCCTTTCATACTCTCCGGGTGCGCAGAATTTGACAGTATAATCTCGTAATATTCGTTCTTATCAATATTTACACCCATTGTATTAACATCACAATATTTTTTCTTTTTTTTATTTAATAGTTTTTTGTAATCCTGTCCCATGGGGTTAGTATAGCATAAATCGCAGAAGGTTACAATTATTAACATCATCTTCACCGTGACTTGCAAAAAAACTATATTTATTATACATTTATCATACGAACGTGCGTCGGTGGATTTTTTTGTGGAAGAAATTATTCAAACACCGATTAAGGAATTACACAAATCAGTACAGAATAGAAATATAAAGGAAAGCAAAAAATGAATAACCCAATCATTGATGAATTAGAAAAAAGTTATTTAGGCAAAGAGTTACCGACTCTTAACGCAGGTGATACAGTAAAAGTTTTCGTTAAAATCGTTGAAGGAAACAAAGAAAGAATCCAGGCTTTTGAAGGTACTATCATCAAAATGCACGGTTCAGGTCTTAACAAAACTATTACGGTTAGAAAAGTATTCCAAGGCGTAGGCGTTGAAAGAGTATTCTTAATCAACTCACCAAGAATCGACAAAATCAACGTTATCAGACGCGGTGACGTTAAACGCGCTAAATTATACTACTTAAGAGAACGTTCAGGTAAAGCTACACGTATTAAGGAAAAAATTGAAAAAAGATAAGCTTCACATACACTGGTATCCCGGTCATATTGCTAAGGCCGAAAAAAAGCTGAAAGAACAGCTTTCTTTAGTTGATGCCGTGATTGAAGTCCTTGATGCGAGATTACCAATCTCAAGTTGTTATGAAGATATTACGAGGCTTTTAGGTCAAAAGCCTCGTTTAATTTTGCTTAATAAAGCCGATTTAACACTAAAATCAGAACTTTCCCCGTTTATTAAACTGTTAGAAGAACAAACAGGCTTTCCAGTTATACCGACAGATGCCAAAAACTCTAAAGATTTAAAATCCATTGTAAATAAAGCCATCAAAATGGCTGAACCGCGAATTCAAGCTATTATGGCAAAAGGTTTGCTTCGCCGTCCTGCAAGGATAATGGTTGTTGGCATGCCAAATGTCGGGAAATCAAGTATTATAAATAAATTAACCCGTTCATCTAAAACAAAAATAGGTGCAAAAGCAGGCGTAACCCGTCAACAACAATGGGTTCGAATTAATCCGCAATTAGAACTTCTTGATACCCCGGGGATTATCCCGATGAAACAGGAAGACCAGGTTAAGGCAAGAAAACTTGCTTTTGTTAACGCAATTTCAGAAAACGCATATTCAAACGAACTTGTAGCTCAGGAGCTTTTAGATACTTTAAACGATAAACAAGAAAAAGCATTTCGTGAATACTACAAACTGCCTGAAGATAAAGAACTGAATATTGATAATATCTCACTTGAACGCAACTGGCTTTTAACAGGCGGTTCAACCGACAGGGAAAGAACATCAGTTTATATCCTGCGAGATTTTCGAGAAGGTAAAATCGGTAAATTTATCCTTGATTCGATTAATCATTGCGAATAAATTCGATATGATATCCTAAAACATCCAAAATCTCTTGAACCTCTTCAAACTTTATAGTTTTTCTGCGTAATTTATTGGTTATATTATTCCCGATATGATTATACCCCGTTTTTTGGGTTAAAACTTCACAAACTTTTTTCAAAGTTGTACCGTTTTTTGCTATTAATCCTTTTAATTCGTTTCGTAACTCCATTTATTCATTATACAAACCCTTGACAAAACAAACTAATTTGAATATTATCAAACTATAGTACAATATATATTATGTTATAGTTTGCAAGTATGGAGGTTTTGATGAGAAAATTTGCTTTTACATTAGCTGAAGTTTTAATCACCCTTGGAATTATCGGGGTGGTTGCAGCAATGACAATACCGAGCCTGATGACAAAGTTCTCAAAACAAAGAACGGAAACCCAACTTCTAAAATTCTACTCGATGATGAACCAAACCCTAAGAATGTCTGTTGCCGAAAACGGTGACCCTGACGGTTGGATAACAGCTAATAAGGGCTATACTTATGATGAAACTGTTGAATACTTACAGACATATATCCTTCCGTTTATGAAAAATTTGGGTTATGAAGACTGTTCAACCGACAGCCAGACTTAGGTTTGTGTAACCCTTATGGATGGAGGGGTTGCAAGATTTTCTATTGACGTAAACGGAGGCGATATAACTTATTACAACGATAAAAAATACATTACTAATAAAACACTACCTCACATAACACGTCACAAATTCCGTTTTCAAATGGCAAAAGTAAGCGGACTTGGTAATAATGTCACTAACAGTGTTTCATATATTGAACCATATATATACGGTTGGAACGGGACAAAAGAAAATTTAATCGAACACGCTAGGGGGTGTAAACCGAAATGTACCGATTGCGGATTTTGTACAAAACTTATCCAAACAAACAGTTGGAAAATCCCTTCAAATTATCCTTGGTAGTGGGGTAAATAAGGAGCAACGCGGAGTACGTAAATCCTGCAAAGTTTAAGGTAGTTTGTAACATAATGCCTCGTGCGGCAAACACCCCGCGAAGCACGTTTCTCTAACAAAGCTCACCACAATTAGTAGCATAGTGCCCCGTCCGGCCGAGGACATAAAAATGCCGGAGGCACACTTGCTCCGGCTTATATGTAAAACTCTCTTCTTATACTTTTGATAGGTCTTATTTGACTGCGGCAATATTTGCCTTAATCCCTGCGTCAGAATTAATCATATTAGCATTTGAATATGCCAACATTCTGCGCTTTTTAGCTCCTCTTAATATTAATTCAACACTTTCCGATACATTCTTTGAAGGTGCTGTTAACTTCTTTATCATTATTAAATACTCCTTAGATTTCTGATTACAAATTATCTATCGGAATATTTTTCCAAAACTTTAGCCATTTTTCTGGTTTGTTTACAAATATTAATACTTAAAATAAAGTAAGTTGTTTTTGTTTTTCAAAATGCTTGCGTAAAAACGACTTCCTGTGGTATTTTGTCAAACCATATTCATCAATTGCTTGAAGATGCTCTGGAGTAAGGTATCCCGCATTTCTGTTCCAACCGTAATTGATGTATTTTGACGCCAAATCATCCATGTACCTGTCACGCTCAACTTTTGCTAAAATACTTGCTGCCGCAATTGATGCCGATTGCCCATCACCTTTGATTATAAATTTTTGTGGATATGTATAATTTTTTATAAGCTTATTTCCGTCAACAAGAGTAATAAAATCCTCTAACTGTGCCTTTTTAATAACATCTTCGCATGCCAGCTTCATTGCCTTTAATGACGCATTAAGAATATTAATCTTTTCTATTTCTTCAACATCAACGCAAACAACTGAATTAATCGTGTTTTCCTTAATTACATCATATAGTTTTTCGCGA
Source organism: uncultured Candidatus Melainabacteria bacterium (assembly GCA_947570135.1). Classification (GTDB taxonomy): domain Bacteria; phylum Cyanobacteriota; class Vampirovibrionia; order Gastranaerophilales; family Gastranaerophilaceae; genus Zag111. Next base: position 71,453 of record CANOTP010000004.1, on the reverse strand, counting down.
GCGAACTTAGATAATTTTTTTGAATCATTAACCCGCTCTAAATCAACAAGCAAGGATTCCGTAACCTCAGGAAAATAAACCGCAGCCGCAAAAACTCCGCCAGCTGCAGGTCCTCTGCCTGCTTCATCGGTTCCAATCACATTCCCAAAATTTTTGTCAAAATCAAAAAGTTTATTCATGATAATAATTTTAATATAAAAAGGGGTAAATGTTAATATGTAAAAAAAAAGTTGCCAGATTATGGCAACATTAAATAAACACGAGGATATTAAGAGAGAGAGAGTATAAAAAACTTTGTCTATATCCTTTTATTCTTCATTACTATTAATTTTAAATCTTACTTTCTATCGAACGCTTAAGATGCATTCCCCTTACATATATATAAACGTTTTTTATTTATAAAAATTGCCTTTTCTTATTTAATGTTGTTAACAATCTGTAACGCAGGCTAAATAAGATATTCTACGTATATATGCAGGATATAAAAAAGCATGCAAAGTTTAATTTTTAGCTTAACAAATCAAAAGACCTGATTATATAAAATCAGGTCTTTTAGTTTTGTTTTAATATTTAAAACTTACTATTTGCTCATAGCTTGAGAAACTGCAACAGCACATGCAACGGTTGCACCTACCATTGGGTTGTTACCCATACCGATAACACCCATCATTTCTACGTGAGCAGGAACTGATGAAGAACCTGCGAACTGAGCATCACCGTGCATTCTACCCATAGTATCAGTCATACCGTAAGATGCAGGACCTGCTGCAACGTTATCAGGGTGAAGTGTACGACCGGTACCACCGCCTGACGCTACTGAGAAGTATTTTCTGTCATTTTCAAAACACCATTTTTTGTAAGTACCGGCTACAGGGTGTTGGAAACGAGTAGGATTAGTTGAGTTACCTGTAATAGATACATCAACACCTTCTTTTATCATAATAGCAACACCTTCTGATACATCATCAGCACCATAGCATCTTACTTTTGCTCTTTCACCTTCTGAGAACGGTGTTTCTTTAACGATTTTCAATTCGCCTGTTTTAAAATCATATTCTGTTTCAACAGCAGTGAATCCGTTGATTCTTGCAATAACGTAAGCTGCGTCTTTACCAAGACCGTTCAAGATAACTCTTAAAGGTTCTTTTCTTACTCTGTTAGCGTTTCTTGCAATACCGATAGCACCTTCTGCTGCCGCGAAAGATTCGTGTCCTGCCAAGAAACAGAAACATTTAGTTTCTTCTCTTAAAAGCATAGCACCTAAGTTACCGTGACCGATGCCAACCTGACGTCTGTCGCCTACAGAACCCGGAACGGCAAAAGCTTGTAAACCTAAACCGATAGCTTCCGCTACATCAGCAGCTTCTTTTAAGCCTTTTTTGATTGCGATAGCACAACCTAATGTGTAAGCCCAAGAAGCGTTATCAAATGCGATTGGCTGAATACCTTTAACAATCGCATCAACATCAATTCCTTTTGATAAGCATAAATCGCGAGCTTCTTCCAGGTTTTTAAAACCGAATTCAGGTAAAACTTTAGCTAGAGTAGCTTCACGTCTATCTTGTCCTTCAAATTTTACTGTCATAATTATTTTTCCTTTTTATTTTGTTTGTTACTTGTTATTTACCGCTTACGCAACCCTATTCTTCACGAGGGTCGATATACTTAACAGCATCAGCAAATCTGCCGTAAGTACCGATATTCTTTTCGTAAGCTTCTTTCGGATCAACACCTTTTTTGATTGCATCCATAACTTTACCCAGGTTAACGAATTGGTATCCGATAACTTCATCGTTCTTATCAAGTCCCATTTTAAGGATATAACCTTCGGTTAAAGAAAGATATCTTACGCCTTTTTGTTTTGTTGAGTGGATTGTACCGCACATAGAGCAAAGACCTTTACCTAAATCTTCAAGTCCTGCACCCACAGGTAAACCGTTTTCAGAGAAAGCTGATTGAGTTCTGCCGTAAACGATTTGTAAGAACAATTCTCTCATAGCAACGTTAATAGCGTCACAAACAAGGTCAGTATTTAATGCTTCCAAAATAGTTTTACCCGGAAGGATTTCACCTGCCATTGCAGCAGAGTGAGTCATACCTGAACAGCCGATGGTTTCTACCAAAGCTTCTTGGATAACACCTTCTTTAACGTTTAAAGTTAATTTACAAGTACCTTGTTGAGGAGCACAGCATCCGCAGCCGTGAGTAAGACCTGAAATGTCTTTAATCTCCTTACATTTTGTCCATTCTCCTTCTTGAGGAATCGGAGCAGGTACCCCTTTTACACCGCGAGCTACGCAGCATTTTTCTTGAATTTCTTGTGAAACTTGTATATTAGTCATTTTCTACTCCCTTCACCTTATATACTCTTAAATTTTAACCTGCTCAAAATATTCAGTCAAGAAGATTGAACTTTTTGCAAAATAATGTTAAAATAATATATATAATACTATGAGGATTGGTTGATGATTAAGATTAAATATAACGGTTTTACATTGCCTGAGGTCTTGATAACACTGACAGTTGTCGGAGCCCTTGCGGCTTTAGTTCTGCCGGGACTCATAAAAGATTTAAATAATAAAGCGAATATGGCATTATTGCAAGGAACAGTAGCAAATATCAGTGATACTGTTCAGCAGGAAATCCTTCAAAAAAATGCTAAAAATATCTGGGATACAGATGTTTATAATAATCCATCGAGATTTTTAAAAAATCATTTTGATTATACAAGAGATAATAACGTATTCAAAACCCTTAATGAAGAAGGTGATTACGTTGATGTTGAATATTCTTCCATTGACGGAAGTGTCAGAGGGGGCTCTCACCCGACAGGCGAAATTATCCTTAAAAACGGGGTTTACATCGGAATCAGACCGGATATAGATACAGTAATAATTGACTTAAACGGTCCCGAACCTCCAAATATTATCGGCATTGACTATTTTGCACTTGAAGTCGTAAGAAGTACAAATACCTCAACAGGGGTAAGGATGGGGGATGTCGGAGCAGCCAGGTATGATAACCAAACAGATTCACAATTAAAATCCTCCTGCAAAAGCGGTGATGCTAAAAAATGCTTTGCCCTTATTGAGCGAAGCGGATTTGACCCTAATTATTTAGACTAGAATAAGGAAAATTTATGAAAATTAAAAATAAAGCATTCACATTAACGGAACTACTTGTTGCACTCGGAATAATCGGAGCAATTGCGGCTGTTTCAATTCCCAGTCTTATAACACGTATCCAAAACAGAATGTTTGTAACAAATTTGAAAGGTACAACACAAGCAATTAAACTTCTTGCAGATAAACAACTTGTAACCAGCCCGTCAAGAACTCTGGAAGGTACCGACTTTGACAGTCTTTCAAAATTATTTACTCAAAACAACTTTAATATGGCTTCTTCAATATGTGAAGCATCCAATTATTCTTGTTGGAAAACTATGAATTATAAAACGCTAAAGAACACATCTATAGCTAATAAATTGCGTCCGAATTATAAAACCATAAAATTAAAAAATGGTGCAACAATGACATATGCAAGAATTACCTCAGATTCTGTGGCTTTCGCAGGAACTCCAAGAGAAGATACAGTCTACGGACATTTTTATATCGATGTAAACGGAGATGATTTCCCTAACATTGCAGGGCGTGATTATTTTGAAATATATATTTCAAAAAGAGGAAAATTATATCCGAATTTTAAAATTGCAGATAATTTTAATGTAATAAGCGGCAAAACAAACTGCATAAATGGCGCTGCTGATTCTTGTTACGGGGTAATTGTCGAAAACGGCTGGAAAATGCCATATTAAGAAAGGATTAATACTATGAAAAAAAAGATAGCTTTTACTTTAATAGAATTACTTTTGGCTCTTGGCATTGTCGGTGCTATTGCGGCTTTATCCGCACCAAGTATTATGGATAATATCAATAGACGAGTTTTGACAAGCCAACTTAAAAATATTACAAATGATATAACATTTTTACTTGACGAACAACTTTTAAACAATAATACCAAAGTTTTAGCAAATACCGATTTTAGCACTCCCGATCGTTTTTTCTCTCATTTTGAAGTCGGAAAAACATGTGAAATTACAGAAGGACAAACTTCAGATTGTTGGGCTGAATCATATAAAAAACTTTCAAATATGTCTGAAGTAGATATAACAATTCCTGCAGAAGGGAAATCAGTAAAATTGGAAAACGGAGTAGTTATAAATTACTCTTTCGGGACTTCTGAATTTGAACTAAATAAATATCCTGACTGGCAATTAAAATTTGATCCTGAAGATGTTGTATATAAAAAATTAACATTCAGATTATTACCTGCTTATGCGGCAGTTAATCTTCAACCTGCATATAAGACTCCTTCAGTAACATTAGAGCCTGAACTTCAAGCTCAACCTTGGCAAAAATATGATCCGACCTTAGTTGTAAGCCCTGATAAACTTTATCAATTAGCTTGGACAGGGGGGACCGTTATTGTTGATATTAATGGAACAGATGCGCCTAATATTGTCGGAAGAGATTTATTTGAATTTACCATATCTAACACAGGTAAACTTCCAAGTATATCTTCAAATTTATCAAGCTTAAAAACCAGTTGCCGAAACGGTAATGCGTCAAGCTGTTTTAACTATGTAATGGCAAACGGTTGGAAAATGGATTACTAAAAAGGGTAAATAACAATTACACCTCAATAAACAAACGGCGACCAACAATGTTTTGTTTACCGTTATAATAGCCTGCAAAATATCCGCCTTTTACGGGTTTATTTTGTGCGTAAAACTGGTTGTAACGATTTCCGTTATAATTAACAAAAGGATTGTTTCCGTAAGGGTTATTGCTCGGAGTCTGACGGACTACGGGAGCCGTTGTATTTACCCCCGGAGCTTGAAATACGTTTGATAAGAAATTTACTATACCTGCCATTTAAAAACCTTTCTACTTATCGTAGTTTTTAATTATAAGAATCGTTTTGTCATAATTATATCATAGCTTATCTTAAAATTTTAAAATAACTTAATAAAAATCATCCGTTTTATGTAGTATAATCTCTATATGGATAAAAAAAAGAAAAACATATTAATAATCGGCAAAGGAGCTGCCGCTGCAGCTTTAGGCAAAAAACTCAGACAAAATGAAACTGTTGATAATATTTTCATGGCACCAAGCAGTGAAGTTGATATAAGGGAAGATGATTTAACGGGATTATTAAAATTTGCGTTAGAAAACGAAATTGACCTGACTATACCTGTCAGCGAAAAAGCATTAGACGCTGATATCGTATCGTTTTTCCAGACAAACGGTCAAAACATTTTCGGACCTGTAAAAGATGCTTGCAATATCGCAATAAACAAGCCTTCCGGCAAGAAATTTTTATATAAAAACAGGGCTCAAACCTCTAAATTCGGAGTTTTTGAAAAACTGCAGCAAACAGAAGAGTTCTTAAAAAATGCCCAATATCCGATAACAATAAAATGCAGCAAGTATAACGGGCTTGATGACAGGCTTGTCTGTACGACAACAGCTTTAGCAAGAGAATACTTGGAAATTCTTTTTTCAACAAAAAACGAAACAAATGTCTTGATAGAAGAATTTACCCGCGGACATAATTTCACAATTTACTATATAACAGATGGATACAGTGCACTGCCTATCTCAACCGTTGCAAATTACAAATTTAGCGAAAACGGCGACGGGGGACTTTTAACAAACGGCATGGGTTGTTTTGCACCTGATTATAAAATTTCGGAAGTAGTTGTTTCAAGAGTTGATAACATCGTAAGAAACACCCTATCGGCTTTAGACAGAAAAGGAACGCCTTATTTGGGAATTTTAGGTGTTGAATGCACTTTAACGGGTGAAGATAAGTTTTTTGTCAATGAATTTAAACCGTTTCTACAGAATTTTGACGCCGCTGCGGTGCTTAATCTAATTGATGATAATCTTATTGAAATCTTTATGGCTTGTATTGACGGGCTTTTTGCCGATGAATACGAGGAAATTAAAACAAACGAATTATCATCGGTTAGCACGGTTGTAATGTCAAGACAAAATAACAAGGTAATTAAAGGTTTCGAAGGAATTGACGATATTGAGATTTTAAACATCACAAAAACAAATGATGAAAAATACTTAACTTGCAAGGGCGAAGTTTTTGTAATAACTAAAACCGCATCAACCCTAAACCGCGCCAAAAACCTTATTTATGAAGATTTAGCACAAATATCATTTGACGGAATGAAATACAGAAAAGACATTCTGGGGGGGTAAATAAACAGAGGATTATAGTCTTTTGTACAAAATTATCCATACGACCTCTCCGCAATCAGCCAATGTTGAAATTTTATAATTTATCATTAGATAAGTTATATGGCGTTTAATAGTGTAAATTTTTATGAGATTTTAGGTGTAGAAACTAACGCAACAAGCGTTCAGATAAAATGCGCATACAGAAAGCTTGCAAGAAAATACCACCCCGATTTGAATAAAGAAGAAGGAGCAATCGACACCTTTAAAAAAATTACCACCGCATACGACACACTTTCTGATAGTCAAAAACGTAAAAACTATGACATCATAAACGGCATATTTAAGCAGGAAAAACAACCAACTCCGACTCCTGCCCCGAAAGAAACACCAAAGCCTGCCCCTAAAAAAGAAGAAAAAAAAGAATTTAACCTACTAAAAACACTCAAATACTGGCAGGCTAAATTAAAAAAACAAAATCATACAAAATCTCTTTACAAACCTCAAAAAGGCGAAAATATAACAACAGAAGTCAAAATTTCCACCGAAGAAGTCATAACAGGTAGCAAAAGAATAATAAATATCTTAACAACCCAGACATGCCCGAACTGCTTTGGCAGAAAATTCATTAACGGTGGTAAATGCAATAACTGTAACGGAACAGGTGAGGTTTCCAAACGCAAGAGAATAACCGTAACAATCCCAAAAGGTGTAAAAGACGGTTCAAAATTAAGACTTAAAGGCGAAGGTGCAAGCGGCAAAAACGGTGGCACCAACGGCGACTTATATATAATTATTAAAGTTGAAACAAAAACAAAATACCGTTTTGATAAATTAAATATTTACTACAATGTGCCGATAACGCCTTTTGAAGCAGCGCTTGGCGAAGAAATAAAAATACCTTCTTTTGACGGAACAATTAAACTCAAACTTCCGCCAAACACCTGTTCTGGGCAAAAATTCCGTATTGCAAACCAAGGAATTAAGAAAAATGGCAAAATCGGTGATTTAATTATTACGGTAAGTATTGAATTTTCTCATGATTTATCAGATGATGAAATTAAGCTTTATAAAGAGCTTAAAAATTTGTCAAAAGATGATATGAGAAAGAATTTAATAAATGAAAACTAAAGTAAACGAAATATTTTCATCCATACAAGGTGAAGGTCCTGTTGTCGGCTATAAACAGCTATTTATAAGATTTTGCGGCTGTAATTTAAAATGCAACTATTGCGATACAGATTTTTCTGACGGCACAACCTACAGCGAAGAAGAACTTTATAAAAAAATAACAACCGAATATAACCTTGAAACCTTTCATTCAATTTCATTAACAGGCGGCGAGCCGTTACTTTCTGCTGAATTTTTGAAAGAATTCCTACCGATGATAAAAGGTATAACAAAAATTTATCTTGAAACAAACGCAACTCTTTCAGACAAACTTCCGCTAATAAAAAATTACATTGACATAATTTCAGCCGATATAAAGTTAAACTTGAACCCTGAAATTCACAGGGAATTTTTTAAACAATGTAACGGCATTCAAACTTTTGCAAAAATAGTCTTTGATGAAAATATATCTGATATAAACATTGAGGAGTGTATAAATCTCGGTAAACAATTTAATCTTGAACTTATTCTTCAACCAAAAATGGACGGATATAGAATGACAGTGACATCAGATTTTTGTAACGAAATTTTAGATAAATTCACTGCAAAATATCATAACGTACGTTTGATTCCGCAAGTACACAAATTCTTGGATGTCAGATAAAGAAATCTTATTCTTCGCCAAGCAAAGATTTTAGAATTCGACCTTTCTCGTCTTTAATCGGTTCTGGCTCTTTACCTGTTTTTTCTTTCTGTTCATTTAAATCTTTTTTATATTCATCACGAATTTTACCAAGTTCTTTATCGGCTTCTTTTTCAGCTTTAGCTTCTTCTTTAGCATCAGTATCAGCATCGAAAGCCCCTTGTTCTAAATTTTCGACAAGAAGAGTACCGTCTTCATCATATATAAACGGACTTAAGAAATCTCCGACTTTGCCTAATTCTGTATCTTCAACAGGTTCTTCTTGAAAATCTTCTTCTAAATCTGTTTCTTCTTCACCGCTTAATTCTGATAACTTATCCTGAACTTCAGCAGCTTCTTCCTTATTTTTGAATGCGTCAGGAAGATTTTGAACTGTTTCGGTTGCCAGTTTTTCATACTTGCCTTTTTTCTCAGGATCATCAAGTTTCATCATGGCTTCTGAGTATGCGCCTGCTTTTAAGATACCTGCTCTAATTTTTTGAGCGTCTTTTTCAAGTTGTTTTGCAGCATTTGTAATATCTTTACAGATTTTATTGATTTCATCGGCAGACAAATCTTGCATTGATGAAAGTTCAAGTTTTTGTATAAAATATATGTTTTGATCGGTAATACTAATTAATTTTTCATCCAATGTATCAGCTAAGTCGCGTAATGCAGGATTTGCCTCCAACAACTTAAACGCATCAAAATGTTTTTGAGTTAAATTCAAAAAATTCTTATCTTGCATAGCTTTAGAAAGTTTTGACATTTTTTCCATAGCTTTAACTTTTTTAGCATCTTGCGGTTTATTTACGGCATTAAGTTTTGCCATAGCATCAACCGTACTCATTTTTTCCACATCTTGAGCATTTTCGGCTTTAAATTTATCCCACATATTAACATTGTCGGTTTTTGCAGGCGCTGTTGCAAACGGATTTCCATTCACTTTCTCTGCTTGCGCCAATTTAACATTAGTAATCCCAAAATACATAAATAATCCCCGTTTTTATCCCTTACTTACTTATAAACAAAATTTTAAGGTTAAAATTTACAGGTTATTAAGATTTTGTTACAATTTACTTGTTTAAACTCTCGATTTCTTCATCAAGCAGTTTATTTACCCGGTCTAAATCTTCAGAAGCGCCCGATAAATCCATTCTTTGCATTCTAATAACCGCACGAAGTGCGTATGCTGATGACTCTTTCGGGTCTTTTCCAATAACATAATTACATTCTTCCAATGCCGCCGATACATTACCCAAATCAAACATACAGCTTCCGCGGGTAACATGATAAGACAAATCATCAGGGTCTAATTCAATAGCTTTATCAATATCAGCTAATGCTTCCAAGTTTTTACCCTTACGGTTTAAAACAGTAGCTCTCCAAGAATACAACTCGGCATTGTCAGGATATTTTTCCAAAGCCTTGTTACATTTTTCCAAAGCTTCATCGTATTTTTCATCTATCGCAACCAACGTTCCGATATTTGTAATAGTTTCCAGAAGTTCTACACTTTCTTCACAGTATGCAAAATTCATTGAACAGAATGTAAGACTTAACGCAATACCGAATAAAACCAAAATTTTTTTCATATAAAACTCCCGCAGGCTAAAACATATATATTATAACAAATTTTTACACAAAAAACAACTTTTATAGTAAAATATTCTTAAAACACTAAAATTAGGAAGGTTATAATTATGGCAATAAGAAAAGTATTACATTACGGAGAACCGTCACTCAGACAACCGTCAAAAGAGGTTCATAAGGTTTCAAAAAAAATAAGTGATTTGGTAAGAGATTTGCTTGACACAATGTACGCTCAAAACGGTGTAGGACTTGCAGCACCTCAAATCGGAGAAAACGTAAGAGTTTTTGTTATAGATGTTGCAACAGGCAATGAACCCCTAAACCCAATTGTATTTATTAACCCGAAAATCATAAAAAAAAGCGGTGCGGTTAAAAGTAACGAAGGCTGTTTGAGTTTCCCCGAAGCTTACACGGACGTTAAACGTTACAAAGATGTTATGGTAAAAGCAATTAACGAACACGGAAAACCGTTTGTAATGGAAGCAAAAGACGGAACATTATTGGCGCGCGCAATTCAGCATGAAAACGACCACCTTGACGGGATTTTATTTATCGACCACTGTATAAACAGGTTTGAAGCCGAAGCTGCGTTGCAAAAATACAATCTTCCGCCGATTGATCCCGAAAGATTGATAGATGAAAAAGAATTAGAGGAAGAATTAGCAAAGAATGATTAAAACAGTATTTTTTGGGACACCCGATATAGGATTAAAATCGCTGGAATATTTATATAATTCGGACAGAATTGAAGTCTGCGCCGTCGTAACCCAGCCTGACAAACCCGCAGGACGGGGACATAAACTGCAAGCTTCTCCGATAAAAAAGTTTGCACTTGAACATAACATTCCCGTTTTTCAGCCAAAATCAATTAGAAAAGAACCTGAAATTCAGGAAGAATTGAAAAAGTTTGAGCCCGATTTTTTTGTAACCTTTGCATTCGGACAAATCTTATCTCAAGAGGTTCTTGATATCCCGAAATACGAAACAATCAATCTTCACGCATCATTATTACCAAAATACAGAGGCGCAAACCCTATTCAGCGCGCAATTATTAACGGTGATAAAGAAACAGGAATTTGTACAATGATTACAGAACTTGGTTTAGACTGCGGCGATATCTGCCAAAAGCTTATTATACCGATACCTAACACAATGAACTGCGAAGAACTTTGGGAAGAAATCGCTCAAAAATCACCTCAAATGATTGAAGAAACACTTATCGGTTTAAAAAACAAGACCCTGACACCTGTTAAACAATGTGAAGACGGGCTTTGTATGGCAAGCAAGCTTACAAAAGAAGAATGCCAAATCGATTGGTCAAAAACAAACACCGAAATCCACAACCTTGTAAGAGGTGTTTGCAGATGCCCGAGCGCTTATTTTTACCATAACGATAAACTTATCAAAGTTATTGAATCAAAACCGATTGAAGGTAAATGCCAAGTCGGCGAAATCTGTGTTAATTCAAAAGAAGGAATTGACATCGGCTGCGGCGAAGGGATTTTGCGAATATTAAAAGTTAAACCAGAAGGAAAAGGCGAAATGAACGCAAGAGATTGGTACAACGGAGTGAAGAAATGATAACTAAAGGTATAAGAGGAGCAATTACCGTTGAATCTAACTCCGAAGAAGCACTAAAATCAGCGACACTTGAACTTCTTTCTAAAATGGTTGAAGAAAACAATATTAACGCAGGAAACATTTCCCACGCTATTTTTACTACAACAAAAGACTTAAACGCAGCGTTTCCCGCAAAATTTGCTCGTTTGGACTTAGACTGGAAAGACACTGCAATGATGTGTTTTCATGAACTTGACGTCCCAAACGCTCTAAAAATGTGTCTTAGAGTCTTAATCGTCCTAAACTGCGATGAAAATTTTCAGCCAAAATTTGTTTACCTCAAAGGTACCGAAAAACTAAGAGGATAAATTACGTTAGCCAAGTTTTGTAAGTTCGGAAATTGTCGGATCTAACAATCTTCGTCCGACATTTTCAAACGATATTGAACAAAGAGTTTTGTTTCCGTATTTTATGATTTTTTCAATCACGCCTCTGCCGTAACGAGGGTGTGTAACACTGTCACCTTGCGAAAATTCACCGATTGATTCCAAATCAGACTCTTCATCCGCAGGATAAACTGGCACAACAGGCGGCTGTTCATCAATATACGGAGATTCTTCGTATTCTCCGAAATCATCAACATCATCTGCTATAGGTTGGGTTTCTTCAATGAAATTTAAGTCTTCATCGGTTAAAGTTTCTTCTTCCAAACCCAAATCATCTTCAAGCGGAAGTATTTCTTCTTCTGAGTCTTCTGTTATTTCAGGTTCAGCTGCAAACTCTTCAAAATCATGCACAGTTTCAAAAGACTCTTCCATTTCTTCCATAATATTTGAAACAGGCTCTATGATTTCAGGCTTTTGAACGGCAACAACAGTCTCTTCTATAATCGGTTCTTCGACAAGCGGTTCTTCTTCAACCGTTATTTCAGGCTCAGGCTCAACTACAACAGGTGCGACAAATTCTTGCGCCTGCTCAATTTCCTGTTCCGGTTCTTCATCTACAAAGGTTTGAGTCCCGAAATCATCTGTTCTGACAAGTCTTACATCTTCTGTTACAGGCATAAACTGAACACGTTCACCCAGTACATCATCTTTTGTCAAATCAACATCCAAGTCTTCCATATCAATAATAAACGGAATACCTTGAGTTAACTTACCTTCAACAATACATTCATCAGGATTCAACTTAGATAAGAAAGTATTATAAGCGCTGAAATCGTTATTAACCGATTGCGGCGCAAAAAGCATCATATTCTGAGCATGACCTTTTAATTCCGATGCGTATTTATAATTACTGCTTGCAAGTAATGTCGTAAAGACGTGATTATGGTTTATGAATTGATTTAAAAGTTTTTTGTCTGAATTATCATCAGTTAAAGTTGCAAAGAAGTAAACATATTTATCAAAAGTTTCTAATATCGCGTGAAGGTATGATAAAACTTCTTTTTGCAAAGCTTCATTTATATCTTTTAAATCAACAATTATACAATTTTTAGCATCAAGTTTTTCTCTCAGTGCGTCAATATCTTCTTTTGTGTCCGCAAAAATTCCCGCATCACGATATTTCAAGAGTTTGTTTTTCAAAAGTGCCAATTCAGGCATTTGAGTAGATTTATACTGACCTGTGACAACATCAACAAACTTTTCTATCGGTAAGAATTGCCCCTCAAGAGTTTTGATATACTGCTGAACCTCGTAAAAAATATCTTGAATAATCGCCTTTGTTGAGGCATCAACTTCCGCCAAATCGTATTCAAAAATATAATTCATCATTTGAGCATTTAAAGGTAACTTAAAATCTCGCGAAATCACAAGTTTCGGGTAATCCTCAAACAGGTTACAGGTATCAGCTATAACACATTTTTCTTTCATTCTGAATAATTGTCTTACACAGTTTGAAATAAAAGTTGTTTTATTGGCATCTTTTTCGACAAAAACCGTAAAATTACGTTCAAAAACAGATACATCAATATTAAGCATTTCATCCTGCTGAGAAAGATTACCCATTTGTATGGCATTTTCAACAGGTAAAAGGTTTAATAATTCTGATGATGGCAGGAATGAAACCTGAGAGTTAGCATCAGGAATTGAACCGTCATAGTTATCGACAACCCCGTCAGGCGTAAAGGTGAATAACAACCTTGCAATAGCGTAACTGTTTACTGTATCGGATTTTAAGTTCACAAACTGAGCCACGTATGATTTAACATCGGTTGCAAGAACAATAAATCTGCCCAGAACGGGAACTTCCGATTCTGTATACGCCAGCTTTACCAGGTTATTCTTAATCTCAAGTATTTTCATCTTTACCCTCTCTAATTTTTATGAAAATTGTACCATGAAAAATAAAGAAATATGACAATTTATTAAGTTAGTTAACATCCTTGCAGGTAATTGTAAATATCGACTGTTGCAGGACAAATTTTCAAATCCCTGTCGATTAAGCTTTTTATTGTCTGCCTGTAACACTGAAGCATCGCGGAATTTAGTCCGTTTTCATCTGCCAGACGAGCTTTTATCGGCTCACAATGGCATTTTTCACGGGTTCGCGGCTCTATTTTATCAGCAAGGAATATAATTTTTTCAAAATCACTCATATTTAACTTACCTAAAGTATGCCACCTGATAGCAGACAAAATCTCCTCATCTTCTACCCCGAACTCTGTTTTTGCAATATACGCGCTGACTGGCGCATGCAGTGTTTTCGGGTTAGACTTTTCAGCTTCTTCTATTGTCAAATTCTCATCAATTATCGACATTAATTTCTCGTTAGAAAAACACTTGGCGCAATCATGTAACAACCCTGCAATATAAGCCTTTTCAGGGTTAACTCGGAAACGCTGAGCTAACTCTTTTGCACATTCAGCCGTGCCGATTGAATGCTCGTAGCGTTCTTCGCACAAGTTTTGCTTAAGCCAATTTAACAAATCTTTTTCACTAATCTTTGTATAATCCATTTTCCTTAATATAATCCTCGACTTTTTTATTTACGTATAAACTTATATCTTCATTATTTTTGATTTTTTGCCTTAATTCGGTTGAGGAAACATCTTCAAACGAAAGCGGCTGAAATTCAAATACAACTCCGCGAGATTTTAAATAATCATAACGTGAAGGATTAAAATTGTCCTCCCTTACAAAAACGATAAATTTAACTAAATCCTTAAGTTTGTCAAACTCATACCAGGATTCGATTTTTTCAAACGCATCAGTTCCAATGATAAATAATATCCGCTCTTTTATGTTGTAGAGCTTACGAAGCTCACATATCGTTAAATAAGTATAAGACTTACCCTCGCGCCTATATTCGATATCTGAAACCGAAAATCCTTCATAATCTTTAACGGCAAGCTCAACCATATTATAACGGTGTTTGGCATATTTAGGGTCAGAAATTTTATGCGGCGGATTCGCGGCAGGTATAAAAATCAACTTATCGGGATTATAAGTGTTCAAAACAAACTCACCGACTCGAATATGAGCGTTGTGTATAGGATTAAATGTTCCCTGAAATACGCACAGCAAGGCTAACCCTCCCCAAATATTCCGCAACTTAAATAATGGTCGCCGCAATCAGGAATAACGGTTACAATACGTTTACCTTTATTTTCAGGGCGTTTTGAAAGTTCAACGGCAGCCCAAACATTTGCACCCCCTGAAATCCCCGATAAAATCCCTTCGTTTTTAGGCAGAAGTTTTGTCATTTCAATCGCATCTTCGTTTTTTACAGGAATTATTTCATCAACAAGTGACGAATCATAGTTTTTCGGTACAAAATTAGCTCCTATTCCCTGAATTTTATGTGCTCCTGCATCTTTTCCCGCTAAAACCTGAGAGGTAAAAGGTTCAACAGCAACAACTTTCAGCTTAGGATTTTTTGACTTTAAGTTCTTTGCAATACCTGACAGCGTTCCGCCTGTTCCGACTCCTGCGACCAAAATATCAACATTTCCGTCTGTATCTTTCCAGATTTCTTCTGATGTTGTTAATACATGCGCCTTAGGATTTGACGGATTGTCAAACTGGGAAGGGATGAAGGAGTTTTCATACTGTTTACTTAGTTCAACAGCCTTATTTACAGCACCTTTCATACCATCTGTTGCAGGTATTAATACAAGTTCGGCACCGTACGCAGATAATAACATCCTTCGCTCTAAACTCATAGATTCAGGCATCGTAAGAATTAACCTGTAACCCCGAATCGCACAAACCATTGCTAAACCTATCCCCGTATTTCCGCTTGTCGGCTCAATAATTACCGTATCAGGTTTAATCCGTCCGTCAGCTTCTGCATCAAGTATCATTTGAAGCGCCGCACGGTCTTTTATCGAATTTGCAGGGTTAAAATACTCTAACTTTAAGTAAACTTTCGCCTTGCCCGTATTTAAACGATTCAACTTTACCATAGGAGTATTCCCAACTAACTGTGTTAAATTATCTGCAATATTCATAACTAAAACCCTCAATTAATTTACAAAATAATTATACACCATAAAAACCTGTTGAGGTGATATGAAAAATATGTTATAATAAGAAAGAGGATAATTAAGATATGATAAAAAAGAATAAAGCAGGGTTTACACTGGCGGAGGTGTTGCTCACAATGACAATTGTCGGCGTTGTTGCAGCTATGACAATCCCAACTCTTCACTATAGCAGAGTAAAAAAAGAATACACCGCAAAGCTTAAAAACTTCTACAGTAAAATGAATAACGCCGTTCTTGATATGGAACTTGATAAAGGTTCGTTCAGATATATGGTTTTACCTGCTCAAGGCAAAGGTTATGATTGGTATATGGAAAATGTTGATCCGTATATGGGACACCAATTTATAAGAAACAGTCAGGTTTACTTTAAAGACGGCTCGAAACTTATGACCTTTTGGTCAGGTGCAGAAGGCGGAACTTGTTTAGATGTTGATTATGACATAAACGGAGATAAAGGTCCTAACAGGCAGGGCTATGACAGACAAAGATTTTTATATTGTTTTAGCGAAGCTAACAGAAGAGGTCATTTTGGAAACGATCAAATATTTTTCGGAACATACGGCTCAGGGCAAACCGCAGCAGGAACTACAAGAGCCCAAATGATTACTAAATGTAAATCCGATCCTGAGTGGTGTACAAAAATTTTGCAAAACGATCAGTGGGAATTTAAAGACGATTATCCGTTCAAATTTTAAGGGTAAATGTTTCAAAAAAGAGGCGAAGCCTAAGGCTTCGCCTCTTTTTATCTAATACTTAAATCCGTCTGATTTCATTCTGTCAATAACTTCCTGAAGCTTTTCATCAGAACAAACAAAAGATATCCTGAAATACCCCTGTCCGCACTTACCGAACGCGTCCCCCGGGACTACTACAATACCTGATTTTTCCAATAAATCTTCACAGAACTTGAAAGAAGAATCATATTTTCTTGGGATAGGCATCCACAGATAAAAAGTTGTTTTCGGTAATGTTGATTCATCTATCGGCCAACCGAGTTCTTTTAAACCTTTTACCATAATATTTTGTTTACGGCGATAAGCTGTATTGCCTTGCTTGATATAATCTTCACCCTCAGGGCTTGTCATAACGTATGCACAAGCTTTTTGAAGCGCCTTAAATATACCGTTATCAATAGTTGATTTAGCTTTCGCAAAACGCGAGATAACATCAGAGTTACCGCAAATCCACCCTAAACGCCAGCCTGTAATCCCGTAAGGCTTTGACAAGCTGAAAAGCTCTACCGTAACGTATTTTGCGCCTTTTAATTCTAACACGCTGAAAGGTTTTTCACTTTCATCAAAATATAAATCACAATAAGCAGCATCTGCGATAAGTAAAATATCACGCTTTTTACAAAAATCTATAACGCTTTGAACATATTCTCTTGTCGCTGATACTCCCAAAGGATTATTCGGATAATTGATCACAACAGCCTTAACCTTTGCACTATCATATCCGTCAGCTTCAAGTCTTGCGATAACATCATTTAAATCAGGCTGATAATTGTTTTCCTTAGTTAATGCGATAGGATAAGCCTTTCCGCCAGAACACTGCACCATTTGCCCATAAGACGCATACCCCGGGTCAGGTACCAGAATAATATCTTTTTCAAACTCATCATGTCTTGGTGTTGTTATAAATCTGATTAAATTAGCAAGACCATCTTTTGAACCCAAAAGCGAGAAAATTTCTTTATCAGCATCAAGTTCAACCCCGAAACGTTCTTTCATTCTCTGTGCTACAGCTTGTCTAAAATACGGCTCGCCCCTTGTTACAGAATACGTATGAATATTGTCTTCCGTTAAAAACTCTTTTAGTTTTTCAATCAAAACTTCAGGCGGGTTAGCAGTTGGCGCGCCCATAGATAAAGAAATCGGAGCTCTGTTTTTCTTGGTTAAAGATTCTGATAACTTTGCGGTTTTTTCTTTCAGCTTTACCATTATATATGTATCTAAAGCCATTACTTCTTCATTAAATAAATTTTCCATTTTCATAATATTTACACTTCCTTATTTGTTATTTTACGCCTGCATTTGCATCGGACCTTCTAATGATGCCGTTACAAACTGCTTAGTGTAAGGGTTTTCCTGCTTTAGTAATTCGGACGGAGTACCTTCAAAAACAATCTTTCCGTCATAAAGCATTATAACACGATCCGCAGTTCTTGTAATAGTTGACATTTGGTGGGTTACAACTATTGATGCCGCATTGATTTCTCTTTTCAAGCTTACAATATAATCCTCAATTAACGTAGATGACATCGGATCTAAACCCGCAGTCGGTTCATCATACAAAATTGAGTTAGGTTTGGTTACAATCGCACGGGCAAAACTTACCCTTTTTTGCATACCGCCCGATAACTCTGACGGGAACTTATTTTCAATACCTCTCAAGCCTACAAGCTCTAACTTTTGAGATACTATCTTTTTTATCTCGCTTTCCGTAAACTTTTTCCTTAAATCTTTTCTTTCACGGAGCGCAAAAGCAATATTATCGGCAACAGTCAATGAATCAAACAACGCCGAATATTGAAAAACCATAGCAATATCACCTTCTGAGGTGACAACTTCTCCGCTGTCAAAAGGAATAAGCCCGCAAATCAGTTTTAATACCGTACTTTTACCCGATCCCGAAAATCCGACAATTGCCAAAACCTCACCGTCATCAACCTTAAAAGATATGTCGTTTATGACAACTCTATCGTCAAACTTTTTTATTAAATTTCTAACTTCTATACTCATAACTAAACCTTCTCTCGAATTAAAAGAAAAATAAAACCGCAAATACCATATCCCAAACAACTATTGCAATAAATGACCAGACAACAGCCTTAGTTGTAGCAATACCGACACCTTTCGCGCCGCCTGAAGCAAAATATCCGCAAGTACAACTAATTAAAGAAATTGTCGCACCAAATACAGCAGCTTTCAAAAGGCAAACTGTTAAGTCTTTCATATATAACCCAAGCCATGCCGAGTCAAAATATGCCCTATATGTTAACCCAGCAAACATATCAGATGTAACGGCCCCTAACAGTACCCCGACAACAGATGCCACAATTACCACAAACGGCATCATTATAATACCTGATAAAACCCTTGGGACAAACAAATACCTGATAGGGTCAACACCCAAAACATCAACTGCATCAACCTGCTCGGTTACCCTCATTGTTGCAAGTTCAGACGCTAAAGATGAGCCAATCATTGAAGTTATAGCAAACCCTGACATAATAGCACCGACTTCCCTTACAATAAGTATTGTCATCAAAAGTCCGACAAAGTTTCCACCGCCTTGTTTTACCATTTCATGCGCAACCTGAGATGCTACAATAATAGATGTCATCCCCACAATTGACAACGTAATAGGTAATGAACTCACACCAAACCTGTCACACTGAGAGAGTAATTCTTTACCCGAGATTTCAAACTTTAAAATGCACTTTAAAACATGAAATCCAATTTGCGCAATTTTGCCCAAAGTATCCAAAAAATCAGCAAAAACAAGTAAAAAATGCGAAAACACCTTATACGTTGCCGATTGTTTTAAATATTTCTGCAAAGTTATCATACCAGGATTATACAAAAAAGAACAACTACTGTAAAGTTATTACTTTTCGTGATTACCTTTACCTTTTATCTTTATATAAGAGAGCATCTTCATTTCTCGATCATAAACACCTAACTTATATGCTAATTCCATTCTGTTTTTTGAATCTGTGTTTTTCATCATTCTTACAACGTGAGCCCGTACAGTATAATGACTTACATATAACATGTTCGCAATTTCAATATT
Source organism: uncultured Candidatus Melainabacteria bacterium (assembly GCA_947570135.1). Taxonomy (GTDB): domain Bacteria; phylum Cyanobacteriota; class Vampirovibrionia; order Gastranaerophilales; family Gastranaerophilaceae; genus Zag111. The sequence continues at coordinate 51,970 of CANOTP010000004.1, read as the reverse complement.
ACTAAGACCACGACACAAAAGAGGAGCTATTTCCTTCGCTCGAGAAGGTAAGTCCTCAATATACATCTTTTTCATACTTTTACTTTCTTACAAATCTGCTTAAAATCAATAAGTATATCTTACCATTAAATTAAAGGATATGCAATAGATATACTTAAGAAAGTTTTCTTATAAGTACCTGTGCTTCTTCACATTCAGCAAACAAATTTACCGTCTTTTCCGCATACTCCAAGGCTTTTTCTGTATCACCAAGTTTATCAAAACACTTCGCAACATTTAGTAATATATTAACGTTCATAGGAGTTTTTTCAAGCATATTTAAAAATATTGTCTTTGCTTGTTCGTAATTTCCGAGCTCGTAGTAACATAATCCCAGTAAATTTTGAACATCAGGTAATTTTTCTAATTCGTATGCCTTTATCAAATACATCTTAGCGTTTTCGTAATCTCCTGACAGATGATAAATCCTTCCTGCAATGAACAACAAAAACGCAGAACCTGAAATTTTATCAAGAACTCTCGTAATTTGTTCTTTTGCAATATCAATTTGATGAAGATGTGTTTTATTTAATGCTGAAAAAGCTAACGCGCTAGAGTGTTCGGGTTCAATATCAAGTGCTTTTTGATAATATTCATCAGCTTTTTCAAAATCAGATGTAGAATGAAGATAATTTGCGTATTCAACAATTATTGAAACATTTTCAGGCTCAAGTTCGTATGCTTTTTCAAACTCGTCTTTAGCGTAATCAAATAATCTCTTATTAAGATAAATTACACCTAAATCCTTATGAGCTCTTGCAAATGTAGGATTAAGCCCGCAAACTTTTTTCAAAATTTGCTCGGCTCTGTCTATATCATCTGTTTTTACACACAATTGCGCTAACTCGTAATAAAGTTCAAACGATACAGAACCTTGTTTAATAATTTTTTCATAAATCTCTTTTGCATTTGTATACTGACCGATATCAATATAAACACCTGCCAATTTCTTTAATATATTTGTTGCTTTCGGATTTAAAACAACAAGCTGTTTTAACAAATAAATAGCAATCTCGTATTCCCCGACAACTTGATAGCAGCAGGCAAGATTATATTTATAATTCGGTTTCTGCGGATAAACAGAGGCTAAATATTTATAATGCTCAATAGCTTCTTTAAACATTCCGGCCTTAACTTCCGACAGAGCCCAAGCAACAATATAACTGTCTTCTTCAGGTTCATACTCGTTAGCCTTTGCAAAATAATCGCAAGCTTCTTTATGTTTGTTTTGTAATTGAAGGATTGACGCGATATTAAAATAAGTCAACGAATCACTGTCATCTAAACTTAAAGCCTTTTCATAAGCTTCGCGGGACTTTTCAAGATTGCCGACAGTTAAGTATGAAGTGCCCAAATTATTATAAAGCTGCAGGTTATTTGGTTCAATAGAAATAGCTTTTTCAATATATTCAATACTTTCTTCAAACTTTTTACCTGCCATACACGCAGTACCTAAGATGTAATATATCGAATAATCATCCCCGCCTGCAATTTCAAGCGCTTTTTTACCTGTTGCTATAGCATTATCGTAGTCTTCCATTTTAATATATGCAATAGAAAGACTTGTATAAGCATCCAAATACTCTGGCCTTAACTCCAGAACCTTAAGATAAGCGTGTTTAGCTGAAATTAAATCACCCGAATTATCATAACAGCAGCCAAGATAAAACCAACTCAGCGCATCATCTTGAGAATATTTAACAACATCTTCAAGAATTGTTCTGGCATTATCATATTTTTCAAGGTTTACATAACAAAGCGCAAGTAACTTTTGAGCCTCAATATCAGATGAATCTGCTTTTAAAACATCTTCTATAACGACTTTTGCTTCCTCGTACTGCTCTGAATCTATTAACTTATATATTTTATCAATCTCTTTATCGTTCATAGTTACATTATACCATAAAGGGGTAAATATTGTTACCAATTGTTTTTGATATCAGATTGAAAATTCTTCCGACCTTTATTTCCACGGATAAGATTTATCAATCTGCCAGCCTGCACGCTTAATTTTTTCTGCGCACGTATATCCCAAAAATAATTCTGAACATTGGCTATTAATATACGCATTTTCACGACTATATCCGTAAGGTTGAACTCCCTTACCGTCAGGTATTCTATCCTAAACAAAAACATCGCGACCAAATTTGTTTGGACCGTGTCCTCCATTTATATCTACAAATAATTCTTTCATAGCATCATTCTTATCACCGCCTGCAGTCGCAATAATATATAAAAAACCGTCCATTGTTAAAAATTCTATTCTGTTTATGTGAATAAAATTCATTCCGGAAGCACTACCGTTAGAATATTTAAACGGGGTTTGAGATTTATAACCGCACATTTGATAGGTTTTACACAATGTATGCAATTTTATATACGGTTCCCAATATTTTTTAAAATAGTCTTCTGCACCTAAAGCTTTTGCTTCTTCGGCATTTACATCCCCGTTTTCTTCATAAGATAAGCGATATGCCTGATTAATTACAGAAATTGCCTTTTGTAACTTTGTCACTGTAACCCTTTTTTGATTCGCGGCAATAAGATTAGGAATAGTCATCGCTGCAACAACCCCGATAATTCCGAGGATGATTAATACCTCAGCAAGAGTGAATCCCTTCCTTGCAGAGCTGAACTGTTGAAGTCGTGTAAATACCGTTGGTGGCATGATGCCCCGTCCGACCGAGGAGCTTAAAGAGTTACCCCCCCCGAAATTTCAATCATAGTCTGTTTTTTCATGTTTTTCTCCTTTTCCGTATACGAATTTACTCTGAAATTTTCATCCTGCTTCTTAGCCCGAATTTTACAAGCTTATTTATAACATCTTGCGGCAGGTAAGACATAAAATGTGCGAACTTTGCATCCCGTCCTAAAGTATAAGAAGTTTTTGGATTTTTTGCCGTTGCAACTTTTTTGATAAACACCGCCGCATCTTCAACCTTTAAGCCCTTATTGGTATTTTTTAAAGCATTGTTTTTCAAAAATTCCAACTCGCATCTGTAGTCTTCACACCCTTCTAAAGATGTTAAATTAGCATCAACGGACTTCTTCCAAATCGGAGTAGAAATAACACCTGCCTTGACTGATATCACGTCAATATTACTGTGATTTTCAAGCGCAAATGCATTAAAAAATATATCCAATGCTCTTTTTGATGCACAATAAGGGCTTATAAACGGGAAATGTCCAAAACTTGCCATTGAACTTATATTTACAACCCTTCCGCCGCTTAAAATTGGTACCAAATTTTGCACAAACTCAATATGAGAAAAAGTATTAACCTCAAATTGACGTCTTAAACTATCGGTATCAAGCACTTCAACAGGACCTGCCACAACAGTACCAGCCACATTTATTATGACATCAATTTTATCTGTTTTTGACTTGATAACTTTAGCAGCTTCAGAGATTGACTCTCGGTTTAACATATCGATATAAAAATATTCAACATTTTCTTTTGACTCAATCAGGTCTTTATTTCTGTAACCCGCAAAAACTTTCCAATCCTGAAATTCGGAAAAGATCTTAACAAGTTCTTTTCCAAGTCCTGATGTTGAACCTGTGATAATGATTGTTTTCTGCATTACATACCCATATATGATGCGAACAGCGGTAAGTACAATGCTGCAGCCAAAATAAGTACGATTGTACCGATTACGACAAGCATTATCGGCTCAATCATCTTTGTCATAATATCAATAATCGTATCTAATTGTTTATCAATATAATTTGTTGCCTGACCTAACATATCTCCCAGACGACCTGATTGTTCACCTGTTGCAATCATAAACAGAATCATCTTAGGCATAGTTCTTGTTGCACGCAACGCTGCTGACAAGTGCTGACCTTGTTGAACCCTTACTGTAGCTTCTTCGACCCTTGTCTCTAAGGTATGATTGGTTAATGTCATATTAGACAAATACAAACATTCCAAAATCGGAACACCCGCATCATACGCTACCTGCATAACCGCTATGAAGTTTGCAAAGTTTGAGTACTGAATCAAATCCTGCAATACAGGGATTTTCAAAACCCATTCATCAATTTTCCATTTACTAGGTTTCCAACGGAACAGGAAGTTAATAAAGAATGTTACAGCCGCAAACCCCAGAGGAATTGTATACCATTGTTTCTTCAAGAATAAGCCCATGTTCATTAATACTCTTGTAATCCAAGGTAATTGCATCCCCATTGAGTCAAACATTTCTTTAAATACAGGGAATACAAACACAAGCATGACGATAATGATAAATACAGCAAGCAAAATAACGAATACCGGATACATTAGTGTACCGATAACTTTACCCCTGATTGCGTCTTGCTTATTCAAAAGTTCTAATAAACGGTCAAGAGTTTTTTCCAATTCACCGGCGTCTTCCCCTGCTCTTACAAGACCGATGTAAACCTGTCCGAACTGTTCGGGATATTTTGCAATTGTACCCGCAAAAGTTCCGCCATTCATGATTTGGCGTCTTAATTCCGTTGCACACTGCCTGATTTTTAATTTTGCCGCATCGTTTTCTATAAACAATAAAGATTCAATAATCGGAATACCCGCAGCAGCAAGAATTTGAAGAGTAGATGTAAAATCTATCTGCTCTTTTAAACCAAGTTTTGGCATCTTACCTGCAGTCGGCTTTTTAACCTCTTTTTTAACAGATTGTTCTTCTGTTATATTAGTCGGAGTGAAACCTAAATCTCTGACCGCCGCACGGGCAGCTCTTAAATCGTCAGCTTCAACTTTACCTTTTACCAATTTATTTGCATTATCTATAGCCGTATAATTATAAATCGTCATAATTCCACCTACTATTCACCTGCCATACCCAAGACTCTGACAAATTCTTCAATTGTAGTCATTCCGTTTAAGATATGGTTATAACAAGATCTGTTTAATGTTGTCATTCCATTTGCTACCGCACTTTCTTCGATTTCCAAATCGTGAGCACCTTGTGCGATAAGTTTTTTAATTTCTTTTGTTATCTGCATGATTTCATAAACACCCAGACGTCCTTTGTACCCTTGGAATCCGCATTTGTTACAGCCTTTTGCTCTGTATAGCGGAGTTTTCATAAGCTGTTCGATTTCATCTTTATCCGTTGTAATCATTGCAGCTTCTTCACGTGTCGGGTAATATTCTTCCTTACAATCATCGCAAAGTCTTCTTACAAGACGTTGAGCAATTACGCCTGATAAAGTTGAAGATACCAAATAGTCTTTTGCACCCATTTCAATCATACGGGTAACTGTTGCCGCTGCCGAGTTGGTGTGGACTGTACTTAATACCAAGTGACCTGTCAATGCTGCTGAAATTGCGATTTCCAAAGTTTCGTAGTCACGGATTTCACCGACCAGAATGATGTCAGGGTCTTGACGAAGGATTGCACGCATACAAGATGCGAATGTAATACCCGCTTTTGCGTTAATTTGAGATTGGTTAATACCTTCCAACTTAATTTCTATCGGGTCCTCAATCGTTGTAATGTTAACAGATTCATCATTCAAACTTTTCAAAATTGAGTACAAGGTCGTTGTTTTACCTGAACCTGTAGGACCTGAGGTTAGGATAATACCGTTCGGACAAGATACCATTTGTTTAAGTTTTTGAATATCACGTTCTGCTGCACCAACAATTTTAATCTCTTTATCATTTGATGCAAGAGAAACCGCAGGCGCCAAGATACGGATACAGACCTTTTCTTTACCTGAAACAGGAAGCGTGTTGATACGGAAGTCATAAGAACAATCTTTATATGATATTGAGAAGGTACCATCCTGAGGTCGTCTGTTTTCTGCGATATTCATTCTCGCCATAACCTTGAAACGTGCAATAACAGAGGTTTCAACTTTAGCCGGAACATCCAGAACTTTTTGCAGCATACCGTCTTTTCTGTATCTGACAATATAACCTGATAATCTCGGTTCTATGTGAATATCGGAAACCTTATTATCAATACCGTTTGTAATAATTTGGTTAACAAATTTTGCAACAGAACCCGTTGAATCTTGCAACTCCGCGTCAACCTGTTCCCAAAGAGTTGCTTCTTCCTCTGAGTCTATAGTTTCAGCTTTAATTTGGTCAATAATTTCTTCTGTTTGCTTTTTCTGTACTGAGAAGAAAGTATTTAAAGAGTTTTGAAACTCATAATGAGTCATCAATAACTGCTTAGGACTTAAACCCGTTAAGTAGATGATTTCTTTCAAAACATCCATTTTGATAGGTTTTACAACCCCTAAAACAAGAGTTTTACCGTCAGAAGAAATCGGAATAACAGAATTTGCACGAATAAAATCTTCAGGCAGGATGTTAACATATTTTTTCTGATCAACTAATTGGGTTGCAGAAACCATTTCATAACCCGATTGGTCATGAAGTACGGATTTTAAATCATCTAAAGAGATTAATCCCATTTCAAAAAGTTTTGAACCGATAGGAGTTCCACTTCTTTTGGCTGACGCTAAGGCTTTCATCAAGTCAACTTCTGACACTAAACCTTTTGAAATAAGGATTTCACCAAGTTTTCCAACGACTTTTTCACCTGTCGGTGCAGCTTGAGATGTTGTAGTAGAAGCTGGTGCCGTTTCTTTCGGAAGACTTGATTGCGGTAACAAAGATGCTAATAATTCTTTTAAATCATCATCTCCAACAAGCATAAATTTTATTGATTGAGGAAAAGTTTTCTTTAAAATATTATTAATTTCATCTTTATTTGAGTTTTTACCGACAGCTACGAAAAGAAAATTATCTTTGACACTAATTGGGACAAAACTATGTTGTCCCATTAGATTTTTATCAATACTATCGAGTATTTTCTTATCAATACTATTTTTTAATCTTAATATTAGTGCATTCATTTATAGTCTAAACTTTTCTCTTCTTATTTTAGTTCTTGATACTACAGCATATTATCGTCTGCAACCGCATCTTCGGTGTCAACAACGATTTGCGGAGTAATCATTACAACCATTTCTTCTTTAGATTTACCTGTAGATGTACTTCTGAAGAACATACCGATTACAGGTAAGTCACCTAAGAACGGGATTTTTGAAACTGTTTTTGTTTCACCTTCTTGAATCATACCGCCGATAACCATAGTTTCACCGTCTTTGATACGAATACCTTTAAGGTTCAAGTCACTTCTTTGAAGTAATGTTGCAGCCAAGTCTTTACCTGCTTCACCGTCTGTATAATATTTTTCTTTAATAGTTTTATAATTTGGTGCGATATCTAAAGTTACATAGCCGTCAGGACTGATAAAAGGTGTAACCGTAACTTTAATACCGTTATCATCAGAAACTTCAACATCACGTTGAACTTGAGCAGAACCTGCCGCCGTACCGTTATCCAAGTATTGAGTTGTTACTTTAGATACATAATCTGAAGTTAAGTCGATTACTGAAGGCTGACCGCTTGTTAAAAGGACTTTCGGATTAGCAAGTACGCGGCCTTTATTATTTTCAATCAGGTAATTAACTGCGTAATGTAAATGTGAAGCCTGATAGGATTTACCTGTCCAACCGCTTGTTTCATAACCTTCCCAAGGTTTTGGACCTGAACCCTTATCAGCATCCCAAGATTCTTTATCATAAGAATAATAACCTTTTCCTGATAAGAATATAGGGTTTATTGTACTAAATCCGTTACCTTTATCAGCATTGAACGAGAAGTTCTTACTCATATAAGACCAGGTATTATCAAATGTTTTACTGCCTGATTCGGATAACGTAATAATCTGAATTTCCAAAAATGCTTGAGGAGCTTTTTTATCATTAGCAGCAATATAATCTCTAATCATTTCGATTTGAGAATCAGAACCGCCCAGTACCTGAATTGTACCTAATGTTGGGAAATATGATACTGAAAGGTTCAATAAAGGTAAACTGCTTAATGAGAAAGTTTCTTCATCTCCGGAAGATTCTTCTGTTTTTTGCTGCCAAGATAAAGCACAAGCTAACTTACCGCCGCCAACAGAAATACCGCTTCCGCTGTCTCCGCCGCCACTGCTATCATCTGATGCAAAACCTGTAGGAATACCTGCAGCTCCGCCAGAAGACGAATCATCAGGATCTAACACACTCATTGACGGGAATAAAGATGTACAAATCAAGTTTGACATCTCTGCAGGAGTTGTATGATTTACTTTAAACGTTGTAAGTGTCGGTTTTTTGTCAAATTGATCAACAACTCTTCTGACTAACGCTAAGTCTTTATCCGTACCTGTAACAATAAGTTCGTTTGTAGCAGGGTTGGTTGCAACGATAAAACCGTTTGACATTCCCGGTCTTACTGCACCTTTACCTTTTGGAGAAAAGACACTCTTATTTAAGAATGAAGAAATTGCAACAGCGTTGACATATTTAACAGGAATGATTGTCATATTTTGATTTCGGTCAACTAAAGATAAAGAATTTTCCTCAGTTGAAACAACCAATGTATTAGCTTTGATATCATAGTATAACTTGCTTGTTTTAACTACTAAACTCAACGCTTCTTTTAACGGAATATCAACCAAATCCATTGTGATTTGACCTTCAACATCAGGGGTGAAGATAATATTCATACCTGCCTGATCGGCAAACATTCTTAAAACCTGCTTAACATCAGCATCCCTTAAACTTAAGTTTACGACAGAATCTGCATTAGGAATATCTTCTTCAACATGTAACCCGACAGAAACAGCTTCACCTGTTCTTAACAAAGGTGCACCGTACCCGTTAGAATAATCTTCCATTGCAACTGCTGCAGTTAAAGAATTTGTTACCACGAAAGCGGATAACATAAGACCTGCAATTAACTTTTCTCTAATTTTATTTTTCATATCTGCTCCTGCTTATTGTTCTTCTTTTTATAATTAACCTTTTCTACCGCCAAATCTGTTTCTTAAATTATACAAGTCATTTTGAGATTTATCCAAATCTGACTTTGAGAATAACTCACCGATACTTGCCGAATATACGTTTGATCCCAGATTTACCGTAATCCATGATGGATTTATCTCCATAACTTTATATTCTTGACCGATGATTTTATCACCTTGTCTTACAAGATAATCTTTATCATCAACATTTATAATCGCAGACGGGCTTGTTTTGTTATACATAATACCCACAACTTTTGTTCTGGTAATCTTTGCTGCTGCCGCCTCAGATGACGCTAAAGAAGTCGGAGGAACAGGCAAATTAAAGCTGTACGGACTAATATCATCAGCTTCTCTGTATGATACGTTTTTCAACTTTTCAACTTGTGCAATAGCTGAGTTATAAGCATTTGCTTCTGCGTAAGCAACTCTTTTGGCTTCATCAAAAGCTTCTATCTCTCCTGACGGCATAAAAGGATCCGCTCTACCAACAGATGCGACATCATAAGAAACCATTTTACTTGCTTGGTTAGCATCCGCATCTAAATCTACCGAATTTTCATCAGGCACCTTTACACCTTCACTTTGAGGAGTTTCAACAGGTGCCGGCTGAGGCACTTGCGCAACTTCTTCTTCCTGTTTTTGCGCACACCCTGCTGTAATCGCACACACAGCAAACACTGCACATAAAAGAACAACTACTGCTTTTAAGCCCCCAAGCTTTGTTTCTCTGTTTGTTAACTTTTCCATACTATAGTAATCACTACCCATGTCTTTTCCCATCTGTTAAGTCCTGTAATATTAACATTATATTAAAGCTCTTCTATTTAAGTATCAATCATTTAATGTAAATTTAACAACTGATAATCCATACATAATCATAACATAATCTTCAAATTAAGGCAAAAAAGCAAACACGGGGGTAAAATATACCCTAAACAAAGCCAAGCAACAGTAATATCAAGCTTTTCAAGCGTTTAATATTTTGTAACAGTTGACTTAAAGACAAAAAGTTCAATCCATAGATGTAAATCTACGGACGAATAGTCAATCGTTCTAAAGCTCTTACAAAACGAACTATTAAAGCTTCTGAATCTGCAGTGATTGAATCAACAAGAATTGTCTTACAGCCAAGATTTTTCCCGCATAAAATATCTGTCAGAGGTCTGTCACCCACCAATACACATTCTTTTTCGCTAAAGCCGTGTTCATCTAAAAACTTGCGAACTTTTGATGTATTTGGCTTACAGGCATTAAATAACAGCGGAAAACCCGAAATTTCTTCAACTTTTTTAATATAATTCGGGTTCTTGTTATTAGAAACAACCGCAATAAAAAAATCTCTGCGAACAACCTCAAGCCAGTCAAGAATTTCTTGAGAATATTTACCTGATTTTGACGCCATTAAAGTACTGTCTAAATCAAACAGCATAGCTTTTACTCCACTGTTTTTTAAAGCTTCTAAATCAATATCAAAAATTCGTTTTAAATTATAATCAGGTTTAAGAAACATGCTCTTTTACTCCAATTGTTCTTGCTAGTGCAACTTCAAAATCTTGAGGTTCTTTTTCAAATTTTAAATAAACATCAGCATTTGTATTTGCCAAATCCTGCGATTCGCCTTTTTCATCAATTATTCCAACAATTTTTGTTATAAACTGTTCGCTTGGTGTGATAATTTCAACTTCATCACCCAAAAGAACTTTGTTTTTAACTTTTACAAAATACAAATTATCGCCACTTTCAAAATCAGTCTTTTTGTCATGGAATTCGAACAGAAAATCAGCTCCCGCCAAACCTTTTGAAATGTCATAACTGTAACTGTCACAGTTATTATCCCCAAGCGCAAACCCTGTTGTATAACCTCTGTTACCGACTTTTTTAAGCTCTAGAAAATATTTTTCCATATCAGCATTAGGATTTTTCAAAATCTCATCAATTGCGTTTCTGTAAGTTTTAGCAACCGCAGAAACATAATATAAACTCTTTGTACGTCCTTCAACCTTGAATGAATCAACTCCCGCGTCAATCATGTCCTTTAAGTGTTTTACAAGACACAAATCTTTCGGACTTAAAATATGTGACCCGCGCTCATCTTGATTGATTTCATAATACTGTCCCGGGCGGGTTTCTTCCACAAGCTTGTAACTCCAGCGGCATGGTTGAGAACAGTTACCCGAATTAGCTTTTCTTTCTCCATTTGTAAAATAATCACTTAACAAGCATCTGCCTGAAAATGATACACACTGAGAACCGTGAATAAAACATTCAACTTCCATATCGGGAACCTGACGTTTAATTTCTGCAATCTCAGGGATTGAAAGTTCACGTGCCAAAACAACACGGGTTGCTCCCATATCCTGCCAGAATCTTACACATTCGTAATTTAAAATATTTGTTTGTGTACTAACATGGATTTCTGTTTCGGGCATATATTTTCTTAACAAACGCAAAATCCCGAAATCACTAACCAATATCGCATCAGGATTAGCGTCTTTAATGATTTCCATGCACTGTTCAAGGTGTTTTATATCTTCATTAAATGCAAAGATATTTAATGTCATGTAAGCCTTTGCACCTAATTCATGCGCTAAATCAACCGCACGCTTAAGATTCTCCAAAGTGATAATTTCACCTTTTCTCATAGCTCTTAAACTGAAATCCACAACACCCAAATATACAGCGTCGGCACCGTATTTTACGGCATACTTTAACTTTTCCAAATTGCCAGCAGGCATCAATAATTCAACATTTCGCATAAGTCAATAATAAAATAAACTAAATTAATAATCAACCAAACAGGTGATGTTGTTTTGGCTTAAATATGGAAAATAGAATATATAGAAAAACACGAGTTTATTTTATTGGAGAATAAAACATGCAAACCATAAACAATGCAACAAGCACAATTAAAGAAATCTGGTCATACCAACACCCTGTTATGCATACATGGTTTTTATTCAGTGCTGCGTCTTTAGGTTTCATGTTTACACTTTTATTCTTCGTTCTATAATTTTAAAACTTATTATATACAAAATCCCCGAATATAAGGCAAGAACTTATACTAAGTTCTTGTTTTTGTATTGTCTGTCATAAAATCTTTTCAACTTAAATATCATAATTGAACACAACACAACGGCTGCAAAACATAAACCAATCCAAAAACCTACCAGTTTAAGATTATACTTAAACGCCAGCGTATACCCGACAGGAACAGACACACACCAATAAGCAAGGAAGTTCGCCAATAATACGATATCAGTTTGTTTTACCCCTTTACAAATCCCTGCCAAGGCAATCTGAAACCCGTCAAATACCTGAAATACAGACAGGACATAAACAACAGGAACTGCAATATTAAATAAAACTTCATCAACCGTAAATACTCCGACAATTACCCTTGGGAAAGAACAAAAGATCAATGCACTGCATATCATAAAACTTACGGCCATAACAGTTCCTACAAGCGAATACTTTTTCAAATCCTCGACTTCACCCGCACCGTTTGCGAACCCAACTTTAACAGCAATCGCATTTGATACCGCAAAAGTTACCATAAACGGAATTGTTGTCAGAGAACAAACAAGGTTTTGAGCTGCTGCGTAAACTCCCGATACCCTGCCCATAAATATTGCTATGGAATTAAACGCTACAAATTCAATCAACACAGCTAAAGATATAGGCATTCCGATACTTAACAAAGCCTTATAATAACCTTTTTCATGGTAATTATTAAACCTCATGTTCATATAACAATATATGAGCAACGCAAACGCCATAAAATATCTTACAATCAAACTTGCAATTGCAAGCCCCGCAACACCTAACGACGGAATAGGTCCATAACCGAATACTAAAATCCAGTTAAGTGCAAGGTTTAAAAATACGCAAAATATAGTAACCAAATTCGGAAACATCACGATTTCAAAGGCCTGCAAATACTCTTTTAAGCACATGTGCAAATACGCCCCGAATGTTGAAAACGCAGTTATAAAAATATATTCCTGAACATGCGGAACAAGTTTTTGTTCAAATCCAAGCAACGGAATTACAGGAATCACCGCCAAGCATAAAATTGACATGATTACAGCTAACACCATGGAAAATCTTATTGACGGATAAAAGTATTTTTTAACAGTACGTCTTTCTCCGCGATAATTTGATAATAAAGGTGAAATTCCTCCGATTAAGCCAATTCCGAAGGTCATAATACAATTTATAATAGCTGTCGCAATACTAATTGCCGCAAAAGTATCTGTGGAGTGACGTCCTGCAATCACAACATCCCCAATACCAATAAGTATGAAACCTAAGTTTCCCATAATAATCGGGGCTGCAATTGTTAACAACTCTTTAACGTAATATTTTATCCCTTGTTCAGACATAACAGGACTATCATAACACAAAAATTGTAAAGATATATTAATTCAAATTTAAATCCTTTCGCAATTATTAAAAACACAAATACTTAATATATACACAGGGGATATAAATTAAGGGAAAATTATGAGTAATACAAATTTTATTGATGTACAAGTTCACTTACACAATAAAACTCAGACAATAAAAATCGAAAAAGGTTGTTCGTTTGATGTCGGAAACAAACGATTCAGTGTTAATGATAACGGTAAAATAAGCATATTTAATAAGGCAACAAACAAAACCACGACAACTGATAATATTCATATGACCAATCACCAATTTGCAACATTCAAAGCTGTCGCTAACAACACCGATGAAGGTACGAATAACAAATGGACCTTGAGTATTGCCGATATTAAAGAGGGTATTAATAAATTCAGAAACGGAAAATTAGCAAAAGATTTACACGAATTTCTGTCAAACAAATACAAAGTTAAAAATACAAAACTGTTTTCAAAAGATAACAAATTTTCTACCTACATTACAAGCGGGAATAAAAAAACAAGCAGTGTAATGTCATTCCAATTTAACGCACAGAAAGTTTCTGAGCCTGAACAGACTAAACCTGATAAAACTACAGAAACAGGCAGCGGATTATTTTCAAATCCGAATATTATAACTCAAAAAGCCTTTACATATACAACAAAATCAGGGGATGATATTGTAGCTCTTGCAAGAAAATTTGAAATCGACACATATCAAATTATTGCAGCAAACCCTCAGCTTAAAGAAGGCAGAGATTACAAAGTAACTTACTCTAAATCTGCTTTAACAGATATTCGCTGCAACTTTAAACCGGATACAAAAATAACAATTCCTGCACGATACAAAGTTAAACCGGGTTCATGTAAAAACCTTAATGATGTAGCTAAAATTACAGGAGTTTCCGAAAATTATTTAAAAGATTTGTTAACTGTTGTCGAAACAAGAAAACCGGGGGTACCTGATTTAACAACTTATGACGATTGTATTCCAAGCAAAGGTAAAGGAGCACCGACAATAGGGTTCGGGCACACGGGAAGAGTTGACGGTAAACCGCTTTCCTATGCTCCGGGCAAGAAAATAACTATTACAAAAGAAAAAGCATACGAAATTTTAGCAGAAGATATCCTAAAACATGAAGCTATGACGGTAGCTTATATGGGTAAGAAAAACTGGCAAAAAACACCTGCCTCAGTTAAAAGTGCTATCTTAGATATTACTTATAACAAAGGTATTTGGGACGGGTTTAAAAATCCTAATTGGAATAAATATACGAAAAATATTAAAAGCAATCTTGAACAAGGACACTATGCATCAGCTCTATGTAATACCTACAGACAGAGCGGAGTAGCAAGCTTATTGGAACGAAATGTTTACAGGTTTATCACAGGCTTGAAAGATTTACCTGAAAACAAACGTAAATCAGCAATCAAAGCTTTTGAACCGCGATATCAACAAGCTCTAAAAGCAATGAAACGTAAAAAAAGCTTAAGAGCCAATATAAAACTTGTACAAAAAGCTTGGGCTAACGCTAAAAAAGGTATTGTAACGGGTTACAAAATGAAATCAAGTCAATAAATTAAACTGAAGGCGGTTGTTGCTGACTCGGAATTGATTTAGATAAAACAGAAGCCAACACAAAACCGATTCCCGCTCCCCAGGCAAAATTTGTCCAACGGATTTTTTGGAAAGATTTTGAGGCTACAGCATCTCTCAAGGCTTCTGATTTCTTAAAATTCGCAAAATTATTTGCTAAGTCTTCTTTCACGGTTTTAATATGATTATTATCAATAATAATTTTTCTTAAATCATTAACCTTTGCATTTATATCAGCAACTGTCTCGGCAATTCCTTCTTGCGATAAGAAAAGTCTTTGTTCGGCTTTTAATCTGTTACCTGAAGAAATATTCATAGCCGCTTCATTAAATTTTAAAATCTTTTCTTCCGAATTATTTTTAATAATTTCATAAGCATTTCGAACAAACCTGTCTTTTCTTACCGGCAAGTAATAAGCGCTCATACCTGCAACCGCTCCGACGGAACCTGTACCGATAAGTTTTGCTCTATCTTGATTCGGGCTGATATTTATTGACATATTTTTTGCTCCTTTGAGGTTTGTACAATCTGTATAAAACACGTAAAAATATTTTTTGCTGGGGTAAATATACTTATATAACTTGAGCAGTGTATAAAAATATGTTATAATAAAAAAGGAATAATTCGAGGATAGATTTTATATGTTGAAAAATTTAAAAGGGTTTACCTTAAGTGAAATACTTATTGCTCTAAGTGTAGTCGGCGTTGTAGCATCATTAATTCTGCCGAACCTTATTGCAGGAAACAAAGCTGCAACAGCCAAAGCCCAATTTAATACGGCATACGCGCTTATAACAAAAGCCTTTGCCGATATGGATGCTGATAATATCAATATTAAACCGTCAGCATTTGTTATGGGACAAACACTATACAGTACACTAAAACAATATCAAAGAGTAACAACAGATTGCGGCGCTTTCGGTTCTGCCAAAAATGACAGTGTTTGTATAGCATTTGGCGGTACATCAGGCGGAACTGATAATTACAAAACTTTTAATAACGGAACAATTCTTATCAACAGATTCGACGACGGGGCTTTTGTTATCAATAATGGTATGCTTTTTGCAATGGAAAATCCCGGGGGAGTGAATGGGTATGTCTGGGTATCTATAGACATTAACGGTAAAAATAAACTTCCAAACCGCTGGGGATGGGATTTGTTCACCTTTGAAGTCACAAATGACGGGATTCTACCATTAGGTGCCCCGGGAACTACTGCCGCTTATAGTAATAATCCTCAAAGCCTCTGTTCAGATAACGGAAATTCTAATGAAAACGGTTCAACCTGCGGATTTTTTGCTGCAACCCGTGACGATTATTTCACAAGGTTATACAGAGGACACTAAAAACATATAAAAAAAGCGGGCGACATTTAAAAATGTCGCCCGCTTTTTAAAAACTTTCAAAAACTATTTAGAAATAGTTTCAAAAATTACGTTGAATGCTTCAGGATCTTTTACCGCTAAGTCAGCAAGCATTTTTCTGTTAACAACAATGTTAGCTTTTTTACAAGCATTAACAAATCTTGAGTAACTCATTCCGCGTTCTCTAACAGCAGCGTTAATTCTTACAATCCATAATCTTCTCATATTACGTTTTGTAGTACGTCTGTCTCTGTAAGCGTATTTTAAAGCTTTCATAACAGCGATATTAGCAACTTTAAAGATTCTGCTTCTTGCGCCGATAAAGCCTTTAGCAAGTTTTAATATTTTTTTGTGTCTTTTAACACCGGCATTGCCACGTTTAATTCTCATTTTCTATGCTCCTATCTTGAATACTTCTTGTATGGTAACTCTTTAGATACCAGTGCTACGTGTGATTCTGAAACCCCCACCATTTTGAAAATTCTGCGTTTTCTAGATGAAGATTTGTGTTGGAGCAAGTGGCCTATACCTGCTTGTCTTTTCATAATTTTACCGGTTGCTGTAACTTTGTAACGTTTTGCAGCCGATCTGTGAGTTTTTAATTTTGGCATTTTCTTCTCCTTTTTGTTTAAAGTAGTAACTAAAAAATTACAGGCATACCAAAGCCTATAACTTTCGGCTGAACTTATAATATTATGAAAAACTTTAATTTGCAAGCTTTGTGCTAAATATTTCTTAAAATATCAAACCTATGAGCTAGTTCTGATATCATATAGAACGAACCGCAGATGATGTTAAGTTTTCCATCGTTAAAATCTATACGGGTATCGGGCAACAGTTCCTTTGTTTCAAAGGCACAAACCAACTGTAATTGAGAGACCTCACATGAAGATTGATGATTAAAATGATAAAAATAAACCTCATCATCTTCTTTGAATAATAACCCGAGCATTTTTTTATAATCTTTATTTTTTAAACACCCAAAAATGAATCTGCGCTTTTGATTTGGGAATAATTTATCAAGACTTTCTTTAAGCGCGGAAATCCCGTTTGGGTTATGCGCACCATCAATTATAAGATTTTTTTCTTTAATATATTGAAACCTGCAAGGGTGTTTAACCTTTTTTAAGCCTGCTTTTATTGTTTCTGTTGATATTTCAGGGAAAACCGTCTTTATTACACCCAAAGCTAACGCTAAATTTTCCTGTTGATACTTACCCCTTAATGATAAATAATCAAAAAATTCAAGGCTTCCATTTGGTCGCAACCCCTCAATCAACGATTCAAATGATATACACGGGCAATTCGGTTTAATTATACCCGCTTTCTCGAATGCTATTTTTTCTAAAGTATCCCCAAGTCTGTCAGTATGGTCAAAATCAATGTGAGTAATCACAGAACAAAGGTTCCGCTTAATAACGTTTGTCGCATCGAACCGTCCGCCTAAACCCGTTTCCAAAACCACAACATCAACTTTTTCATCCGCAAAATATTTAAACATTACTGCTGTCAAAATCTCAAACTCGGTTAAATCAATATTATTTTTATCGGCAAGCTCGGAAATTTCAAAAACATAACGCGCAAAATCTTCATCTGTTATCACAGCCCCGTTTATCTGAATCCTCTCGGTATACTTAAAAATATGAGGACTTGTGTATAATCCGACTTTTTTTCCTGATTCCGTCAAAACAGATGACAAAATCGAACAAACAGAACCTTTACCGTTTGTCCCCGCTACATGAATATAATCAAGCTTATCCTGCGGATTCCCGATTAATTCAAGAAGTTTTTCCATTCTGTCCAATCCTAAAGAAATACGGAATTTACCCGCAGATGTTAATAAATTTACTGCCTCATTATATGTCTGTTTCACTTATATGCTCCTTAAAAAAGCTCTCAAAAATTGAGAGCTTTTAATTCCTATTCTGATAAACCTTTACGTTTATAAAATTCTTCAATGAACCCTGTGTTAAACTTACCACTCATAAAGACTTCATCTTCAATAATAGCCTGGTGGAACGGAATAGTTGTTTCAACACCCGTTACAACATATTCTTTTAACGCGCGGTACATTCTTCTGCGGGCTTCGTTTCTTGTTCTGCCCCAACAAATCAATTTACCTATCATTGAATCATAATAAGGCGGAATTTCGTAATCCTGGTAAACATGCGAATCAACTCTGACACCAAAACCTCCGGGAGCCAAGTATCCTGAGATTGTACCAGGGTTTGGCATAAAGTTTTTCGCAGGATTTTCGGCATTGATACGGCACTCGATAGCATGACCGTAAAGCTTAATATCATCTTGAGTGTAGCTTAGTTTTTCGCCTGATGCTACAAGGATTTGTTCACGAACCAAGTCAACTTGCGAAATCATTTCTGTTACACAGTGTTCAACCTGAATACGTGTATTCATTTCCATAAAATACCATTTTCCGTCGTGGTCAAGCAAGAATTCACAAGTTCCCGCACCTTCATAATTAATAGCTTTTGCAGCTCTAACTGCCGCCGCACCCATTTGAGCTCTTGTTTCTTCACTAATCGCAGGAGAAGGAGCTTCTTCCAACAATTTTTGGTGACGACGCTGAATAGAACAATCTCTTTCACCTAAGTGAACAACATTACCAAAACTGTCACCCAAAATTTGAACCTCAATATGACGAGGATTTTCAAGGAATTTTTCGGCATAAACATCAGGGTTACCAAAGAAATTCTTAGCCTCAGCCTGACAAAGTTCCATATTTAACTGAACCTCTTCATCATTACGGCAAACTCTCATACCTTTTCCGCCGCCACCTGCTGTTGCTTTTAAGATAATCGGATAACCTACTTTGTTTCCAAATTCTTGAACTTCTTCAACGCTGTGAACAATGCCAGTCCCCGGGGTTACGGGAACATCGTTTTCAATCATTGTTCTTCGGGCAGTAGCTTTATCACCCATTTTACGCATCGCATCCGACGATGGACCAATGAATTTTATACCCTGTTGTTCGCAAATCTCAGCAAAATCGGCACGTTCTGACATAAATCCATATCCAGGGTGAATTGCATCAGCACCTGAAACCATAGCCGCAGACATTATTGCTGGAATACTCAAATAACTGTCGGCACTTTTTGCTGGTCCTATACAGTAAGCTTCTGTTGCCAATCTCACATGCAATGAATTTGCATCAGCTTGAGAATAAATAGCAACTGTAGGAATTCCCAATTCTCTACATGCTCTTATAATTCTAACGGCGATTTCGCCTCTGTTTGCGATTAAAACTTTTCTAAACATTTTCCAAATATCCCTTACTAAAGTAAGAAGTGAACAGTTACAAAACCTGTCCACCTCTTAATCCTTAAAATTTTTACTCAACGTACATCAGAACTTGTCCAAATTCTACAGGCTGTCCGTCTTCAACACATATTTCAACAACCTTACCAGACAATTCTGATTCAATTTCGTTCATCATCTTCATTGCTTCAACGATACAAACAACATCACCCTTAGCTACAGATTGACCGACAGAAACGAACGGTTCTGCATCCGGAGATGGTGATTTGTAGAATGTACCAACCATTGGAGAGGTAATTGGAGTACCTTTTTTAGCAGGTGTAGCAGATTCTGTTTGAGCCGCAGGTGCTGATTGAACAGGAGCAGCTACAGGAACAGGAGCAGCTGCAACAACAGCTTGAGAAGCTGAAGTTACAATAACATCTTTTCTCAATGTAATTGCTTGTTCACCGTCTTCCAATGATATTTCAGTTAAGCCTGTTTCTGATAAAACTTTTGCTAACTTTTCTATATAATCTGTTTCAAATTTCATATTTATATCCTTTTTCTTTAACTAACAACGGTCCAAATATTCATTAGTTCTGGTATCAACTCTGATAACATCACCGTTTGCAACAAAGAACGGAACTTGAACAACCGCACCGGTTTCTAATGTAGCAGGTTTTGTACCACCTTGAGCAGTGTTACCTTTTTCAGCAGGAGGAGTGTCAACAACTTCCAACTCAACGTGAGCAGGGATATCAACACCGATAATTTTACCTTCGTGCATTAAAATCATTACGTTCATGTTTTCTTTTAAGTATTTAATACCGCTGCCGATTTGAGCTTCTTCAACGTGCATTTGGTCATAGCTTTCGTTATCCATCATAACAAATGCTGAACCTTCTTTATATAAGTATTGCATTTCACGTCTGTCTAAAGTAGCTTTTGCAACTTTTTCACCAGCCCTGAATGTTTTTTCAACTACCTGACCCGTGATAACGTTTTTCAACTTAGAACGCACAAACGCTGCACCTTTACCCGGCTTAACGTGCAAGAATTCAACAACTGACCATAAGCCGTTATCTAACTCAACTGTTAAACCTGTTTTAAAATCATTTACTGAAATCATATTTTTCCCCTTATTAAAAGTATTTATCTTTTTGTAGGTCAATAATAACACAAAAATCAATTTTTTCAAAATACCTTTACATTATGTAAAGGGGCAAAATCCAAACTTGATTATCTACAGCTTCGGCTGCCCGTCCAGCTTAAGTTTTTACAATGCAGATAATCCATGGTTTTGTTTTCTATAACCCAAACAGCACAATGTCCGCCATAACCGTTTGAGTGCTTCAAACATTGTTCTTTAAAAGTTTGAGTCCAAATATTTTCTTTTGAGTTTCCCGCAGGAACAATTCCGTCGGTAACAATCTTAAATAAAAAAGTATCAAAATCAACAAGATTAGGAGCAGACCTACCGTTTAAATCTACATAAAACTCTCCGCAACCGTGTTGATAGTTCCATAATATATACTGCCATTACCATATTCACCTAATCCTTTTTGATTCATTGCCATATTTTGAATACAATCACCCGTTAAACCACTGACATCTTTTCGTGGAAATATAAGAACAGCTTCGTTCTGCATACTAAATCTACTATTATAGCTCGAAAGCGGTAATGTTATCTTATCACTTCTATAAGTCGAATAAGAGTTTCCCCCCCCGAAATTCTAACTGTAGTCTGCTTTTTCATACTTTTTCTCCTCTATATTCCTACACTTAATCCTGCACAAAGATTTATCGATTGTCCCGTTATGCCCTTTGCCTCATCACTTATCAAATACTTAACAAGTCCTGCTACTTCTTCCGGTGCAACAAACCTTCGCTGCGGTATACATTCCAGAATCTCTTCCTGTGAAAACTCACTGTCTTCTATTGAATCTTTACCAAGCTCGGTATCTATCCACCCCGGGTTTATAGTATTAACCGTTATTCCATACTCTGCAAGCTCGAGCCCCGCAGCTTTTGAAAACCCGATTAACCCTGCTTTGGTTGATGAATACATACTTGCACAAGCTTCACCCATAACACCTGATATTGAGCCGATATTAACGATTCTGCCCCATTTTTCGGTTTTCATATAAGAGACAGCGCGGCCTGTCAAATAAATCGGCGCTTTCAAGTTAACCGAGGTAATATGTTCCAAGTCTTCGATTTTATTATCAATAACCGCTGCATAAATATACTCACCCGCATTATTTATTAAAACATCAATCTTTTTTTCTTCAATAAAATCACCGAGTTTGATTAAATCATTCTTATATGCAAGGTCACAAACAAAATATCCGCTGCAGCCTATAGCCTTTAAAGCCTCTTCGTTTCTTGCTGTAACATAAACATTTCCGCAAGACTTTAACTCTTGTGCAATCACTTTTCCTATACCTTTTGATGCTCCCGTAACTAAAATATTCATTACTTAAATTCCTTTAAAAAACTTTTTACAATATATGATGCCATAAAAATACCCGCAACCGAGGCGACAAATGGAGTTGAAGACGGCGTAATTTTGTTAAACTCAAATTCAAGCCCGTTATTTGTTTTAATTTTCTCCTTTTCGGTTATCTTTTCCTGCACAAACGGTTTTTCACGGCTGGTAACAAACGTTATCCCTTCTGTTATTCCAAGCTTTTTCAACTGATAAATAACATTAGAAACAAATGGTGCGTTTTTGTTTTCAATATCTTTTAAATCAGAAATATAAAGCTGCGTCGGATCAATTCTGTTCCCTGCGCCCATTGAACTTATAACAGGAATGTTATTTTTATGACACGATTCCAGAAGATGAATCTTTGAACGCATTGTATCAATCGCATCGGCGACATAATCGTATCTGCAGCAAGAAAAATCAATCACAAGCTCATCTTCATTATAAAAATCATCAACAATTTTTAAATTAATATCAGGATTAATATCTTTAAGTCTTTTTTCAAATAATTCTGTTTTCTTTAAACCGACTGTCGAATGAAGTGCAATAATTTGACGATTGATATTAGATTCCGACACCCTGTCAAAATCAACAATCGTAAGGTTCCCGACACCTGCTCTTGCTAAAGCCTCGGCGCAGAATCCTCCAACACCGCCCAAGCCAAAAACCGCAACATTTTTTGAAGATAGAAGTTTTTGATTTTCTTCTCCCCAAAACAACCCGTTACGACTGAATGTTTCGCAATCCATTTACAAACCTATTTTACAATACCGAATCCGATTAAAAAAGTACAAAGAATAAATATCGCACAGATAATACCCGTTAATTTATTCAAACCTTTTTCAGCACTTTTTTGAGAAGCAAAAACGTGAGATGCTCCGCCAATTGCTCCGATTCCGTCACCTTTTGGTGAGTGAAGCAATATCAAAATAATCAATAAAATTGCTGATACTGTTTCTATTGCCCATAATATATTAGCCATTATTTAACTTTCTCCTTTTTAATAAAATGTGCACGTTTTGAATTAAGCTCGATATTTTCAAAAGTATAAAGTCTTGCAGGTCTTTTTGAAGATGATTTTGTATACTCTTCAAGTTCAATTAAACCGTCTGTTGAAAGAGCTTTTTTCCTAAAGTTTCTCTTATCAAGCTTTTTACCCATGATAAGCTCATAAGCTTTCTGCATTTCTGTAAGAGTGAATTTTTCAGAAAGCAATTGATACGCAACAGGACAAATTTCCAAACGTTCACGGGTTCTTTTCATAGAGTACTGAATAATTTCCTTGTGGTCAAACGCCAAGGCAGGTAAATCACTAACCTTATGCCAGCCGATTTCGGGAGTTGAAACAATTTTAATATCCTCAGATCTTACAAGTGCAAAGTATGCACAAGTGATAACACGAGCATTCGGGTGACGAAGAGGATCACCGAATGTGTAAAGCTGCTCAAGATAAATGTTATCAACCGCGGTTTTTTCTTTCAAAACCCTCAATGCAGCTTCATCAAGATTTTCCGATAACCTTACATAACCTCCGGGGATTGCCCATTTACCGTTAAATGGTTCATTTGTACGTTTAACAAGTAATACCTGAAGACTGTTATTCTTAATTGTCAAAATGACAACGTCGACAGTAATCTCGTGTGTTTTCGTTTCATTAAACATTCTTTTTGACCTTCTACTCTATACTTATATCTATTTATATAATAAACATAGAGATTATTATTAATCAATCCGTAAAGTTTGTTAAGATTTGTAAATACACGTATAAAATCTATGCAATTTTTATATATAAATTACCTTTATATAAATACAAGGGGATATTAAGGGGAAAAGATTATGAGAATTTCTGCACCAGGAATGGCAAATTTAGCATATTTTGGATGTCTGCCAATGGGAATCTCAAACTACGGCGGAGACATACAGATCTATAATGTAAGTGAATACGCTCAACCGTTTTTTACAACATTAAATCCAATGGCTGAAGCTCAACTTTGGAGCGGAGGAGGATTCAGCGGAGGGATTCCGCAATTAAATCTGAATATTGATGTTGATGCATTGGCTGATGCTATGTGGGCGCCTGTTATTGAAGATTTGGCGCTCAGTAACGTAAACTCAAACAATTCAACTATATCAACTCTGAAAACAAGATTAAATTCTTTAGCAGAAAACGAAGGTGTTTCAGATGATGATAAATCAACAATAAAAGAACTGCTTAAAGAACTTGAAGCTCAAGAAGCGGCGATGAAAGCATTAGAAGATGAAAGTCTAACTAATGACGAGATTTTTCAAAAGTCTAAAGAAATTTCAAAAACAATAACGGAAATCTCTAAAAAAGCATCAAAAATTACGGTAAGCTCAGCAAGCTCAGAATCTTCCGTAAGTGAATATGCAAACGAAAGCCAAGGAGTTTTTTCAAGTTTTAACTCTAACTATGCAACAAGTTCAATCAGCTCAGCAGGCTCTAAAGGCCGCGCAGGATTAAACAGCACAGAATACGGTCCTGCATTTTTGGATAAAGTTAAGCAAATCGCTCAAAGAATCAACTGTGATTACAGGGATTTATTAGGAGTTATGAACTCAGAGTCAGGAATTAATGCATCCGCAAAGAATCCTAACGGTTCTGCGACAGGTTTAATACAATTTATCGAAAGTACTGCAAGAAGTCTTGGAACATCAACATCTCAACTCAGAAGAATGAGTCCGATGAAACAACTTGATTACGTTGAAAAATTTCTTGTCAAAAATAAATCTTGTGCAGGTTTCTCTTCAGGGCATAAATTATCAGCTGGCGAACTTTATGCACTTGTATTTTTACCTGCAAGAGCTAACAGGCAAGTCTTAGCTTCCAGAGGAGAAGCTTATTATAGCGCAAACAAAGGACTGGACATAAATAAAGACGGTAAGATAACAAAAGATGAGCTGGGAAACAGAGTTTTATCAAAAAGAGTAAGCGACAGAAGCTTTTATGCATAAAATAAGTATCAAACAGAGGCGGAGCCGTAGGCTCCGCCTCTGTTTTGTAATGTTTAATTACAAAACGTAAACAATTTCTTGAAGTCTTTAATTGTTTAATGTACTTTATCTAATGTAGCCGTATTTTAGAAAGGAAAAAATGGATAAGGGATACATTGAAAATGGCTTTATCGTTGATTTAGCCAATGTTAAAAAGACTTCTGAAATTATTTATGAGCTTTCAAGAGTTTTAGACATGCCTGAATCAAAAGGTAAACATATTTGTTTAAAACTGGGTTCTGTTAACCTTTCACAAGCAGAATTAACAAGTATTAAAGCACATATAGAGCTAATGGAATCTCAGCTTGCGTTTATCAGTACAAGTTCAACCCAAACACTTGATTCTGCTGCCGCTCTTGATATTAAGATTTCAGAATTCACAAACGAAGTAGAAGCTCCGAGCTTTGAAACAAAAGAAGTAAACGATGAAACCACCGAAGCGCTTGACAATATTTTTGGCGAAGAAGTAGAACAAGTTGTTGATAATAAAGAAATAAAAGAAGTTGTACATCACGATGATGTACCTTTAGAACAGGTTGTACACAAAAGTGACGAAGAGCAAGCTAACGAAGCAGAAAGTCTTCCGACATTATATTTAAGAAAAACAATTCGCTCAGGACAAAGCATCTCATCTGACGGTAATATAATTGTTATCGGTGATGTTAATCCGGGTTCCGAAATTATCGCAAAAGGCGACATTACAGTTTGGGGAATCTTAGGCGGTATTGCACACGCAGGATCTGAGGGTAACAACTTTGCAAGAATCAGAGCATTAAAACTTAATCCCGTTCAAATAAGAATCGGCGAAGTT
Organism: uncultured Candidatus Melainabacteria bacterium; assembly: GCA_947570135.1. Lineage (GTDB taxonomy): Bacteria > Cyanobacteriota > Vampirovibrionia > Gastranaerophilales > Gastranaerophilaceae > Zag111. Next base: position 26,140 of record CANOTP010000004.1, on the reverse strand, counting down.
TTTGCAAGAAGACCCGATACGGTTAACCTGCCTTACATCCAAAAGTCTTCCGAATATGTTCCAGAGGAAGCTTTCACATACAAAGGCAGTATCGTTATTAAAAAAATACACGACGAAAATTAAGGAGATATAAATGACTGGTAGAGTAATAGTAATTACATCCGGAAAAGGCGGTGTAGGTAAAACTACCACTAACGCCAATATCGGCACGGCACTTGCCAGAGCAGGCAACAAAGTCGTAATGATTGATACGGATTTGGGATTAAGAAACCTTGACCTTTTATTAGGATTAGAAAACAGAATTGTATACACTATAGTTGATGTGGTTGAAGAACGCTGCAAACTAAAACAGGCACTCGTTAAAGATAAGAAAAATCCTAACTTGTGTTTACTTGCTGCAGCTCAAACAAGAGATAAAACCGCGGTAACGGAAGAACAGTTAAAAGATATTTGCGAAAAACTTAAAAAAGATTTTGATTATATCCTGGTTGACTGTCCGGCAGGTATTGAACAAGGGTTCCAAAATGCAGTTGCAGGCGCAACAGAAGCAATCGTTGTTACAACCCCTGAAATGTCAGCAGTTCGTGACGCTGACAGAATCATCGGGCTATTGGAAGCGAAAGAAGAAATCAAATCTTACAAACTTCTTTTAAACAGAGTCAGACCAAACCTTATCAAATCAAACGATATGATGAGTGTTGAAGATGTTGTTGAAATATTGTCAGCAGACCTTATCGGTATAATTCCTGAGGATACGGGAATTATCACATCAACAAACAAAGGTGAACCTATTGTTAATGATGAAAAATCATTGGCAGGTCTTGCTTATCGTAACGTAGCACAAAGAATTATGGGCGAAGAAGTTCCTTTCTTAAACCTTGAAGAAGAAACCAGCGTTCTTGCTAAAGTTAAGAAATTCTTCTCTAACCTGATAGGTAAGGAGAAGTAAGATGAGTGAAAATATTTTAAAAGAATTATGTACTAAAGTCCTGAGCCTGTTTAAACAAACAGAATCAAAAGAAGAAAACGCAAAAGAAGTTGCATGCAACAGATTGCGTGTAGTGTTAATGCAAGACAGAACAAATCTTACACCTGAACTTTTACAGCGTATGAGACGTGAACTTGTTGAACTTCTGTCAAAATATGTCGAAATGGACAAAGACGCACTTGAACTGAACTTTGACCAAGAAGGCGACCAAATGGCATTAATGCTTTCAATTCCTGTAATCAGAGCAAAAGACGAAGCTGAAATCGAAGAAGCTTTGAAAGAAGAATCTGAAGAAAACGATGAAACGGACACCGAAGAAACCTCAGAAGAAGTAGGGGTAAATGAAGAGGAGGATGAAGCTTCCGAAGAAGGCACCGACGAAACAGAAACTGAAGAAAACGACGAAAATGTTCAAGAAGACGAAGAATAAACAATTATAAAAAAGAGGGCGGATTTTTCAAAATCCGCCCTCTTTTTTACTATTTACATTTACGCTTACCTGTCCAGCTTAAGTCCTTACATTTCATATAATCACGATTTTTATTTTCCATAAACCATGCAGTACAAGTACCTCCGGAAACAGCATTCAAACACGAACTGCTAAACGTTTGAGTCCAGACAACTTCTTTTTTATTTCCTGCAGGGATAATACCATCAGTTACAATTTCAAACTTAAAAAGATCATAATCCGCTTTATTTGGTCCTGATTTTCCGTTTAAATCAACATAAATCACACCGCATCCGTGTTGATAAGTTCCGTAAAATATAGAAGTGTTTGGATTTCCATATTCATTTATACCTTTTTGAGTCATCGCCATATTTTGGATACACCTTTCAAAGCTTCCTATTTGTATAACCATAGTAACACCGTTAACCATACTAAGCTGATTACCCTCAATAGATACATTCTTTTTTCCGTCATAAGTTTTATGCTGTATTCCGGAAAAGCAATGCCCGTAAAGACAAGGCGAAGCCTTCATAAACATTGGCAAGCGAGAGGCTATCAACTTCTTAGTTCTACGCAATCGTTATTAACTCCCCAGGAATCTATAGGCCCGTATTCTTCTATCATTAGCCTAAAACCTTCTAATAACTTGGAGTAAGTATTTGTCAACTTTTCCGAGTAAACTTTATTCTGATATTGACTTATCAGTGTCGGAATAGTCATCGCCGCAACAATCCCGATAACTCAGAGGGTTATAAGGAGCTCCGCCAGTGTAAATCCAAATTTCAAGGTTCTTGGTAGCAAAGTTACATGCGTAGTACCCTCTGCTAACGAAAATCCAAGTTTTTTCATCCTTCCTCCTTTTTGCTAGTGACACTAGCTGTATTAATTGCTAGTGTAGCAAACAATTTAGAAATGAACAAGGATTATTTACAAAAATTTGCAAATAACTTAAAGCGGATAAGAAAAGAAAAAGGGCTAACTCAAGACGACTTAGCGACAGAAGGAATTTCTCGCTCCATGGTAAGTTTAATTGAGATAGCAAGAACCGATTTAACCGTTTCAAAAGTTAAATTGCTTGCTGATACATTAAATGTTCATCCGAAAGACTTGTTTAATTTTGACTAAATCGATTTTTATACTTGTAGTATAAGACCATATCAATACCAACAAGAGCAAAATTCAACAAGTACAAATAAATAACTTTATCCGGAGCATATAAAATATGATGCAGCATCCCGAGAATATAACCTGTTTCAACAAGCCACAAAAATAAAATACTTTTACCTTTTACTTCTTTTGTTTTATATGTTTTAACAACCTGAAACGGCCAACTTGCACCAAAACATAACATCATACCTGCTTCCAATACACTCATAATTTCCTCCATAATTTTTATTTTCGGGGTTTCAGTTTTAAGGAACCTCAAGTATATATTAAATCAAAAGAAAAAATTTACAACTTAATTAATGTATTTAAATCAACATTTAAAGCTTTAGCAATAGCAATAACCGTACATAATTTAGGATTACCCACTCCCCGTTCGATTAAATTGATTGTATCTAAAGAAACATCTGCCATTTCTGCCAATTTCAATTGCGAAATATTTAACCTTGCACGTTCAATGCGCATATTTTTGGCAAGCTCCTGATAATAATATTGTTTATCCATATATTCATTTTAGTATATTGACTTTTGTTATTATATATAATATATTCGGTATTATGCTGAACATATTCGGTATATTTAAGAATAGAATAGGAGATTTTATGAAAAAGTTCGGATTTACTTTGGCGGAAACTTTAATAACACTTGGTATAATCGGGGTGGTTGCGGCAATTACTATTCCTATATTAAGTAACCATTTACGCGGTAAAAAGCTTCAATCTCAATTTATGAAAACTTATTCCGAGCTTAATCAGGCTGCTCGTAATTTTTATGCTCAAACAGATATGCCATTTCGTGATTATCAAGATTCGATTTCGGGGAATAGCCCGAGTTCAACGATATGGGACTCTACTCAATCATTAAAACTTTTTATGTCGTATTTTAAAGGGGTAAGCAAAAACTCAGGTTACGGCGCAAGAGCTTATGATGAGAAGAATAATATAAAAAATTTAAACCTTAATAATAAATATATTAATTCTTATCCGTGTGATCGTTCGGTTGTATTTACGGATATGGTCGGAAGAGATTATGTAATGGATGATGTTGCAACGTATTATAATGTTGATTATGGTCCAAAAATTTGTGTTGATATTAACGGTAAAAATAAACCGAATAAGTGGGGCGTAGACCGATTTGTATTTGTTTTTACAGAAGATAATGCGGTTATTCCTTATACGGGTAAAGACGCTCATAATCTTAGTAAAAACCTGACATCTGATACTGAAATAGCAAAATATTGCAGTTCAACAGCAACAACTATCGCACATACTTGTGCGTATTTTGCACTAAAAAACAAGAGACCTGAGGGTAAAGGTGACTACTGGCACGATTTCTTAAGGGGTAAATAGTACGTGTCCGTATTCAAAATGTAAATTTACCCCTAAATATTACCTGTTGAACTGTTTCTGTCATCTTCAAGTTGTTTAATATCAATATTTGAGCTGTCTTCATCCGCGTAATTATTTATCGCAGGAACATCGATTTCCACGTTAACATCAGCATCAACCATTTCAATATCGTTTTTATCAAATTCTTTAGTCTTGCCGTCTTCCATTTTAACAGCTACTTTTCCGCTCATAAATTGAAGATAGCATACCTTGCCTAAACCTTCGGTTGTCATAACAGATGAACCCACAGGCGGCATCCCTTTAGCGGCTTCTATGTAATTTGAATATTCATAAGTCAGACAGCACAAAAGTCTTCCGCAAGTTCCAGAAATTTTCCCCGGTGCAATCGGCATACCCTGGTCTTTTGCAAGCTTAACGTTTATTGTCGCAAATTTTCTTAAAAAACTTGAACAGCAGAACGGTTGCCCGCAAATTCCGACCCCTTCCAATATTGAGGTTTCATCGCGAACTCCGATATGACGTAAGTCGATTCTTACTCTTGTAAAAGTCTGTGTTAAGTCTTTTAACAAAGCTCTAAAATCTACCCTTTCAGGTGCAGTATAATAAAAAGTTATCTTGCGTTTATCAAACGTAATCCTGCATTGAACAAGATTCATAGATAATTTATGCTGTTTTACAAGCGCCTGACATTTGAAAAATGCTTCAACTTCTTCTTTTTTTATATCATCAAGAGTCTGTAAATCGCGCTGTGACATAACCCTTACTAAAGGCAGAGGATCGGATTTTTGCTTAGAATGTTCCCAAAGTTTTTCTATTTCGGAATTCACAAGAAAAACTTTTAGCGCTTCTTCACCTTTTTCTGTTCTGACAATAACCATTTGCCCGTCTTCAAGCTTCACGTTTTCAGGCGCATTCAGCGGATAAAATGTATTTTTCAAATATCTTACAGCAAATTTCATTTTTATAAAAATCCTCATCTCCCCTTTCCATTAACGGATGAGGGGATAATATTATACGTATCTTTCTTCTTCTTTAAGTTTTCTGTTCATAAGTTTTGACAAAAGCTCTTCAGGCGTAATATCCGTGTATACAGCTTCATAAATAGCTGCAGATACGGGAACTTCTATACCCAGTTTTTTAGCTAACTCGCATACTGCTTTTGAGGTTTTAACGCCTTCTGCAACTGACCCCAATTCTGCTAAAATATCATTAATTTTTTTACCTTTAGCAAGCATAGAACCGACAGTGTAGTTTCTTGACATAGGAGAAGAACAAGTTGCAATCAAATCACCCATGCCTGAAAGCCCGTAAAGTGTTGAAGGATTCGCGCCAAGCTGAATACTTACACGAACAACTTCTGCCATACCGCGGGTTAACAAGGTTCCTGAGCAGTTATCGCCTAAACCCATAGTGTGCGCAAAACCTGAAGCGATTGCTATTACGTTTTTCAAGCTTCCGCCAAGCTCGACCCCGATAACATCGGTGTTTGTATATAATCTGAATTTATTCGGAACATTGCAGGCTTTTTGTACAAATTCTGCGGTTTCAATGTCTTCACAAGCAACACATGCCGCTGTCGGTTTGCCTTGAAGAACTTCTTTTGCCAAAGTCGGACCTGAAAGGATTACAAGTTTTTGCTCAGGCAAAACATCTTTGATAACCTCAGACATTCTCATCAATGACGGCAATTCAATACCTTTTGATGCGTTAACAAGAATTTGTTCTGATTTAATCCCTGCTTTTTTAAGGTTTTCACAAACATCACGGGTACCTGATGTTGCAACAACAGACAGGATTATATCGGCATCTTTTATGGCTGATGCTAAATCAGATGTAATCTCGATTTTACTGTCTAATTGAACTTCTAAGGGTTTTGAACAATGTTTATTTTTGATTAAGTCTTCCGATAAATCCTGCGCTCTTCCCCAAACCGTTATATCATCAAAATTATTTGTTAAAAGCCAAGCTAAAGTAAGCCCCCAGCAACCTGCCCCTAATACCGTTAATTTCATACTTATTTTCCTCCTGTTTTTTCGGAATTATTAAGAAGTTTTCTTAAAACCCCGCCGAATTTCTTTAATTCCAACCGTGCATTTTCTGCATCAATCTTATTTTTTAACATAATAATTGCGGTTTTAATTTCCCAATCGCATTTTAATAAAACCGATAGAGCGTCACTGTGTGAAACTTCTGCGATTTGAGAAACGATACGAATAGCTCTGTCTTTCAACTTTTCATTAACCGCTTTTAAATCAATCATAAAGTTTTCGTAGGTCTTACCGATTTTAATCATAGCACCTGTCGATAACATATTAAGAATCATTTTTTGCGCGGTACCTGCTTTCAATCGGCTTGAACCTGCAATAACCTCAGGACCGACTTCCGCACATATTACATGACCTGCGTCCTGCGCAATTTGTCCTTTAGAGTTGCATGTAACAGCAATAGTAACCGCTCCGACTTCATCTGCCTGCTCAAGAACACCTAATAAATATTTTGGATTTCCGCTTGCAGAAATCACAACACAAACATCCTTATCAGTTAAAACTTTAGCATCACGCTTACCGTCCGAGAAATTATCCTCAGCACCTTCGACCGCAGTCAACAAAGCAGATTCCCCGCCGGCGATAACACCTTGCACCATAGATGGTTCAACACTGAATGTCGGAGGGCATTCTGATGCGTCCAAAACTCCTAATCTTCCCGAAGTTCCCGCACCAAAGTAAAAAAGTCTTCCGCCCTTTAAAAATGCTTTAGCAATCATATCAACAGCAGCAGCAATATTGGCAGCTTCATCCCCGACAACCTTTGCAACTATCAAATCTTCTTCGTTCATCTTACGAATCATGTCAATAGTCGATAATAAATCAATATCTTTGGTATTCTCGTTTCTGTACTCGGTAATTACTTCTGTCATACTTTTGCTCCTTTTCCGTTATGCTAAAAAACGATTAAAAAATTTTAAACCAGCTTAACAAGATTAGCCATCTCAATAGCTGTTTTTGCCGCATCTGAACCTTTATTTCCTGCTTTTGTGCCTGCACGTTCAATTGCCTGTTCGATATTATCAGTCGTTAATACGCCAAATATTACAGGAACACCTGTTTGAAGACTAACCTGCGCCACACCTTTTGAAACTTCAGCCGATACATAGTCAAAATGCGGTGTTGAACCTTTAATAACAGCTCCAAGTGTGATAATTGCACTGTATTTTTTAGTATTAGCAAACTTTTGAGCAATAACAGGAATTTCAAACGCCCCCGGAACCTTAACAACATCAATATTATCTTCTGACACCCCGTGTCTTCTCAACTCATCTATTGCTCCCGATAATAATTTTGAGCCGATAAAATCGTTAAATCTTGAAATAATTATACAAAATTTATCATCACTCGTTGTTGTTAACTGACCTTCAAAAGTTTTCATTTATATCACTCCTTAATATCCGTACTAATCCCTATTAGGATAATACAATATGCAAGGTTATTTTACAAGGACTGCGCCAAAAATCTTATAAAAAATATATATTGACACCAACAGCAGCAAAAATCCGCTGACTTTCATAATTTTTTCGGAGAACTCATAAAACTTAGGATTAGTCTTAACTTTCGAAGTAATAAAGCCTGCAACGATAAAGATTAACCCCTGCCCGATTGAAAACAGGAATAACATCAAAATAGCCTGACTTATTTTAGCTGAAATCGACGCAAACGCCATTATACTTGCCAAAATCGGTGTAGAACAAGGTGTACCGATTAGCGCAAACACTGCCCCCAACAAAATCGGATATAAAAACTCGTTATTTGCTTTATTCTGCGGAATTTCTTTAACCATCACAGGCAGTTCAAACTCAATAACCCCGAGAATTTTTAATGCCATAATCATAATGATTGACGCAACAATTAAGGCAAAATAAGGGTTACCGACAAACATCTTCCCTGTAATTGCGCAAATGGCACCGATTACGGAAAATACAATACCCGTACCGATTACAAAGAAAATCATTTGAACCAAAGTTTTTAAAGGTTTTTCTTCGCTAAATCCGCCGATATAACCAATAATCAACGGTAACATCGACAACGAACACGGAGAAATCGATGAAATTAAACCGCCTAAAAACGACGCCCAAAACAAAAGAAAAATACTTGTTTGACTTGAAAATAATTGTGTTAAATTTTCCATTATTTAAGCCCCTGAATACATTGTTCTAACTGTTCTTTAGGAATTGCAGATTCAATCCTTTTATATTGAGTTCCGTCAGAATTTAACATAATAATTGTCGGAACCAAAGTTACGTTATATTTTTTTATCATAGAGTTTTTCATATCATCACGGCTGTCCACTGTGATTGAAGTATATTCAACTTTATCTTTGTATTTTGGCAAAACTTCTTTGAAAACTTTCTCAACTTCCTGACATTCCATACACATAGTTGATGAAAATTTGATAATTTGAGGTTTTCCGCTTGCTTTTGCAACAATCGAATCGGATTTGTTAAAAGTTAATCCCCAAAACGCCAAAACAGGCAATATAAGTATTGCAAGAATAGTAATTAATGATTTTCTGTTCATAATTTCCTCCACATTTAACTATAACATATTATAAAAAATAAATTAAAAATTTTTACAATAGCCGATAGAATAATGTAGAAAAAATCCTACCTCCAATAATATTTCCCCCCCCCGCCTTGCGTTAAACGCCAACGCTCACACTAAAAACTACACAATGCCCCTACAAATTGCAAAACCATTTATAGCATAGTACCCCGTCCGGCGAGGACCTCGGCTCCACCTCGCGTTAAACGCCACCGTTCACACTTGCGTCAAGACTCAACGTCTTGCCGACGCGTGTTCAACTCTCGCTTTGCTCATGGCTCTGCTCGGCGGGCTAGAAATGCATATCAAAGCTCGGGTTGCGGCCGTTTACTTTTTCATCTTCAATCCTCATCGCAGAACCAATCGTAAAGTTTTGAGCAACCGTTTTGTTTATCTCAAAGGCTACATCACCGTTAAACACACCCTCATTCTCTTCCAAAAACTCAAATAATGGCGCCGTCGGAGCTTTTACAAGTTCTTCTAATGTCTGTCCTGCCTGCTGAATTGTACGTTCAGGCACCTGGACATTCATTCCGAAGGGTTTATAGGGTCTGTTAAAGGTAAAGTTATCTGCCATGATGAATCCTCTTATTCTCAGTTATTAACCTTATCGGCTATTAGCCGAAAAAAATTTAATAATTCGCCCGTAATTATTAATTTTTCGTAACAAACACCCTGAATCTCGTTTGTGCTAATATCTTGTTATGAAGTGTTTAAAAGATTTTGAAGCTGATTTAAATAAATGTTCAAAATGCGGGTTATGCCAAGGTGCCTGTCCGTTGTTTGAACTTACACAAAACGAATGTGTTGTAAGTAAAGGCAAGTTTATAATGCTTCACGGAGTCGCAACGGGAAAACTTAAACTTTCAAAAAACATAAACAAATACCTTGATATGTGCTTAAAATGCGGCAAATGCAACAGTTTTTGCCCGAGCGCAATTGATGTAACGCAAATTCTCAACGTTGCAAAATATGAATATATGCACTCAACTTTACTTGGAAAACTTATTAATTTTTGCTTTAGCAGAGAAATTATGGGAACAATTTTAAAGATTGGAAAAACAATATCAAAACCTTTCCGTCCACCACGAACAGTGCAAGAAGGTTTAAATGTTGTTTACTTCAAAGGTTGTGTGAATCAAGTTTGCCCTCGTACCGACAATTATCTAAACAAAATCTTCAAAAATTATCCGATAAATATAATTGAACCGGATTTTGAATGCTGCGGGCTACCGTTTTTATCGGAAGGAAACCTAAAACGGTTTGAACAAGCGGCAAAACATAATTTGGAATTACTTGAGGGTGATTTTGATTACCTGGTAACAGACTGTGCAAGCTGTGAAAGCACCCTGTCAGACTATTCAAAATACTTCCCGAACTCAAAAACCATACCTGATGAGAAATCAATTAACTGGGGTAATTTAATCGCACTGAAAGGGATTAAGTTTAAGTTCAACAAACCCGTAACCGTGACCTTTCACAAACCATGTCACTTGAAAAACGATTACTTTCTGACAAAGATTTTAGAAAACTGCGAAAACGTAAGTTATATCGAAATGAATGATTATGACACCTGTTGCGGATTTTCAGGAAGCTTTTCTGTTAAAAACAGAAAATTATCTTTAGAACTTTCTAAGAAAAAAGCCCAAAACATCAAAAAAACGAACGCCGATTATGTAATAACAACTTGTCCTGCGTGCATTTTAGGTTTAAAACAAGGACTGATTGCAACAGAAGGCAAAACAAAAGTAATAAGCCTGCTTGAATTTCTTGCAAGCGCCGATAAAATCTCATAATCTTCTTAATTTACCCCCCTGTTGAATGATTACAAATGAACAAATTAATAGTTTAATCGTTTTTAGGTTATGAGGACTCTAAATTTAAAAAAAGCTGCAGCAAGTATATTTATAATATTAAGCTTAACTTTGACACCCGCAATAGCGATTGATGATATAAAAGTTGAGCAGGATTCTGTATTGTCGCTAAACGATTGCATTTCAATTGCTTTAAACAATAATCCCGCTATAAAAAACGCCCGCTACAACTGGGGTATTTCAAAAGCAAATGTTAATATCGCGAGGTCGGAATTCTTTCCAACACTTGGCGTTGGAACTGGTTACAATTACAACTCGACAGATACAAAAAATTATACCTCAAATACTAATGTTTACTCAATTGAAACAACCCTAAACCAGCTTTTATGGAATTTTGGCAGAACAAATGCCAGAATTAAAATGCAGAAATTTTACTTAATTGCTGATCAATATTATTTTGACAACACTGTCAGAGAAACAACCTTTGCAGTAAAACAAAGATACTATGAAGTTTTGGCAGCGCGTGCAACAGTTATGATAAATAAAGCGTACGTTGATATTAACGAACGTAACTACTTAAGAACAAAAGCTTATTATGATGAAGGCATCAAATCAAAAATCGATTTGGTAAACGCTGAAGTTACCCTTAGCGATTCTAAAATCCAGCTTATCAAATCCGAAAATGCTTACAAAAACTCGCTTGTAAATTTAAATAACGCAATGTATCTGACAAAAGCTCCGACATATTCAATAGAAGGAACCGAAAATTTTAACATAGCGGATAACGTTGCACCCGTTGATTTGGCAAAAATCACAAAACCGTCAGACCAAGACGCAAACTACATCCCCGTTAACGTAAATGACGCTAAACTTATCTCGTCTGTTGAAAAGCTTGAAGTTCTTACTGATTACAAATTAACTGATTTCCCGTACACTTTTGAAGAATGCATGAATATGGCATACAAAAACCGTGCAGACTTAAAAGCTTACAATTCAACGGTAGATGCGGTAAAAGAAAATCTTTTATATATAAAAAGAAATTATTACCCGTCACTTTCCGCTAACGCAGGATACGGATTTCGCGACACAAACAACACAAATTCGTTTAACGTCGGGGTAAACCTGAGTTCATCAGTTAATATTATGGCGCAAAAATCACAGGTTGATGCGGCAAAATTTCAGGTAGATATTGCAGAAAACGCCCTAAATCAACTTAATCAGGATATATATTTCCAAGTTCAAAACGCATACATAAATATGATTGAACTTGAAAAACAAATTCCGCTTTTAGCCGTAAAAGTTCGCCAAACACTTGAGAACTACGAACTTGCAGAAGGCAGATATTACGTGGGATTGGGTGATTACATTCAACTACAGGATGCAAAAGTCAATTACAACAACGCTCAATGTTCTTATATTGAAACAATTTATAAATACAACGTAGCAAGAGCCAACTTAGAAAGTGTTATCTCACTTCCGCAGGAAGTTACAGTAACACTGGAAGGGAAATAACATGGATATTCAAAATATTAAACAAAAATACCTAAAAAAACGTATAATAATCCCCGTGGCAGTTGTTCTGGCACTGGGCTGCACTTGTATAGCAAACTTTAATGCCAATAAAATTACTTACCAAACAGAAAAACTTACAAAATGTACAATAACCGATGTTGTAGAAGCTTCGGGAACAATTAACCCCGTAAACATCGTAAGCGTCGGCTCAACGGTTTCAGGGCTTATGAAAGAAATTTACGTTGACTTTAATTCAGAGGTTAAAAAAGGTCAGTTATTAGCTCAAATTGACCCAGCAAATTTTCAGGCAGCAGTAGACCAAAACACGGCACAAATCAATAACGCGCAGGCAAACCTTGCAAAACTCAACGCTCAGCTTGTTATGGCAGAAAAGACTTATAACCGTTACAAAAACCTTTATGCAAAGAATTTCATCGCAAGAAGTGAACTTGACCAGGCAGAAAGCGATTACCTTGCCCAAAAAGCCGCAATAGGCGCCCAACGCGCCTCTATCGCTCAAGCTAGAGCAAGTTACAACACGGCAATGACAAACCTTGGCTATACAAAAATTATCGCACCCGTTGACGGTACAATAATTTCGCGCGATATCGACGTCGGACAGCCTGTTGCCGCAAGTTTCCAAGCGCCCGAATTATTCAAAATCGCTCAGGACTTAACAAAAATGCAAATCGAAGTTAACGTCTCAGAAGCCGATATCGGACAGGTAAAAGAAGGACAAGATGTTGAATACACACTTGACGGATATCCTGACAGCACATTTTACGGAAAGGTAACACAAGTAAGACTTGATTCTACCACAACATCAAACGTTGTAACCTATACGGTTATCGTAAGTGTCAGCAACGAGGATTTAAAACTTAAACCGGGAATGACCGCAAATGTTTCAATAATTACAAAACGCAGTGAAAATGTAATGTGCGCCCCAAGTATCGCTTTGAAATTCTCGCCTGAAACAAGCGGCCAAAAATACAAAAACCAAGGTATCTGGATTCTTGAAAAAGGAAAACCAAACAGAATCGATATTAAGCAGGGATCAAGTGATGATTCTAACGTAGAAATTATTTCTGACAAACTTAAAGTCGGAGATGACGTTATTGTCGGCTCATCAGGCGGCAAAGGAAAAAGCAGCAAACCTTCCAACGGCCGCCGCGGCGGACCTCCGGGGATGTTCAGGTAAGGGTAATAATATGAATTTAATAGAAGTAAAAAATGCAATAAAAACCTACCAAACAGGAGAAGACTCGTTTAACGCACTAAACAACGTGTCCTTTAACATAAAAAAAGGTGAATTTGTTGCGATAATGGGAACCTCCGGCTCAGGCAAATCAACTTGTATGAATATGCTCGGAACCCTTGATAAACCTACATCAGGCAGCTATTTTCTTGACGGAGAAGACATGCTTAACCTTGATAATAATAGACTTGCAATGGTTCGCTGTGAGAAAATCGGGTTTATTTTTCAAGGATTTAACCTGATTTCAAGAACTTCAGCACTTGATAATGTTTGTCTTCCGATGATTTACAAAGGAATCCCAGAAGAAGAACGAATTGAACGGGCTAAATGGGCACTAAATATCGTAGGACTGAAAAACAGAGAAGACCATATGCCAAATCAAATGTCAGGCGGTCAACAACAACGTGTCGCAATTGCTCGCGCCATAGTTAATGATGCTCCGTTGATTTTAGCCGATGAACCGACAGGTAACCTTGATACAAAAACAAGTATTGAGGTTATGGAATTTTTTGTACGATTAAACGAAGAAATGGGTAAAACAATCGTACTTGTAACCCACGAACCTGATATTGCCGAGTACACAAAACGCGTAGTAAAATTCAAAGACGGAAATATTGTACTTGACGAAGCAAAAGATAAGTGGCTGACACACCGCAGCAGGGAGACATAATGCTTGACTTAAAATCAATAATAAAAATGGCGACAGTATCGCTGAAAATAAACAAAATGCGCTCAATCCTGACAAGTTTAGGAATAATTATCGGGGTCAGCGCGGTAATCATAATGCTTGCAGTCGGCACGGGAGCAAGTAAAAAAATTGCCAAAGATATGGAATCTATGGGAAGTAATTTGCTTATGATTCGTTCAGCTTCTGCTAAATCAGGCGGGGTCAGAATGGGCTCAGGCACCCGACCGACATTGACGCTTAAAGATGCGGCGGCAATCGAATCAAAATGCCGCGGAATACTTGCCCTTGCGCCTTACTCATCAGAAGGCAAGCAACTGACTTACGGTAATCAAAATTGGTCAACAACAGTCGGCGGAACAACAATGCCTTATTTTATGATAAGAAACTACGAAATCGAATCAGGACGGGGATTCCTGCCTGAAGATAATAAAAACAGCACAAAAGTAGCAATAATCGGTCAAACCGTTTCAACAGAACTTTTCGGTGACGTTGACCCTATCGGAAAAACAATCAGAATCGGAAATATCCCGTTTAAAGTCGTCGGATTACTGAAAACAAAAGGTTCAAGCGGAATGGGACAAGACCAGGATGATATGGTGTTTATCCCGATTACAACAGCGCAAAGAAAAGTGTTCGGAACAGATTTCCCGGGGACAGTCAGTATGATTGCAGTTAAAGCTCAAAATGACGAAGTTATAAATATCGCACAAGAAGATATAACAGATCTGTTAAAACAACGCCACAATATCGGAAAAAACCAGGACAATGACTTTGAGATAAGAAATTTAGCCGAAATGCAGGAAACAATTAAATCAACAACAAAAACCATGTCGCTTCTGCTTGGCGCAATCGCAGGTGTTTCACTGATTGTCGGCGGAATCGGGATTATGAACATAATGCTTGTATCAGTCACCGAACGTACAAAAGAAATCGGAATCCGTATGGCAATAGGCGCTAAAGCCTCAGATATTCGCATACAATTTCTTATTGAATCGTTTTTACTGTCTATGGTCGGCGGTCTGATAGGGGTTGCAATCGGAATAGGCGGAGCTTATCTGATGCAGAAATTCGGCGGTATGAATGTTGCAATAACAACATCATCTATCCTGTTATCGCTTGGATTTTCAGCCGCAATCGGGATAGGATTCGGATACTATCCTGCCTACAAAGCATCACTTTTAAACCCTATTGACGCCTTAAGATACGAGTAGGGCTAACTAAAAGGGACTTTAGAAGGTTCAGGCTTTTTTAAAGGCTCATAATCAGGATTAAAATTCAGTTCAAGAGAGTCTGTTTCTTGAACATCAAACTTTTCATTTAATTTTGCAATTTGAGAATGTCTGTATTTTGTCGATAATTTTAATGATAACGCAAGACCTTCCAAAACTATAACCGTTGCGGCAAAAGCTTTACCGATTACGCCGCCAAATTTAGGCTTTCCTGCAGCCACCAAAGCAGCTACTGTCAATGTCGATAAATTTAATCCCCAGCCTAATACCGCTTCTTTTTTATCTACGCTCTTTCTTTTTGAGATATATTCATCAGCCTTATCAACTTCAATAATTTGGCTGACACTGTTCGGTTTTCCGTTACCGCCTCTGTGTCCTAAAACTATCTTATTACTGTCTTTTATTGTACCTGCCAAATAAAATTCTATAGCCATGAACTTATATCCTTCTTAAGTACATTAAACCAAAACATCCCATGTTTTGCTATTATTTTAATATTTGAGTAACAATAATTTACAAAAAACTAAATTTTACCTATGCTTTTTAAGAACTTATAAGCCATTACTGCGGCTGTTTCATCTGTTTTTAATTTATTTATTAAAGCATCAAGAATTTTTTCATAATTATTCAGGTTTTTAAATTGAAATAAATCCACAACTTCAACACCCAAAACCTGACTTATTTTTTCAATATTTTCAGGCTTTGGAAAAGATAACCCGTTTTCTATCCTGGAATAATTTTCAGGCTGAATTCCGATACTTTCCGACATTTTTTCCTGCGTTAATTCTTTATTTATACGCAGTTCCCTTAACCTTTTACCAAACTGTTTTTTTATCATCATTCAATTTAACCCTTATTTGCAGAAGATATTAAGTATGTATTACATCATTTTATTAATGTATTGAACTAATAAACTTAATGTATTACAATATCAAACAACAAAGTTATTAATATGAAAGGTCAAGAAATGAAGAAAGGATTTACTCTTGCTGAGGTTTTAATCACACTTGGAATAATCGGAGTGGTTGCTGCAATGACAATTCCAAACTTGATTGCAAATACCAGAAATAAAGAATTTCAAGTACGTTTAAAAAAAGCTTATTCGGAGTGGAATCAGGTTTCAAGACGATTTATGGATGATCATGAACAATCTGTTCCAGGTTTTGCAGCAGAAAACAAAGATGTTCAGCTTTTATTGGATGAATTAAACAAATATTCTACAGGCACAGGAGTACAACGTATTGCTGCTCGTCCATATAATCAAAAATTCAGTCTGGGCGGTATTAAACTAACAGAAACGAATCAACCATGTGATGATACCTGGAACAGACGTAATTACAATATGGGCGGGTATTTTTATCAAATTGACGGGTTATTTTCTGTACCGAAAAATGGACCGCGTTTATGTATTGATTTGAATGGTCCTGATAAAAAACCTAACACTTTAGGTATAGACATATTCAGTTTTCTTTTTACAACAGACGGAGCGGTGATTCCTGAAGGTCAATATCATGCAGATAACTCTAAAGCAGGTTGGAGTACAGGAGGAACAAAACAGGCTTCGATTGATTATTGTAAACCCGGAACAACAGCAGAATCGACTTTAACTTGTGCTTATTATGCAATAAATGACAAAAGCCCGACAGGAGTCGGATCTTATTGGAAAGATTATATAGGGAAAAAACTATATACAAAAAAATAATGTAAAATATTTATTGACTGAGAGTTGCTATCAGATTGTAAAATATTCATGTAAAAGTACATGAAAGGAGAAAATATGAGTAATACAACTGTAGAATCGGTATTAAGTAAGGTCAATACACCTGATGACGTCAAAAAATTATCAATCGCGGAGATGAATACTTTAGCAGATGAGATGCGCGAATATATTATAACCAAGGTTAACACAACGGGCGGTCACTTTGGTCCGAATCTTGGGATTATTGAAGCAACAATCGCGCTTCACTATGTTTTTAATTCACCAAAAGATAAATTCGTTTTTGATGTTTCTCATCAATGCTATCCACATAAAATCCTGACAGGAAGAAAAGAAGGTTTTACTAATCCTGAAAAATACAATACTTTTACGGGTTATACCGC
Source organism: uncultured Candidatus Melainabacteria bacterium (assembly GCA_947570135.1). Lineage (GTDB taxonomy): Bacteria > Cyanobacteriota > Vampirovibrionia > Gastranaerophilales > Gastranaerophilaceae > Zag111. Next base: position 8,998 of record CANOTP010000004.1, on the reverse strand, counting down.
CCCTGAAGAAAGTGAGCATGATTTATTTAAAGTCGGTCATACTTCAACTTCTGTCAGCTTAGCAACAGGGGTTGCAAAAGCAAGGGATTTAAAAGGCGAAACAGGTAATGTTATAGCACTTATCGGTGACGGTTCCCTAAGCGGCGGCGAGGCTTATGAAGGCTTAAATAACGCGGCTGTTTTGGGTTCTAATATGATTATAATCGTTAACGATAACGAAATGTCTATAGCTGAAAACCAGGGCGGTTACTACAAAAATCTTGAAGAATTACGTAGAACAAACGGAAAAGCTGAATGTAATATTTTTAAAGCAATGGGCTTTGATTATTTGTATGTTGAAGAAGGAAATAATGTTGAATCTTTGATTTCGGCATTTTCAAAGATTAAAGACTCAACTCATCCCGTAGTTGTTCATATTCATACGGAAAAAGGTCACGGATGTGATGCTGCATTGGCAAATAAAGAAGGTTTCCACTGGATTATGCCGGGAACTCTTGACTCAGTAAATGAAACTCAGGCTCCGCAAGGTGAATCTTATACTTCAATTACAACGGATTATATTTTAGAAAAAGCAAAAAAAGACCCGAAAGTTTTTACCATAACTCCTGCAACCCCCGGAGCATACGGATACAGTGAAGATTTTCGTAATAAATTGGGTAAACAGTATGTTGATGTCGGTATCGCAGAAGAGCATGCGGTGGCTTTCGCTTCTGCTGCGGCGTCACAAGGTGCTAAACCGATTTTGCAGGTGTTAAGTTCATTTATCCAACGAACTTACGACCAATTATCACAGGATTTATGCTTGAACAATTCTCCTGCAACGATTTTAATTTCGTGGGGTGCAATATCGGGGGCTGATGCTACGCACTTGCAGGTGTTTGATATTCCGATGATGTCAAATATCCCGAATCTTGTTTATCTTGCGCCGACTAATAAAGAAGAATACCTTGCTATGCTTGACTGGTCGGTAGAGCAAACTTCTCATCCTGTTGCAATTAGGGTTCCGTTTGGTGAAGTTGTTTCAACAGGTGTTGAAGATAAAACCAATTATTCACTCTTGAATAAGTTTAAAATGGCTGAACAGGGAAGTGAAGTTGCGATTATTGGTTTAGGGAACTTCTTTGGTTTAGGTCAAAGAGTAAAAGAATCATTAAAATCTTCATTAGGAATTGATGCAACTTTAATTAATCCTTGCTACATTACAGGGCTTGATGAAGAAATGCTTGAAGGTTTAAAACAAAACCACAAAGTTGTGATAACACTTGAAGACGGTGTACTTGACGGTGGTTTCGGTGAAAAAATCACAAGATTTTACGGGAATTCCGATATCAAAGTCTTGAATTTCGGTGCTAAAAAAGAATTTACAGATAGAGTACCGTTGGATGGACTTTACGAACGCTATCATTTAAGAGAAGATTTGATAGTCGAAGATATTAAAAAATGTTTGTAAGAATAAGGCGGCGGGATTAAAAATCCCGCCGCCTCTTTTTTATTTTTTATACTGTTTTTTACCGATAAAATCTTTCCAATAAGACCCGTGTCCTGTCGGGCTTTTGTCATTTATTGCAAAATATGTACACCCAAGAGTATTAATAACGGATGATCCCGCTTTACAGTTATCCGCAGAAGCTTTTACCGTTGCTCCTACTGACCAACCTCCGGGATTATAGTCATTATCAGGGTGAGGCTGCCCTTCAGGAATTACGTGACCGTCAGTAGTAAATATAAAACTGAAAATATCTATTCCAAATGTGTTAGGTTTGTCTTTTCCGTTTATATCAATACATAATCTCGGTCCGTTAAATTTAGGATTTTGGACTATATCAATATTAAATATCTGTCCTTGAATTTCTGAATACTTACTTGTATCATCACATGGTTGCCCGCCCGGTACAACTGTTCCGTCTAATGTATATCGCTTGTAAGAATCTCCCCAAGCTGTACCACTATAAGTTCTTGTTGTAAATTGTTTGGTTAATTCAAACATAGTCGGTTGACCGCCATTTCGGCGAATATATGAACCCAAAGTTTCGTCATGTTCGTCCATAAACTTTGTAGCAACCTGGTTCCAATCGGAATATGCTTTTTGCAGTTGAACCTGTCGTTCTCTGTTTTTTGCATTTTGAATTAATCCCGGGATTGTAATTGCAGCAACCACACCGATTATTCCAAGGGTAATTAATATTTCTGCGAGCGTGAACCCTAAAGAGCAGTAAAAGTTACCCCCCCCGAAAATTCAATCATTGCCTTACTTTTCATACTTATCTCTCCTTTTTTTTATTTTGCTATTTGGACGATAAATCTTTTATATTTACCCCTTTATCCCTACCCCTTTCCGAGCGCATGAGCTTTTTGTGTGGTTTTTTCTATAACATTATAAAACAATTCATCAGAATGTCCGTCTTTCATCTCACAAATCCCGACAAAAGTACATCCGCCTTTTGTTGCTACGTTATCAATTAATGTTTGAACAGGAGTTTCACCTCTGTGAAACACCATTTGAGCTGAACCTAAAGCTGTTTGAGCGGCAAGAGTTAACGATTTTTCATAATCCAATCCTAATTTTTCACCTGCACGAGCCATATCTTCTATCACCTGATAGAAAAATGCCGGTCCTGAACCTGAAATTGCCGTAACTATATCAATTTGTGATTCTTCAACAGTTATACATTTACCGATAGAAGATAAAATTCCTTCAATCAGATTCAAATCGTCATCTGTGGCATTTGGACCTTTACAAACCCCAAACATCCCCAGTTTAACAAGCGCAGGAGTGTTTGGCATAATTCGTATTATTCTGTTATTTGGAATTACCTTTGAAATTTTTTCGGTTGAAACACCTGCAGCAATTGATACAACCAAAGTTTCAGGTGGCAATTCGTTTTTTATATCTTCCAAAACCTCAACAACACTATTCGGCTTTGTCGCAATAAATACAATATCTTTACCTCTTACAAGTTCCTTATTAGCAGACAAAACATTAATCCCGAGTCTTTCAGACGCCGCACTTGCAACATCTTCCGTGATTTCAGAACCTGTAATATAAAAATCACTTCCAATAGAAGAGTTCTTAACCCCGCTGATTATGGCACTTGCCATTTTACCGCAGCCGATAAATCCGATATTTTTCTTCATAATATTTAACCAATTCCCTTCGTATTTGTTGACTAATTAATTTGTTTACTATAACATTTGAATTATACGACAAATAAATAGTAAAAGGAAATAAAAAAATGAGACGTACACTAGAAGGAACAAAAAGAAAAAGACAAAACGTAAGCGGATTCAGAGCAAGAATGGCTACACCGGGCGGACGCGAAGTTATCAACAGACGCAGAGCTCGTGGTCGTCATAAAGTTGCTATCACTGCTAAGAATAGAGCTTAAATTTATTTCGGATATATCCGAAATAAATTTAAACAGATTCTGAATCCAGTTCAGAATTACAAATAAGCAGGAGATAAAATGCTTCCAAAGCAATATCGCTTAAAAAAGAAATCAGCTTTTAAAGCTACATATAAAGTTAAAAACTCCTCCCATTCGGGTGGAGTAACTTTGTTTGCGGGGATTTTAAAAAAAGAACCCGACACACCTACAAAAGTCGGTTTTGTAGTCAGCAAGAAAACCCATAAGCGTGCGGTTAAACGAAACAGACTCAAAAGACTTATGAGAGAAAGCTACAGACTGCTTTTAAAAGAAAAAAATCTTGGGGATTCTCAAAAATATATGTCATTAGTGTTTGTCGGCTCGGATAGAGCATTGGGTAAGAATTTCGCCGAAATTAATAACAGTATCAAAAAAATACTGGAAAGAATTTAAAATGCTTGAAGGGACTTTTGTTGATAATATTATGATGCACTCGGAAACCCGAGCTTATCCTGTGGAACCTCAGTACACGGCAGGCTTAACTGTAGGCACCCAGTCTTTTTACAAATATTCGCTGCGTGAATCTTCTTACCCGACATTAACCTTAGTTGACGAGATTGCTAACGAAAACGGAGTTATAATCCCACCGGGACATTATGAGCTTGCCCTATCTGATGAGAGGGAGTTTCTGATTTTAATCCAATCAAAAAAAGCTATCGCAATTATTCCCGTGTTTAAAGTTGAAATAGATATGTCACAATACGAAGTAGTACGTGACAGAAAAGCGTTGAGAAAAGAAAAAAAAGAGAAACGCGAAATAGAAAAAACAAACCAAAAACGCGCCAAAACAGGAATGCCGCCTTATAACGAAGAACAGGATATTTATCAGGAAGCTTCAATTGAATATATCGAATCGGGTTCATATTACCTAATCCGTTACGAGCGCGGGGATGTAAAAGCCTGGGGGGCGGTTAAGTAATTATTTTTCGATACGTTCAAGCTGAATAGAATAACCCAAAATTTGACAAATTTGCTGAAATTCTTCAAGTTTTAATGCGTTTCTGCGGATTTTACAAGAAAAAGTGCTCTGCGGAATTGATTGCCCGTCAGTTTTCTTTAAACTTTCCAACAACATCTTTTGTGTTATATGACCTTTAGCCATTACAAGGCGCATAATCTCATCGTTATTCCAGTTAGTTATATCCATAGTTTAAAGTATATATTATTGACAAAGAAATAAATATCTTGTATTATTTTATTGAATAATTCAATATTTATATGAATATCTCAATATTTTATTAAATACAGGAGAGTTTATGAAAAAAACAGGTTTCACACTTGCCGAAGTTCTAATCACATTAGGCATAATCGGGGTTGTTGCAGCTATTACAATTCCAAGCTTAATGACCGCGCATAAAAAACACGTAACGGGAGCAAAGCTTAAAAAATCCGTATCAACACTTAATCAGGCAATAAAATTATCCGAAAGCGAAAACGGAGAACTTGAAACCTGGGATAAATCTCTTGATCAAGAAGAATTTATCAACATCTACCTACGACCTTATATGAATATAGCATTAACCTGCAAAGATATTACAAAATGCGGGTATAAACAATCTAAAGCTTGGAAAAACCTCAATGGTCAATATAATAGATACTATGAACCTACAGCCTATAAACGAGTACCATTTATAACAATGGACGGGGTACTATACGCTTTTGCAAATAACACTTATACAACAGTAAACACAGATAATGACAAAATAATTCTAGTTGATATAAATGGAGCAAAAGGACCAAATATACATGGTCAAGACGTATTTTTATTATTTAGAAAAGAAGCTGAGGACTCAATCATTCCTTACGGTGCAGATAAAGGATATAATGAAATAAAAACCGATTGTTCGACAAAAGGACTGGGCTTATATTGTGCAGCTTGGATTTACCAAAACGGCTGGAATATACCTTCAGGGTATCCTTTAAAATAAGACAAAAATTATTTATGTTTTTTAATATAATCATCAATCTTTTGCGACATAAAAGTTGAAAACATCGGTAATATTCCGTAATAAATTCCCGCAAAAATCACGGCAGGGCGGATTATATTTATTCCTTCAATGTATTTTAAAACTTTAGGATCATGAATATTCACTTGCTTAAACTTATTAACAAGTTTTTCCGTTTTGATTTCTATTAAATTATCAATACCGTAACCAAGAGCTAAAGTTATTCCTGTTGAGATTACATTGTTATATATCAGAGCTTTTTTACGGTCTTCTTTAATCCTTTTACTTCTGTCCGTCAAATAGACAAAAGAACCCGTTAACAATAAATCCGTTGCTGCCGTCATGTGTTTTGCAATATCTTTATCTTTATGTTGATATTTTAAAGCAAGCTTTTGAATTTTAGGATTATCAATAATTCCCGCAATGCCCCCTGTGAATTTTATGTCTTTTCCTGATTGAGGTTTAGTATCAGTTACTTTATCCTGAGATTTAACCTTGAACAACTTATCCATAATTACGGGAATCAAGGCAAGTGTAAGTAATGTTTTCGGTACCGCTGTCAAAAATCCCGTACTAAGCTTCATAACCTGGGTTATAAGATTATAGCTTCTTGATTTTACAAGTTCTTCACTTCCGTTTTTTAATGTTTTTATTGTAGATTCTTTTAAGTATTTTGCAGGATTTTCGTTTATTTTTTTTACAAAATGTTCCACAGGAAGCGCAACCGCTTCAACTATCCCGAACTTTATAATTCCTGAGGAGATAGAATTTGACATCGCATACTGCTTGTTTTCTTTTTCAACATCAGGAGTTTTATATATAGCATAAGGTCTTACAACTGTTGACATCAATAAAGCTGTTGTAGCAGAAAAACTTATCCCGTGGTCTGAAACTTTCTCCAAACCCTTTAAGACAGCTTTATTGGTAAATATTTTATTTGTAATACCTGATATCGACATTTGTAAATTCTCTAATATAAGTAGACCGCACACAAAGCAAAAAGTAAATATTCCATTATCATAAAATTTACGTTATAATAACATCAATGAAAATAATTGAGTTTATAAAAAAAGAGTTAAGCGGCTGGGGTAAGTATGAAAAAATACTCTTTCCTCTGGGAATATTCCTAATAGCTTGCATTTCGCTTTATATGAACGATACAAAAATTGCACTTGTTTCGGCAATTTGCGGAATAAGTTACACAATCCTTGCAGGGAAAGGTAAAATTTCCTGTTACATTATAGGGCTTTGCGGAACACTTTGTTACGGTTTCATATCGTGGAAGAACGGATTGTACGGAAACTTGGCACTATACTTGGCGTTTTACTTCCCGATGCAAATATTTGGAATCTATCGCTGGAGCAAGCACTTAAAAAAAGATTCGCAGGAAATTATTAAAACAAAATTATCAAAAAAAGAACAGTTACTATATACTCTGGCACTTACAGGAACATGCGTAATTTGCTATTTTATTTTGAAAAACTTACATGACACTAACCCGCTTATTGACTCAATCACATCCGTACTTTCTGTCGGCGGGCTTATACTAACAGTGAAACGCTGTATAGAACAATGGTACCTGTGGTTTATCGTAAACGGATTATCAACAGTTATGTGGATTGAAGCCTATCAAAACGGTTCAAACTGCTTTGCAACAATTCTTATGTGGGCAACATACTTTATTTTATCAATCTATTTCCTTTACACCTGGAAAAAAGAATTAAAAACTAAAGCATAAAGTTTTCATCATTTACTTCACGCAAGAACGCAGTCCAACTGTTATAATAATCAGCCAAAGCGTAAGTATAACCGATAACAATCGACTTATAAGACTGTTTCATAACAATTAATGACGTTATATCGGATTTTCCCTGTTCGTAAGCCTGCTTTGATACGTCAATCAATTCTTCGGAATTTGTTAAAATTTTAGATTCATAAGAATTAAGATTCCCAGCAGCCGTTAGAAACTTGTCATACGCAGAAATTATATCATTCTCGGCTTTATTTTTTACCGAATTATATTTTAACTCCGCCTGTTGAAGTTTTAATGCTGCATTCTGAATCTCGGGAGAATAATTGTAAAATAGCGGGATATTAACAACATTTGCACTAAAATAAGCACCGCTGTTAAACCTTCCATCTTCGGTATGATTTGCCCTTTGATAAGCATACCCTCCGCTTAATGAAATATCGGGAATTTTTTGTCTTGCAACAACAGATAAATTCTTCTCGGCAACATCAATTTCCTGTTTTGCAATCAAAATATCATATCTGTTATCCAAAGCCCTTTGTAATATCACTGAAACCTCAGGAAAATCAGTTGTCGGAGAAGGTGTAAGCATTTCTTCATAATTATTTTCCTCGTCAAAAATATTATCCATACTGTCATAGATAAAATTCTGTGGAATATTTATAATCTTATTAAAATCGGCAAGAGCACTTTTTACATTGGTTCTTGCACTGTTAACCTGAGTTATAAGCTGATTTAGTGCAATTTCAGCCTGAATAACATCAACTTGCGGAACATTGCCTGATAACGCGCGCTGTTTTGCAATTTTTAACAACTCTTCTTGTAAAACCTGCTGCTGTTTTAAAGTTTCTAAGACAGATTTTTCGGCAACCAGATTTATATAAGCTTCACGAACATCCATTTTCAGGTCAAATTTGGTATAATCAACATTTTTTGAAACCAACTCAAAATTAGATTGAGCAAGATTTTTACGAGCCTTGCGTTTTGCAACCTCAACAGTCTGGCTTAACCCGATTTGCCTCGGTTCGCTCCAAGGTGCAGCCCCTGCGTAATACAATGTTTCAATAGAAGGGTTTTGAAGTCTGTTAGCAGACTTTATATTATTTTTTGCAATATTTATTTCAAGCTTTGCCGCCTGTAAATCAATATTATTTTCCACAGCAACATTAATTGCCTCTTGCAGATAAACCTTTTTAACATCTTCTATCCCAAAAGATGCCATAGGTATAAGTATTAAGCTCAAAAACAATAAAAACTTTTTCATCTGTTGTGATATTATAGCATGAAAAATCGTTTGAATCTGAAAGACATACCTTATTTTCTTTCAATAAACTCCAAATCATACCACAGAATATCTGCGATAATATAAGCCTCAGCAAGTGTTAACCTGTTTAACCTTAATTTATGCGAAATCCACTGAAGCGTATACTTTTTCTCAGTTTTTTCGGACATAAGCTTGGAAAGCATCACAGGATTACGACAAATAATCAACTTGTGCCATTTTATGGAGGTTGTTGGTCAACAAGATATACAACAAGAAGTGAACTTAATAAAAATTGTGATAAAAACATACACCAATCAGGGTAGTCGTGCAGCGGTAAAATAATAACTGACGGTTATAAAATAAATTATTGGTAAAGGGGTAAATTATGAATCTTTTAAGTAATCCTGGCATCCATAAAAAAAGACTCTTAACGAGTCTTTTAAATGGTCGAGATGATGCCGATATCGTAGGCGAAGAATGAGCCCGTACGAGAGAGGTATGCAGCCAGCTGATTTTTAGCGTAAGCGTTAAAAATCGCGTGCGTGCTCAGGATGTAATCCTGGCATACATAAAAAAAAAGACTCTTAACGAGTCTTTTAAATGGTCGGGATGA